>NZ_JBFTQU010000006.1:0-230449 GCF_056399165.1 Stenotrophomonas sp. 01N47
GCCGTAAACCCATCCCTGGGGGCTTGGCCGCGGCATCCATGCCGCGGACACCCCCGCGCACCCACCCCGCCCGGCCTCTGACAGTTCCCGTGTGCGTCAGCCACGGAAGATCAAAAGAAAAAAGAAAGAGCAGAAGCAGAAGCAGAAGCAGAAGCAGAAGCAACAGCCGACGGCTTCCGGGGTCAGATCCCTTTTCCGCAGGAAAAGGGATCTGACCCCTCTTTCCCGCCCGATAACAACAATGCTCTTGCCGTCCGACGCAGTGGACAACGAGAGGGTTGGGCCGGGATGGGGTGGCGGGACCGTTGGCGCCAAGGATGGCGCCATCGAGCCCCCAGGGATGGGTTTACGGCGTGTCCCGCCACCCCACCCCSGCCCAACCCAGCACGTAGCAACACCGAGCCATGACCCGCTGTTGCTGTTGCTGTTGCTGTTGATTTCGAAGCAGTCGCGGCCGCAGGCCGCGCGGAAAACCTACAAATGCCGCAATTCCTGCTTCAGCGTCGCCACGCAGCGCCGGCTCACTTCCAGCGGCTGCTTGCCATGCCGCAGCACCGCCTGCACCTGGCCACCACTGCCACGCCGCAGTTCCACCAGTTCGTGGCGCGCCACCAGGCAGTTGCGATGGATGCGCACGAAGCGGCTGGCGAACTCTTCCTCCAGCGACTTCAACGATTCCTCGATCAGGTCCTCGCCACGCGCGTGATGCACCACCACGTACTTTTCTTCGGCCTGCAGATAGTGGATATCGTCCAGCGGAATCAACCGCAGGCTGCCGCGCAGGCGGGCACACAGCATGCTGCGGGCCTGGCCGCCGGTGTGCTGGGGTTGCCCGTCACGGCCGGCCAGGAAGGTGCGGGCGCGCGCGATCGCCGCCGCCAGCCGCTCGGCGCGCACCGGCTTCATCAGGTAATCGATGGCCGCTGCCTCGAACGCCGACAGCGCGTGCGCATCGTAGGCGGTGCAGAACACCACCGCCGGCCTCGGCTCGAAACTGGCCAGGTGGCGGGCCGCTTCCAGGCCGTCCAGGCCGGGCATGGCGATATCCAGCAGCACCAGGTCCGGCTGCAGTTCGGCGCACGCGTGCAGGGCCTGCTCGCCGTTGCCGGCCTCGGCCACTACGTCCACCCCTTCCTGCGCGGCCAACAGGCTGCGCAGGCGCTCGCGCGCCAGCGGTTCGTCATCGGCGATGACTACCCTCACGATCGTCCCCTCACTGGATCGGCACCGTCACCTGACAGGCATAGTAGCCCTCGCTCCAGCCAGCCGTCATCCGCGCGGCGCGGCCAAAGCGCCAGCTCAGGCGATGGCCGATGCTGTGCTGGGCGTGGCCTGCTCCCTGCGCCAGGGCCAGCCCGGGCACCTGCGGATCCGGTGCAGGATTGCGTACGCGGATCTGCAGCTCGCTGCCCACACAGGCCAGATGCAGTTCGATGGTGCCACCTTCGGGCAGGCGCGAGATGCCGTGCAGCACCGCGTTTTCCACCAGGGGCTGCAGCACCAGCCGCGGCATCGGCAGGTCCCAGGGCAGTGGTTCATCGCGCTGCCAGTTCACCCGCAGGCGGTCGCCCAGACGCAGTGATTCAATCGACAGATAGCGTTCGGCCAGTTCGCACTCATCGCGCAGGGTCGAATCGCCCTCGCCTGCACCCAGTGCGGCGCGGAACAGATCGGACAGGTCGAGCACGGCGCGCTCGGCCACCGCCGGGTCGCGATGCAGCAGGCTGGCGATCAGGTTCATGCTGTTGAACAGGAAGTGCGGGCGGATGCGCGCCTGCAGAGCGTCAGCCTGCGCACGGGCATTGGCCTGTACCTGCGCCGCCCAGCGGTCGCTGACATAGAAGTAGCGCAGCGCCAACGCGGTGATCAGCGCCGTGGTGGCCGCGCTGCCCAGGGTGAAGCGCCAGAAGCCGATGCCGCGCGCGAAGTTGTCGCCCAGCACGGCATACAGGGCGTGGATGATGCCCGCGCACAGGATGGCGATCAGCGCGGCCAGGCCGACGGCGGCAACGGCGCCCAGCGTTTCCGGCAGCTTCGACAGCGCCTGCCGCAGCAGGCACAGGCTGGCGGTGACCGCCAGCGCCAGCCACAGCGCGAAACCACTGGCCGAGGCCAGTTCCCCCATCGTCCAGTGGCGGCTGCCATCGGGCGCCAGCGCCAGCACCACCACCACCAGTTCGGCCAGGCCGAGCATCGCTGCCAACCGCGGCAAGCGGCACAGTTCCGGCATCCACGGGGTGGCAGCGCTTGCGGCCATGGGTCAGGCGACGCCCAGGCGTGCCTGCAGCCAGTCGCCCAACGCGTCGATTTCCTCGGCGCAGACCTGGTGGGCCATCGGGTAGCTGTGCCACTGCACGTCGAGCCCGAGCGTGCGCAACGTCTCGGCGCTGTGCGCGGCCACTGCCTGCGGGATCACCGGGTCGCTGCTGCCGTGGGCCATGAACACCGGCACGTCCACCGCGCCATCGACGCGCGACGCGCTTTCGGCCTCCGGCAGGTAGGTCGACAGTGCGATCAGGCCGGCCAAGGGTGCAGTGCGTGCCAGCGCGGCACTGAGGATCACCGCCCCGCCCTGCGAAAAGCCGGCCAGGAAGATGTGATCGGCGGCGACACCTCGTTCGATCTCGCGGGCGATCAGGGCATCCAGCTGCACCACCGACTCCTGCACGCCGGTCATGTCGGCGCGCGAGCGGAAGTCCATGCCAACGATGTCGTACCAGCCACGCATCGGCACGCCGTTGTTGATCGTGATCGGCCGCACCGGTGCGTGCGGGAACACGAAGCGCAGCGCCGGCCAGTGCGGGCGCACCAGCTCGGGCACGATCGGCGCGAAATCATGGCCGTCGGCACCGAGGCCGTGCAGCCAGATCACCGACCACTGCGGCGAGGCGCCGGTTTCCTGTTCCACCGTTTGCAGCATGTTGCGGCTCCTGTACGTTCAAGCCGCATTATGCCGCTGGCACGGTGCGATCAGTACAGCGGCGGTTGCTCGGCCGCTTCCCGGCGCAGCTGTGCGGCGCGCACCAGCACCGGCGGCGGGATGTTCTCTTCGGGGATGTCGAGCAGGCCCAGGCGATGCAGGAAGGCACCCGGCCCGCGCAGCGAGGTCAATGCCACCACCGGCACCGCCAGCACCATGCCGATCACCACCGGCGCCATCCAGGCGGCCAGCGACGGCGACACCGCCCACGCCAGCACGCCCATGAAGGCGCCAAACACGCCCAGGCCGCCGTAGCCGCGCACCAGCGAAATCCACGAGATGCCACCGTCGTCACGCTGCTGTGCATCCCAGCCCGAGTCACGCCCAGACAGCACTTCGGCCACACCACGCGACTGCACGTACATCACCACCGGCGCCATCAGCGCGGCCAGCACGGTTTCCACCAGCATCGACAGGAACGCCCGGATCGCGCCTCCGCAGCCACGGCGTTCAACCGGATCGAGCAGCATCGCCAGGTAACCCAGCACCTTGGGCATCAGCAGCACTGCCATGGTGGCGGCGAACAGGCGCACCACCTGTTCTTCATCCTGCGCACGCCAGTACACGCTGGGCGACAGGTGCAGCAGGGCGTTGAAATCGATGCCTTCCTGGAACAGCGGGATGGCGATGCCGATCAGCATCAGCATCGCCCACATCGGTGCGGTGAAGTAGTGGCCGATGCCGATCAGCATGTGTACGCGGCTGATCCAGTGCAGGCCACGGCTGCCCACCACCTTGCCGTGCTGCAGGTTGCCCTGGCACCAGCGGCGATCGCGCACCAGCAGGTCCGTCAGCGTCGGCGGGCCTTCCTCGTAGCTGCCGCCCAGGTAGGGCACCATGTGCGCGGCCCAGCCACCACGGCGCATCAGCGCTGCTTCCACGAAATCATGGCTGAGCACGTGGCCGCCGAACGGCTTGCGACCCGGCAGCTCCGGCAGGCCGGCGTGGTCGGCGAAGGCACGGGTGCGGATGATCGCGTTGTGCCCCCAGTAATTGCTTTCGGCACCGTGCCACCAAGCCACGCCACGGGCGATCACCGGCCCGTACACGCGCCCGCCGAACTGCTGCATGCGCGAGAACAGGGTGCGGCCGCCGATGACCGATGGCAGCGTCTGGATCAGGCCGACGTCGGCGTTGTGCTCCATGCCGGCCACCAGGCGCACGATGCTGTCACCGGTCATCAGGCTGTCGGCGTCCAGGATCAGCATCTGCGGGTAGGCACCGCCGAAGCGACGTACCCAGTCGGCGATGTTGCCGGCCTTGCGCGCGCTGTTGTCACCGCGGCGGCGATAGAACAGTCGCGCCTGCCCATCGGGCACCAGTTCGCGCAGTTCGGCGAACACCTGTTCTTCGGCACGCGCGATGTCCTCGCGGCGGGTATCGCTGAGCACGAAGAAATCGAAACGCTGCAACTGGCCAGTGGCCGCCACCGATTCGTAGATCGCGCGCAGGCCGGCCAGCAACCGGCGCGGGTCTTCGTTGTAAGTGGGCATCAGCAGCGCGGTGCGGCTGTGCACGGTCGGCAGCGGCTTGTCCGGATCGATGCCCAGGCGGTAGCCCCGGTCGAACACGGCCGTCAGGAAGCCGGCCACCGCACTGGCAAAGGACAGCGCGATCCAGGCGAACAGGCCGACGAACAGCACCAGCAGGCAGGCCTCTAGAACGCTGATGCCGTTGCCGGACAGCACCCGCCACATCATCCGGGTGGCCACGGCGGTCATCGCCACCGTGCCGCCAAGGATGTACAGGCGACGCAGGCCGATCATGCGCGGCGAGGTGCGATGGCGCCGGACCTTCAGCGCGCCTTGCCGCAGCGTCTGTTCAGGCATCACCAGCGGTGCTTCGGCCGGCAGCAGGGCCCAGCCCGCGTCAGGACCGGCCGTGACCGGTTCCGCCTCGATGGTTTCACTCCCCATGGCCGCCTACTCCCTGCAGGCCGCAGGACCGGCCGTCCCGGCCAGGCTGCATGCACCAAGGTTCCTGGCACGCATTCCCGGCGTCCGCACTTGTCCTGTCTGCCACGGCGTCATGCCGCGCAGTCGCTGTCTGTCACTACCAGAACCCACACGATCTCCAACGGGGCGGAATCGAAAAATGCGGCCCAGTCTATGGCCCCGAATGTAAGCCGGGTGCGAAGGTCTACGCCGGGAAATCTCCCCATTCAGCAATCAGCAGGCGAACCACGCCGTGCCCCCCGCGGGTGTCGATCCATCCCGGAAAGTACTGGATCGTAACAAACGAGAACGGTTATCATTCCGTTAACCAGGCAGGTCGCCGCGCTCCGCGCACCGGACCCACCCAGCTGCGCCGGACCTTCCGCGCGCCCGACGACCCAGGGAAGGGGTGGCTGCCTGCTGTCTGCGTGCGCCTGCTGCTTCCACCGGGTCTCTCCTCTCCCTTGGAAGCCGTCATGTCCCCTCTTCGTTCCGCGCGCCCGTCGCGCACCCGCTTGGCCAGCGCCCTGGCCGTCGCCTGCCTGCTGACCCTGCCTGCCCTTGCCGCCGCTGAAGCCAGCGCCGATGCCTCGACCAAGGACCTGGATACCGTGGTGGTCACCGCCTCGGGCAACCAGCAGTGGATCAAGGATGCCCCGGCCAGCATCAGCGTGATCAGCCGCGAAGACATCGAACGCCAGCCGGTGCACGACCTGGCCACCCTGCTCAGCCGTATTCCGGGCGTGACCGGTGGGCTCAGCGCCATTGGCGAGCAGTCCAAGATCAAGCTGCGCGGCATGCCGTCCAACTACACGCTGGTACTGGTGGACGGCAAGCGCATGGGCAGCTCGGCCTCGACCAACTATCGCCCCGACCTGGGCCGCCAGGACCTGAACTGGATTTCCCCCGACCAGATCGAACGCATCGAAGTAGTGCGCGGCCCGATGTCCTCGCTGTATGGCTCGGACGCGATGGGCGGGGTGATCAACATCATCACCAAGCGCATCGGTGACAGCTGGAACGGCAGCGCGACCCACAGCTACACCCGGCCGCAGGATGGCGACCGTGGCGATACCCAGCAGATCGGCGCGACCTTCTCCGGCCCGCTGGGCGAGCGCTTCGGCCTGCGCATCGGTGCCAACAGCATGCGCCGCGACTCGGACCGCTCCAACGGCGGCGTGTACGGCAACGCCTACGCCGGTGAGAAGGACCGCAATGTCGACGCGCTGCTGCAGTGGAAGCTGAGCGAGGCACAGGAGGTGTCGCTGGAAGCTGGCCACGGTGTGCAGCAGGCCTTCATCGCCCAGACGCTGGAAAAGCAGGACGAGGGCGCATGGGGTGCCAGTGAGCTCAAGCGCAGTTCGCTGGCGCTGAACCACGACGGCAAGTGGGAGTTCGGCACCTCCAAGCTCAGCGCGTACTGGACCGAGTACAAGAACGACATCGGCGCCACCGGTCGCTCCGAGGCAACCGATACGATCATCGAAGGCAGCCTGAGCACGCCCTTCACCCTGGGCGTGGACCACCAGTTCGCGGTGGGCGGCCAATGGAAGCGGCAGGAGCTGACCAACACCGACACCATCGGCCAGGCTCCGATCGACTACGCCGGCAATCCGGTGGTCGGCTCCAGCCTGGAAGTGGACACCTGGGCGCTGTTCGTCGAAGACGAGCTGAAGCTGCACCGCACCCTGGCACTGACCCTGGGCGCGCGCCTGGACCACCATGAACAGTTCGGCAGCCATGTAAGTCCGCGTGCTTACCTGGTCTGGCACCCGAGCGAGCAGTGGACGATCCGTGGCGGCGTGTCCAAGGGCTTCCGCGCGCCGAGCCTGACCGAGAATTCGCCCAGCGCGGCGACCCAGTCCGGCGGCCGCGGCTGCACCTCGCTGTACCCGCTGGGCTACGTGCGTGGCGGCTGCTACATGGCCGGTAATCCGGACCTGGACCCGGAAACCAGCACCAACCGCGAGATCGGCGTCAGCTTCGACAACGATCTGGTCGACGCCGGCCTGACCTACTTCCATACCGACTTCAGGAACAAGATCGAGTATGAAGCGCTGGGCTTCTTCAACGGCTACTGGTGGACGCGCATGAGCAACGTGCAGCGCGCGCGCACCAGCGGCATGGAAGGCAACCTCAACTTCCGCTTCGGCGATCACTGGCGCTGGCGCACGTCGGCGACCTGGATGAAGGAAGCCAAGAACCTGACCACCGGCCGCAACCTGATCGACACCCCGGAGTTCTCAGGCTATTCGTCTCTGGACTGGACCCCGAACACCACGTTCTCCAGCAGCCTGTCGGCGCAGTACACCGGCAAGCAGACCGGCGTGGTCAATACCTTCCTGAAGGCCTACACGCTGTATGACCTGACCGCTGCCTGGAACGTCAACGAGGTGCTGACCCTGCGTGGCGGCGTCAGCAACCTGGCCGACAAGAAGCTGTACGCCGACGGCGCCACCGACTACTTCGTCGCCGGCCGCAGCTACTTCCTCAGCATGACCGCGCGCTTCTGATGCGCACTGCGATCGCGCTGGCAGCAGGCCAGCGCGATCGTGGCGGCTTTTTCCAGGCTCAGTCGTTTTCCAGTACAGCCGTTGCAGCGTCGCGGCTGGCCGCGATGCGTGCACGGTCCATCGCCACCGCCAGTTGCTGGCGGGCGAGCAGTTGTTGTGCCTGCACCACTTCGGGTGTCGGCAGGAGCACCGGTCCGGGTGCGTTTTCCGGTGTAGCTGGTGTGGTCATGCAACCTCCATGGACATACCGCTGCTACCCGTGAACAACCGGGGTGGCAGCGGAACTGCGCACCCTATCCTAAAAACAAGGCGGATGGGTGACGGTGCGGCACCGGGACGCAAGCCCCTTGCCGTAGGAACGTCACATTTTTGACGCTCCAAGCTGGTTTGCTGAATGTGACTCACTTATCATGAAAACGTTTTCCTAACAGGGAAGTCCCTATAAATGAACACCATTGACCTGACCCGCTTCAGCCCGAAGTGGCAGTTCCGCTTCAACTTCTTCCAGCAGCGCGGCGCTCCCAAGGAGCCCGGCTTCAAGCAGGCCTGGAAGGCGCTGTCCTTCGGCGACCGCCTGAAGATCAACCTGAACTTCTTCGCCTTCTTCTTCGGCGCGATCTATCTGTTCATCCTCGGCATGTGGCGCAAGGCGCTGGTGGTGATCGGCATCAACATCGTGCTGATCGCGGTCAGCCTGGTGCTGCCGGACATCGTGGCCCGCGCACTGTTCATCGCAATGAACTTCCTGGTCGCCTCGAGCACCAACTACAGCTACTACCTGGAACAGGTGAAGGGCAACACCAGCTGGAACCCCTTCGAAGGCATGTTCTAAGCCCAGCGCACCACACACGCAGCGGCACATCGACGCCCGGCCTTGGCCGGGCGTCGTCGTTCATGCCCCGGCTCAGGCGGCGCGCAACGCGGCAGCCGGTCGGGTGTCGGCCTGCAGGCGGAAGCGTGACACCGCCACCGCCAGCTGCTCGGCCTGTTCTTCCATCGCCCGCGCCGCAGCGGTGGCTTCTTCCACCAACGCAGCATTCTGCTGGGTGGTCTCGTCCATCTGCACCACGGTCTGGTTGACCTGCTCGATACCGGCCGACTGCTCGCGCGAGGCGGCCGAAATTTCGGCCATGATCTCGTTGACCCGGCCGACCTGGCCGACGATCTCCTGCATCGTGCGGCCCGCACCGTGCACCAGCTGCGCGCCGGCGCCGACATGGCCGACCGAAGCGTCGATCAGCTCCTTGATCTCCTTGGCCGCGCCCGCCGAGCGCTGTGCCAGCGCGCGCACTTCGCTGGCGACCACCGCAAAGCCACGGCCCTGTTCACCGGCGCGCGCCGCTTCCACCGCCGCGTTCAATGCCAGGATGTTGGTCTGGAAAGCGATGCCGTCGATCACCGAGATGATCTCGGCGATGCGCTGCGAAGAGGTCTCGATCTGCTCCATGGTCTGCACCACCTGGCTGACCACCTGCCCGCCTTCGCTGGCAACGCCTGCGGCCGAGGCCGCCAGCTTGTTGGCCTGCAGGGCATGATCGGCGTTCTGGCGCACGGTGGAGGTCAGTTCCTCCATCGACGCGGCGGTCTCTTCAAGGTTGGCCGCCTGCTGCTCGGTACGGCGTGACAGGTCGCTGTTGCCCGACGCGATCTCGCCTGCGGCCAGGCGGATGCTGGCAGCGGACTGCTGGATCTGGCCGACGATCTGGGTCAACTGCTGCACGGTGCTGTTGGCATCGTCGCGCATCACCGCGAACACGCCGTGGAAGTCACCCTCCATCCGTGTACTCAGGTCACCGGCGGCGATGGCGCGCAGCAACGTCGACAGCGCAGCCAGGTTCTGGTCGCTGACCTGCATCATGGTGTTGAGCGTTTCCACCATGCGGCGGAAGTCATGCTCGAAGCGCTGGGCATCGCCACGCACCGCGAAATCGCCTGCCGCCGCCGCAGCGGCCAGCTGCTGGATCTGTTCGTTGATCGCCGCCAGGTTGGTCTTGGTGGTTGCCATGGCAGCGGTGAAAACCGCCTTTTCGCCCGGCAGTGCCTCCATGTCCACGCTCAGGTCACCCACCGCGTAGCGCTGCATCACCTCGACCAGGCGTTGGGTGACCGCATTGCTGTCGGCCACCAGCTGGTTGCTGTCGGCCACCATGCGGCCGTACTCGCCCGGGAACACCGAGGCATCCATGCGGTAGCTGATTTCACCGGCATCATGGCGGCGCGCCATCTCCGCCTGTGCGGCCATCACCGCCTGCAGCTGGCCGCGCATGCCCTGCATCGCGTCCAGCAACCGGCCCACTTCATCGTTGCCCAGCGCCGGCATGGCGGTGTCCAGCTTGCCCGCAGCCACGTCGCCTGCAATACGCACCGCCTGTGCCAGCGGGCGCACAGCCAGCCGCTGCAGCAGCAGGTAGACACCACCGCTGAGCACCAGCGCGGCCACCACACCCACCAGCAGGATGATCCACAGCAACTCGCGGGCCTGCGCGATGATCACCGCATGCGGCACCACCACGCCCAGCGCGAAACGCTGCGGCGCGTCACCCACCTGCAGCGGCACGTACAGGCGGACGTTGCCGGCAGCGTCGGGCTCGAATGCTTCATACGTCTTGTCGGCGGCGATCTGCGCCAGCATGCCGAGGGTGGCGGCATCGGTGCGCGGCTTGCCGATCTCGGCAGCGTCGGCCGAGGCCAGCACCACGCCCTTCGGCGAGAGCAGCTCGACACGGCCGGCGCCCATCGGCGTCAGCGTGGCCAGGTGCTTCTGCAGCGCGTCCAGCGAGAAGTCGACGGTGAAGACACCAAGGAAGGTGCCGTTCTCGACGATCGGGGTGCTCAGGGTGCTCATCAGCACCTGCTTGCCGCCGATGTCGTAGGCATAGGGCTCGCTGACCAGCGGCAGCTTGTCGCGGCTGGGCACCATGTACCAGTTGCCCGAGCCGCTGGGCGTCTCGGTGTAGTCGGTCATCGTCGACTGCTGCGGCTTGCCGTCCTGCCAGGCCCAGTAGCTCATGTAGCGGCCGGTGGCGTCGTGCGCCTCGCTGTTGATGAACTCGGCATCCTTGCCGTCGA
The DNA here is from genome assembly GCF_056399165.1 of Stenotrophomonas sp. 01N47. Classification (NCBI taxonomy): domain Bacteria; kingdom Pseudomonadati; phylum Pseudomonadota; class Gammaproteobacteria; order Lysobacterales; family Lysobacteraceae; genus Stenotrophomonas; species Stenotrophomonas sp. 01N47. The sequence goes on from NZ_JBFTQU010000006.1 coordinate 10,497, forward strand.
AGGCATTGGCCTCCCACATGGTGCTCTTGCCCAGCCATTCCGGGTGCGCGTGCAGCTGCTCGCCGATGACGTTGGCCAGGCTTGCGCGATCAGGCGCATCACCGCGCGCACGCTGGGCAAGCACGGTTTCCACCATCGCATCGTTGCTGGCGAAGGCCGTGCCCAGGTCGGCAGCCACCTGGCGCGCCTCGGCACGGGCTTCGCTGGCCATGGTCTGTCGCGAGGACGACACCAGCGCCGAACTGGCCTGGTGATAGATCAGGAACGCGGTCGCGCCGAAGCACAGCAACGCGATCACCGCGGTGCCCAGCATCAGCTTGTGGGCGATGCTGCCGGGGCGACGGGCAGCGACGGAACGGGAAGAAGACATGGGAGGATCCGCAGGCAGTTCAGGTCGACCGGTGCCACCAGGGCACCGCGCAGATGCGCGATCCATCGCGCGGGCCGCCTGCCCTGCCGGATCGGAACCCGGCGCAGGAAAGCGCGCACCGGGTTAGCGGCCATGGCCGGGCGAGGTTGAGGCTCAGCGCACGCACAAACCTGAACCTGCTCAGCTGCGGCCGTCGACAGCGGCCTGTGCTACTCGGCCACGCGGTCGCGTATCCACTCCGCACGGGGCAGGACCTCGATGCTGCCTGCGGCGTACTGCTGCAGAACGTCCTCCGGACCGAAACGCGGCTGCCAGCCCAGCGCTGCACGCATCCGGCTGCTGTCATAGACCCGGTCGATGCTGATCGGCAGCGGCCAGCCACGGCGCTCGAACTCGGCCAGCAGCTGCGGTGCGCGGCGCGCCAGCACCTGGCGCGGATCGGCGGCCAGCTGCAGGCAGTCCTCGCGCCGGAAGGGTGTTGGCGCGCACGCGAGGTAGCGCTGGAAGGGCGCGCCTTCATCGTGGAGCAGCGCGGCATGCGCGCTGGCCACGTCGCGTGCGTCGATACCACGGTGCAGGCGGAACATCGCCATACGGTCAGGCGGCTCGGGGAAGCAGCGCGCCATCCGCAGCACGCGCACGGTGAACGATGTGCTGGCCGCCGCTTCGGCAGCCGCCTCGGCCTGCAGCTTGGTGCGGTGGTAGATCGTGCGGGGCAGCGGCTCGGTGTCCTCGTCGATCCAACGGCAGCCGCCAGACACCACGGCATGGCCGTACAACGCCGTGGTACTGGTCAGGACAAAGCGCTGCACGCCAGCCTCGCGCGCCAGCTGCAGCAGGTTTGCAGTGGCGTCCACGTTGATCTGCTGGAACACCGCGTCGGGTACCAGGCCCACGTGGGGTGCGTGCAGTGCCGCGGTGTGGATCACGGCATCGACCCCCTGCACGGCACGCTCCAGCGCCCGGCGATCGGTGATATCGGCAATCACGCGCGTGGTTGCGAAGGGACTGCGATCCAGCCCTACCACCTCATTGGCACCCGCCAGCGCACCGAAGATCGCGCGCCCTATCCGCCCGGAACTTCCGGTCAACAGAATCTTCATTGAATCCATTCACTCGACAGCGCCCGGGACCTACCGGGATGCCTTGATTCTAGGCAAGCCCGATGGCATCGGCGATAGGAATCGATGACATTCTGCATGCCACCCCCGTCAGGTCGGCGGCGCTTGACCGGGCAACAGGAACTCACGCCTCCGAGCGGGCCGACACCAGCCGCAGGAAGGCTTCGTTCTGGTAACGGCTCATGCGCAGCTGCTGGCCGTTCTCCAGGGTGAGTACGTGATGACCATTGAACCAGGGGTGGATCGTCCTGACCCGTGCGATGTTGACGATGGCCGAGCGATGCACCCGGGCGAAATGCCTGGGATCGAGCCGTTCAGCCAGGCTGTTCATCGTTTCGCGAAGCTCATGTACGCGATCAGCCAGATGCAGCTGCACCGTATTGCGATTGGCGCGGATCCAGAGGATGTCCTGCACCGCCAGCAGCAGCACTGCCTCGCCATCACGTACGGCGATACGCTGCAGATAATCCTCGCGCCTGCGCAGCACATCCAGCGCCTGCAGCAGGCGCGTGTTGTCGGCTGCATTGGCGGCCTGGGCCAGCCGGGATTTCGCGCGCAGCAAGGCGGCCGCGAAACGCTCGCGACTGAAGGGCTTGACGAGGTAATCCAGGGCGTTGGCTTCGAATGCGCGTACCGCGTACTGCTCGTAGGCGGTGACGAATACCGTGGCCGGCATCCGCGCGGCACCGATAGTGGCCAGCACGTCCAGACCGGTGATGCCAGGCATCTGCACATCCAGGAACACCAGGTCCGGTGACTGTGCGCGGATGGCCGCCACGGCAGACACGCCGTCACCGCACTCGGCCACACTGCCGATGTCTGCATCGCCGTGCAGCAGACGCGTCACCGCGCGCCGGGCGATCGGCTCGTCGTCCACCACAAGCACACTCAGGCTCATGTGGCACTACCGTGCACGACAAACTCGGGAGCGTCATCGGCATCGTCCAGCATCCGCAGTGGCAACCGCACCCGGCAGGCCACACCCTGCGGCCAGAGCAGGTCCAGGCGTACCTCGGCCGCATCGCCATACAGCTCGCGCAGGCGCAGCCGCGTATTGGACAGGCCGATACCATGGCCACCTGGCGCCCCGGGCTGCTGCAGCGTGCTGTTCTGGTTGCGCACCTCGATGCACAGCATGTCACCGTCGCGGCGGCCCTCGATCTCGATGGTGTCTTCGCCAAGGTTGCGGCCGATGCCATGGCGCAGCGCGTTTTCCACCAGCGGTTGCAGGATCAGGCTTGGAACCGCGCCATCAAGCAGTTCCGGTGCAACGTAGATGCGGCTGTGCAGGCGATCCTTGAAGCGCGTGCGCTGGATGCCCAGATACAGCTCGATCAACTCCAGTTCCTGGCGCAGGCTGATTTCCTGGCCATCGTAGTCTTCCAGGAAGGCACGCAGCAGCTCGCTCAGACGCAGCAGCATGTCTTCGGCACTGGCCTTGTCTTCATCCAGCAGGGTGATGATTGCGTGCAGCGTATTGAACAGGAAATGCGGCTGCAGCTGCGACTTCAATGCCAGCAACCGCGACTGCGCCAGCTCGGTCGCCATCCTGCTTGCCTCGACCTCGCGGCGCACTTTTTCCTGCTGGAAATACAGCGCCTGCTGGATCGCGAACAGGGCCCAGTAGGTCAGCAGACCCATCGCGAAATGCTGGGCGATGAAATACCACAACTGCTCGCCAAAGCTGCTGGGCTCGAACCAGGTGGACACCAGGGCGCCCACCACCATCGCCAGCGCGGTCACCCCCACGCTGGCCATCAGCTGCACGCCCAGCCCGGCCAGCCTTCGCTCCGGCTGCAGCGGATAGCGTTCGCCCAAAGTGAACACCAGCGGCGCCAGCGCCGCCCAGGTGAACCACTGGATCATCGACCAGCGCAGGTAGACCTCGAACGGGAATGACTGGCCCTGCAGGCTGTGGCTCAACACCCTCTGCAGGGTGAAGGCGAACGCCACCGCCAGCCACAGCAGCAGGTAACGCAGCACGTCGATCTGGGTATGGCCAAGGCGGATCTTCATCGCATGCGTCCCTGTGCCCGAAGCGGGCCAGCGCCATCTTAGGCACAGCGTGGCCGGCAATGAAGGGCGGCGATGGCCGATTGCGATTGGTCCCGCTGTCGCGACGATTCGTCCCGGATCGATTGCAGGCGCGTGGCCTCCACCGCCAGATAGCGATGTCCCCAACGGAGATCGCCCATGCACCTGTCCCGCGCCCTGCTCGCTGCCAGCCTGTTCTGCATTGCCGCCAGCGCACCTGCTGCGCCGCTGCACTACCTGACCCTGATCAACCGCGCCCATGCACCTGCCATGTCGGTGGAAGTCGCGGCGAGTGAATCCGACGCATTCCACGCCTTGGCATTGGCCGAGCCCATCGCGGGAGGTGGCGGCCAGGCCACCGTGGCACTGCGCGGAACCGGTTGCCGCGTCGATCTGCGCATCACCTTCAACGATGGCCGCCGGATCCTGTACAGCAACACCGATGTCTGCCGCGGTGACCGGCTGCTGATTTCGGCGCTCCCTGCGCGGTAACCCGTTGTCAAACGCATGCGCAGGACATGTGAGTCCAATATGGCCCACGTCCACGTGCCGTTAGCCCACGATGTGGAGCATGAAGCCGTCGCTGATGGCGGCATCCCATTCCACATCCGGAGACTGGCAATGGCCAACTCACATACTGGCAGCAGAAACCGTGGCTTCGCCTCGATGGACGAGGACAAACAGCGCGCGATCGCGTCGAAAGGCGGACGCGCCGCACACGCATCCGGCAATGCGCACCAGTTCAGCCCGGATGAGGCCCGCGTGGCGGGCCGCAAGGGCGGTGAAGCGATCAGCCAGGATCGTCAGCACATGGCCGCGATCGGGCGTGAAGGTGGCCATGCACGGCATGCCAGTGCCCGCCAGCAACAGCAACAGCAACAGGCCCAGGACATGCCCGGCAAACCCGATGGCAGCCAGCAGGGTTGAGTGATTACAGTCGCCTGCGCATCGGCCGCATTGCAGCGCGATCAGGCCGTCTTCTGCCGGTCAACGGTGGGCGAGGATGTTCAGCAGGCGCCCGAACGGGTCACGCACGTAGAAGCGGCGCACACCCCATGGCTCTTCGGCTGGGCCATATTCAAGCGCGATGTTCGCCCGTCGCAGGCGTTCGAGTACATCATCCAGGTCGTCCACCTCGATCGAAAGATCCGGCACCGGCGTACCCGATCCGCCTTCGCTGGCAACGCTGAGCTGTGCCAGCGCAGTGCCGTGCCCGCCATAGGTGACGATCCAGCCGTGGTCCATCACGATGTCCATGCCGAGGATGTCGCCGTAGAACGTGGCCGCCTGCGCAGGATCAGCACTGGCGATGTTGGCGACGACGCGCTTTACAGCCATGTGGCGGCTCCAGACGATCACGACCGCGCACCACGTGCTGCGGCCAGATGGAAAGGGGCCCATGGATCGGGCCCCCCAATGCGAACGATATGCAGGCCTCAGACGGCGCCGCACCTGTCCATGACACAGCGATCGTATTCGAACTGGCACTCCATGGCATCACCACCGCCGGCCACGCAGGCCTGGTAGGCCTTCCAGCACGGGAAGTCGCACGGCTGGACCGGACCGGCCACCGCCACCGAACCGGTACACGCGAGTGCAAACACTGCAGCAACGATCGCTTTCCTGATGGCTCGCATCGATATCACTCCCTGATATGCCTGGTGACTCCAGGCTGCATCACCGTAGCCGTGCGTGCGGGATAGGACGTGAAGGCGCCGGTTCAGCCTGCCAGCAATTGCAGATCACGCAGCTGCGCGCGCAACTCCGCGATGTCATGCCACGGCAATATCGGCGAGTTCCCGCGCTCATCGGGAGGGTTGCCCGGGAGCCCCTCCGACCAGCCACCCGCGCCCACCAGCGGTAGCAAAGGCCGCTTGTGCAGCCAGGCCAGGCACACTTCGGAAATCGTGCCCGCGCGCCCGCCGATGACGATGCAGGCATCGCCGGCCAAGGCCATGATCAGGTTGCGGGCATCGCCCATGCCGCATGGCACCACCACCGTTGCCGGCCAGTCTGCTGCGGGCATGCTGCCTTCCGGAATCACGCTCAGCACCGTGCCGCCAGCTGCGACTGCATGCTCGGCTGCCACCCGCGTGGCTGGGCTGCCACAGCCGCTGACCAGGGTGATTCCATTTTCGGCGAGGAACCTGCCCGCCTGTGCAGCGAGGTCGAACGCCGGTGAGCCAGGATCGGCACTCCCCAGGATGGCGATCTGGGGCTTGCGGAAGGACTTGCGGGAGGTTGGTGTCATGAAGCGACCTGGGTGACCGAACGGAAGGACAGCATGGAGACGGAACCGATCCGGGCAGCCACTGTTCAATTGCCCGACGCGGGAACGTATCACGCCAGCAGTTTGTCTTTCTGATGCTGATTGCACAGTTCACCGCCTCAGCATCACCAGGCCACCCAGGCTCAACGACGGCAGCAGCAGCCCAAAGGCCACCAGCGGCCAGACCGTATCGCCCGGCAGCAGCAGCGTCGCCAGCGTGCCAAGCGTTGCCACGATCACGCTCTGCACGGCGTAGTACAGCGCCACTGCCGTGCCGGAGGCATCGGCAAAATCGCGCAGCGCACCGTTGGCCGCCACCGCAGCCACCATCACGATGCCGATGGCCACCAGCCACATCGGCAACACGACACTGGCAAAGGATGGCGGCAGCATCGCCGTCATCGCCATGACCAGCGCGCCGCCGATCATCACCATCAGCCCACGCAGGAAACTGCCGCCAATGCCCCATCGCCCGATGAATCGAGCAGCGAAGCGCGAGGTGACGATCATCACCAGCGCCACCGTCGCGAAGGCCAGGCTGAAGCCCATCGCCGAATAGCCGGCCCTCCCCATCAGCACCCGCGGGGCGATCGAGAAAAACACGAAGAACGTGCCCATCGCCGCACTGAATCCCAATGCATGGACCCAGAACCCGGCATTGCCGAGGATGCGTGCGAAGGCTGGCGATGCGCGGCCGTGCTGTGGTGGCCGCGTTTCCTGCCAGCCCCGGCATGCACGCACACCCGCCAGCAGTGCCAGCACGCCGAGCGCGATGAAGATGGCCCGCCAGCCCAGCGCGTAGGCGATCAACGCGCCGAGGATCGGACCGAGTGCCGGTACGAACGCCAGCATCGAGGCGAACAGACCATAGAGCGTGGCACCCTCGGCCGTATCGGCATACACGTCGCGCACCGTCGCGAAGGTGGCGACCAGTGCGGCCGACGCACCGATCGCCTGCACCCCGCGCCAAGCCAGGAACGCCGCGCCACCACTGCACGCGGCAAGCGCAAACGACGCCAGCGTGAACAGCGACGCGCCCATCAGCAGCACAGGCCGTCGCCCGATCCGGTCCGACAGCGGGCCGAAGATCAACTGGCCCAGCCCGAGTACGAGCATGTACAGACTCAGCGTCAACTGGATGACGGCAGGCGATGTGCCGAGTGCATCCGGCATGGCCGATACAACAGGCAGATAGATATCCATGGCCAGCGAGGCCAGGAGGTCGAAGGGAGCCATCAACGCGATGGCGGCCGGCAGGGAATGGGCCCAGCGAAGGGCTTTTCGATCAGACATGAGGAAACATCCGCTCAGGAGGGAATCCGGCGGTGATCAACCCAGTGCGTGGAAATCGCAGGTAAAGACCACCGCAACAACGTGCGTATCGTTGTTGCGGCTCAGCGGACTGTCTGCGGACCGTTCCCGTTGTTCATCTGATGATCCGGTGGAAGATCGAATGCGGGGAGTGTATCAAGGCCCATAGCGGGGTACCGGCAACGGCGTCCCGCACGGCGTCAGGGCACGGGCAGCATATCGATGCGCCGGGAGGGCGTGCACCGCACCTGTTCGATCAGCCGGCGGACCACCGGCGACGTTTCCTGTTCACGGTATAGCGCAGCGATGGTCGAGGCGATGACCGGCCCCGCGATCGGCAGATACACCACGCCCGGCAGCAACAGTGTCCGCTGCAGTACCGAAGGTACGATCGCCACCGCCCCATCGCCCACCGAGACCTGCGCGAGTACGACGGCAAGATGGCCGGGGCGGGAGCGGATGTCCGGCACGAATCCGCCACGGCGGGCGACTTCCAGCGTGCCTGCGGGCTGCTCCGGCATGATGAACGCCTCCTTCGCCAGCAGCGCCGGCTGCACCGGCAACGCCGCGCGGGCCAGCGGGTGCGATGCCGGCAACGCTACGCAGAACTGGTCTTCGATCAGGATGTGCGAACCGAGCGCATTGGGAATTTCCATAGGAAGCCTGCAGAACACCACATCGATGCGACCGTCCAGCAGCAGGTCCGGCAGGTCGGCCATCGGCCATTCGCCGACCTGCAGAACCACATCGGGCGAGGCGCTGCGGAACCGCTGCAACTGCTCCTGCAGCGCGCCCGCATGGACCGCTGAACCCACGTAACCGATCTCGATCCTGCCGATCTCGCCGCGACCGGCACGGCGGCCCACGGCCTCTGCCTGCTCGAACTGGCGCAGCACGTTGCGCGCTTCGGCCAGGAAGATCGCGCCGGCCGAGGTCAGCATGACCTCGCGTCGACTGCGATCGAACAAGGGCGTACCCAAACGACGCTCGATCTCCTGGATCTGCACGCTCAGCGTCGGCGTAGCGATACCCAGGCGCAGCGCGGCGCGTCCGAAATGCAGCTCCTCGGCCAGTGCGACGTAGTACTGCAGATGTCGACGGTCCATGCGCGCCTGATCGTTAGCTTTGACCTAACGTACTTCAAGAACACGGGCAATGAAACAAACGGTCGAAGCTGCTTGAATGGGCATTCTTCTCCCACCCGAGTACCTGGTGCTCCTCTCCCCTCCCCGCCGCAGGCCGCCCAACTGGATCCTGATCATCGCCTCGCTCGGATGCACGATGACAGTGCTGGAAACCAACGCCGTGGCCGTCGCGCTACCGACCATCGCGCGGGATCTGCAGGCGGACTTCGCCGACATCGAATGGGTGATCAGCTGCTACATCCTGTCCTTCACCTCACTGCTTCTCCCCGCCGGTGCCATCGCCGATCGCCATGGTCGCAGGTGGGTGCTGCTGATCGGCATCGCGCTGTTCGCCATCTCATCGCTGACCTGCGCGTTGGCACCCACGGCCAGTGCCCTGTATCTGGCCCGCGCGTTCCAGGGCGTGGGTGCAGCCTTCCTGCTGGCACCCTCGCTGTCGGTGATCGGCCACGAGTTCCACGAAGGTAAGGAACGCGACGATGCCTGGGCCTTCTGGGGCACGGCGATGGGCATGATGATGGTGCTCTCGCCACTTATCGGCGGGCTGTTGTCCTCGCTATGGGGATGGCGATCAGTGTTCATCGCGATCCTGCCCTTCCTCGCCTTCCTGGCCTACGGTGCGATCCGCTGGGTTCCCGACTCCGCCGACACGGTGGTACGACCGCTCGATCCGCCCGGCATCATCACCTTCAGCATGGCGATCTTCGGCATCGTGTTCTTCCTCGTGGAAGGGCTCGCGCAGGGATGGACATCAGTGGTGGCGCTGGCTGGTCTGGGCCTGGGCATCGCGATGGGTGCGTTGTTTGCCTGCATCGAACTCAAGCGTCGGCATCCGATGGTCGACCTGCGGCTGCTTGCCAGCCCGCGCTTCGTCGGTGCACTCATCGCCATGATCGGCTACGCGGTCAGCGCGCAGGTGATGGCCTCGATGCTGCCGCAGTACCTGCAGAACGGCGTCGGCCTGAGTGCACTGGCCACGGGCGCCGGCATGCTGCCGTTCGCTGCGGCGATGCTGCTGTTCCCCAGCGTGGGCAGGCGCCTGGGCAGACGATTGTCGAGTGGGATGGTGCTGGCCATCGGCCTGTCCACCACTGCCGCCGGCAATGCGCTGGCCGGTATCGGTGCATGGCACAACCAGCCGACGGTGGCGCTGCTGGCGATGGTCATCATCGGCGCAGGCGGTGGAATCCTCAACGGCGAAACATCCAAGGCGATCATCGGCTCGGCCCCCCGCGACCGCGCAGGCATGGCCTCGGGCATCAGTGCGACGACGCGCTTCGTCGGCATCCTGCTCGGCTTCACGGTCCTCTCCAGCGCCCTGACCGTCGGCATCCGCGCCGGACTCTCAACACGCGTACCTGCAGATGAAGTCATGCGTCTGGCCGACACCATCGCCACCGGTGCACTGCCCCAAGGAGCCCAGGTTGATCTGGCGCGGGCGATCTACAGCCAGGGCTTTGCCGCGTCCCTGTGGACTGCCGCCGCAGCAGCGACGCTGGCGAGCCTGGCCGTTGCCCTGCTCAGGCCACGCGCCTGATCGCAGATGGCAGACGCAGAAACGACCAGGGCAGCACTGGGCTGCCCTGGTCGCGGCGATGTGGGGGACGATCGCCAGATGCGATCAGGCAGCCTTCATCGCATGCTTGCGGGCGCGCATCACCGAGTGGCATTCCTGCACTTCCGGCAGCCACTGGGTCACTTCCTGGCGCACCGCCGGCGGCAGGTCGTTGTCCTTCAGCACATCCTTGAACGCGCCCAGCAGGCGATCCTCGGACTCTTCAAGTTCGGCCACGTAACCGTAGTTGGTGTCACCGAAGGCCGCGCGCACCTTGCCGTAGAACTGCTGCATGGAACCGACCATGGTGCCGTGCTCGGCCGGCTTGCCGCCGGTAGCGGCCACCGAGCTGCTCAGCGAGGACACGATGCGGCCCTTCACGCCGGCGATGCGGACGAACAATGCCGACAGCTCGGCATCCTTCACCTTGGTTGCGGCTTCCTCGTAGAAGGACTTGCCATCACGTGCGATCTCGATCAGGTCGTTGAGGCGATGCTCGATGGTGGACTGGGTGCTCATGTGTAGTCTCCTCTGGGGGAAAAAGGGCAACAGTGGAATCCGTTGCCTGCGAGCCCAGACTGGCCGACCGGGTGTGGTTCGCGGGTGAGCATCGATTGATGCGGTGATCATGCTGCCCAACGGCGCCCCACCCACTCACGCGGGCGACGCGACGTCTTCACCGCATCTGAATCCTGGCAATGACCTGCACGGTCATCCGCACCGCATGTCTAGTCCACCGCTACCCGCACCACATGGCTGATGCCCCGATGGAACATCTTCGCGTACGGACAGACCCGCTCGGTGTTGCGCACCAGTTCGGCTGCACGTATCGGGTCCATGCCAGGCAGGCACACCACGATCTCGGCAGACAGCAGGTACAGGCCGTCCACGGGATCGCGCGCGAACGTCACCGCTACGTCGATGCTCGGCTCGACCAGTTCCATTCCCGCACGCGCAGCCACCAGCACCATCGCACCGTGGAAGCAGCCGGCGTAGCCCGCCGCCAGCAACTGCTCGGGATTGGTACCGCCACCGGGTCCACCCAGCTCAGCAGGCAACCGCAGGTCCACTGACAGCGCACCATCATCGGACCGCACCACGCCCGACGCGCGGCCATGCTGTGCCACGCCACCACTGACCCGCACCCGTCCGGTATACAGCGGGCGCACCTCATCACCGTGGTACTTGTCGAGCACACTGTGCGGAGGCGGTTTCAGCCCGGTCATCGCAGGTTCCTGCTGTCAGCGTCCACCGCCGATCAGGCCGGCTGGCCCTGTGCCAGCCCGGACTGCTGCAACCAGCGCTCGAAGCCGATCGTGCCGAGCCATGCCTGGCCCACCGGCACCAGCGTGTCCTGCTGCAGCTGCGCACCGAAGTAGCGCGCCTGGGCATCGCCAACCACTTCCCGCGCGTCACCGGTTGCCTGCAGGAAGCGCTGCGCCAGCACCGCCATCGATTCGCGTTCCGGGCCGGCGATCTCCACCACGTCATTGGCTGGTGCCTGCAGCGCGATGCGCGCAACCGCATCGGCTACATCCTCGGCGGCGATCGGCTGCACTGCGGCGGTCGGCAGCTGCAGGGTCTGGCCGTCACCGGCTGACTGGAGGATGCCCGGCAGGAACTCGAAGAACTGCGTCGAGTGGATGATCGTGTACGCCAGGTCCGAATCGCGGATCAAGCGCTCTTGGGCGATCTTGCCGCGGAAATAGCCGCTGGCCGCCAGCTTGTCGGTACCCACCACCGACAGCGCGACATGATGGCGTACGCCTGCCTGCGCCGCGGCCGCCAGGATGTTGTGGCCGGCAGTCACGAAGAACGACAGCACCGCCGCATCTTCGAACGAGGGCGAGTTGGCCAGGTCGACCACTACCTCGGTGCCTGCCATCGCAGCGGCAAGGCCCTCACCACTCAGCACATCGATACCGGTGGAGGGTGCAGCGACGACGACCTCATGGCCGGCCGCATGCAGGCGATCGACCACCTTGCTGCCGATGCGGCCGGTGCCACCGATGACGAGGATCTTCATGACAGGTCTCCTGGAACGTGGAAAGTTCGGATGTGGCTGCATGCTAGGAACGCATTGGCCGGCGCAGTAGATCCGCAGCGGGCCACGCACTGTTGCCGCATCGGCACCAATGTGGTCATGCCCATGCCGGGGCCGCATCGCGCTGCGCTGCCGCCTGCTGCCGCGCTTCCCAGTGCGAGAACACATCCAGATCCAGCGCGCGTATGCGCTGGGTGCTGAAATCGATGAACGCGCGGATCCGCTTGGGCAGCTGGCGTCGGCTGAGATAGCACAGGTAGTGGCCACGATCGTGCGGCGCGTAGCGGTCCAGGCAGGTCACTACAGCGCCTGCGCGCAACGCATCACTTACCTGGTAGCTGGGCAGCTGGGCGATCCCAAGCCCGTCGGTCACTGCCTGCAGGACAAGATCGGCATCATTGAACACCACCTCCGCCGGCGGCTGCAGATTCACATCCTGGCCGTCCACACGGAAGTCCCAGCGCTGCAGGCGCCCACCGGGAAGACGTCGACCGATGCAGGCATGGCTGGACAACACTTCGATGGTGTCTGCCAGGCCATGCGCCTGCACATACGCAGGCGATGCACAGACCACCAGCTGCATCGGCACCAGCTGCTTGGCGATCACCTGGCTGTCTTCCAGCACGCCATCGCGGAACGCCACATCGATGCGATCGGCGGCCAGGTCCGGTGCCTGCTCGTCCAGCAGCAACTCCACAGAGACCTCTGGATACTCCGCGCGGAACGCAGACAGCAGCGGCGCGATCACCCGGCGTCCGAAGCCATGGGTCGCACTGATCCGCAGATGCCCGCGCGGCGGTCCCTCGCGCAGGTCGCGCATTTCGTCCAGCGCCTGCAGGATGCTGGCAACGCCCGGGCTGCAGCCCTCCAGGAACAGCTCGCCTTCGCGGGTGAGTGTTGTCGAGCGCGTGGTGCGCAGGAACAGGCGCACGCCCAGTTGTCCCTCCAGCTTCTGCACGCTGCGGCTGACGGCCGAACGACCGATGCCGAGGCGATCACCGGCGCGGGCGAAGCTGCCCTCGGCGGCTACCGCGATGAATGCCAGGACCCCGGCATAGCTGGCGGAAAAGGATGCCGTGAGGGAATCGCGGCCGTCGCTGGCCAGGCAGGACTGCGGCATGACATTCATGGTGTTCCGGGCTCCTGGAAGTCGCGTCGGGCAAGCAGGTGGGCGCGTGCATGGACCAGTCGCTGGCGGCATGCCGGCAGCTCCAGCCCCAGCAGCGGCGCTATGTCTTCAAAGCCCGCGCCCAGCACGTCATGCAGCAACAGCACGGCCCGCATGTCCGGTGGCAGTTCGTGCAATGCGGCAAGGAAGGCCTGCCAGACCCGCTCACTGGCGGGGCAGGCTGCTGCGCGGTTCGGGGCGGATGAGGTGTCCATGCCCGGCAGACGGGCGAGCATCCGCCGCTGTGACAGGCCATTGGTGTTTTTCGCTCAACACCGTGCAGCCCTGCCCTCGCCTACCGCCCCGCGTGCAGCGGGCCTAGCCTCGCTGCGTCCCTCAACTCCCATCGGAACACCGTCATGAGCCAACGCCTGGACTACGCCGCACAGTCGCCCGAACTCTTCAGGAAGCTCGGCACCTTCTCCCATGCCGTGCACAACAGTTCGATCGAAGCGGCCATCATCGACCTGGTCAACATCCGCGCCTCGCAGCTCAACGGCTGCGGGTTCTGCCTGGACATGCACGTGAAGGAAGCGACGATCCGTGGCGAGCGCGCACTGCGCCTGCACCATGTCGCGGCGTGGCGCGAATCGAACCTGTTCAGTGCGCGCGAACGCGCCTGCCTGGCGTGGACCGACGCACTTACCCACCTGCCTGCGCAGGGGGTTGCGGACGACGTGTATGAGCGCGTGCGTAGTCAGCTGTCCGAACAGGAAATCGTCGATCTGACCTACGCGGTGATGGCGATCAACGCCTGGAACCGCGCCAACGTCGCCTTCCGTACGCAACCCGGCTCGCTGGACCAGGCCTTTGGCCTGGACAAGGCCGGTCTGGCCTGAGCGTCGACTGCCCCTTTCCGCTTGGAGACCTGCCATGCGTTCTCTCTGTTCCCTGGCGCTGCTGGCCCTGCTGCCGTTGACCAGCATCGCCGCAACACCGCCGCCCACCGCACCCGAGCCCATCGTGCGCGAGGTCATGACCCGTCCGTTGCCGGAACAGCCGGGCAAGGAAGCACTGATCCTGACGGTGCAGTACCCACCCGGCGGCGCCGATCCCGTGCACCGGCACGACGCCCACGGCTTCGTCTATGTGCTGCAGGGCCGCATCGTGATGGGCGTGGCCGGCGGCCGCGAGGTCACCCTCGGCCCGGGGGAGGCCTTCCATGAAGGCCCGGACGATCTGCACACCGTCGGCCGCAATGCCAGCCAGACCGAGCCGGCGACATTCGTCGTGTTCCTGATCAAGGACATCGGCAAGCCGGCGGTACTGCCACCACGCTGACCGCCACCGGTCGGGGCAGTGCCCGCCACTCCCACAGGTCCGCCGGTGTCACAATCGGCGGACCTGTCCCGTCTCTGCTGGCATGGACGACCCCACCGCACTGTTCACCCGACTACGCCCGCGCCTGTTCGGCGTGGCCTACCGCATGCTCGGCTCCTCGCACGAGGCCGAGGACGTGGTGCAGGATGTCTGGCTGCGCTGGCATGGCGCCAACCAGCAGGACATCGAGAACGCCGAAGCCTGGCTGGTGGCCACCACCACCCGCCGCGCCATCGATGGCCTGCGCCTGGCCCGGCGCACGCGCGAGCACTATGTCGGCATGTGGCTGCCCGAGCCGCTGCTCACTGAAGACACCGGCACACCCGAGTACATGCTGGAAACGGCCAGTGATCTGTCGGTGGCCTTCCTCAACGTGCTGGAGCGGCTGGCACCGGACGCGCGTGCCGCGTTCCTGCTGCACGATGTGTTCGACCAGGATTACGACGTGGTGGCACGCACGCTGGACAAGACCGAAGCCGCCTGCCGGCAGATCGTGCACCGCGCACGCCTGCAGCTGCGGCAGGAGCGACCGCGCTACAACGTGCCGCAGGACGTGCACCAGAAACTGATGCGGCGTTTCGCAGAGGCCATCGCCAATGGCGACTTCGGGACGATGAAAACCCTGATGGCCGAATCGGCCGTGCTGATCGGCGATGGCGGCGGCATCGTCACCAGCTTCCCGAAACCGATGGTCGGCGGCGCACGCATCGCACAGCTGCTGTACGCCCCGCACCTGCGGCGCAAGGACCAGCTGCGGATGGTGCCGAGCATGATCAATGGACGACTGGGGCTGCTGCGCTACTTCGATGACGTGCTGGAATCGGCAATGGCCTTCGATACCAACGGCGAGCAGATCGTGCAGATCCTGGTGCAGCGCAACCCGCACAAGCTGCAGGGCCTGAACCAGCCAACCTTGATCCAGTAGATCCACGCCATGCGTGGATGCGGCTGGCTTCATACACAGCAAAGCCACGCATGGCGTGGCTCTACTGGCGGACTGTCCACCCTGCGTCAATCCAGTAGATCCACGCCATGCGTGGATGCGGTTGCCTTCATGCACAGCAGAGCCACGCATGGCGTGGCTCTACCGGCGGGCTTTCCACCCTGCGTCAATCCAGTAGATCCACGCCATGCGTGGATGCGGCTGGCTTCATACACAGCAAAGCCACGCATGGCGTGGCTCTACTGGTTCTCCGTGCTGCCTGACGGCTGCCCTTGCGGTTACTTCTGCTGCAGGAAGGCCAGCAAATCCTGGTTGACCTTGTCCTTGTGGGTCTCGGTCAGACCATGCGGCGCGCCCGGGTAGACGATCAGCCTGGCGCCCTTGATCAGCTTGGCCGACATCCGTCCCGCCACGTCGATCGGCACGATCTGATCGTCGTCGCCGTGGATCACCAGGGTCGGCACATCGAACTTCTGCAGGTCAGCGCGGAAGTCGGTCGCCGAGAACGCGGCGATCGAGTCGTAGGTGTTCTTCTGCCCACCCAGCATGCCCTGCGCCCACCATGCATCGACCATCGCCTGGTTGACCTTCGCGCCCGGTCGGTTGAATCCATAGAACGGCCCGGACGGAATGTCCTTGTACAGCTGCGAGCGGTTCTCCAGCTGCGCCTTGCGGATGCCGTCGAAAACTTCGATCGGAACGCCACCGGGGTTGTCTGCGGTTTTCAGCATGAACGGCGGCACCGAACTGATCAGCACGGCCTTCTTCACCCGTCCCGTGCCATGGCGGCCGATGTACCGCGCCACTTCGCCGCCGCCTGTGGAGAAACCCACCAGCGTGACGTCCTTCAGATCCAGCGTATTGATCACCGTGGCCAGATCATCGGCATAGTGATCCATGTCGTTGCCGTCCCAGGGCTGGCTGGAACGACCGTGGCCACGGCGGTCGTGTGCGACCACCCGGTAACCGTGGTCCGCCAGGAACATCATCTGCGATTCCCAGCTGTCCGAATCCAGTGGCCAGCCATGGCTGAAGGTCACCACCGGCCCGTTCTTCGGGCCCCAGTCCTTGTAGTACAGCTGCACGCCATCGGCGGTGGTGATGGTGCTGGCGGTGCGCGTGACAGCGCTGGGCGCGGACGGGTGTGCAGGCTCGGCGGCCTGGGCGGACAGGCCCGCCTGCATCGACAGGGCCAGGGCAGTTGCAGCGAGGGTGCGGGTAACGGTGTTCATGGTGGACCTCCAGCGGATGGGTGGGTTTCGACAGGGGCTACTTTGCGCCCCTGCCCGGGACCATTGGTGACGTGAAGTCCAGAAAACTTGATCAGAAATCCCAGAACACCGGCACCCAGCGGAACGCCTCGCCGTCGCGGGACACGCGGCCCACCGACGGGAACGGCAGGTGCGTGGCCACCAGCATCTCGCCGGTGCCGGCCAGCGCATTGAGCAGTTCGATGCGCACCCGCGCCGCTTCCTCCGGGTCGTGCTCGAAGCCGTTATGCCAGTTCGGTTGATCGAAACCGACGGCGAACACGGCATCGCCAGCAAACGTCAGCGCCTGGCCCCCCGAGGCAACGCGCACCACGCAGTGGCCCGGCGTGTGGCCGCCGGTGCGGCGCGCGACTACGCCCGGTGCGATCTCATGCTCATCCTCGAAGGTGTGCACGAAACTGCCGTACTCGGCCCAGAAATGCGTGGCCGTTGCGCGAAGCGCGTCCGGGAACCCCTGTGGCATGTTGGTGCGGGTGAAGTCGGGCGACTTCCAGAACGCCACTTCCGACGCCGCGACATGGATCTTCAGATCCGGCCGCAGCTGTGCTTTCACTCCGTCCACCAGCAGGCCACCGATGTGGTCCATGTGCATGTGGGTGATCACCACATCGGTGATCTCGCGCAGGTCGATACCGGCAGCGCCGAGGCGACGGATCAGCTGGCCGGCGCGCGGCAGCTGCAGGTCCGGGTCCATGCCCAGGCCGGCGTCGATCAGGATGGTGCGCTCACCGCTGTGCACCACCATCACGTTCAACGCCCAGTCGAACGCATCCTGTGGCAGGTACATCTCGTCGAACCATTCGGCGCGCTCGGACGCCTGCACGTTGTGGCCGAGCATCTGCGTCGGCAGCGGCAGCACGCCGTCGCTGACCACCAGCACATCGATATCACCGACTTTCAGGGCGTAACGCGAGGGAACAAGCTCGTCGAGCGCGGGCGCGGCAGGAGCAATGGTGTTTTCCAGGCTGAACATGAGGCGATCTCCACGAAGGTTGGCTGGCAGGCAGTGAAGCAGGGCCGGCGGACGGTTCCGGGGTACGCCTTCGCACGGCGCAGGGCATGGCGTTGCCGGGCAGCAATGCCCTGCAGCACAGCGCCGCTGGTTCGATTGAAGACGGGATCCACGAGCTGTCGTGGCCCCGGAGCACGGCAAGGGCCGTGTGGGATCAGCGTAGGCAACGCAGGCAGTGCGCAGTAGACCCGCAGGCGGGCTCGCGGCGTTGCCTTTTGGGAAGCAGTGGGCGACGTGGTTCCCGCCCACCGCCTGCCACCCGGTGAGCTTCGCTCAGCCGCCCTTGCCCATCAGCCAGCGGATGGCCTGTGGGAACGAGGTCTTCCAGTCGTCCGGATAGAAATGGCCACCCTCATGGGTACGCGACCGGAGCTCGTTGCCATCGCTGAAAAGGGCGCGGAAATCCGCGCTCATCTTCTGGTTCGCCGGCCCTTCCTGCTCGCCGTTGATGACGAACACCCGCTTGCCGTGCGCGCTGCTCTGTGTGGGCACCGGCTGGCGCCAGCCGCCCGGCGACACCAGCAATGCGCCGGCATAGTCATCCGGATGCTGCGCCAGCAGCGCGCCGGCATGCTGCGAGCCCTGCGAGAAGCCCATCAGGTACACCTGCTTGCGGTCGATGCACTGGCGCGCGGCCAGTTGCTCCAGCCCCGCCTGCACCACCTTGTGCGTGCCCTCATACGGGCCGGTCCAGCTGAAGCTGTCGAACGACTCGCGCATCTCCGTACCGTTGATGCCCAGCAACACCACACCAGCATCGGCCAGCGGCTGCTCGCTGCTATCCAGGTGGCCGTTGATGCCGTAGCCGTGCAGCCACACCAGCACTGGCGCACAGGCCGGCATCGCAACACCCTTCGAAGGGGCCAGCACCGAGATGGCGCCCACCTTGCCGACCGATACCTTCGCGTAGCGTGCCTGCGTATTGGCCAGCACCTGCTTGAAGAACGGCGTTCCGCGCAGGTGCTCGAAGTCATCGTTGTCGGCCAGCGCGGGCGCGAACCACATGCCACGCTCATCGGCTTGGCGCAGATAGCGCTCGGCCAGCGCATCGTCACCGCGGCGTGCGAACAATGCCGCTGCGTGGTACGGCGCCTGCGCCAACGTGGGGTCTTCGCGGGTTGCGGCCAGATAGAGCGCCAGCGACTGCAGCAGCGTGGCGTCGTCTTCCTCGGCCCGCTCCATCAGGTCCTGCGCATCGTCGGCATTGATCAGGGCATTCAGCACCGGGCTGATCGACTTGAACGCGATGGTCGAGGCGCTGTCCTGTTCCTCGGCCTGTGCGGTTGGCGCGCAGACAGCGAGCGTCAGGAAAACAGCAAGAGCAGAAAGCTTCTGCATGGGGAATCTTCCGTGATTGCGGCAACGCGCGGGGCGCGCAGTCTAGCAATCTCCGGGCCGGTCAGATCACCCTGCGCTCAACCGTAGGCAGGATGGCTGCCGGTAAGCACGCCCATCGAGAACGCGTAGCCCGCTTCTTCCAGCAACAGCCGCATGCGCAGTTCCGCCCGGCGCGGAACGCACAGCCCGCTCGGTGCGTACAGCGCATAGACGAAGCCGGCGCCTTCCACGTGCTCGCGGCGGACCGAACAGTTGTTGGTTTCTGCGGCATCGGACCACACGGCCCGCAGCTTCTCCGGGCCGATGGATTGACCGTTGCGCAGGCGGAACGTCAGCCAGCGCACGCCCAGCGGGGGATGGTAGGTCAGGCTAGCCATTGCGCACCTTCAATACGGCGGCGGAGATGGTTCAGGACGTCAGGTTGCAGATCAGGATGCTCGTTGCGCGCGGACGCCGGCAGATCGATGCGGACAGCGCCGTTGACCAGCGCGGGGGGATCGGTGTGCAGGTCGATCCACCATCCATCGGGAAGGCGAAGCCCGCGTCCATCCCTGTCATAGAGGTTGATCTGAAAAGACATGACGCTCGCTCCCATTGGAGTTCGAGCATACGCCTGCGCGATGTCACTCCAGACTGCGACCCGCCGACGCGGTTTCCTCGACCCGCTTGGCGCACACGAAAACGAACGCCTCGTCCTGTTGCACCTTCAGGAACGAATCCAGCCAGCGTGCCGCAGCACCGCGGTTGCCGATCACGCCCCCGAGTTCTTCGGTAAGGCAACGCGCGCACTCCATGCCACCCGGACTGGGGGCCTGGCAGGCGCGGCAGCGCGCCATCGTCGTCGTTCCTGCCGGACGGCACTGGTACATGATCTTCGTCATCAGGCTTACCGCACGGGCATGGGATGGCATCAGCGCTCTTCCCGAACGTTGGACAGACGAAAGCCGCGCAACGCGCGGCCTCTTCTTCGCTTACTGCTCAGCGACGGCTGTCACGGCCCGGCTCGCTCTTCTGTTCCTGCCCGGACTTCTGCGGGCCGACCGGCTTTGCATCCTGCTGGACCTGCTGCTCCTGCTGGCGCTGCTTGCCGTCCTGCTTGCGGTCGCCGCCCATTGCGTTGTCATCAGCCTGGCCGTGCTGGGCGGCCTGCTTGATTCCGGTCGGTGCGTTGGTGCGGTCGGTCTGGCCTTGCGGCGTATTGTTGTTCATGTCGTGCTCCACCGCAGCGATCTGCTGCAGCGCCACTGTGGGCGTGGGCCGGTTACGCAACTGCATGAAAGCCGGAGATTAATGAACGGGCACCATGAACGGCGCTGCGCGCACACAGGCTCCTGACATGCACAGGTGTACGTTGGCGTTCCAACAGGAGAAGTCTCATGGAACGCATCACCAACAAGGACTTCGTTGACGTCGAGCGCGAGCTGCAGCATTGGCAGGCCGCGTTCCAGACGGGCGATCTGCCCGCCATCAACTTCCGCCACGAGGTCGCACCGGTCATCCGCCTGGCGTGCGACATCTATGTCCGCAACCCACATGGCACGCGCACGGCGTGGCTCACCGATCTGCAGTCACGGCTTGCGCTGCGCACCAGCCTGCGTGGCCACCCGGGGTCGGCGGAAATGGCGATGGGCTGCTGGGCGCGCCTGTCCGGGCCGGCATTGGCCCCGCAGGCGGGCTGACACCGGCTGCGGGCAGGTCACTCCTCGCCCGCGAGCTGGTTGCCTTCCTGCATCAGCTGATCATTCAACCGGTTCACCAGCGCGATGACCGCATCGGCCAACGCACGCGCATCGGCGATGGAGCCATGGAAGGCAATGCGGGTGCCCTCCACCCTCACTTCCGCCAATGAAAGCTGCGACGCCAACGTCGCGCAGTGCTGCAGGAAGCGGCCGGTCCACTGTTCATCGGGTGCCTGATCGAGCAGCGCAGTGATCGCTTCATCGGCAGCCGCATCGACCTGCTGGTGAAGCCGCGGCACGTCGAACCCAACGATCCGCGGCAGTCTGGACGTGCTCACGTACTTCCCCAAGGGTGTGCAGATGGGCAGTATCGCGTCACCACGCCCCCCGTGCGAACCGTCCGACGTGAACGGTTCATCCGGGCCGGCGATGCCGGGCCCTCGGTCAGCGGAGGCGTGTCGATTCCCGAGCTGTCCGGGCGTCGAGAGAAGAAAGGCCGGCCAACGTGGCAGCCAACGCCGATGGACATCCTGATGACGCCGATCCTGACCGCATTCAAGCATTCCCCGGACCGTGGCCAGGGGCTGGCCCGCGACATGCGCGTGCGCTGGGCGCTGGAAGAGCTGGGCCTTGCCTACGACGTTCATCTGCTCTCCTTCGAGGAGATGAAGCAACCCGCACACCTGGAGCGGCATCCGTTCGGTCAGATTCCCACCTATGAGGGTGGCAACGTAGTGCTGTTTGAATCAGGCGCGATCCTGCTGCACCTGGCCGAACAGCACCCCGGGTTGCTGCCCGCCGACGCGGGTGCGCGCATGCGCGCGATCACCTGGATGTTCGCCGCGCTGAACACTGTGGAGCCGCCGATCGTCGAACGCTCCATGGCGTGGGTGCTGGAACGCGAACAGCCCTGGTACGCGCAACGGCTGGTGATGCTGGACGAGCGCGTGCGCAGGCGGCTGAGCCAGCTGTCCGCCCGGCTGGGCGATGCACCGTGGCTGGACGGAGACTTCAGCGCCGGCGATCTGCTGATGGTGTCGGTGCTGCTGCGGCTGCAGAGCAGCGGCATCGTTGGCGAGTATCCAACCCTTGCTGCCTACGTTGACCGCGCGACCGCGCGGCCGGCCTACCAGCGCGCCTTCGCCGCGCAGCTGGCGGTGTTCCAGAACCCGTAGCTTCACCCCGCGCTCAGTAGCTCCACGCCATGCGTGGAGATCGCCATCCATTGGTATTGCTACGCGTCAATCGGCAGCCATCCGCGTGCCACCCGATCTCCGGAAGCAACCGCCACTGGATCAGTGGATGTCCAGCGCGACGATGCCATCCCCTTGCAGGGTGAACGCGTGTTTCAGCACCACCGGGCTGCCCGGGAACGCGCCGCTGACCTGTGCAGATACGATGTGGCGACCGTCCTGCACATGCAGCTGCAGGGGCACCACGTGATGCTGGTAGGCCGCACGCGTCTGCGCCACCCAGGCGGCAATCGCCGTGTGTCCCTGGTGCTGCTGGCGCTCATCGCGCACCGTCGCGTCTGCGGCAAAGCACTGCTCCACGTGCGTTCCGGGCTCGCCATTGGCCAGCAGGAAATAGCGGGACAACGGCGCGGGAAGATCAATAGACATCGCAGGCACTCCAGGCGGGACAGGCGCTATTCTCGAACCGCACCCTGGCCGCCACAAGAACGCACCTGAAGGTAAGTGACCCACCCCATGAGAAAGGCCTACACCCCTGAGACCGCCGCCGCGGACGTGGCCAGTGCACTCGCACTGCTGGAAGGCCGCTGGAAGCTGTTGATCCTTTTCCACCTGTTCGACAGCAAGGTGCAGCGCTATTCCGACCTGGAGCGGCTCATCCCCGGCATCTCGCAGAAGATGCTGGCGCAGCAGCTGCGCGCGCTGGAAGCCGACGGCATCGTGCTGCGCACGGTGTATCCGCAGGTGCCACCGAAAGTGGAGTATCGACTGAGTGCGTGGGGACAGGCAGTGTGCCCGGCACTGGACGCGCTGCTGCTGTGGCAGGAGCAGAAACCAGCGGCAGGCGCGCCATCGGCATGACCAACTTCAGCGCAGCCACCATGCTGCTGCGAATGGTGAACACCCCGTAAAACGGCCATCGCGCGTGCCGTCACGCGCACTGCACCATCACCTACGCTCAGGTTCCGCCCCCGCCCGGAACCGGATCATGCCCTTGATTGCCATCGCGCTTGCCTCAGCACTGTCCGCCCTGCCCGACATCGGCTGGGAGCGCGAGCGGGCCGAAGATGCCCACCAGCTCATGCTGTGCCAGATCCACCGCGACCAGTTGGCCGATCGCGGGGAGAAGTCGCAGACCTACCAGCAGGCCAAGGCCGTCTGTGATCTGCTTGCCCGAGAGTACAA
This sequence comes from Stenotrophomonas sp. 01N47, assembly GCF_056399165.1. Taxonomy (NCBI): domain Bacteria; kingdom Pseudomonadati; phylum Pseudomonadota; class Gammaproteobacteria; order Lysobacterales; family Lysobacteraceae; genus Stenotrophomonas; species Stenotrophomonas sp. 01N47. The sequence goes on from NZ_JBFTQU010000006.1 coordinate 33,455, forward strand.
GCAGAACTGGGATTTCGACGCCCACGATGCGCTGGCGGCGGAGGCAGTGGATTTCTTCGACCTCCTGCAGCGCGGTGAGGCCACGGCAGTGCCACCGCGCAAGTCCGATCACGCTCTCGAGTGATCGCCGCCCGGTTGAAGATCAGAGGATGACGGCAGCAAACAGGCCGACAACCCCGATCGTCGTCAGCAGGAACGAGACCATTACCGAGCCGAGCGCACGCAGCGCCGACCCTCCATTCAAGGCCACGAAGGCCCGCATGCGCGCCCACAGGTACCACGCCACCGCCAGCGCGCCGATGGCTGGCGCGGTGAACGGACCGGCCTGCGCCGGGGACGCGGCTGCCGCCTGCGCCAGCGCGAGTGCCACCACGAAGGGGCATGCGATGAACGCCTGGATGGAGAAGGGCTCGCGCAGCGTCTCGCGGTTCACGGGCAGCCGCTGGCGCCGAAGCGTGCCCAGGGCCGCGCCGAGCGCGTACACGCAGAACACCGCAGAGCGGGTGAGCAGCAGCCCCTGCTCGCTGCTGAAAAGCAGCTGCCCCATCGGCGTACTGAGTCGGGGCGAGGACATGCGCAGCGCCATCTCCAGCGCATGGGCGATGGCCACCGACAGGATCAGCATCAGCACCGGGCTGATCGCATCGGAAAACCTGTGCTCCAGATCCTTGCCGAGCTCGCGGCGGGTGTAGAGGGCGACCTCGCCGGGGTGAATCAGTACCCGCCAGAACATCCGCGGATAGAACACCAGCCAGCCGACCAGCTCGTAGAGGAATTCTTCCAGCGATCGCAGCAGTCGTATGAGGTCCATGACCGCCGTGGATAGCGTGCGGGGCGTGAAGCCGGGATCACGGGCGGGGGCGCGGCACCTGCGATGCCAGCTGTCCCCCTGACTTCTGGCAGTCACCGCCGGCCGATGCTTCTCGTAGCGTGCGGGCTGCCCACCTTCTGGGCCTGTGCGGGTACCGGACATGGCAACGGAACGTGCAATCAGCCGCGGCGCGGGTGCGGTGTACCTGCTGGTGGTGGTCACCGGCATCTTCAGTCTGGGCTATGTACCAGGGCAGCTGCGCGTGGCGGGAGACCCGCAGGCGATGTTGGGCAACCTGGTGGCCCACCAGCAGCTGTTCCAGTGGGGCGTTGCCGCCTTCCTGATCGAGCAGGTCGCCTTCCTGCTGCTGCCCCTGATCCTGTTCCGTCTGCTGCAGCACGTGCATCGCGCCACAGCGGTGGCGATGGTTGCGCTTGCCGTCACTGCGGTGCCCATCGCGCTTGTTGCTGCAAGCCATCGGCTGGATGCACTGGCGGTGCTGACCGATACGCGCTTCAGCGCACTGGTTGCCCCTGAGGTGCGCAATGCGATGGCCCTGCAGTCACTGCAGTCCTGGAGCAACGGCGTCCACATCGCTTCATTGTTCTGGGGACTGTGGCTGCTGCCGTTCGGCTGGCTGGTCTTCAAATCCGGCGTGCTGCCGAAGGTCTTTGGCGTGCTGTTGATGCTGGGCTGCCTGGGGTATGCGGCCAACGTGTTCGGCGAACTACTGGTACCCGGCTATGCCGTAATGGCCTTCTCCAACTACGCGACCGCGCCCGCATCGCTGGGCGAGATCGGCATCTGTCTGTGGCTGCTTGTGGTCGGTGTGCGTGCACGCGTGCGCGCGACAATCTGACGCTCCTATCCGAGGATTTCTCGATGGCATCCGGCGCACTGCACGACATCCGCATCCATGTCCGTTTCAGGCTGTCCGCGCTGTGGGCGGCTCTGATGTTCTGCTACATCTACGGCGACTATTTCGGCCTTTACGTGCCAGGCAAATTGCAGGGCATGATCAACGGCGCGGGCCCGGTCGGTCCGGTCAATGAGGGCACGCTGGTTGCCACGGCATTGATGCTGGCCATCCCCGGCCTGATGGTGGCGGTATCCCTGCTTGCGCCCGCCCGACTGACCCGATGGTTGAACATCCTGTTTGGGCTGTTCTACACCGCGATCATGGTGCTGACCATGCCCGGCGCCTGGTGGTTCTACATCACGCTGGGGGCTATTGAAATCGTGGTTTCGCTGGCGATCTGCGTACTGGCCTGGCGCTGGCCTAGGGTGTGACGCAACGGAGGGTCATTGCGCGATCAATGTGGTGGGCCCACCAGGATTCGAACCTGGAACCAAGGGATTATGAGTCCCCTGCTCTAACCGTTGAGCTATAGGCCCTGCGCAGCGTCACAGTGTAGTGGAGCACGGCCGGAGTCGGCTACTCAGTCGGCAGCAGCAAGCGCCTCGCCAACACGCTGCAACCGTCTCTCCGCCATCCCCGCCAACCGCTCCATCTCCTGCAGATGCGCCTGGAACAGCGCCACCGCCTTCATTGCGCCCTCCAGTCCCTTCGGGTTGCCACTGGCAAACCCCGCAACCAACTGTTTTCCCGATTGCGTCAGCAGCGCCAGCGTGGCCCGTCGGGCGAAGCCCAGCCGATCCTCCAGCTCGTCCTGCATGACGTCCTCCCACGTCATCAACGGCGGGAAATCCAGGGCAGCAACAACAGGCACATCGTGTTCAACAGCCTTCATGGCCAAGCTCCAGATGCTCAACAGGGTTGATGCCGCAGATACACGCATTGCACGTGTCCCCGCAGCGCGTCCGCCTCGGTGCCGGTGATCCGGCCCGCCCACGAGGTGTGTTGAGCACCTGCGACGCCAGAGTGCGTTTGTCGCCCCGGAACGTCAAAGGGCGGATGCGTCAACGCCAACGGGAGCCGAGCATGGCCGCAACTCCACACCGGATCCCCCAAAGAAAAACCCCGCCGAAGCGGGGTTTCTCTCAACACGTCAGCATTCGCTGGAGATCAATCGATATCCAGGAAGCTGCGCAGCTGCTCCGAACGGCTCGGGTGACGCAGCTTGCGCAGGGCCTTCGCTTCGATCTGGCGGATGCGCTCGCGGGTGACGTCGAACTGCTTGCCGACTTCCTCGAGGGTGTGGTCGGTGTTCATGTCGATGCCGAAGCGCATGCGCAGCACCTTGGCTTCCCTCGGGGTGAGGCCGGCCAGCACGTCGCGCACGGTTTCAGACAGGTTGATGTTGGTGGTGTTCTCGATCGGGGACTCCACGTTGGTGTCCTCGATGAAGTCGCCCAGATGGGAATCCTCGTCGTCGCCGATCGGGGTTTCCATCGAGATCGGCTCCTTGGCGATCTTCATCACCTTGCGGATCTTGTCTTCCGGCATGTCCATTTCCTTGGCCAGCTCCTCCGGCGTAGCCTCGCGGCCGTACTGCTGGAGCATCTGGCGGGAAATGCGGTTCAACTTGTTGATCGTTTCGATCATGTGCACCGGAATACGGATGGTGCGCGCCTGGTCGGCGATCGAACGGGTGATGGCCTGGCGGATCCACCAGGTCGCATACGTGGAGAACTTGTAGCCGCGGCGGTACTCGAACTTGTCCACGGCCTTCATCAGGCCGATGTTGCCTTCCTGGATCAGGTCGAGGAACTGCAGGCCGCGGTTGGTGTACTTCTTGGCGATGGAGATCACCAGGCGCAGGTTGGCCTCGACCATTTCCTTCTTGGCCTTGCGCGCCTTGGCTTCGCCATAGGCCATGGCACGGCTGAGTTCCTTCAGCTCGTCCAGGTCCAGCAGGGTGACCTTCTCGATGTCGATGGTGGCCTGCTGCTCGGACACGATCTGGTCCTTCACTTCACGCAGCGCCGAAGACCACTTCTGCTTGCGCTTCAGTGCGTCTTCCACCCATTCCAGGTTGGTCTGGTTGCCTTCCCAGGAACGGATGAAGTCCTTGCGCGGCATGCGGGCAGTGACGGTGGCCAGGTTCAGCACGCGGCGCTCGTGGGCCTTGACGCTGCCCATGGTGTCGCGCAGCTGCTTGGTCAGCACGTCCGTCAGCGGAAGCGGCAGCTTCAGGGTGACGAACACCGCCGACATCTCCTCGCGGAGCTTCAGCAGGTTCTTCTTGTCGCCCTTGGCAACGGCCTTCTTGAAGGCGTTGAGGGCATCGCCCAGCGCCTGCATGCGCGCGGCGACTTCCTCCGGATCCGGACCGGTCGGCGCGGCTTCTTCATCGCCGCCGTCGACATCGTCCTCTTCCTCGTCGGCGTCGGCATCGGCGTCGTCCGCGTCATCGGCCACGGCAGCAGCCGGGGCCGGCACTTCCTCGGACAGGTCATTGAAGCCGACGATCACTTCGGCAAGGCGCTTGCGGCCTTCCTTGTGCGCTTCGTAATCGGTCAGCAGCGACTCGACCGACACCGGGAACTGGCCGAGAGCGGCCTGGACCTGGGACAGGCCTTCTTCGATGCGCTTGGCAATGGCGATTTCGCCTTCGCGGGTCAGCAGCTCGACGGTACCCATTTCGCGCATGTACATGCGCACCGGGTCGGTGGTACGGCCACCTTCGGTGTCGAGCGCGCTCAGCGCGGCGGCAGCTTCTTCGGCTGCGGTGTCGTCGACCTCACGGTTGCCCGTGTTGCCGTCGTTGAGAAGCAGGGTTTCCACATCCGGAGCAACTTCATGGACATCAATGCCCATGCCGTTGATCATGCCGATGATGTCTTCGATCTGTTCCGGGTCGACCATGTCGTCCGGCAGATGGTCATTGACTTCGGCATAGGTCAGGTAGCCCTGTTCCAGGCCCTTGCTGATCAGTTGCTTGATTTCGGATTGGGCAGGACGTTCGTTGGCCATGTAGTGCTCGCGCCACCGGCTAGGGGGAAATAGGGAACGTAGCATTATACCAGCCCGGGGCCCGGCCTGCCGGGCGGTGGTCCCGGCGGCCTAGGGCCTGAGGAGGAAGGTCACGGGACCGTCGTTGACCAGGCTGACGACCATATGGGCACCGAAGCGGCCCGTTTCCACCCCCGGCGCGTGATTTTCACGACAGATGTCGACAAATCGATTGAACCCGCGTTCAGCCTCCTGCGGCGGTGCCGCGCTGGTGAAGCTCGGCCGCATGCCGGAACGGGTATCCGCGGCCAGGGTGAACTGGCTGACCAGCAGCAGGCCGCCGCCGGTGTCACGCAGCGAGCGGTTCATTTTGCCGGCCTCATCTGCAAACACACGGTAGCCGAGCACGCGTTCGGCCATCCGTTGCAGCCGGGCCTCGGTATCGCCCGGCTCCATGCCGACCAGGGCCAGCAGGCCGGGGCCGATCTGCCCTACCGCTTCACCTTCCACATGCACGGCAGCCTGGCTGACACGTTGAATCAGAACGAGCATCGGCGGGCTTCCAGGCAAGGGCCGGCCACGATAGCAGCGCCCTTGGCTAAACTGGGGCCGATGAATCCACACCGCAAAGCCCGGCTGGTCTACCGCGCCACCACCCTGTTCGCCCGCCTGCCCTGGCCACTGCTGCGCGGGTTCGCGCGCGCCCTGGCCTGGACGTGGGTGCGCCTTGATGCCCGCGAGAGCCGCGTCACCCGCCGCAACCTGGAACTGGCCTACCCCGAGCTGGACGCGCCGGCGCGCGACCGCCTGCAGCGTGAACTGCTGCGCTCCACTGCCCTGCAGGCCATCGAGACCCTGCGCCTGTGGAGCCGGAAGCCCGCCGACAACCTGCGCCTGCACCTGAAGGAGCGCCACGGCCAGGCCCTGTACGACGCGGCCCTGGCCAGCGGCAAGGGCGTGATCGTGGCGGCCCCGCACTACGGCAACTGGGAGCTGCTGAACCAGTGGCTGGCCTCGCGCGGCCAGATCGCCATCGTCTACAAGCCGCCGGAGGACGAGGCCAGCGATGCCTTCCTGCAGATCGTGCGCGGCGGCGATAACGTGCAGCAGGTGCGTGCCGAAGGCCCGGCCGTGCGCCAGCTGTTCAAGGTGCTCAAGGACGGCGGTGCCACCGGCATCCTGCCCGACCAGCAGCCCAAGGCCGGCGACGGGGTGTTCGTGCCGTTCTTCGGCGTGCAGGCGTTGACCATGACCCTTGTCAACCGCCTGGCCGAGCGCACCGGCGCGACCGTGCTGTATGGCTGGTGCGAGCGCATCGGCCCGGACATGGAATTTGCCCTGCACATCGAGCCGACCGACCCGGCCGTGGCCGATCCGGACCCGCACGTGGCGGCCACCGCGCTCAACGCGGGCATCGAACGCATCGCCCGCCGCGACCCGGCGCAGTACCAGTGGACCTACAAGCGCTATACGCTGCGGCCACCGGGCAGCGGCGAGGAAGACCCGTACGCGACCGACGAACATCCGCACTGAGAGCCGCTGCACCGGCCTGCGACACACCGCCGCAGCACGTTGAATACGACGCTGGCGCCCCCATAGAGACACCGATGTCCGCCTCCCCCGGTCCTGCCATGTCTGCTTCCTCCCTGTTCGGTGATCCGGCAGCGATCCGCTGCGAGCGCGCGGTCGCCGAACTGCGCGCCGGTCGCCCGGTCCTGCTCCACGATGGCCAGGGCCAGCGCCTGGCGGTGATCGCGCTGGACAGTGCCACTGCCAGCAGCTTTGCCGCCTTCGCCAGCGCCGCGCGCGAGCGCCATTACCTGTATCTGACCGCCACCCGCGCCCGCGTGCTCGGCGTGGAGGCGCCCGAGGGCGCGCGCCTGCCACTGGCTGGCGTTGCGTTCGATGCCTTGCCCTCGCTGGGCTACCTGCGCGAACCCGGACCGATGCCCGCAGCCTGGAGTGCAGGCGATGCGTTCGATGCCGGCGCGGTGGAACTGGCCCGGCTGGGCCTGCTGTTGCCGGCGATGGTGGCCGTGCGCCTGGATGCAGACGACGCCACGTTCGATGGCGCGGCCGAGGTTGCCCTGTGCGATCTGGCCGAAGGCGCTGCGCACGCCGCACATGATTACGAACTGGTGGCACGTTCGCCGGTGCCGCTGCGCGACGTCGGCATGACCACCTTCGCGGTGTTCCGCGGTGGCGTCGCCCAGCGCGACCAGGTGGCGATCATCGTCGGCGAACCGGACCTGTCCGCGGTGGTGCCGGTGCGCGTGCATTCGTCCTGCCTCACCGGCGACCTGTTCGGTTCGCTCAAGTGCGATTGCGGCGACCAGCTGCGGCGCGGCCTGCGCAAACTGAAAGAACTGGGCGGCGGCGTGCTGCTGTACCTGGACCAGGAAGGCCGCGGTACCGGCATCGCCGCGAAGATGCGCGCCTACGGTTACCAGCATGACGGCCTGGATACCATCGACGCCGATGCGCAGCTGGGCTTCGGCGCCGACGAGCGCCGCTATGGCAGCGCGGTGGCGATGCTGCGCGGGCTGGGTGTATCCCGTGTTGCCCTGCTCAGCAACAACCCGACCAAGGCACAGCGCCTGCGCAATGCCGGCATCGAAGTGCTGGACTGCATTCCGGTCACCGGCGAGATCACCGCCGAGAACGAGCACTACCTGCGCACCAAGGCCGACCGCGCCGGCCATCTGCTGGATGTCGACGCGCTGATCCAGGCCGCCCAGTAACGCGGGCGACCTGCTAACGTCTGCGCGGTGCGGCCATCACCGCGCCTGCCCGCCCTGCTGCCCGACGGACGCCCGTGTGACCGAACTTCCTTTGCCTGTTGCTGCCACCGAAATGCCCCTCGACCACTGGCACCCCCTGCCGCGGCGCGCTGCGCGGTTGGCGGCACTGGAGGGCGCCTTCGGCGGTCTGTTCATCCCCGGCGCACCGCTGGTCGCCCTCTGGTGGTTCTTCGATCTTCCGGGTGGTCTGTGGGCGGCGATGCTGGGCCTGCTGGTCGGCCTCGCCTTCGGTGGCTGGATCGGTCATCGCCGTATGACCCGCACCCGCTGGCGGCTGGACGCGCAGGGTCTGGGCCTGCGCCGCGACCTGATGTGGCAGCTGGAGACCCGCATCCCCATTTCGCGCGTGCAGCACCTGGACCTGCGTCGCGGGCCCCTGGAGCGGCGTGCAGGCTTGGCCACGTTGATCGTGCACACCGCCGGCACCCGCCTGAGTGCGGTCACCGTCAGCGGCCTGGACGAAGCCGATGCCGAGCGCCTGCGTGACACCCTGGCCCATCAGCTCGACCAGGACGCCGACGCCCTGTGAGCCTGCCGCCGCCCCTGCCGCCGTCGCTGCCCAGCGGTGGCGAAGAGCATCGACTGCACCCGTGGTCGTGGCTGTTCGTACTGCTTATGCAGCTGCGCCACTATTTCCTGCCACTGGTCGCGTTGCTGGTGTTCGGCCAACGCGGCGACCGCGATCCGATGTGGGCACAGTTGATCCCGTTGACCGCCATCGCCGCGCTGGTGCTGGTGTCGGTGCTGCAGTACCTCAGCTACCGCTATCGCATCGGCAACGATGCGATCACCGTGCGCAGCGGCCTGCTGGCGCGCAACCGGCGCGAGATTCCCTTCGCCCGCATCCACAACGTGGAAGTGCGGCAGAACCCGTTGCACCGGTTGTTCGGGGTTGCCGAACTGCGCCTGGAATCGGCCGGTGGCGTGCGCCCGGAAGCGGAGATGCGCGTGCTGCGGCTGGACCAGGCGTTGGCCCTGGAACAGCTGGTGCGCCAGCGTGGGCAAGTGCCCGAGCCAACGCCGGGCGACGCGCCGGCTGCCGGTGTCGTGCCATCCGACGACGAGCAGGTACTGCTGCGCCTGTCGAGCTGGGATGTGCTGCGCATGGGCTTGCTGTCCAACCGTGGCTGGGCGCTGGCGATCGCCGCCTTCGGCGTCCTGTTCCAGACCGTACCGCGCCAGACGATGGACGATGCCATCCAGCGCGGCGGGCGCGAGGCCTTCGGCTACGCCAGCCATCTGCATGCCGGGGTGACCGGTGGGCTGGTGCTGTTGGCGGCCGCGTTGCTGCTGGGCTGGCTGTTGTTGCGGGTGCTGTCGGTGGTGTTGACGCTGCTGCGCTATCACGGCTTCACCCTCAGTGAGCGCGAGCGGCGCCTGACCGTCTCCACCGGCCTGCTCAGCCGCACCCGCAGCAGCGTCGCGCGCCGCCGCATCCAGGCATGGACGCTGGGCGAGAGCACCCTGCAGCGCTGGTTCGGGTTGCGCCAGCTGCGTATCGACAGCGCCGCCGGTGGCCCCGCGCGCGACGACGACCGCGCGCTGCGCGAACTTGCTCCTCTGGCTGGCGCGGGCACCTGCGACGACCTGGTGCGCCATCTGCTACCACAGCTGCAATGGCCACCACAGCAGTGGCAGCCGATACCGCAACGCGGTTGGTGGCGATTGTCGCTGTCCACCTTGCTGGTGGTGCCGTTGCTGACCGCCGCGCTGTACTGGCGCTGGGGCCTGCCGGCCTTGGCACTGCTGGCCTGGCTGCCGGTCAGCCTGTTGATCGCGCACCGGCAGATGGCACGGATGGGCTGGCACCTGGATGGCCAGTTCGTGGCGGTGCGCGGTGGCTGGTGGAAGCGCTGGTGGCGCTGGGCCGAGCTGGACAAGGTGCAGGGCCTGCGCCTGCAGCGTTCGCCGCTGGACAAGCTGCTGGGTACGGCCAGCCTGCAGCTGGACACCGCCGGTGCGCATGGCGATGTGGCACTGGCACTGCGCTATCTGCCGCAGGCGCGCGCGCATGCGTTGATGGAAGAACTGGCCACGGCGCTGGCGCGGCGCAAGCTGCGCTGGTAGCGCGGCCGATCGTTGAACCGCCATCCACGCATGGCGTGGATCTACTGCACCATCCACGCATGGCGTGGATCTACTGCCCCCCCACGCATGGCGTGGATCAACGGTAGTGCCGGCCGCTGGCCGGCAAACGCAGGCATTCCGGTGGTTGCCGGCCAGCGGCCGGCACTACCCACATCAACGCTGCGACGGCCCCCAGTAGCCTAGGTCCTTGCGGATCTGCAGGTCCCGGACCCAACTGCCAAACGGCTTGCGACGCAGCGTGCCCATCTCGCCGGACAGGAAATCCTCGGTGGCGGCGATCACCCGCTCGCTGGACAGGCCATCGCGGTAGGGGTGGATGGCATCGGCGTAGCGCACGATCTCCGCCTGCAACGCAGCATCGGGATGCAGCGCGCGCGCCAGCATTGCCGGCAACTGCTGCGGATCGTCGAAATCGATCATATGCGGCTTCGGCACGCGGTTGCGGAAGGTCACCACCGGCTTGTGCTGGACGATGAACTCGGAAACGATCGATGAGGTGTCCGATACCAGCACGTCGGCGGCGCGCTGGGCGGCCATCACCTGCTCCGGTTCGATGAACCGCGCATTGGCGCCGGCCAGCGCGCGGTAGCGTTCGAACAGTTCCGGCGGGCACTTCGGATGCAGGGTCAGCAGCCAGTAGTGCTGCCCGGCGGCGATGTCGGCCGCGATCTGCGCATGCAGGTGCGGAGCGGCGCTCAAGCGCTCGGTGAAGGTTGAACCGAACAGGATCACCGGGCGTCCACCGGCTGCATTGCGCAACGCGGCACTGTCGCCGCCGTCGTCGCGGAACAGCGGGTCCAGCTTCGGCCAGCCGGTTTCCGCTACGGCGAAATGGCCCTGCACTGCCGCGATCTCGCGGAACGGCGCGGTGGTGGCAGGGCCCTGCGTGCAGTACAGGTCGAACATGCCGCGCACCCGGAAGTGGCCACGCGCACTGTCGCGTTTTTCCACGTTGAAGCCATGGAACAGCTGCACCTTGGCCCCCGACAGGAAGGTCGGCACCCAGTTGGCCGCGCTGAACACCGCCCGCGGCCGCATCGCCAGGGCCTGCTTCAGGCCGATGTTGGGCACGCCGGGCAACTGGCTGCCGGCCGCGCCATCTTCGAACCAGGCCGCCACTTCCTGGCCGGAAGCGTGCAAGGCCTGCACCAACGGGGCGAGAATAGGCAGCGCATAGCGCTCCGTCGCAAACAACAGGTACCCGGCCATCATGTCCTCCACGACCGCTCCCATCGAACGGCCTCGCATCTCGGCCTGCATTATCGCGTTCAACGAGGCCGGGCGCATCGGCGACTGCCTGGCCTCGCTGGCCTTCTGCGATGAGATCGTGGTGGTGGACTCCCTGTCCACCGACGCCACGGTGGCCATCGCCGAGGCTGCCGGCGCCCGCGTGCTGCAGCGTCCGTTCGATGGCTTTCGCAGCCAGAAGGCGTTCTGCGTCGAGCAGGCCACCCACGAGTGGGTACTGTGCCTGGACGCCGACGAGCGCATCAGCCCGGAACTGCGCACGGCCATCGAGCAGGCCCGCGACGGCGGCTTTGCAGGTCATGCGGGTTACCGCTTCGCGCGCCTGTCGGAGTACTTCGGCAGGTTCCTGCGCCACGGCAATGCCTATCCGGACCGGGTGCTGCGCCTGTTCGACCGCCGCCAGGGCGGCTGGCGCGGCAAGCGCGAGATCCATGAGGCGGCCAGCGTCGATGGCACCGTCGGCACCCTGCGCGGGGACCTCATCCACTTCCCCTACCGCTCGCTGCAGCAGCAGCTGGCCAAGACCGAGAAGTACGCACGGATGATGGCCGAGCACGAGTTCGCGCGCGGCAAGCGGGCCACCCTCGGCAAGCTGGTACTGGCGCCAGCCTGGCGGTTCTGGCGCGGCTTCCTGTTCCGTGGCGGCTTCCGCGATGGCTGGCATGGCCTGGTGTATGCCTATGTGCGCGCCAACTATGTGCGGCAGAAGACCATCATGCTGTGGATGCTGGGCAACGGTCAGGCCGTGTCCGACCCTCCCAACCCCTGAACGGGAAGTCGGCCAGGGCTGGACGCTACGGCGCGATCTTTGCCCTGTGCCGGGCACCTTCCACGATCGACAGGCCGGTCAGCAGGCCGACGATGGTGACGTAGAAGCTTGCGGTCATCTGGTGCGCGAACATCGACTGGGTCAACCCGCACAGGATGTAGGACACCACCACCATCACGCCGGCGGCGGCGGGGCCACGGAAGGTGATGTGCCCGCTGCGCCGGTGCAGGCGTACGAATACCCAGAGGGGCACGCCATACACGGCCAGAAGCAGCAACACGCCCGGCAGGCCCTGGGTAGCTCCCCACTCGGCCAGATCGTTGTGCGCATGGCGCAGGTGGCAGCGGATTTCCTGCGGGTTCTCGCGGCAGACCGGCACCCGCTTCATGGCCGTGTCGAAGTGGCCGATGCCTACCCCGGTCAACGGATGATCGAGGAAGGTCTCCCACGCCACCTGCAGGCGCTCGACGCGCGCCCCGGCCGAAGAGTCACTGTCACCCTGCTCCATGCGCTGCACATCGCTGTGCAGTTCGGACAACCGCACCTGGTGGCGCAGTTCGGGCACCGACAGCAGCAGGGTCGCGCCGATGGCCAGCATGCCGGCAAGCACTGAAAGACGCGCCACGCCGGTGCGCCAGCGCAGGCTCAGTGCCAGCACCACCAGCAGCGCCAGCAGAGCCGCGAACACGCCCCGGCTTCCGGTCAGGATGATGGTTCCGCACCCGGCGGCCATGCCGACGATTACCAGCGACCAGCGCCGCGACGGCCGGCAGAACACCAGCAACACCATCAGCATCATCACGATGTCGGCGAGCACGATCGCGTTGGTGAACAGTTCGGCGCGTGGCGCGCCCTGGGCCACCTGCAGCGCCGAAAGCACGAAGGTGCCCACCAGCCCGGCCAATGCACCGCGCCACAGCCAGCGCATGTCCGGGCGCAGCGCACACACCCACAGTGCGATCCACGGGATGACCAGGAAGCGGGATCGATTGTCGACATCGCGCAGGCCCTGTTCGAACAGCACGACCGACACGAGGGCCATCACCACCACCGCCAGCATCAGCCAGCTGAGGACCTTGATCGGCTGCATGTCCATACGCCGGGCCTGCCACAGCAGGCCGGGCACCATCGCCGTGCTGACCAGCAGCAGCAGCGCGTAGGGCAACAGATTGATCGGAATCGTCAGCACCAGCGCCGGCATGCAGAACAGGCCGATCTGCGCCAGCCAGTGCGCCGCACGCGGACGCCTCCCTGCGGGGACGCCCAGCGGATCGCCGATCGTGGATTCCAGGTTGTGCTTTGAAGCTGCCACGTCGAAAAAGTTCGCTGCAATCCGGCGGAATGAACGGGATCGCCGATACGGCCGATCCCACGCTGACGTTTTACTGCCTTTGCTGCCGCTTGGGCAGTCTGGACAAGCGCGGGCCAGGGTGGTTATTCCTCACGCTGCAATCGCCGTTCACGTTCGCGCTCCTCCGCGCTGGCCACGCACCGGCCCTGCACCGCAGTGGCCGGTACCAGCCACCAACGGCGGCGGTTGGCGATCCCGGCCAGCTCGGCACGGTCGCGGTCGATGCAGGGCAGCAGCGCGTCTTGGTGGACCAGCAACCAGCGGCGCCGGGGCGCCAGCTGTTGCCATTCCACCGCCGCAGCCAGCTGTGCATCCCAGGGCTCGTTGAAACCGAAGGTGGCTGCCGGGCGGTCTGCCATCAGCAGATTCTGCTCTTTCCAGGCCACCAGCCCCAGCTCCGCATCGGCGCCGATACGCTGGCCGGTGTGCCGCATCAGGCCGCGGGCGGAACTTGAATCATTCAGCAGCGGATAGCCGATCAGGCTGTACAGCACCCACACGGCAGTGAGGGTCGAAACCAGCGCCAGCTGACGGCGATCACGCCCGAACAACAGCAGGCTGGCCACACCCCAGCCGCCCATTGCCATGGCCGCCCAGGCCAGGGCGTTCATCTCGCCATTGCCGATGCCCCGCGTCTGCATCAGCCGCACTTCGAAGCCGGGCTTGCCCAGCAGGGCAGACAATCCGGCGGCCAACGTCCCCAGCGACAGCAGCAGGGTGAACGCGCCCAGCAGCCATTGCACATCGCGCCGGCGCAGCAGCCCCGGCAGCAACGGCGCCAGCGCCAGGCAGAACATCGGCAGCGCCGGCAGGATGTAGACGTCGCGCTTGCCATTGGGGATCGAGAAGAACAGCACGATCAGCGCCCACCAGCCCAGCAGCAACAGATAGCGCGCGTCCCGACGCTGCAGCCGGCGCCGCCAGGCGGGGATCGCCCACGGCACCGCCAGGAAGGCGGGAATCCACATCGACGGCATGGTGCCCAGGAAGTACCACCAGGGCTGGTGGTGGTCCCAAGATTGCGCATAGCGCTTGGCGGTCTGCCGGAACAGGATGTCGTTCATGTACGCCAGGTACTCGCCGGAGCGGGTCGCCAACGCGGTCATCACCATCGGCACCAGCCACAGCGCGACGGCCAGCACGAACGCCAACGGCGCCAACCAGAAGCGCAGGTCGCGTGCATGCAGCCGCACCCGCGGCCAGTGCAGCGCCGAACCGATCACCGCTGGCACGATCATCAGCAGCGCGATCACGCCCACGCCCTTGGTGATCACCCCGATGCCGGCAAAGAACCAGCCCAACCACCACCAGCGCCAGGCGGGCCCCAGCAGCAGGTGGCGCAGCAGACCGTAATTGGCCAGGGTGATGAACAACACCACCAGCGGGTCGATCTGCGCCTTCTTCGACTGGAAGGTGAACTGCAGGGCGAACAGCAGCGCCCAGCCCGCATACAGCCCGACCTGGCGCGTCCACAGACGCCGGCCCAGATCGACCACGCACCACAGCGTGCCGAGTGCAGCGATCAGCGAGGGCAGCAGGAACGCCACCCGCCAGTTGCCGACCACGCTGTACAGCGTGGCCTGCCACCACATCAGCATCGGCGGCTTGTCCGAGTACAGCTCCAGCCCACGGTGCGGGAACAGCCAGTCGCCGCTGTCCACCATCTGCTTGGCGACCAGGGCGAAGCGCGGTTCGTCCGAGGGCCAAGGATCGCGTAGTCCCAGGCCGGCACCCAACACCAACAGGGCCATCACAACGAACAGCCACGTCTGGCGTGATGCACGGGTTTTCAGCATGGGGGCTCGGACTGCGGTTGGGTCAGCCCTTTTTTAGCAGACGCGCGTAGAAAAATCCGTCAGCATCGTTTTCACCGGGCAGACGCTGGCGCGCGATACCGTCACAGTCCAGACCAAATGCGTCATCCAGCGCGACCGCTTCCGCATCCGCGTGCCATTTCAGGAAGCCCTTCACCTGATCGACGTTCTCCGCGCGCAGGATCGAGCAGGTGGCATAAAGCAGCACGCCACCTGGGCGCAGCATCGACCAGCAGGCTTCCAGCAACCGGGCCTGGATGCCGACCAGCGCGTCAATGTCTTCCGCCCGCCGATGGAACATCACGTCCGGCTGCCGGCGGATGACGCCGGTGGCCGAGCACGGTGCGTCCAGCAGGATCGCGTCGAACGGAACGCCGTCCCACCATGCCCCCGGATCGCTGGCATCGGCCACCTGCACCTGCGCGCCTTCGCCCACACCGGTACGGGCGAACGTATCCTTGGCGCGCGCCAGACGACGCGCATCGATATCCAGCGCCAGCAATTGCAGGCTGGGGTCACGCTCGAGCAGGTGCGCCGACTTGCCGCCCGGGGCGGCACATGCGTCGAGCACGCGGCTGCCAGTCGGCGGCGCCAGCGCGTCAGCAGCACACTGCGCCGACAGATCCTGCACCGACAGCAGGCCTTCGCCGAAACCGGGCAGCTGGTTCACCGGAACCGGCACGGCCAGCCGCAGCGCATCGGCGCTCAGTGGGCTGGCTTCGGCGGCAATGCCCGCCTCGGCCAAGGCCGCCATCATCTTCTCGCGCCCGCCCTGCTGGCGGTTGGCACGCAGCCAAAGCGGCGCCGGCTGCAGGCTGGCAGCGAAGATCGCCTCGGCCTGTGTCGGCCAGTCGCGCTCGATGGCCTCGGCCAGCCAGACCGGAAATGCGTCGCGTGCCGGTTGTTCGGGGAAGCCCTCGCGCTGGGCCCGTCGCAGGATCGCATTGACCAGACCCGCCTGGCGTTCACGGCCAAGTGCGCGGGCAGCATCGACCGTCGCCGACAGCGCCGCATGGGCGGGCAGTTCCAGCACATCCAGCTGGGCGAAGCCCACCATCAGCAGCGTGCGCAGGTCGGCATCGCGTGCGGACAGCGGCTTCTGCATCCACGCCTGCAGGGCAGCGTCATAGGTGCTGCGACGGCGCAGCACCGCAAAGCACAACGCTTCAAGCAGTGCGCGGTCGCGGGTGTCGGCCAGCTTGGGCAGCGCCCAGGCCAGCTCGGCCTTGAGCGAACGACCGCGGGTGAACACCTGGGCCAGCACGCGCGCCGCCAGCATGCGGGTGGCCGCGCCCGGCGCCGCCTTGGCGATGGAGAAATCGTTTGCCTTGCTCACCCGTCAGACCCCCACGCGCAGGTCACGGCGGGCATTGAGGTAGTCGGCGGCGGTAATCGCCTTGCCGCCCTCCCGCTGCAGTACACGCAGGCGCAGCGCGCCCTGCCCGCAGGCGATATCGATGCCCTCGCGGCCAGCGGCCAGCACCGTGCCCGGCGCTTGGCCATGGGCCACATCCAGCGCCACCGCGCCGTGGATGCGCACGCGCTCACCGGCCAGCAGTGCCTCGGCAATCGGCCAGGGATTGAACGCACGCACCGTGCGCGCCAGCGCTTCGGCGTCCTGCGCCCAGTCCAGTTTTGCCTCGGCCTTGTCCAGCTTGTGCGCGTAAGTCACACCCTGCTCCGGCTGCGGCCGCGCGATCGGCTTGATGCCGGCGCGCAGCAGGCCCAGTCCGTCGGACAGCACCTGTGCGCCGAGCTCGGCCAGCTTGTCGTGCAGCTGGCCACCGGTATCGGTGGCGGCGATGGGTAGTTCCTGGTGCAGGAGCACCGGGCCCGTATCCAGGCCAGCTTCCATCTGCATCAGGCAGATGCCGGTCTTGTCGTCACCGGCCTGGATGGCACGCTGGATCGGTGCAGCACCGCGCCAGCGCGGCAACAGCGAACCATGCACGTTCCAGCAACCATGGCTCGGAATGGTCAGTACCGCCTTGGGCAGGATCAAGCCATAGGCCACCACCACCATCAGGTCCGGCTGCAGGGCACGCAGCTGCTGCTGGGCCACCTCGTCCTTCAGCGTTTCCGGCTGGTACACGGGGATGCCGCGGGCGACCGCTTCCAGCTTGACCGGCGAAGGCGCCAACCCACGGCCGCGACCGGCCGGGCGATCAGGCTGCGTATAGACAGCCACCACCTCGTGATGACGCGCGGCCGCGCGCAGCGACGACACCGCGAATTCCGGCGTACCGGCAAAGACAATCCTCATGGCAACCCCACTTGCAGGATGAAATCGTGCAGGAAAAAAAACGGCGCCGTCGGCCGGCGCCATGCAGCCCGCGCGTCACGCGCAGGCGCGGGCCACCCCGAAGGGCGGCCCACAACAGCCATCACGCCACGTGCTTGCGCTGTTTGGCCAGCTTCTTGCGGACCATCTCGCGCTTCAGCGGCGACAGGTAGTCGATGAACAGCTTGCCGTCCAGATGGTCCATCTCGTGCTGCACGCAGACCGCCAGCAGGCCGTCGGTGCTCAACTCCTGCGGCTGCCCCTGGCGGTCCAGGAACTTGACGGTGATGGTGTCGGCACGGGTCACGTCAGCGAAGATGCCAGGCACCGACAGGCAGCCTTCCTGGTACACCTGGCCCCCGTCCTTGGCGACGATTTCCGGGTTGATGAAGACGCGCGGCTCGTTCTTTTCTTCGCTTACGTCGATGACCATGAAGCGCTGGTGCACGTCCACCTGGCTGGCAGCCAGGCCGATGCCCGGGGCGTCGTACATGGTCTCGAACATGTTGTCGAGCAGCTCCTGGAACGCCGGCGTGGTCACTTCGGCGGCATCGATCAACGCAGCCTTGGTACGCAGGCGCGGATCGGGGAACTCAAGGATGGGGAGTAAAGCCATGGCAGTTTCCGGGGTTGGGGCCGGGTTACGCCGGCATACGTCGCAGATTCTAGCTCCAACGCTTGCCTTGCGCCCCGGTTTCTGGACTATAGTGCGCGAACCTGTTGGGGAATCAGGGCTTCACACCTATGTTGCTTCGTTTTCGTACGGTCGTCGCCGCGGCGATGCTGACCGTGGCTGCCTATGCTACCGCCGTGGAAGTGAATGGCGGGCACCCGGACACCTATGTGGTCCGCAAAGGGGACACCCTGTGGGATATCGCAGGACGTTTCCTGCAGAAACCATGGCTGTGGCCGGAGATCTGGCAGGCCAATCCGCAGGTCGCCAATCCACACCTGATCTATCCCGGTGACGTCCTCAGCCTGGCCTACCTGGACCGTGTAACGGCCCAGCCCGGTCCGCGCCAGGAAGCCCCGGTCACCGGCGTGCCGCTGGCACAGGTGGAACCGTTCCTGAAACAGCTCAGCGTGGTCGACAGCATCGAGCAGCTGCCGTACGTGGTCGCGCTGGAAGACAACCGCCTGCGCGCCACCGGTGGGCAGACCGCCTATGTGCGCCTGGCCGACGCCCAGACCGGGCAGCGCTGGGCCGTGGTCCGCCCGACCGTGCGCTACGCCCAGCCCAAGCCCACCGAGGACCTGACCGCCAATGGCGATGTCACCCCGGGCAGCGGCAACCTCTGGAAGGCCTTCAGCGCGCCCAACCACCGCCGTGGCGTACTGGGTTACGAGCTGGCACAGGTCGGCACCGGCACCATCACCAAGGTGGCTGGCGGCAAGACCGAAGCGTCGACCCTGGTCCTGGACAACGCCAGTGGCGGCCGTGAAGTGCGTGCCGGCGACCGTCTGGTGCCGGTCGAGGCCACGCCGTACGACCTGCAGTTCTTCCCGCATGTGCCCGCAGCCGGCGTGGAAGGCGTGGATGTGCGCGTACTGGCAGTCACCGACATGTTCAGCACCGGCGGCCCGCGCGATGTGATCGCGATTTCGGCTGGCCGCGCCCAGGGCGTGGACAACGGCACCGTGTTCTCGCTGTGGCGCCATGGCAGCCACGTGGCGCACCGGATGAAGTTCCCGGGGTCCTCGCGCATGGACGATTCGGTCAGCACTGGCGCCGGCCGGGTCAGCCTGCCGGATGAGTACGCCGCGCATGCCATGGTCTTCCGCACCTTCGACAACGTCAGCTATGCGTTGGTGATGCAAGGTGTGAAGCCGGTGCGTGTGGGCTACAGCGCGCTGCATCCGGACGCGAAATGAGCCAGCGCCGGGCCCCGCCCGGCCTCGGCAGGGAGTGCCGGCCGCATCGGCCGGCAACCTCCGGGATACTCTGACAGCGATACGCGAAGGCGCCCTAGGGCGCCTTTATTGCGTGAAGCCGATAGTCGGGGGATGACTGAACATGTACATGAGGCGCTGCTGCGCCTGTTGATCGCGGGGGGAGGCCTGGCACCCAGGCGCGCCCTGTTGCAGACCGCCGGCAATGCGGATGCAGCGCTGGCGCTGGGCGTTGCAGGCTGGCGAGCCCACGGTTGCACGCCGGAACAATGCGCTGCGCTGCAGCGTCCCGATACCCGCGCCCTCGCACTTGCGCAGCGCTGGCTGCAGCAGCCAGATCATCATCTGCTGGCCTGCAACGATCCGGCCTTCCCGCCCCTCCTTCTTGATGCACCCAACCCGCCCTTGGCCCTGTTCGTTGCCGGGGATCCAGCCATCGCCTGGCGCCCCGCGGTGGCCCTGGTCGGCAGTCGTTCACCCACTCCTGCCGGTCGCGCCCTCGCCGCCCGGTTTGCCACCTGTTTCGTCGAGGCCGGGCTGGCGGTGACCAGTGGATTGGCGGCGGGCATCGATGCGGCCGCCCACCAGGCGGCGCTGGACGCAGGCGGCTGCACCCTCGCGGTGATCGGCACCGGCCCGGACCGCGCCTATCCCACCAGCCATGCCCGCCTGCAGGCAACAATCGCTACCGAAGGCGCAGTGCTCAGCGAGTACCTGCCAGGCACGCCCGCACGGCCGGGCCACTTCCCCGCGCGCAACCGGCTGGTGGCCGGGCTGACCCTGGCCACTGTGGTGGTCGAGGCCGCGCAACGTTCGGGCGCCCTGATCACCGCCCGGCTGGCAGCCGAAGCCGGCCGCGAGGTCTGCGCGATACCCGGTTCGGTGCTCAATCCACGCGCCGCCGGCTGCCACCGGCTCATCCGTGAAGGGGTTGCCCTGGTCGAACGTCCCGAGGAAGTGCTGGAACTGCTGGCCCCGGCATTGCGTCACCAGCTTCCGGGCTTGCAAACCCGGCTTGCCACCCCCACTGAACAGGCAGCGCCGGCGGACCTGCCGGCTTGCTGGGCGAACGACGCTGACTACCAGCGCTTGTGGCAGGCGCTGGGGCACGACCCAATCAGTATGGATTCACTGATCACGCACTGTGGATTGACGGCGTCGGAGGTGTCCTCCATGCTGCTGGCCATGGAACTTGCGGGGATCGTGGTGTGCGTACACGGCCGCTACTGTCGACGTCCCTAGTTTCTTCACCTCCACAGCGTCGCGCGACGCAGGCCGAGGGGCAATGAAAGAGAGCATCCTGGATGTACTGTTGTACCTGTTTGAACACTATTTCAGCGAAGATGCGGACCTGATCCGTGACCGCGACTCACTGCAGAATGGCCTGATCCAGGCCGGTTTCAGCCCCACTGAGATCAACAAGGCATTCGAATGGCTCGATGCCCTGGCGGCGCAGCGCCCAAGCGCGGCCCAGGCCCGGGTCGATGGCCCGGTGCGCATCTATCACGGCCCGGAGCTGGACAAGCTTGATGTGGAATGCCGTGGTTTCCTGCTGTACCTGGAACAGCACGGCATCCTCGATGCCGGCCAGCGCGAGCTGGTGCTGGACCGGGCAATGGCCCTGGACCAGGACGAACTGGACCTGGACGACCTGAAATGGGTGGTGCTGATGGTGCTGTTCAACCAGCCCGGCGCCGAGGCGGCCTACGCCTGGATGGAAACGCAGATGTTCGTGGACGAGCCAGAACCCCTGCACTGACCGTACACTTGGGGGCCGTGCGCATTCAGGAGCGTCCCCCGTGAGTGAGTGGTTCCATGCCGAAGGCAACCGCCAGCAAGGCCCGTTGCCCTCGGAACAGTTGATCGAGCTGTTCCGTAGCAACCAGATCACCCTGGACACCCTGGTCTGGCGCGACGGCTTGCCGCAATGGCAGCCGTTGCGCAACGTGGTCGACGAACTGGGCCTGATCGTGCCCGCTGTTGATGCAGCCGCCACTGTCGCTGTGGCGCCGCCACCTCCTGCCGCTCCTCTGCCGCCAACCCTGCCACCTGCGTCGCCCTACGCGACCACGCCGATGGACGCTGCACCGGCCGCGAAGAAGGGCCTGTCCGGCTGCGCGTTGACCGCCATCATCGGTGGCGTTGCCCTGCTGGTGGTGGTGCCGATCCTGGCCATCCTGGCGGCCATCGCCCTGCCGGCCTACAACGACTACACCATCAAGGCCAAGGTCGCCGGCGCGATCACGGCGCTGCAGCCGCTGAAGGACAAGGTCCAGCATTTCGCCGATGACCAGGGCCGTTGCCCGGGCGCCAACGACGCTGGCTTCCCGGCCGCGGACGAATTCGCAGGCCAGGGCCTGTCGGCCGTGCATATCGGCCGCTTCAACAATGGTCACTGCGGCATCGAAGCAACGCTGGCGGTTCCGGGCAAGAGCCAGGACGGCGACCTGCTGTGGCTCGAGTACGACCGTGACAGCGGGCGCTGGGAATGCAGCGGCGAAAGCGACGACAAGTATCTGCCCACGCAATGCCACGGCTGAGCCGCGCATCGGGCAAACCCACCAAGGACGACCCAACAGGGGACATGCAATGACTGAGTGGTACTACGCCGAAGGACAGCAACGCCAAGGCCCGTTGGAGATCACCGAGATCCGCCAGCGTTTCCAGCGCGGCCAGTTGACCCTGGACACCCTGGTCTGGCGCGAAGGCATGGGACAGTGGGCACCGCTGCGGCAGATGGTGGACGAACTGGGCCTGCAGACCCTGGCCGATGCCAGCACCTCCACCGCCACCGGTGGCTTCGACCTGCGCAACGACTACGCCGCGATCGACAACGGCACCGCGCCACTGCCGGGCACCGGCGCCCTCAGCAGCTCGCCGTACACTGCGCCCGGCGCAGGTGGTGGTGACTATTCGCAGCCGGTGCAGGGTGGCGAAGTGGTCTACGCGGGTTTCTGGAAGCGCTTTGCCGCCTACCTGATCGACTATTTCGTCCTGCTGATTCCCAGCGGCGTGGTCGGTGGCGTGCTGGGCTTCGTGCTCGGCGCCGGCATGGGGGCGACCGGCAGCGGCGAAACAGCGGTGGAAGTGGTTACCCAGCTGATCAGTGGCCTGGCTGGCCTGTTCATCGCCGCCGCCTACTACGGCTGGTTCCATGCCTCCCGTGGCGGCGCCACCCTCGGCAAGATGGCCATCGGCATCAAGGTCGTGCGCGGCAACGGCGATCGCCTGACCCTGGGCCGCAGCATCGGCCGCTACTTCGCCACCATCCTCAGTGGCCTGACCCTCTGCATCGGCTACCTGATGGCCGCCTTCACCGAGCGCAAGCAGGGCCTGCATGACCTCATCTGCGACACCGTAGTGGTCGACCGCTGGGCCTATACCGACCAGCCGCAGCTGCAGCGCCGCGAGATGGGCACGGTGACCATCGTGATCCTGGTGCTGGGCGGCCTGCTGATGCTGGCCGGTTTCGCCGCGATCATCTTCGCCGTCGGCGTCATCGCCAACATGGCGTCGTGATCGCGGATCGAGGGCCAATGCGCCGTCGCGGACGGCCATCCTCACGCCTCCCTGCTTGACAACGGCAGGCCGGGCGTGATTCCTCTAATAAGGTGAAACCTGAACGCCCGGCACAGTCCCGGGCGTTCAGTTTATTGATTTGCCCGTGGCCGCTTCACTAATGCGGCCGTTTGCTCCACCCTAGCGGCCCTTCCCCGCGGCTTACCCACAGACCCTGCTGCCATGCCCAAGCACCTGCTCATCGTTGAATCGCCGGCCAAAGCCAAGACGATCAACAAATACCTCGGCAAGGACTACACGGTCCTGGCCTCGTATGGGCACGTGCGTGACCTGATCCCGAAGGAAGGCGCGGTTGACCCGGACAACGGGTTCGCCATGCATTACGACGTGATCGAGAAGAACGAAAAGCATGTCGATGCGATCGCCAAGGCCGCAAAGGGCGCCGACGACATCCTGCTGGCGACCGATCCGGATCGCGAGGGTGAAGCGATCAGCTGGCATATCGCCGAGATCCTGAAAGAGCGCGGGCTGGTCAAGGACAAGCCGATGCAGCGCGTGGTCTTCACCGAGATCACCCCGCGCGCGATCAAGGAAGCCATCAGCCAGCCGCGCGAGATCGCCAGCGACCTGGTCGATGCCCAGCAGGCGCGCCGCGCGCTGGACTACCTGGTCGGCTTCAACCTGTCGCCGGTGCTGTGGCGCAAGGTCCAGCGTGGCCTGTCAGCAGGCCGCGTGCAGAGCCCGGCGCTGCGCATGATCGTCGAGCGCGAAGAAGAGATCGAAGCCTTCATCGCCCGCGAGTATTGGTCGATCGCCGCCGAGTGCGCGCATCCCTCGCAGCACTTCAACGCCAAGCTGATCAAGCTGGACGGACAGAAGTTCGAGCAGTTCACCGTCACCGACGGCGACACCGCCGAGGCCGCCCGCCTGCGCATCCAGCAGGCTGCACAGGGCGCCCTGCATGTCACCGACGTGGCCAGCAAGGAGCGCAAGCGCCGCCCCGCGCCGCCGTTCACCACCTCCACGCTGCAGCAGGAAGCCTCGCGCAAGCTCGGCTTCACCACGCGCAAGACCATGCAGGTTGCGCAGAAGCTGTACGAAGGCGTGGACATCGGCGGCGACGAAGGCACGGTCGGCCTGATCTCGTACATGCGTACCGACTCGGTGAACCTGTCGCAGGATGCGCTGGCCGAAATCCGCGACGTGATCGCCCGTGATTACGGCATCGCCTCGCTGCCCGACCAGCCCAACACCTACCAGACCAAGTCCAAGAACGCCCAGGAAGCGCACGAAGCCGTGCGTCCGACCTCGGCATTGCGTACCCCGGCCCAGGTCGCGCGGTTCCTGACCGACGACGAGCGCAAGCTGTACGAGCTGATCTGGAAGCGTGCAGTGGCCTGCCAGATGATCCCGGCCACGCTCAACACCGTCAGCGTGGATCTGTCGGCCGGCAGCGAACACGTGTTCCGCGCCAGCGGCACCACGGTGGTGGTGCCCGGCTTCCTGGCCGTGTACGAGGAAGGCAAGGACAGCAAGACCGCCGAGGATGACGACGAAGGCCGCAAGCTGCCGGCGATGAAGCCGGGCGACCGGGTGCCGCTGGAGCGCATCGTGGCCGACCAGCACTTCACCCAGCCGCCGCCGCGCTTTACCGAAGCGGCACTGGTGAAGGCGCTGGAAGAGTACGGCATCGGTCGTCCTTCGACCTACGCCTCGATCATCCAGACCCTGCTGTTCCGCAAGTACGTGGAAATGGAAGGCCGCAGCTTCCGCCCGTCCGATGTTGGCCGTGCGGTGTCCAAATTCCTGTCCAGCCACTTCACCCAGTACGTCGACTACGACTTCACCGCCAAGCTGGAAGACGAGCTCGATGCCGTCTCGCGCGGCGAGGAAGAGTGGATTCCGCTGATGTCGCGCTTCTGGGGACCGTTCAAGGAACTGGTCGAAGACAAGAAGGAATCGGTCGACCGTGCCGAGGCCAGTGGTGCGCGCGAACTGGGTACCGACCCGAAGACCGGCAAGCCGGTCAGCGTGCGCCTGGGCCGGTTCGGGCCGTACGCGGCCATCGGCAGCACCGCCGAGGACGCCGAGGACAAGCCCAAGTTCGCTTCGCTGCGGCCGGGCCAGTCGATGCACACCATTTCCCTGGAAGACGCGCTGGAGCTGTTCCTGATGCCGCGCGCGCTGGGTGAGGACAAGGGCGAGGACGTCAGCGTCGGCATCGGCCGCTTCGGCCCGTTCGCCAAGCGCGGCAGCACCTACGCCTCGCTGAAGAAGGAAGACGACCCGTACACCATCGACCTGGCCCGCGCCGTGTTCCTGATCGAAGAGAAGGAAGAAATCGCGCGCAACCGGATCATCAAGGAGTTCGAGGGCAGCGACATCCAGGTGCTGAACGGTCGCTTCGGCCCGTACATCAGCGACGGCAAGATGAACGGCAAGATCCCCAAGGATCGTGAACCGGCATCGCTGACCCTGGCCGAAGTGCAGCAGTTGATGGAAGAGACCGGCAAGCCGGTGCGCAAGGGCTTCGGCGCCAAGAAGGCTGCCGCCAAGAAGGCCCCGGCAAAGAAGGCGGCAGTGAAGAAGGAAGCCGCGCCGAAGAAGGCCGCTGCCAAGAAGGCACCGGCAAAGAAGGCGGCTGCGAAGAAGGCCGTGGCCAAGAAGGCACCGGCAAAGAAGGCCGTCAAGAAGGCTGCCAAGTAGATCCACGCCATGCGTGGATGAGGTGCCAAGGTGTGCGGACCAACGGTCCGCACCCACCGCTCCACCCGTTGTGCACGCAGCGGGGGGATAATGAAGGCCCACGCCGGGCCCGGTCGCCGCCATGAAAGAACTCACGCTGGACACCGCAGTCGCCACGCTCCGCAGTGGCGGGGTGATCGCCTACCCGACCGAAGCAGTCTGGGGCCTGGGTTGCGACCCTTCGCATGAGGCAGCGGTACACCTGCTGCTGCGGCTGAAGCAGCGCCCGATCGAGAAAGGCATGATCCTGGTGGCTGCGGAACTGTCGCAACTGCAGGGCTGGGTGCGCCTGCAGGCCCTGCCCGATGCACGCCAGCGTGCGGTGCTTGCCAGCTGGCCTGGCGCCAACACCTGGATCCTGCCCGCCGGCACCCGCGCCCCCGGCTGGATCACCGGCGAACACAGCGGCATCGCGGTACGCATCAGCGCCCACCCGCTGGTCGCAGCGCTGTGCCAAGCCTGGGGTGGCCCCCTGGTATCAACCAGCGCCAACCTTGCCGGCGAGCCCCCCGCGCGCAGCCGCGAAGAACTGGACCCACGCCTGCTGCGCCTGCTCGACGGCATCCTCGATGGGCAGACCGGCGGCCTGGCCCAACCCACGCCGATCCGCGATGCGCTCAGTGGCAACGTACTGCGCTCCTGACAGGTCGATTGCGTCGGCGTTGCCGATCGCGCACGCTGCGCCCATGACCCTGCTGCGCCCTGCCCTGTCTCTGGCCCTGCTGCTGTCGTTGCCGGCGCTTGCCGCCGACGACGTGCGGGTCTATCGCTGCGTCGGCAGCAATGGTGCCGTCGCCCTGCAGGACAAACCCTGCACGGCCGGCCGCCAGCAAGTGCGCGACCTGCAACGGCCGCGCGACCCGCCGCCACGGGTGGTCAGCACCGAGGCCGCACCGCCCGCACCGGTGCAGACGCCACCGATGCGCGAGCGCGAGGTGCGCCATGTCTACATCCAGCCGCCACAGCCGATGTACGAATGCGTGAGTGAAGACGGCGACCGCTACACCAGCGACAACAACGAAGGAAATCCGCGCTGGGTACCGCTGTGGACCACGGTCTGGTATCCGCATGGTCATCTTGGTGGCGGGCGACCCGGACCGCATCCAGGGCCACGCCCGGCCAGCAGTGGCACCACCATCGATGCCTCCATCGGTGGGGGACCACCGGTGTATCGCCCGCCGTCAGTGGGCGTCGGTGTCAACGTGCCTGCCGGCAACATCCTGGTGCGCGATACCTGCCACGCCCTGCCCCCGCAGGAAGTGTGCGCACGCCTGCGTGATCGTCGCTGGGAACTGGACCGGCGCTACAACAGCGCGCTGCAGAGCGAGCGCACCGCGATCAGCAAGGAGCAGCGTGGCATCGACGCGCGGCTGGCGCAGGACTGCGGCGGCTGAGCCCCACGCTGGGGACGGTACCTCCTCTTTGGTAGATGCCCACCCTGGTGGGCACTGGCAAACAGCGGTGCCAACCAAGGTTGGCAACTACCAGGGCATGTGCCACCGCTGTAGGCTGATCGCATGAAAAGACTGATCTGGCTGGCCATGGGCCTGTTGCCCGGCAACGCGTTGGCCGACGACATGGTGATCTACCGCTGCATGGGCAGCAGCGATGTTCCTACGTTGCAACGCACCCCCTGCCCCGCCGGCACCCGGCAGGAAATCCAGCGTGTCCCGGCGCCTTCGCCGACGGCGCCGATCGTACCGGTGCAGAACAGCCCCGCTCCGCCGCCTGCAGCGATGCCGTCCGTGGACGCCGCCGCCGAGCCTGCCGCGACGCAGCCACGTGAGGGCCGCACGATCATGGAAGCACGCATGGTCGAGCACGAAGGCGGCGACGCCATCCTCGACAGCGCGATGCTGCCACGGTCGACCGACGCCACGGCGGTGGATGGCAGCGTGCCACCGAAGCCTCCGCTGCCGACGATCTTCCAGTGCATCGACACGCAGGGCGGTTCCTACCTGCATGAGTACGAGGCTGCACCAGGCCGCTGCGAACTGTTGAACGTGCAGGGCCTGGGCGGAGCGACACCGGTGAACGCCGCCAGTTGCGAGGTGGTCAGGGACCGCTGCACTGAAGTGGCCGAAGCGCAGCGCTGCGGCAGCTGGCAGCAGCGCTTCCGCGATGCACGCGGTCGCGAGCGCTTTGCTGCGCCCGAAAACCAACCGGCAGCGCGCGGCGAACGCGAACGCCTGCAGGCCGTGCTGGAAGCCAGCGACTGCCCCGTGCCGAAGTAGAGCATCCACGCCCGCCGTGGATGCCGATTCGCAGCGGGTGGTCCCGTCAGAACCCGTATCGCAGGAAGCCGCCATCCACCGCGATGCATTCGCCGGTGACATAGCTCGATGCCGGCAGGCACAGGAAGCCCACGGCCGAGGCCACTTCCTCCGGCTCACCGATGCGCCGCATCGGCGTGCGTCCGATCACTTCCTCGTAGTAGTCGGTATCGGACAGCGGGCCGGACGTGCGACGGGTCCGGATGTACCACGGCGCTACTGCATTGACCCGGATGCCGTCCTCGGCCCACTCCACCGCGAGGTTGCGGGTCATCTGGTGCATCGCCGCCTTGGTCATGCCATAGACCACGCCGCTGCGCACATGGGTCAGGCCAGACACGCTGCCGACGTTGACGATGGCCGATGAAGCGTGGCGCGCGAGCAACGGATGCGCATAGCGCGACAGTTCGAACGCCGAGAACAGATTGGTCTCGAAAATGCCGCGCCACTCGTCTTCGGAATACTCCGTGGCGGGCTTGGTGATGTTGCCACCGGCATTGTTGACCAGGATGTGGAGGCCGTCGGCGTGGTCCTCGACCCAGTCCAGGATCTGCCGGCGATCTTCGTCGTCGGACACATCGGCGGCCAAGGCGTGCACCTGGTGCTGAGGATACACATCCAGCAGTTCGTCGCGGGCACTCTCCAACATGTCCAGGTCGCGGCCGACGATCATCAGATCGGCGCCGAGACCGGCCAGTTCATGCGCGATCGCCAGGCCGATACCGGCGCTGGCACCGGTGATCAGGGCCGTCTGCCCATCCAGGCGCCACCGTTGCTGGGTCATATGTCCTCCGGGGCCGCGCCCACTGTGTTTCGATGCGGCAAGGATACGCGCTCACGACCGTCCGCCGCCCGGGATGCGACACTGACTGCACGTCCCTCGTGGAGAGCTGCCATGCGCGTCCTGATTCCCGTTCTGCTGTCGGCCGCACTGCTGGCCGGGTGCCAGCGTCCCGCACCGCCGAATCCGGAACGACCACCGGAACCGCAGGCATTGGCCAAGGCAGTCAATCAACCACTGGACCGCGCCAAAGGCGTGCAGAAGACCCTGGACGAGGCGGCCGAACGGGAGCGCAAGGCAGAGGCCGACGCGCAGTAGATGCCCGCATACAACAACGCCCGGCCAAGGCCGGGCGTTGTGCGTTCAGTAGTTCCACGCCATGCGTGGACATTCCCAGTAGATCCACGCCATGCGTGGATGGGCCATCAGAACCCGCAGAAGCAATACGCCAGCGACTTCACCGGTGCACCGTTGCCCTTCTCGCGGGCCGCATTCTCAACGAAGCGCAGCTGCGTATCGATTTCCGGCATCGTGCGCGCCAGCATCATCCGGCCCACGCCGGAATCGGCCAGCATCCAGGCGCCGGCGTGGCTGCCAGCGAAGCCGCTGACGAACTGCGCGAACGGCGTCGCCGCCTTCTCGATGTAACGCACGCGGTACTTGTCGGTCGCGCCCAGCTTGGCCCGGCCAGCAGCGTCAGCCACGGCGTCCTTCAGGCCACCGAAGGCATCGACCAGACCGCGCTCCTTGGCCTGCGCACCGCTCCAGACACGTCCACGGGCTACTTCGTCGATTGCCTCGACCGGCTTCTTGCGGGCCTCGGCAACACGGCCGGTGAAATCGGCATAACCCTTGTTGATCACCGACTGGATGACCTGGCCCACCGCCGGGTCCATCGGCCGGGTGACGTCGAAGGCACCGGCGAAACGGGTGGTGCCGACGCCATCGGTGTGCACGCCGAACTTGTCCAGCGCACGGCTGAAGTTGGGGATCATGCCGAAGATGCCGATCGAACCGGTGATGGTCGACGGATCGGCATAGATGCGATCGGCGTTCATGCTGATCCAGTAACCGCCGGACGCAGCGAGGTCACCCATGGACACCACCACCGGCTTGCCGGCAGCCTGCAGTGCCACCACTTCGCGACGGATCTGCTCGGAGGCGTAGACTTCGCCACCCGGCGAATCCACGCGCAGCACCACGGCCTTGACGTCGTCATCGTCGCGGGCCGCACGCAGCAGCGCCGAGGTCGATTCACCACCGATACGGCCGGCCGGCAGATCGCCGCCGCTGATTTCACCGGAGGCCACGATGACCGCGACCTGCGGACGCGAATCAACCGGGTTGCGGCGCGCATCGAGCTGGGCCATGTAGGTGCCGAAATCGATGTTGCGGAAACCACCGTCGGCGTCTTCGTCGGCCACGCCGCGCTCGATCATCAGATCCTCGAATTCCTCGCGGGTCTTCAGCGCCGTAACCAGCTTCTGCTGCAGGGCGAACTTGGCCAGGTCGCCGCCGGCGGCAGCGACGCCTTCAGGCAGGGTGTCGATGCCGGCCGCCAGCTGTGCCGGATCCAGGCGGCGGGCCTTGGCGATATCGCCGAGGTAGCGCTGCCACACATCGTTCATCCAGAACAGATCGGCTTCCTTGGACGCCGGCGACGCCGCGTCGAGCACGTACGGCTCGGCGGCCGACTTGTACTCGCCCACCTTGAACAGGTGCACGTCCACGCCCAGCTTGTCCTGCAGGCCGGTGCGGAAATACTGGCGGTAGCGGCCCAGGCCTTCCAGCACCACCGACCCCATCGGGTCCAGGTAGACCTCGTCAGCCTGTGCGGCCAGCAGATACTGCGACTGCCCCATGCTCTCGCTGAAGGCAACCAGTTGCTTGCCCGAGGCGCGCAGGTCCTGCAGCGCAGCGGACACTTCGCGCAGCGAGGCGAAACCGGACGGCTGCAGCTTGTCCAGTTCCAGCACCACCCGCTCGATCTTCTTGTCGTCGCGCGCGTTCTCGATCACCCGGATCAGATCGCGCAGCTGCACTTCCTCGGCGCCGTTGTCACCGACGGCCTTGGCCAGCGCGCGACTGACCGGATCGGCGCTGTATTGCTCGACCAGGCGGCCTTCCGGCGCGATCACCAGGGTGGTGCGGTCCTGCAGCGCCTTGCTGGCGCCAGCACCCATGCCCGCAGCGACGATGAACATCACCAGCACCAGCAGCAACAGGCCGAAGAACACCAAGTTGAGGATCAACCGGCGGGTGAAATTCATCACGTCCCACAGCCCGATGAAGAAGCTGGCGACTGGATTGCGGTTCGCCGGGGGCAGCGGCGGCACGGGTTGGTTCATGGAGCACTCCGGATGGCTTCTTGCCGTGGTACCAGCATAGCCGGTGCCGCGTGAGGCGGCATCGGACACAAGTCAGGGGATCGCCCGTCACGGTTGCCCATGACAGGCGGAAGTCAGGCCAGCGTGGACTGGCCCAGGCGTTTGCTGCTGCGGTTCAGGCGCCAGCCCATCAGGATGGCGGCGGCGGTCAGGCCGACGATCAGGCCGATCCACATGCCCTGCGGGCCCATGCCCAGGCCGAGGCCGAGCCCGGCCCCCAGCGGCATGCCCAGGCCCCAATAGGCGAACATGGCGATGAACATCGGCACGCGGGTGTCCTTCAGGCCACGCAGCGCGCCGGCCGACAACACCTGGATGCCATCGGGGAACTGGAAGGTGGCCGCGTACAGCAGCAGGGTGGAAGCCAGACCGGCCACGGCCAGGTCGTTGGTGTAGACGCCGACGATGGCGTCGTGGCCGAACAGCAGTGCGGCGGCCGACAGCGTCTGCGTCCCCATGATGATCGCGTAGCCGGCCCACGCCGCACGACGCACGCCGAAGCCATCACCACGGCCAACCGCATGGCCGACCCGCACGGTGGTCGCCTCGGCCACGCCCATCGGGATCATGAAGCACAGCTGCGCCACGTTGATCGCGATCTGGTGCGCGGCCGCTTCATTGGCGCCCAGGCGACCAATCAACAATGCGGTGACGATGAACAGGCCACCTTCCATCAGCACGGTGATGCCGATCGGCAGGCCGGTGCGCAGCAGGTCCCAGATCGCTTTCCAGCGCGGACCCTCGAAATGCGAGAACAGCTGCAGGTGGGCAAAGCGCTTGGTGAACCACAGGTAGGTACCGAAGGCGATCGCCTGCAGCCACATCATCACCGCCGAGGCGATGCCCAGGCCTTCAGCGCCCATTTCCGGGAAGCCCAGCTTGCCGTTGGCCAGCACGTACCCCATCGGCGCCAGCACCAGCAGGCCACCAAAACCGAGCAGCATGGTCGGCAGCGTCCAATGCATGCCTTCACTGAGATAGCGCATGCAGAAGTACAGCGTCAGCGCCGGGCCCCCCCAGCGCACTGCATGCAGAAAGGCCGTTGCGCCGGGCACGATGTCCGGGGCGATGCCGAATGCCGGCAGCAGCGGCGGCACCACGGTGAGGAAGGTGAACATGATCAGGCCCAGGCCCAGCGCCAGCCACAGCGCCTGCCGGAACAGCGGGCCGATCTCGCGCTCACGGCCGGCGCCATGCAGCTGCGACACCGAGGCGGTGAGCGATATCAGCGTGCCGATCGGGATCAGCATCGGCAGCCACAGCAGCGCAGTGCCGATGGTCACTGCGGCCAGGGTGGATGTCGCATGGTGGCCGGCAATCACGTTGTCGACGAAGGAGATCAGACCGGTGGAGACGTGCCCGAGCACAAGCGGCAGGGCAAGCAGACCGGTAGCGCCGACTTCCTTGCTGAAGCGCGGCGTGGAGGTTGCAGTAGACATAAGGTGCTTGACGCGAACTACGGTTGCGCGCGAAGGGCACAGGCACCGGGTTGCGGCCGGCCATCTTACGCGCGCTGGGCGGTCATTCCCATGACTGCCCCATAAAGGGGACGGAGGGAATTAAGTCGTATCCGGCACAGTCGAGCCAAAAAACGACTTAATTCTCTCGCTCCCATTGTTGCTTACTGCCCGGCCTGGCGCTTCAGCCAGGTGTCGCGTTCGGCGGCGGGGATCGTCAGGAATGCGCTGCGTACGCTGTCGCGTTCCTGCGGCGGCGTGCGCTGGGCGACCAAGGCCAGCTGCACCAACTGCGACGGACTCAACTGGCGCAGCACGGCAAGCACGGCATCGCGCTGTTGCGGCGGTACGAAGCCGAACAGGCCGTGCAGCTTGGGGAACTCGGCGCCCAGTTGCGGGCCCAGCCGCCAGCCTTCGCGGAAAGCCTGGTCCTGTGCCTGGAACTGCGCGCGCAGCCGTTGCTGCTGGTCGGCCGGCAACGCGGCGAAGCGGCTGGCGGCCTGGCGGATGCGTTCGCGCTCACCCTCCGGCAGGGCGCGCCACGCGGCGTAGTCGCTGCGACGCTGGCGTTGCTGGGCGGGATCGAGTTGCGCGAATGCCGCCGCCGCAGTGGGCGCGGCCGATGGTGTTGCCGACGGTGCGGGCAGCGGCACGTTCACTGATTGCGGAGCGGCCGCCAGCGACAGCGGCAGGGCCAGCAGCAGGCCGGCGAAGAGGAGCTTATTCATCGGCAGCAGAGGTTTCCAGCGCTGCGCCGACCGGTTCCGGGTGGGTCGGCTTGGGTTGTGATTCGTCCACCGGCAACGGGCCACCGGCGGCACTCCAGGCATGCATGTCGGCCTCGGCCAGCAGCGGGTAATCGCGGTCGGCCAGCATCGCGGCATCTTCGCTGGCCTGCGCATCGCTACCCGCAGCAGGGCGGACATCGCTGGCGGGCAGCGCCTCGACGGTGACCGGCCCGGCCTCACCCACCACGCCTTCGGGCAGGGGGCCATCGGCAGTCAGCGCACGGCCCTGCCAATGGCGCCAGCCCAACGCAGCCAGCAGCAGCACCGCCACGGTGATCAACAGGATCACCGGGCCACGCCAGCGCGGCTTGGCATTGGGGCGGCGACGCTTGCCGCTTGTAGATGCGCGTTCGTCGCGCGGCGGCGCACGCCAACTGGAAGCGGGTGCCTGGTTGTTGGCCGCTGGCGCGGACGGCTGCTGCAGCTGCTGCAGGCGCTTGGCCGGCAGGTCGCGGACACGCAGCTGCACCTGTTCGGCCAGAGCGCGCCATGCAGCGGCGTCGGGCTGGCCATCGGCATCGCGTGGGCAGGCCGTGGCCAACAGGCGCTGATAGCCTTCCTCGTCGACATCCAGAACGCGGGTGGCGATGCCTTCGTCCAGGCTGCCCCCCACCCGCAGCAGCAGGGCCAGCCGCGGCAAGGGTGCCATCTCGCCCAGCGCGGCCAGCGAAGGCGGCCACTGACCGGTGGCGGGCTCGCGCAGCGCCTGGCGCTGGCCCAGCAGGGTCCAGAAGCGGCTGGGCCACTGCGCCATCGGCAGGTCGCTGGCGACCGCGGCGAAGGCGCGCATCACCGCCACCAGCGTCTGTTCGGCACGGGCGGGGTCACCGCACTGCAGTTCGGCCACGACCAGGGCACGGCGTTCGACGCCACGCAGAAATGCCGACAGCGCGCCGGCCGCGGTCGAGGAAACAGGGGCGGGCACAGCCGTCATCGGTCACTCCAAAGGTCTGCCGGCATGATAGCGGCAGCCCATCGCTGCCCGGCAGGACTTGCGATTGCAGACGCTTTCTGCTGCAGGTTGTGCACAGCACCACGCGGGAACCGGGCGATTCCTGCGTGAATGGCTGAATTCACCCTGTTTCAGCAATGTTTCACACTTAAGTTGTTGATTTTTATTACTTTTAAAGTGTGGCTATTTTTTGACCAACCGAAGCGTGAGGCCGTCGCCATCGGCCTCATACGGCGCCATGAGCCGCTAACGCACAGACTTATCCACAGAAGATGTGGATAAGACTGAATCTCCAATAGACACCGATATTTAGGTGACATTTATGATTCGCCGGAGGGCATGGCAGTCGCATCTGCCACTGCCATGCGCCCTCGCATGGGCCGTTACACTGACCCGATGCTTGCCCCTGAATCCGGCCCTGTCCCGACCCTGCAGGTTGCCCTGCCCGTGCCCCTGCCGCGCCTGTTCGACTACCTGCCACCGCAGGGCGAAGGCCCGTCGGTAGCGGTCGGCTGCCGGCTGAAGGTGCCGTTCGGCAACCGCGAACTGATCGGCGTGGTGGCAGGGCATGGGCAGGGGGAGGACAGCCAGGGGCTGCGCCAGGCACTGGCCTGGTGTGACACGACACCGCTGTTGCAGGGCGAGTTGTGGCAGAGCCTGCAGTGGCTGGCCCGCTATACCCACGCCCCCTTGGGCGAAGTACTGAGCACCGCCCTGCCCGGCCCGCTGCGGCATGGCGAACCGCTGCCCGACACCCATCACTGGGGCTGGCAGCTGACAGCCGAAGGCCATGCCCAGCGCGAGAAGCTGCGCGCCGGCAGCCGTCCACGGCAATTGGCCGAGCTGCTGGCCGAAGCCGTGGTGGACGAAGATGTCCTGTCCGCACGCATGCAGGACTGGCGGGTGGCCGCACGCAGCCTGGGCAAGCGCGACCTGGCCGAGCGCATCGCCCTGAGCGTGGCGCCGCAGCACGCCCAGCCCCTGCCCGGCCCCACCCTCAATCCGGAGCAGGCCGAGGCCGTGGCCGCGATCACCGCCACCGAAAGCTTCCAGGCATTCCTGCTGGACGGGGTGACCGGCAGCGGCAAGACCGAGGTCTACCTGCAGGCGATCATCCATTGCCTGGCGCAGGGCAAGCAGGCCTTGGTGCTGGTGCCCGAGATCGGCCTGACCCCGCAGACCCTGGCACGCTTCCGCGGCCGTCTCGGCATTGCCGTGCACGCGCTGCACTCGGGGCTGACCGACAACGAGCGCGCGCGGGTCTGGGCCGCGGCCTCGCGCGGCGAAGCACGGGTGATCGTGGGTACGCGCTCGGCGGTGTTCATTCCGCTGCCGCAGCCCGGCCTGCTGATCGTGGACGAAGAGCATGACGGCAGCTACAAGCAACAGGATGGCATCCGCTACCACGCACGCGATTTCGCTCTGGTGCGGGCCAAGGCGCAGGGCGTTCCGGTACTGCTGGGCAGCGCCACGCCCTCATTGGAAACCCTGCACAACGCCTACGCCGGCCGCTATGCGCACCTGCGCCTGAAGCAGCGTGCCGGCGATGCCCGACCACCGCGCGTGCGCATCCTCGATGTCCGCAAGCGTCCGCTGCGCGATGGTCTTTCCGCCGACGTGCTGGCCGGCATCGGCGAACACCTGCAGCGTGGCCAGCAGGTGCTGGTGTTCAAGAACCGCCGCGGCTATGCACCGGTGCTGCTGTGCCACGACTGCGGCTGGACCGCACCCTGCAACCGCTGCGATGCACCGATGACCGTGCATGGCGGTGGCCGTCGCCTGCAATGCCACCACTGCGGTGCGCGGCAGCCGGCACCACTGGCCTGCCCCGCCTGTGGCAGCCTGGCGCTGCAGCCACAGGGCATCGGCACCGAGCGACTGGAAGAACACTTGGTCAGTGCCTTCGCCGATTTCCCGGTGGTGCGCATCGACCGTGGCACCACCGCCCGCCGCGATGCACTGGAGCAGCAGCTGGCCAAGCTTGGCAACGAGCCCGGCATCCTGGTCGGCACGCAGATCCTGGCCAAGGGCCACGACCTGCCCAAGCTGACGCTGGTGGTGGTGGTGGGCATCGACGAAGGCCTGTTCTCGGCCGATTTCCGCGCCAGCGAAAAACTGGCGCAGCAGCTGATCCAGGTAGCCGGCCGCGCCGGTCGCGCGCGCGATCCGGGTGAAGTGTGGCTGCAGACCCATCATCCGGGGCATCCGCTGCTGGAGACGCTGGTCAACGGTGGTTACCACCCGTTCGCGCAGGCCGAACTCAACCAGCGCCAGGCAGCCGGGTTCCCGCCCTTCGCGCACCTGGCATTGATGCGTGCCGAAGCGCAGCAGGTCGAGCACGCCAACGCGTTCCTGCTCGCTGCGCGGAAACTGCTGGGGGAACAGGACATGGTGGAGGCCTTCGGGCCGATGCCGGCGCCGATGCCAAGGCGTGCCGGCTACCAGCGCACGCAGTTGTTGTTGTCAGCGGCGCAGCGCCCCCCCCTGCACGGGGTGCTGGCACAGCTGGTGCCGCAGTTGTACGCGCTGCCGGAGGCACGCAAGGTGCGCTGGTCGCTGGATGTGGATCCGACGGATCTGTACTGAGGACAATGCGCTGGGGTCAGAGCCCACCCGCTGCCGGGTGGGATCCGGCCCCGATGGCTTGAGGTCGGATCCCCGCAGAAAAGGGCTCTGCCCCCGAACGTCGCGCCTTCGCTTACGTCATCGGTGACATCACGCCGCGCTGGTACGCCGGGCGTTCGCGCAGGCGTGCATACCACTCGGCCAGGTGCGGCAGGTCCGGGCGCTGGATCGGAAGTTCGAACCAGGCGTAGATCAACGAGCCCAGCGCGATGTCACCCATGGCGAACGTGTCGCCCGACAGCCACGGCTGCTTGGCCAGGGTTGCGTTGGGCAGCGCCAGGAAATCACCGGCGCGCACGATCGCCGCATTGATGCGCGCCTCATCGCGGTCGGCCGGTGCGGTGCGCATGATGCCCCAGATCAGTTCGGAGTACAGGGGCGCCATCCGCGAGGTGCTCCAGTCCATCCACTTCTCGGCCTGGGCGCGCTCCATCGGATCTTCGGCATACAGCGTGCCCAGCGAATAGCGCGCACTGAGGTAGCGCACGATGGTGTTCGACTCCCACAGCGGCAGGCCGTGGTCTTCGATCACCGGCACCAGGCCGTTCGGATTCATCGCCACGTACTCCGGCGACTGCGTGCCACCGTGGCTGCCACCCACTTCGATGGACTCGTACGGCAGGCCGATTTCCTCGGCGCACCACAGCACCTTGCGGACGTTGCTGGAATTGCGGCGGCCCCAGATCTTCAACATGCGGGTTTCCTTGCGTGCAGCAGTGCGCCGCGATGGCGCGGAGCCGCTACGATACGCCCATCCACAGGGAGAGACGACATGACCGCATGGGATGCAGTGAACTACACGCTTCTGGCAGCAGGACTGGTGATGCTGGTGCTCGGGTACCGGCGCTCGAACCGCAACATGCTGCTGTGCGCCGGCGTGTTGCTGCTGGCCTTCAATGGCGTTGAAGACTTCGCCAACGGATTTGCGGAAGGCTACGCCGGCTCCAGCGCACGTACGCTGTAGCCACACCATGTCTTCTGCAGTGCTGCGCGACCGGCACACGCTGGGCAACGCCCGGCGCTACCGGTTCTTCTTCGGCAGCGCGCGTACGTAGGAGGACTTACCGTCCTTCTTCAGTTCGAACAAACCGATCGCCGCCAGCAGGTCACTTAGTTTGCCGTAACCGTAGTTGCGCGGATCGAACGAGGCCTGGTTGCCGATCTGGCTGCCGACCGGGCCCAGGTGCGACCAGCCATCCTCGCCTTCTGCCGAGGACACCGCACGGCGCAGCATCTTCACCAGACGCGTATCGCTGCGCATCTCCGCCCCGCTCTTGCGTGGGCGCGCATCATCGCTGGTGGCCTGCTCGCTGGGCGCCTGTCCGTTCGATGATTGTTCGTTCGCTGCCTGCTCCACATCCTGCACGCTGGCGTGGGTCTGGCCCAACGCTTCGAGGTAGGTGAACTTCGAGCACGCGTTGACGAAGGGTTCCGGCGTTTTCTTTTCGCCGAAGCCATACACCTTCACGCCATCGGTCAGCAGGCGCATCACCATCGGGGTGAAGTCGGCATCGCTGGACACGATCGCGAAACCATCGAGGTTGCGCGCGTACAGCAGATCCATCGCGTCGATCACCATCGCCATGTCCGACGCGTTCTTGCCCTTGCTGTAGGCGAACTGCTGGATCGGGCGGATCGCGTACTCGTGCAGCACCGCCTCCCAGCCCTTCAGTCGTGGGCTCTTCCAGTTGCCGTAGGCACGGCGGACGTTGGCCACACCGTAGCGCGCGACCTCGGCCAGGACTTCGTCGATCTTCGAGGCCGGTGCATTGTCGGCGTCGATCAACAGGGCGATGCGCTTTTCCGGTTCGCTCATGGACTCCTCACGGGCAGTTGCCTGAACCCGAGTATCGCCGATCCCGATGCACGCTGACGTGACAAGGAGCGGCCGTGCGAAGATGCCAGGCACTTCCCCCATGCCCCCCTGGAGTGAGTCGATGAGTCGTGATCGCGTCCCCCACCTGGTCGTTGTCGGCGGCGGTTTCGCCGGCCTGTGGGCCACCCGTGCGCTGGCCCGCGAACGCATACGCATCACCCTGGTCGACCGTCGCAACCACCACCTGTTCCAGCCGCTGCTTTACCAGGTGGCCACCGCTGGGCTGTCCGCTCCGGATATCGCCGCACCGCTGCGCCACATCCTCGGCCACCAGCGCAACGTGGAGGTGCGGCTGGGCGAAGTGGTGGCCATCGACAAGCAGGCCCGCCAGGTGCGCATGGCCGATGGCAGCACGCTGGACTACGACAGCCTGCTGCTGGCCACAGGCGCCACCCACGCCTACTTCGGCCACGACGAATGGGCGGACGATGCGCCCGGCCTGAAGACCCTGGACGATGCCATCGCCCTGCGCCGCAAACTGCTGCTGGCGTTCGAACGCGCCGAAGCCGAACCGGACCCGGAAAAGAAGGCGGCATGGCTGAGCTTTGCCGTGGTGGGGGGGGGACCGACCGGGGTCGAGCTGGCCGGCACCCTCGCGGAAATCGCCCGGCATACGCTGCGCAATGAATTCCGCCACATCGATCCGGCCAGCGCCAAGGTGCGGCTGGTCGAGGCCGGTCCGCGCGTGCTGTCCACCTTCCCCGAAGTGCTTTCGCTGAAGGCACGCCGGCAGCTGGAAAAGCTGGGCGTGGAAGTGATGACCGGGACGCCGGTGAGCCACATCGATGGACAGGGCTTCAAGCTGGGCGACCAGTTCGTGCCCGCGCGCACCGTGGTCTGGGCCGCCGGCGTGGCCGCCTCACCGCTGGCGCGCACGCTGGACGTGCCGCTGGACCGCGCCGGTCGCGTGCAGGTGCAGCCCGACCTGACCCTGCCTGGTCACCCGGAACTGTTCGTGGCCGGCGATCTGGCCGCACTGAACCAGGCCAACGGCAAGCCGGTACCGGGCGTTGCGCCTGCCGCCAAGCAGATGGGCAAGTACGTGGCGGACGTGATTCGCGCGCGCCTGCATGGCAAGGCAGCACCCGGGCCGTTCAAGTACGCCGACTTCGGCAACCTGGCCACCATCGGCCGCATGGCCGCGATCGTGCACCTGGGCAAGCTGCAGCTGTCCGGCGTGCTGGCCTGGTGGTTCTGGCTGGCCGCGCACGTGTTCTTCCTGATCGGGTTCCGCAACCGCGTCGTGGTGCTGTTGAACTGGGCGGTGGCGTACTGGAGCTACCAGCGCAGCGCGCGGATCATCTTCGGCGACGACCGCGAAGACCGGCGACCGAAGCGGTAGGTACTGCCGTGGGTGACCTCTCGACCGACACAGTTGATCCACGCCATGCGTGGATGAATTTCTATGCAGGCTGCATGGAGCGCAGCCACGCATGGCGTGGCTCTACTTCGGCTTCGGGTACCACAGCGCGTTGACGATGACCCAGCGCTGCTCGAAGCGGCCCATGTGGAAGTAGTCGACGAACCACGGGGTTTCCAGCCGCACCGATGCGGCGTTGCCGGTCACGTCCAGCACCGTGCAGCGGCGATCCCATTGATCTTTCGGGGTCTTCAACGCGCCCTGCTTCGTCAACGCAACCAGCTCTTCCTTCGACATCCGGCGCAGGCCCAGGCGTTCGTCCGGTGTATCACCGAGCACCGCACGTTTGGCCAGGTCCGGATGCAGGGAACGGGCGACGCGCTGCGGGTCGGCCTCCAGCTGGCCATCCACGTAGTCATGGCAGGTGGCTTCGATGGCTGCGATCGTGGCGGCGTCGGCGGCAGGGCTTGCTGCTGCGGAAAGTGCGAACAACAGGGCAACGGTGGACATCCGGGTCTCCAGCGCTGAGGGCTGGGCGATCATGGCATGGCCGGATGCGCCCCATCCACGCATGGCGTGGATCTACTGCAACAGCCACGCCAGTTTGCGTTCGCGCGGCTGCCGCTTGAGCTCCCATTCGGCACGTGAGGCCGCTGCCCGGTCCGGGTACTCGCGCACCGCCAGGACCCGCAGTGGTGGCCGCGACCGGGTGTAGCGGGCCCCCTTGCCGGCCTGATGGGCAGCAAAACGGGCCTGCACGTCGGTGCTGATGCCGGCGTAATAGCTGCCGTCTCGGCATTCGAGCAGGTACAGGAACCACGGGCGGGAGGGCGAATCCATGGCCGGATTATGCCGTGCTGCACTGCAGCGGATATACTGGCGACCGAATGCAGGAGAGAGGCGCCGCGCTGGCGCCCGCCGAAGGCGCAGGCTCCCATGATCGCTCAGGCCGGTGGGCTGGAATCCCACCAACCATGCATTCGACTCGCCGAGCTGGAGAGAGGTCACCGGGCACGCCCGGGACGATCCGCCGAAGGGGCACGCGGCTCACGCCGCTGAACTCTCAGGCAAAAGGACAGCGGGAGCGGCACCGGTCATCGTCATCCCGTCATTGCGCAGGCAGTGGCGGTATGTGCGCATGGCCGGCCCCACCGCGCCCGGAGCCTGTCCCATGCTGCTGTCCATCATCTACCTGATCGCCATTTCCGCCGAAGCCATGACCGGCGCCCTGTCTGCCGGCCGCCGCCGCATGGACCTGTTCGGCGTGGTCATGATCGCCTGTGTCACCGCCCTCGGCGGCGGCTCGCTGCGCGACATCCTGCTTGGCCACTATCCGCTGGGCTGGGTGAAACACCCGGAGTACCTCGGTTTCACTGTGTGCGCCGCACTGATCGCCACCTGGGTGGCGCGCTGGATGCACCACTTCCGCCGCACCTTCCTGGTGCTCGATGGCCTGGGCCTGATCGCCTTCACCCTGATCGGCTGCTCGATCGCG
Organism: Stenotrophomonas sp. 01N47; assembly: GCF_056399165.1. Taxonomy (NCBI): domain Bacteria; kingdom Pseudomonadati; phylum Pseudomonadota; class Gammaproteobacteria; order Lysobacterales; family Lysobacteraceae; genus Stenotrophomonas; species Stenotrophomonas sp. 01N47. Next base: position 74,622 of record NZ_JBFTQU010000006.1, read on the forward strand.
CGCGAGGCCGGCCATGCACTGCCGATCGTGCTGATCGCCGGCATGCTCACCGGCGCCTTCGGCGGCGTGCTGCGCGACATCCTCTGCAACGAGGTGCCGTTGATCTTCCAGAAAGAGCTGTACGCCATCATCTCGCTGCTGACCGGTGCGGTGTATCTGCTGTTGCTGCACTGGGGCGTGGCCGATGCTACGGCGATCCTGTGCTGCCTGGGTGGTGGTTTCGCTGTGCGTCTGCTGGCCATCCACTACCGCTGGGAAATGCCCAAGTTCGTGTACCACGACGAAGTGCATTGATCGTTTGACGGTGGTGCCGGCCGCTGGCCGGCAGCACTGCGCACGCCTGCAGATTCCAGCAGGTTGCCAGCCGGCAGCCGGCATTTCTGGTTGGGTCGCATGACCAAGGTCACGCGGCGACGGCCCCCGTAAACCGCTACCATTAGCGCCCCGTCGCACGCGCGACGGCATCCAGCCACGCCGCGTCCGCGGCCCCGCCAGACAATCCCCCTCCCCCGCTGCCCGTGGCCCTTCGTGGTGCCGACGGGCCCGCATGACCCTGCGTGCGCGCAGGGCGCAGGATGCCCATGTCTGTCGCCGAAAATTCCCGCTCACGTCGTGCCCGCCTGTTGCTGGTCGTTGCCGGTCTTGCCCTTGTCGCTGGCCTGGCGTGGTGGCTGTGGCCGCGGGCCGAGGCGGGCAGTGGCGAAGCCGGCAGCGGCAAGACGGTGCCGGTACGCATCGCCCTTGCCAGCGCCGAGCCGCTGGTGCTGCGGATGAAGGCGGTCGGTACGGTCACTCCGCTGCACAGCGTGGTGGTGCGCAGCCGCGTGGACGGCGAACTGATGCGCCTGCATTTCCAGGAAGGTCAGCAGGTCAACGCCGGCGACCTGCTGGCACAGATCGATCCCCGCCCCTACCAAGTGAAGCTTGCGCACGCACAGGGTACGCAGCAGCAGAACATGGCCGAGCTGGAGAATGCCGAGCGCCAGCTGCAGCGCTACCGCGAACTGCAGCGACAGAACTACGTGTCGGCACAGGAACTGAGCGACCAGCAGAGCAAGGTGCGGCAGCTGCAGGGGCGCCGCCTCAGCGACCAGGCATCGGTGGACGAAGCACGCCTGCAGTTGCAGTACACGCGCATCATCGCCCCGGTCAGCGGCCGTGTCGGCCTGCGCCGGCTGGACGTAGGCAACCTGGTGCACGCCAGCGATACCGAAGGCCTGGTCACGCTGGCGCAGACGGCGCCGATCAGCGTGCTGTTCACCGTGCCCGAGCCGGAGCTTCCCGCCCTGCTCGATGCGGTGCAGGCGCAGCCGGCGCTGGCGGTGGAAAGCTGGGACCGCGAAGAACGACGGCAGCTCGCCAGCGGCACCCTGTCCAGCGTCGACAACCGCATCGATACCGCCACCGGCACGCTGAAGCTGCGCGCGCAGTTCGACAACACCGACCAGGCGCTGTTCCCCAACCAGTTCGTCAATGTGCGCCTGCAGCTGGGTGAGCATCCCGCGCTGCTGATTCCCGATGCTGCCGTGCAGTTCGGCAGCCAAGGCAACTACGTGCACATCGTCGACAAGGACAACAAGGCACAACGTCGCTCGGTGCTGCTCGGCCCGGCCGACGACGGACGCGTGGCGGTGCGTTCCGGCCTGGTGGCTGGTGACAAGGTGGTGATCGAAGGCATCGACGGGCTGGAAGACGGCACCGCGGTGGAGATCATCACCGAGGAGGCATCGACCAAGGCCGGCGCATGAACCTCTCGCGCGCCTTTATCCTGCGCCCGGTCGCCACCACCCTGCTGATGGTGGCGCTGCTGCTGTCCGGGGTACTGGCCTATCGCCTGCTGCCGGTGGCGGCGCTGCCGCAGGTCGACTACCCGATCATCCAGATCACCACGCTGTACCCCGGTGCCAGCCCCGAGCTGACCACGCGCACCATCACCGCGCCGCTGGAGCGCCAGCTCGGGCAGATTCCCGGCCTGAAACAGCTGTCGTCCACCAGTTCCGGTGGTGCCTCGGTGATCACCCTGCAGTTCGGCCTGGAGGTGTCGCTGGGTGTGGCCGAACAGGACGTGCAGGCGGCAATCAACGCGGCCGGCAGCTTCCTGCCCGGTGATCTGCCGGTGCCGCCGGTGTACCGCAAGGTCAATCCGGCCGACACGCCGATCCTGACGCTGGCGGTGACTTCGCAAGGCCTGTCGCTGCCGCAGGTGCACGATCTGGTCGACACCCGCATCGCCCAGCGGTTGGCACAGCTGCCGGGGGTGGGCCTTGTCAGCCTGGCCGGTGGCCAGCGCCCCGCCGTGCGCATCCAGGTCAATCCGGGCGCACTGGCCGCCAACAACCTGGGCATGGACCACATCCGCACCGCGATCGCCGCAGCCAACGTCAATCTGCCCAAGGGTAGCTTCGATGGCCCGATCCGCGCGGTGATGCTCGATGCCAACGACCAGATGCGCAGCGTGGCCGAATACCGCGCACTGGTGCTGGCCTGGCGCGAGGGCGCACCGCTGCGGCTGGGCGATGTGGCGACCATCACCGATGGTGCCGAGAACCGCCAGCTGGCGGCATGGAGCGGCACCACCCCGGCGGTGCTGGTGAACATCCAGCGGCAGCCCGGCGCGAACGTCATCGCCGTAGTCGAACAGGTGCGTGCCTTGCTGCCGCAGCTGCAGGCCACGCTGCCGGCCGGCGTGCAGATGACCGTGCTCAGCGACCGCACCGAATCGATCCGTGCTTCCGTGCGCGGCGTACAGAAGGAACTGGTGCTGGCCATCGCGCTGGTGGTGCTGGTCACCTGGGTGTTCCTGCGCAACCTGCCGGCCACGCTGATTCCCAGCGTGGCGGTGCCGCTGTCGCTGATCGGTACGTTCGCGGTGATGCTGCTGGCCGGCTATTCGCTCAACAACCTCACGCTGATGGCGCTGACCATTGCCACCGGTTTCGTGGTGGACGATGCAATCGTGATGCTGGAGAACATCGCCCGCCACCTGGAAGACGGCGAGAGCCCGCGCGAGGCGGCGCTGAAGGGAGCCAGCGAGATTGGCTTCACCCTGGTGTCGCTGACGGTCTCGTTGATCGCCGTGCTGATCCCACTGCTGTTCATGGCCGGCCTGGTGGGCGCGCTGTTCCATGAGTTCGCAGTGACGCTGGCGGTGGCCATCGGCATCTCGCTGCTGGTGTCGCTGACCTTGACGCCGATGCTGTGTGCGCGCTTCCTGAAACCACATGCCAAAGGGTCAGAGCCCCACGGGGATCTGACCCCGCCCGGGTCGGATCCGGTCAGGGCTCCGACCCCGAAGCGCGACGTGTTCGATCGCATCATTGCCCTGTACGACCGGCAGCTGCGCTGGGTGCTGCAGCGCCAGCCACTGATGCTGCTGGCGACCGTGGGCACGCTTGCGCTGACGGTGGCGCTGTATTTCGCCGTGCCCAAGGGCTTCTTCCCGGTGCAGGATGCCGGCCTGGTGCAGGGCATCAGCGAAGCCCCGCAGGCGATCTCGTTCCAGGCCATGCGCGAGCGCCAGCTTGCCCTGGCCACGGCCATCGAACAGGACCCAGCCGTGGCCAGCCTGTCTTCCTACATCGGCGTGGACGGCAACAATGCCGCCCTCAATACCGGCCGCCTGCTGATCGAACTGAAGCCACACGGCGAGCGCGAGAACGCCGACGTGGTGATGGCGCGGCTGCAGCAGCGCGTGGCCAGGATTCCCGGCATCACCCTGTATCTGCAACCGGTGCAGGAGCTGGGCATCGAAGACCGCATCAGCCGCAACCAGTACCAGTTCACCCTGACCACGCCGGACCTGCAGACGCTGGAAACCTGGACACCGAAGCTGCTGCACGCGCTTCGCCAGTCGCCCGCGCTGCGCGATGTGGCCAGCGACCTGCAGATGCAGGGCCGACAGGCCAGGGTGAGCATCGACCGCGATGCCGCCGCACGCTTGGGCGTAAGCGTGGAAGCGGTGGCCGACGCACTGTACGACGCCTACGGGCAACGGCAGATCTCCACCATCTTCACCCAGGCCAGCCAGTACCGGGTGGTGCTGGAGGCCGATCCGGCACGACAACCGGGGCCGGAGGCGATCAGCGGCCTGCGCGTGCGCAGCAGCAACGGCCAGACCGTGCCGCTGGGTGCAGTGGCGCGCGTCGAGCAGGGGCCGACGGCACTGCTGCGCAACCATGTCGGCCAGTTCCCGGCGGCCACGCTGTCGTTCAACCTTGCGCCCGGCGCATCGCTGGGTGAAGCGGTGGATGCGGTGCATGCTGCGCAGGCGCAGGTGGCATTGCCGCAGAGCATCGAGCTGCGCCTGCAGGGTGCGGCGGCGGCCTTCAGCAGCTCGCTGTCGAGCACGCTGTGGCTGATCCTTGCCGCCGTGGTGGTGATGTACATCGTGCTGGGCGTGCTCTACGAGAGCTTCATCCACCCCATCACCATTCTTTCCACCCTGCCCTCGGCGACCGTGGGCGCCCTGGCCGCGTTGTGGGTGAGCGGCCGCAGCCTGGACCTGATCGCAGTGATCGGCATCGTGCTGCTGATCGGCCTGGTGAAGAAGAACGCAATCATGATGATCGACTTCGCCTTGGACGCGCAGCGCACGCGCGGCATGATTCCGCGTGAAGCGATCCACCAGGCAGCGCTGCTTCGCTTCCGGCCGATCCTGATGACCACCCTTGCCGCGCTGTTCGGTGCGGTACCGCTGATGCTGGCCAGCGGCTCGGGCGCCGAGCTGCGGCAGCCGCTGGGCTGGGTGATGGTGGGCGGCCTGATGGTCAGCCAGGTGTTGACGCTGTTCACCACGCCGGTGATCTACCTGGCCTTCGACCGTCTGCAGCGTCGCCGCGCGGCGGTACCCGCAACAGCAGAGGAGGCCAGCGCATGACCCCTGTGGCACGCCTGGCACAGGCCTGCGTGCAGCGTCCGGTGGCGACCCTCCTGCTGGCGGTGGCGCTGGTACTGGCCGGCCTGCTGGCGCTGCGCCTGCTGCCGGTGGCACCGCTGCCCCAGGTCGACTATCCCGCCATTGAAGTCAGTGCCAGCCTGCCCGGCGCCTCGCCCGAATCGATGGCGGCCACCGTCGCCACGCCGCTGGAGCGTGCGCTGGGCAGTCTGCCCGGCATCTCGCGCATCGACTCGGCCAGCACCCAGGGGCAGACCGAGATCGAATTGAAGTTCGTGCTCGGCCGCGACATCGACGAGGCCGCGCGCGAAGTGCAGGCCGCGATCAACCTCGCCCGCGGCCAGCTGCCCAGCGGCATGCCGGGCATGCCGCAGTACCGCAAGGTCAACCCGTCGCAGGCGCCGATCCTGGCGCTGGCGTTGACCTCCGATACGCTCTCGCCGGGCCAGCTGTACGACCTGGGTTCGACCGTGCTGGCGCAGAAGCTGTCGCAGGTACCCGGCGTGGGCGAAGTGCAGGTGGGCGGCAGCGCGCTGCCGGCGGTTCGCGTGTCGCTGGACCCCAATGCCCTCAATCACGCAGGTCTGGCGCTGGAGGACGTGGCACAGGCGATCAGCCGCGCCAATGCAGTGCGCCCACTGGGTGCGGTCGCGGGCGCGCAGCAGCACTGGCAACTGGAGGCACCGCTGCAACTGCGCCAGGCCGCGCAGTATCGCCAGCTGGCGCTGAAGGCCAGCGATGACCGCCTGCTGCGGCTGGGCGATGTCGCTGCCGTCGCCGATGGCGTGGAGGACCGCTATGCCAGTGGCTTCCACAACGAACGCCCCGCCGTGCTGCTGATCGTCAGCCGCCAGCCCGGCGCCAACATCATCGCCACCGTCGATGCGATCCAGGCGCAGTTGCCGCAGCTGCACGCCCTGCTGCCCAGCACGGTGGACATGCGCCTGGTGATGGACCGCTCGCCGGTGATCCGCGCCACCCTGCATGAAGCAGAAGTGACCCTGCTGCTGGCGATCGCGCTGGTGGTGCTGGTGGTGCTCGGCTTCCTTGGCCACTGGCGTGCGGCCCTAGTACCCAGCGTGGCGATTCCGGTGGTGCTGTTCGGCACGCTGGCGTTGATCGCGCTGATGGGCTTCTCGCTCAATACGCTCTCGCTGATGGCCCTGATCGTAGCGGCGGTACTGGTGGTTGACGACGCCATCGTGGTGCTGGAGAACATCGCGCGCCATCGCGAACTGGGCGCCGACCGCTGGCAGGCGGCGGTGCGCGGTGCATCGGAAGTGGGCGCTACGTTGCTATCGATGAACCTGGCGCTGGCAGTGGTGTTCGTCTCGATCCTGTTCCTGGACGATTTCGTCGAGCGCCTGTTCCGCGAATTCTCGCTGACCCTGGTGGCGGCGATGACGGTGTCGGTGCTGGTGGCACTCAGCCTGGTGCCGATGCTGTGCGCGCGCCTGTTCGTCGATGACGCACAACAGCCCACGCGCTGGCAGCGCGGCAGCAATGCGCTGTTCGAGCGCGTGCGTGGCGCCTATCTGCGCACCCTGCAGGCCAGCCTGCGGCAACTGCGCTGGCCATTGCTGGCCTTCGTGGCAGTGATCGCACTCAATGCCTGGCTGTTCCAGCAGGTACCCAAGGGCATCGTTCCGCAGCAGGACACCGCACAGCTGCGCGGCTTCGCGCGTGGCGATGACGGCCTGTCCTTCCAGGCGATGCAGCCGAAGATCGATGCCTACCGCAGACTGCTGCTGTCCGACCCGGCCATCGAGGACATCATCGGGTATATCGGTGGCAGCAACGGGGTCAACAACGCCTTCATCATGATCAAGATGAAGCCGCTGGCCGAGCGCGGCGTCTCCAGCCAGCAGGTGATCGACCGCCTGCGTGCGCGTCTGCCCAAGTTGCCCGGGGGCAACCTCTATCTGTGGGTGGACCAGGACATCCGCCTGGAAGGCGCCGGCAGCAGCGGCAAGTACGAATTCCAGTTGCTCTCGGCCGATACCGCGCCACTGCGCCAATGGGCACCGAAGGTCGCTGCTGCGCTGCGTGGCCTGCCGGAACTGGTGGACGTGGAAGCGCAGGGCGAGGCCGGCATGCGCCAGGTGATGCTGGACATCGACCGCGAGGCAGCGGCGCGCCACGGCGTGGACCTGCGCACCGTAGCCAACATGCTCAACAACGCCTTCAGCCAGCGCCAGGTCGCCACGTTGTACGACAGCCTCAACCAGTACCGGGTGGTGATGGAGCTGGACCCGAAGCACACCCAGGACCCGGGCACGCTCGCACGGCTGCAGGTGATCGATGGCAGCGGCCAGCGCATTCCCCTGTCGAGCATCGCCAGCTGGCGCTATGGCATGGCGCCGGACCGCGTGTACCACAGCGAGCAGTTCGCCTCGATCTGGATCGAGTTCGCGCTGGCACCCGGCGTGGGCCTGGAACAGGCCACCCGGGCGATTGATGCGGCGATGGCCAAACTGATGCTGCCGCGCTCGGTGCAGGCCAAGCTGTCCGGCGAGGCCGGCGGCCTGGAGCAGCTGCGTTCGCGCCAGTTGTGGCTGGTACTGGGTGCGACGCTGGCGGTGTACCTGGTGCTGGGCATCCTCTACGAGAGCTTCCTGCAGCCCTTGGTGATCCTGTCCACGCTGCCGTCGGCCGGCATCGGTGCGCTGTTGGCGCTGTGGCTGTTCGGCAACGAACTGAACCTGATCGCCCTGCTCGGCCTGTTCCTGCTGGTGGGCGTGGTGATGAAGAACACGATTCTGCTGGTCGACTTCGCCCTGGCCGGCGAACGCCGCGGGCTGAGTGCGCAGGATGCAGTGATGGAAGCGGCACGATTGCGCCTGCGGCCGATCCTGATGACCTCGCTGGCAGCACTGCTGGGTACGTTGCCGCTGATGCTGGCCAACGGTGAAGGTTGGGAGCTGCGGCAGCCGCTGGGCATCGCCATCGTCGGCGGGTTGCTGGTCAGCCAGTGGTTGACGCTGTACACCACGCCGGCGATGTATCTGGCGTTGGCGCGAGTACGGGCGGGGCGGTGAGCGAGGTGGCTTCATCCACGCATGGCGTGGGTCTACTGCGGCCATCGCCGGTTCGGGTCTCACACCACCCCGGCGATGTACCTGGCGCTGTCGCACATACGCAGCGCCAGGCGCATCGCCGGTGCAGACGGGCCGGTCTCCAACTCCGACCGGCCCTGATCGCGGCCGCACCCCCGCAGGCGCTGGCCGCCATCCACACACGTGCCGCACTCAAGCGGCTTCGGACACCTTCACTTCACGGCGGGCGCGCACGGCAGCGGCGAGCCGCTCCAGCACCTGCACGGTGGTGTCCCAATCAATGCAGCCATCGGTGATGCTCTGGCCGTAGACCAGCGGCTGGCCTTCGACCAGCTCCTGGCGGCCACCCACCAGATGGCTTTCGACCATCACACCGACGATGCGCTGCTCGCCATCTTCCAGCTGGATGGCGATGTCTTCGATCACCTTCGGCTGGTTTTCGTGATTCTTCAGGCTGTTGGCGTGGCTGGCATCGATCATCAGGCGCGTCGGCAGCTTGGCCTTGGCCAGTGCCTGACAGGCATCGGCCACGCTGGCCGCGTCGTAGTTCGGCTGCTTGCCACCACGCAGGATCACATGGCAGTCCGGGTTGCCGGTGGTGGAGACGATGGCCGTGCCACCCTGCTTGGTGACCGACAGGAAGTGATGCGGATTCGAGGCTGCGCCCACGGCATCGGCGGCTATCTTGACGTTGCCGTCCGTGCCGTTCTTGAAGCCAACCGGGCACGAGAGCCCCGACGCAAGCTCGCGATGCACCTGGCTTTCGGTGGTGCGTGCACCGATCGCGCCCCATGCCACCAGGTCGGCGATGTACTGCGGCGAGATCACGTCGAGAAACTCGACGCCGGCAGGCAGGCCCAGCTTGTTGATGTCGCGCAGCAGGCCGCGGGCGATGCGCAGGCCCTTGTCGATCTTGAAGCTGCCGTCCAGGTCCGGATCGTTGATCAGGCCCTTCCAGCCCACCGTGGTGCGCGGCTTCTCGAAGTACACGCGCATGACGATTTCCAGCTCGCCGGCCAGCGCATCGCGCAGCGGCTTCAGGCGCTGTGCGTACTCGATGGCGGCTTTCGGATCGTGGATCGAGCACGGCCCGACCACCACCGCCAGGCGGTCGTCGCGGCCATGCAGGATCTGGTGCAGGGCGGCGCGCGAAGCGCTGACGGTGTCGGAGGCTTCGTCATCACAGGGCAGCATCGCCAGCAGCTGGGCAGGCGGTGTCAGCGGTTCGATGGTGCGGATACGCAGGTCGTCGGTGTGCGGGGGCATGGTGAGGGGTCTCTACGGAACGTTGGGGGTCCGCAGCGTGGCGACATGAAAAAAGCCGCCAGGTTCGCTGGCGGCTTTCGGGAATGCGTCTGAAGCTTTCTTCAGGGTGAGCGCAATCCTTCCTCCGCCGGGGGCTTCGGAAAGTAATACCAATAAAAGCTGGCATGGGTTGCGTTCATGGGATCTATTGATAACACAGGGTTTTGGCGGGTGCCAACTGTTTCATCCGCAACTGCGGGCGCGGTTCAGCGGACTATCGGCCGCCATGCACTTCCACGTCCAGCAGCAGCGTCTCGTGGATGTCGACCCAACGCTCCACCACGCGGTCCAGTTCCTGCCTGGCCTCATCAAGCTGTTCGGGGTTGAGCATTGACCTGGCCGTATACAGATCGGACACCAGCTGCCGCAAGGTGGCTTCCTGGATGGCAACCACCGGCCCTTCCAGGCCGGGTACCTGCAGCGCTGGACTGCTGCCCAGCGCTCCGTACAACGTCACCTGGATCTTGCTCTGCATGCTCGACTTCCCTGCGGATGGACACGGCCGAGCGCCATCTTTACCCGGAATGGATGACACGCGCATGTGCCACGAGGGTGCCGGAATGCAGTCCGATGAGGCGGTGGCGCATGGGGTCTCCCTTGAAGGTCATGGGGTTGCCGGCCAGCGGCCGGCACTGCCGGGAAACGCGGGTGAACGGTACGGCGTTGCAGCGAGCGCAGCGCGCGCTTGCGGATGTACGTATTGGCTGCGCTGTCGTGCGTTGACTGCCACCGTGCGCATACATCCCGCACCCATCCGGGCTGGCTCTTGCCTGCGTCGTTCAGCCAGTTGCCGACCGAGTCCTGCACATAGCGCTCGGGATCGTCAGCGAGGGCCTCCAGCAGGGGCAACGCGTGCTCGGGTTGCTGCTTGAACAGCGCGATGTGCGTGGCCCATACACCGCGGGGGCGAAGCGCCTCACAGGCGAAGCGGCGCTGATGCGGCGAGCGCTGCTGCGTCCAGGGTTGCAGCAGGGCAAGCGCTTCCAGCGGCTCGGCGACGATATCGCTGCGCAAGGCCAACCATGCCCATTCGCGCACACCGAAGTGCGGATCATCTGCCAGCGTACGCATCGCCTGCAGCTTGTCGGCCAATGTCGCCTGCGGGTCACTGCCAATCAGATAGCACGCCCATCCCCGCACGGTATCGGATGGATGCGCCTGCCAGTGCTGCACGTCGCCCTGCCCTGCCTCGCGCAGTAGCGCTGCGGCCAATGCCATGCGCTGGGTGATCCCCTTGCCTGCGGCGGCCTGCATGCGCTGTATCGAGGCCGGTGGCAAGGTCGGTGCCACCGCCTGCAGCAACGCAGCGAAGTCCACAGCCAGGCACTCGGCCAGATGCGTGCTGGCTGCACTGCCCGCATTCAGTTCCCGCAGACGTGCCGTGGCGATGGTATTGCTCATGTACCTGCTTCCTGGCCCGCGTCGGTCTGTCGCCAGACCTTTTCCAACAGCAGCGACAACTGCACCTGTTCGCGGGAATCAAGACCGTTGAACAGTCCGCCGATCCATTGTGTGTGCTGGTCGAACAGATCGCCGGCCAAGCGCTTGCCGCGGGCGGTCAGCACGATCTGCAGACGGCGGCCATCCTCGGCATCGGTGCGCCGCTGCAGCAGGCCGTCACGCTGCAGGCCATCGAGCAACCCGCTGATGGTGGCGCGGGTGACGCCAGCGCGCTCGGCCAACTCGTGCGGAGGCAACGTGCCACCAGCGCCGTGCAGCAGGAACAGCACAATGAAACGGCCCTCGCTGAGGCCGTGCGGCGCCAGGCGTGAAGCGCAGTCACGGTCGATCGCGCTGGACAAGGCCAGCAGCTGGAAGCACAGGCGCAGCTGCGCAACAGTGGCGTGACCACGGCGCTGCGCCTCCTCGACGAGGGCCTGGTGCTTCAACTCAAGCATCATGCACCCCTATATGATTAGGTGGCTAATCATAATTCGTTGGACAAGAACTGCAAGCCTCCCGCTGCGGCCGGCAGGGTCCGCAGCTCAGCGATCGCGGAAATGCATCGCTACCATTCCTTCCCCCCCGACGGTGGACCGGGATGCGACGGAAACAACGGCAGCACCTCTTCGGCCAGTTCCTGCAGCACGTCGGCAGCTGGGCGCTGCGAGAACTGGATGCCGAGCGCGGCATGGTTTACCCCGGCACGCTGCCAGGCTTCCAGCAGCGCGATCAGCCCCTTGCGCCCGGTACGCAGGCAGTAGCCACCCTGCAGCGGCACGCGCGGATGGTCCGGGTCATCCACCAGGACCAGCCATTCATTGGTCATGTGCGGACGGAAGCCGCCGTCGGGAATCTGCGCGCGCCATGCGCGGATCTTCGCCGCCAGCCGCTGGGGTCCTGCCGTATCATGGGTGGCGTCGGGATAGGTCAGCCAGCCGTCGGCGTGCTGGCCGATCCATTGCAGCGACTGCCGGGCACCTCCGGTGACCATCAACGGGATGCGACCGCTTAGCGGCGGTGGCAGCAGCTGCACGCCCTGCGCGGCCCAGGGATGGCCGGCCAGCGCCCCGTCTGCGGGCTGCAACCATTGCCGGAAGGCCACCACGGCATCTGCGAACCGCTCACCACGTCGTGCGTGGTCGAGGCCATAGGCGGGAAACTCAAGCGGTCGATCACCCGAGGCAATGCCCATCACCAGCCGCCCTGCGGACAGCTGGTCGATCGACGCGGCGGCCTTGGCCAGGTCGATGGGATGCCGCAGTGGCATCACCACGCTGCCTGTCGCCAACGCGACGCGATGGGTGCGGGCCGCCAACCACGCGAGATAGGTGAACGGATCGAATACCTGTCCGGCATCACCGAACTGTGGATCGAACAGCGGAACGTCACGCACCCAGACCGCAGCGAAACCATGGCGGTCGATGGCCTCTACCAATGCGGTCTGCCCCTGCAGAACCGCCATGTCGCCCTGGTAGAAATGCAGCGGCAGGAAGATGCCCAGAGTCAGTGCATCTGCGCGGAACATGCGCTGGTAGCCGGCATGGCTGGCGAAGGCGGCTGCCGAAGCGCCGTGGATCGAAAAGGAAGCTGTCATCGCGGGGATCTCCTCAGGGCCCGGTCGCGGGCTCAGGCAGCAGCACGCCGCGCTGTACGGCGGGCCGCGCGGCTACGCGCTGGTACCACGCCGAAAGATGGCGATGGCGCGAGAAGTCGATGTCGATCACCCTGAGCACATGCAGCCAACCGAAGTGCGCGATGTCGGCGATCGAGTAGTCATCGCCGGCCAGCCAGGGACGCTCGGCCAAGCGTGCATCGAGGATCGCGAAGATGTCTTCGGAAAGGTGCCGGTAGCGCTCGATCGCCGGCAGGTAGCGCTCCTGCGCGAAGTGTTCGAAATGCACGCGCTGGCCGAAGATGGGACCGACGCTGGAGGCATGGAACATCAGCCAGGTGATGGCGTCCCAGCGCGCGGCTGGCGCCTGTGGCAACAATGCGCCGCCCTGCTCGGCCAGGTACAGCAGGATCGCTGCGGATTCAAACAGCACGATGCCTCTGGCGCGGTCTTCGAGGACCGGAATGCGACCGTGCGGATTGAGCCGCAGGAAATCAGGATGGCGATGTTCACCCTGCTCGATGCGCACGTGGTGCAGGCGATACGGCAGGCCCAGTTCCTCCAGCGCGATGGTGGCCTTGTAGCCGTTGGGTGAGCTGTCGGTATGCAGGTGCAGCGAAGGTTCGGTCACGGAGGCATCCTGGAAGTGGAAATCAGGTGCACACGCGCTGCCCTCCCACAACATGGGCAGGGCGAAGCGATGTGGAAAAAAGGCGCTGCAGCGACCGTGCAACCAGTCTAGGAACCTGGCATGCAGGCGGGAAACGATGTCTGCTGCGGTTGCAGTTGAGCCCAGCTCAACATCGCGCGCACCGGCGCGACAGCCATCGACCCGGCCGATATGCTGTGCCCTGCGCTGGCCGGTGGACGCGCCGACGGCTCGCCAGCATCGTCACGGGAGAATGGAAGATGGGTGCGGTACTGCCCTTGCTGGCCCTGCGGGCCTTCGTTGAAACCAGCCGCCACGGCAGCCTGACGGCGGCCGCCGAGGTGATGGGTGTGACACCCGGCGCGGTGAGCCAGCAACTGCGGCAGTTGCAGGAACGGCTCGGCGTCAGCCTGTTCGATCGAACCCGCCACGGCGTGGTGCTCAGCACTGCCGGCAACCGTGTCTACCCGGAACTGCGCCAGGCCTTCGATCAGATCGCCAGCAGCCTGCACGCACTGGAAGCGTGGCAAGGCAGGTCGTCGTTGCGGATCAGCGCCGCGCCCAGTTTCGCCGCCCACTGGCTGGCGCCGCGACTGGCCGACTTCAGCGCGCGGCATCCAGGAATCGACGTGCAGTTGGATGCCAGCCCCGCGCTGGTGGACCTGCGCCGTGATGGCGTGGACATCGCGATCCGGCACGGCCTGGGCCAGTATCCGGGGCTGCATGCGGAGCACCTGTTGGCACCGGCGTTGCTGCCGGTGGCAAGCCCGGCGCTGCTGGCGACCGTGCCACCGATCACCCGCGTGGAGCACTGCCTGCGGTTGCCACTGCTGCAGGACAGCGAACGCAATGACTGGCGGCTGTGGTTTCAGGCCCTGGGCGTGCCGCAGGATGCGCGCCTGCAGCGCGGCCCCGCTTTCGATGACGATCTGTTGTTGATACGCGCAGCGGCAGCCGGCCAGGGCATCGCGCTGGTGCGCGACATCCACGTGGCCGAAGAAGTGGCCAACGGTCGCCTGCAGGTTGTCCTGCAGCAGCCGTGGCCGCAGTCCTTCGCCTATTACGCCGTGACCCGACCAGGCAGCAACGACAACCCGATGGTGGCCGCGTTCCTGGCGTGGCTGCAGGACAACCTGCCGACAGCTCCAGCAACGTAGCGGCGGGTGATGCCGCATTGCCCGGTAGATCCACGCCATGCGTGGATGCAGGCCACAAAAAAACCCCGCCTTCCGGCGGGGTTTTTCATTGCAGCAGGGAAGCGTGCCGACCTGGGTCGGCAGCTACCGGTGCAGCGGGACTTAGAAGTCCATGCCGCCCATGCCACCCATGCCGCCCATGCCACCGGCGCCACCCATGGCCGGCTCGTCCTTCTTCGGAGCGTCGGCAACCATGGCTTCGGTGGTGATCATCAGGCCAGCGATCGAGGCTGCGTTCTGCAGCGCCGAACGGGTCACCTTGGTCGGGTCCAGGATGCCGAACTGCAGCATGTCGCCGAACTCGCCGGTGGCGGCGTTGTAGCCGAAGCTGCCGGTGCCTTCCTTGACCTTGTTGACGATGACCGACGGCTCTTCACCGGCATTGGCAACGATTTCGCGCAGCGGGGCTTCCATCGCACGCAGGGCGATCTGGATGCCGTGGTTCTGGTCTTCGTTGGCACCCTTCAGGCCAGCCAGTGCGGAGACCGCACGGACCAGGGCAACGCCGCCGCCCGGAACCACGCCTTCTTCAACGGCCGCACGGGTCGCGTGCAGGGCGTCGTCGACGCGATCCTTCTTTTCCTTCATTTCGATTTCGGTCGAAGCGCCGACCTTGATCACTGCCACGCCACCGGCCAGCTTGGCCACGCGCTCCTGCAGCTTCTCGCGGTCGTAGTCCGAGGAGGTGTCTTCGATCTGGGTCTTGATCTGCGCAACGCGCGAATCGACCGCAGCCTTGTCACCCACGCCATCGATGATGGTGGTGTTTTCCTTGGAAACCTGCACCTTCTTGGCGCGGCCCAGGTCCTTGATGGTGGCCTTTTCCAGCGACAGGCCGACTTCCTCGGAGATCACGGTGCCGCCAGTCAGCACGGCCATGTCTTCCAGCATCGCCTTGCGACGGTCGCCGAAGCCCGGAGCCTTGACGGCCACGACCTTGACGATGCCGCGGATGGTGTTGACCACCAGGGTCGCCAGCGCTTCGCCTTCGACTTCCTCGGCAACGATCAGCAGCGGCTTGCCGGCCTTGGCGACGCCTTCCAGCACCGGCAGCAGGTCACGGACGTTGGAGATCTTCTTGTCGTGCAGCAGGATGTACGGGTCATCCAGGTCAGCGGTCTGCGACTGCTGGTTGTTGATGAAGTACGGGGACAGGTAGCCGCGGTCGAACTGCATGCCCTTGACCACGTCCAGCTCGTTGTCCAGGCCCGAGCCTTCTTCAACGGTGATCACGCCTTCCTTGCCGACTTCCTTCATCGCGTTGGCGATGATCTGGCCGATCGACTCGTCCGAGTTGGCCGAGATCGTGCCGACCTGGGCAATGGCCTTGTCGTCAGCGGTCGGCTTGGAGATGTTCTTCAGCTCGGCGACGGCAGCCACGACGGCCTTGTCGATACCGCGCTTGAGGTCCATCGGGTTCATGCCGGCAGCAACGGCCTTGGCGCCTTCGCGGATCAGGGCCTGGGCCAGCACGGTGGCGGTGGTGGTGCCGTCGCCGGCGTCGTCGTTGGTACGCGAGGCGACTTCCTTCACCATCTGCGCGCCCATGTTCTCGAACTTGTCAGCCAGTTCGATTTCCTTGGCGACGGACACGCCGTCCTTGGTGATGGTCGGGGCGCCGAAGCTCTTCTCGAGCACGACGTTGCGGCCCTTCGGGCCCAGGGTGGCCTTGACGGCATTGGCGAGAACGTTGACGCCGCGCACCATGCGCGAACGGGCGTCTTCACCGAAACGAATATCCTTGGCAGCCATTGCGTTTACCTCTGTGTAGAGCCGAGCGGAGCCCGGCTGCTTTTAGCGGAAATGGGGTGTAACTGAAGCAGGTCGCGCTGACACTCAGCCGATGACGGCGAGCACGTCGTCTTCGCGCAGGACCTTGTACTCGACGCCTTCGCTCTTGTACGAGCTGCCGGCGTACTGGCCGTAGATGACCTTGTCACCGACCTTCAGCGACGGAGCGCGCACGTTGCCGTTGTCCAGCGGCTTGCCCGGGCCCACGGCCACGACTTCACCCTTGGTGGACTTTTCCTTGGCGGAGTCCGGGATCAGGATGCCACCGGCGGAAACTTCGTCGGCTTCGATCGGCTTGACCACAACGCGGTCGTGCAGCGGCTTGATGCTCATGTGGGACCTCTTAAGTTATTGATTGGTCTGAAAAAGTCCGGCGATGTTAGCACTCGCACCAGGCGACTGCCAGCAACGCGCGTGAAAAAGCCCGACAGGTCGGGAGCACGACAGAGATGGAGACCTCCGCAGGCCTTTCAAGGCCCGCCCCCGAAATTTTTCCCGGCGGCCCGGCGGCACTCCATCCCTGCGCGGACGCCTTTATAGGGATGCGTCGCGGCAAGCCAAGGGGGAATTGGCCGCCATTTGGTGACCGCCGTCGCACTGTCAGATATCTGGCGTTCATTAACGGCAAAGTGTCACCGGATCGGCTTTAGGGTGGCCCGGCATTCCCAATCACAAGGAGTAGTCGATGCGATTGCTGTCCCCGCTCGCCGCCGCCTGCCTGCTGGCCCTGGCTGCCGCGCCGGCCCAGGCCGAGGTCTTCATCAACGAACTGCACTACGACGACAGCACCGCTGCCGGTGACGTCGGCGAAGCCATCGAAGTGGTCGCTACCGCCGGCGAGGATCTGTCCGGCTACCGCCTTTACCTCTACAACGGCAGCAATCCGTCGGCCGCCACGGTCTACGCCAACAACGCGGTACCGGCCGGAACCGCGGCCAGCTGCGGCAGCGCCTCCTTGGCCGTGGTCACCTACCCCACCAACGGCCTGCAGAACGGTCCCAACGACGGCATCGCCCTGGTCGACGCCAGCGGCAAGGTGGTCCAGTTCCTCAGCTACGAGGGCGCGATCACCGCCTCCGCCGGCCCCGCCGCCGGCATGACCAGCCAGAACATTCCCGTTGCCGAAACCAACAGCACCGCTGCGGGCACCTCGCTGCAGCTGACCGGCAGCGGCAGCCAGTACGCGCACTTCACCTGGGCCGAATCGGCCAGGCAGACCTTCGGCAGCTGCAACAACAACCAGACCTTCAGTGGCGGTGGCACCCCGGGCCCGAACACGCCGCCGTCGGTATCCACCACCACGCCGGCACAGGGCAGCAGCACCTTCCCTGCCGCCGCCGACCTGGAAGTGGTGTTCAGCGAGACGGTCAACCTCGCCAGCGGCGCCTTCGCACTGACCTGCGGCACCTCCGGCAGCGTGCCGCTGACCTGGCCGGCCAGCGGCAAGAGTGTGAAGCTGTCGACCAACACCGCGCTGGTGGCCGGTGAAGCCTGCCGCTTCGACATCCGTGCTGCACGCATCACCGACGCACAGGGTGCCCGTCCGGCGACCGACAGCCGCATCGCCTTCACCGTGGCCACCACCACCGGCAATCCGGATCCGGGCAATCCCGGCGGCCCGGCGGGTTATTACTCCAAGGTCAACACCAGCAGCCCCAGCCAGCTGCGCTGCTCGCTGCACGCCACCATCAAGGGCCACACTGCGTATCCGTACAGTGGCTCGGGCACCAGCACCTGGACCATCCTGGAGATCGCCGACGAAGATCCGAACAACAGTGGCCGGATCCTCGACGCCTATCGCAACCGCAGCTACACCAAGGTGACCGACCGTGCAGGCAGTGGCGGCGGCCTGAAGTACAACCGCGAGCACACCTGGCCGAACTCGCTGGGCTTTGCCAGCACCACCGGCGACAAGGGCCTGCCGTATGCGCCCTATACCGACACCCACATGCTGTACCTGACCGACGCACAGTGGAACGCCGACCGCGGCAACAAGCCGTTCGGCAAGTGCGACGCCAACTGCGGCGAGCGTGCCACCGAGGCCAACAACGGCCAGGGCGGCGGCAGCGGCGGCTATCCGGGCAATTCGAACTGGGTACGTACGCCGGATGGCAACGCTGGCACTTTTGAAGTGTGGGGTGCACGCAAGGGCGACATGGCACGCGCGGTGATGTACATGGCCATCCGCTACGAAGGGGGCAAGGATGCGGCCACCGGCCAGTCCGAACCAGACCTGGAACTGACCGACGACCGCAGCAAGATCGTCAAGACCAGCAGCTCGCCGGCCTACATGGGCCTGCTGTCGACCTTGATCGACTGGCATCTTGCTGATCCGCCGAGCGCTGCAGAACGTGCCCGCAATGATGTGATCTACAGCTTCCAGGGCAACCGCAACCCGTTCATCGACCACCCCGAGTGGGCCACCCCGGGCCTGTTCACCTCGGCCAAGCCCGCGACCTGCCAGCTGGCCAACTGACACCGTTTGAAGAAAGTTGTATTTCCCCTGTCCGATCCTGACCCGGTCGGACAGGGGCCCTATACTCGACGGTCATGTCGACCGTCGATCCCGTCCTGCTGCTGTTGACCACCTGCCCGGACCGGGCCAGTGCCGAGCGCATCGCGCATGCGCTGGTCGCCGAGCATCTGGCTGCCTGCGTGACCCGCCTGGACGGCGCACAGTCGACCTACCGCTGGCAGGGCGAGGTGACCACCGACGCCGAGCTGCAGCTGCTGGTGAAAACCACCGCAAGCCGCGTCGATGACGCCATCGCCCGGATCGTCGAACTGCATCCGTATGAACTCCCGGAGTGCATCGCGGTCGAAACCCGGGCCGGCCTGCCGGCGTATCTGGACTGGATCCGGGCACAGACCCGGGAGGACACTGATTGAAGACTCTGTTTGCGCGTGGCGCCGCCTTGTGCGCCCTGTTGTGGCTTTCATTGCCAGCCTTCGCGCTGGATGAGAAGGATCTGCTGCCGGTGGACCAGGCGTTCGCGCTGACCGCCAGCGCGCCCGAGCGTGGCCAGATCCAACTGCAGTTCAAGATCGCCCCCGGCTATTACCTGTATCGCCACCGCACCACGGTGAAGGCTGATCCGGCGTTCAACGCCGCTGCGCTGCAGATGCCCGCAGGCAAGAAGCACCACGACGATTTCTTCGGTGAGGTGGAGACCTACCGCGAGCGCCTGCAGGCCACCCTGCCCGGCGCGCCCTCCGATGCCGCCGGCACCATCAGCCTGGAAGTGCGCTACCAGGGCTGCGCCGATGCCGGTGTGTGCTACCCGCCGCAGAAGCGCGTGGTGCAGGTGACCCTGCCCGGTGCAGGCGGTGCGGCGGCCACGCTGCCGACCGCACGCGCCACCGGCGCCAGTGCGTTCAACAACCCGCTGGCCGGCGCCGGCAGTGGCGGTGGCCTGCGACTGCCGGGCACCAGCAACAGCCAGGCATTGCCGCTGCCATCGGAACAGGCATTCGGCTTCGATGCCATCGCCAGCGATGGCAACACCCTGCTGCTGCGCTTCAGCCCGGCACCGGGCTATTACCTGTATCGCGACCGCACCTCGCTGAAGCTGGAAGGCAGCGCCGGGGTACTGGCCGATAAGCCGCGCTGGCCGGCGGCGCAGTCGCACCGCGACGAGCACTTCGGTGACGTGGCGGTCTATTTCAACCAGGTGGAAGTGCCGGTGCCGCTGCACCGCAGCCGCGCCGAGGCGGTCGACAGCACGCTGGTGGTGACCTTCCAGGGTTGCCAGACCGATGGCATCTGCTACCCGCCGATGACCCGCCGGGTGAAGTTGTCGATCCCCGCCGGCAAGGCCAACGCCACCAGTGATGCACCTGCCGCACGCGACGAAGTGATTCGTTCGCTGCCGGGTTCGGCCACTGCCGGCACCCGCGAGGGCGCCAACGGCACACCGCTGCGCCTGCTTCCGACCGTGCCCAACGACGCGCCGGCCGCCACGGGTGGTGCCGACGCCAGCAACGGCGCGCGCGATGCCTTCGCCGCAGACGCGCAGCAGGACAATGCGCTGCGTACCAAGGCTCCGAGCCGCGTACCGAAAACCGACAGCTCGCTGCTGTGGGTACTGCTGCTGGCACTGGGCGGTGGCCTGGTGCTGAATCTGATGCCCTGCGTGCTGCCGATCCTGTCGCTGAAAGTGCTGAGCCTGGCGCAGAGCGGTGAAAGCCCCGAGCGCGCCCGCAGCCACGCCATGTGGTACACGCTGGGCGTGCTGGTCGCCTTCGCGGTGATCGGCGCGCTGATGGTCGGCCTGCGCATGCTGGGCAATGCGGTCGGCATCGGTTTCCAGCTGCAGCATCCTGGCGTGGTCGCGGCGTTGGCCTACATCATGTTCGCGGTGGGCCTGAGCCTGTCCGGCGTGTTCACCATGGGCGGCGGCATCGGCAACTTCGGCCAGTCGCTGGCGCGACGCAGTGGCCCCGCCGGCGATTTCTTCACCGGCGTGCTGGCCTGCGTGGTCGGCAGTGCCTGCGTGGGACCGTTCTTCGGCCCGGCGGTGGCCTATGCCTTCGTTGCACCGCCGGTGGCGGCGATGCTGGTGTTCCTGTTCCTCGGCCTGGGCCTGGCCCTGCCGTTCCTGCTGATCGGCTTCGTGCCGGCGCTGGCCCGTCGCCTGCCCAAGCCGGGCCAGTGGATGGAAACCCTCAAGCATGTGCTGGCCTTCCCGATGTACGCCGCCGCGTTGTGGCTGCTGTGGGTGCTGGGCAAGCAGCGCGGCGTGGATGGCATGGCGCTGGCGCTGGGTGGCCTGCTGCTGCTCACCGGTGGCCTGTGGCTGTTCGAGCGCAGCCGCTGGCGCAGCCAGCGCGCGGCCGGGCTGCTGGGCGTGCTGCTGGTGATCGCGGCGCTGGTGCCGGTGTGGGCCGTGACCCAGCTGGCACCGCCGGCACGTGCCGCGCAGGCGAGCAGCGAGAACGTGGTGGATTACTCGCCGCAGATGCTGGACCGCCTGCGCGCCGACAACCGCGTGGTGTTCGTCAACATGACCGCCGACTGGTGCGTGAGCTGCAAGGCCAACGAGCGCGCGGTACTGTCGCGCCCGGAGTTCAAGGAACTGCTCAAGCGCACCAACGCGGTGTACATGCGGGGCGACTACACCAATGTCGACCCGCAGATCACCGCGTTCCTGGATGAGCACAAGGCCGTGGGCGTGCCGCTGTACGTGGTCTACGGCCCCGGCGCCCCGCCGACGGTGCTGCCGACCCTGCTGACGCAGGCGCTGGTGGAAGAAGCCCTGCTGCGCACCGCGCGATGAAGTGGCAACGGCCAGCGCTGCTGTGGACAGCAGTGCTGGCTGCCGGCCTTGGCCTGTGGGCCGGCAACCGGCTGGCGCCGGAGCCGGCGACGGAAGCTGCAGCGCCTGCCGTATCGCCCCCGGCGCTGCCGGTGCTGCGCCCCGGTGATCCGCTGCCGGCGCTGGTCCTGCCCGATGGCGAAGGCCACGCGCTGGATATCCGCGAACGCTTCAAGGGCCGGCCGCTGCTGGTCAATGTCTGGGCCAGCTGGTGCGGCCCCTGTGTGGAAGAGATGCCCGAGCTGGCCCGCTTTGCCGAGGGCCAGGGCGCACGCGGCGTGCAGGTGTTGGGCCTGGCGCTGGATACGCCTGACAGCGTGCGCGATTTCCTGCAGCGGGTGCCGGTGGACTATCCCATCGTGCTCGATACCCCCGGCCCACGCGATGCCAGCGTGCAGTTGGGCAACGCGCAGGGTCTGCTGCCCTACAGCGTGTTGTTCGACGCACAGGGACGGATGGTGAAGGCCAAGCTCGGACCGTTCGCGCACGGCGAAATCGACGGCTGGGCGAAGTAAGGTCGGCAGGGCTGCGCCCTGCACCTGCCTAAGCAACGGCAACGGCCGAAGCAACGGCAACAGCGGGCATTCCGCGGGATGGCGGGGCGGTGTCGGATTGCGGGGACGCCGTAAACCCATCCGTGGGGGCTTGGCCGCGGCATCCATGCCGCGGACACCCCGCAATCCGACACCGCCCCACCTCTGACAGATTTCCATGATCTGGTGGATCCACGCCGTGCGTGGATGAATCTCTGTCAGATATCGACATCACTCTGGGGTCAGATCCGTTTTCCTCCGGAAAACGGATCTGACCCCACGCCATTCCGGTGTCGACCAAGGTCGACACCCACCAAGAGCAGGCCATGCCATTCCGACAGATCGCGGAAATCTGTCGAAGGCGGGGTGGGTCCGGTTGCGGGGGCGTGAGCCGCATGGATGCGGCGACCGAGCTTACATGGACGTACTTGCAGCGGCCCCCGCAACCGGCCCCACCCCGCCTACCCTCAGGAAACCAGCTTCTGCTGTAGCTTCGGCTGTTGCTGTTGAGGTTGCCGGCCAGCGGCCGGCACTACCGCTTCGGCGGGTGCAGGGCGCAGCCCTGCCGGCAAACCCTCCTTGACCGCAGCGGCCCGCGACCCGGAGAATTACGAGATTAATTCTCATTTGCTGTTGCGCAGGATGCGGGCGGCAGCCTCGACGGCCCTCGATCCCGATGTTCAAGAACGTCCTGTTCCAACTGCACTGGCTGCTGGGCATCAGCGCCGGTGCCATCCTGGCCGTGATGGGCCTGAGCGGCGCAGTCCTGTCGTTCGAGGATGAGCTGCTGCGTGCGGCCAATCCCGGTTTCGCCGCGATCGCCGAACACCATGCCGACAACCAGCAACCGCTTGCCTTGAGCGAACTGGTGCCGTTGCTGCAGGCGGGCAGCGAGCGGCCGCTGCAGCGCCTGCGGGTGGATGCCAGCGGCCAGCGCCCATCGGTGGCCCGCTTTGCCGGCGGCAAGGACCACTGGGTGTATTTCGACCCCTACAGCGGCGAGCGCTTCAGCGCGCTGCGCGGGCAGGCGTTTTTCGATTTCGTCGAGGACCTGCACCGCCACATGGTCGCCGGTGAACGCGGCTCGTGGATCACCGGCAGCTGCGCGATCGCACTGTTGTTCTTCACCCTGTCCGGGCTGTACCTGCGCTGGCCACGCCGCTGGTGGCACTGGCGCAGCTGGCTGGCGGTGGAATGGGCGCGCAAGGGCCGGGGCTTCCTGTGGAGCCTGCATTCGGTGATCGGCACTTGGGTGCTGCTGATCTACCTGATGAGCGCACTGACCGGGTTGTGGTGGTCGTTCGACTGGTATCGCAACGGGCTGACCCAGCTACTGGGTGTTGCGCCTCCCGCCAAGCACAAGGTCGCCACGGATCTGCCCCTGGATCTGCACAAGGTTGAGGCCACGCTGTACGCACTGCCCGGCGTACGCCTGGGCTTCATCGATCTGCGCCTGCCGGAGAAGCCCGGTCAAGCGCTCAACGTACGGGTGATGTCGACAGATCCCGCGCAACGGGGCGGCCATCACGACCGCGCCCATGACCTGCTGCAGCTCGACCCGGCCACCGGCGCGGTCCTCGACGCGCGCCCCTACGCGCGCCAGGGTACCGGCGGCCAGCTCACCACCAGCATGTTCGCCCTGCACTCGGGCAGCTTCTTCGGCATGCCCGGGCGCATCGTGGTGATGCTCAGCAGCCTGGGCATGTGCCTGTTCTTCGTTACCGGCTGGCTGTTGTACCTGGACCGCCGCCGCGGCCAGCGTGCCGCCCGCGCGCTGCGGCAGACCGTGCCGGCAGCAGCACCCCATGCTTCGGGCACGCCCTGGCTGGTGGTGCATGCCAGCCAGAGCGGCCTGGCCGAACAGTTGGCCTGGCGTGCGGCGGCGCAGCTGCAGGCGGCCGGCCACGCGGTGCAAGTACTGCCGCTTGCGCGTGTGACTGCCACGCAGCTGCAGGCCGCCACGCAAGCGCTGTTCGTCCTCAGCACCTTCGGTGATGGCGAACCACCGGACAACGCACGGCGCGGCGCGCGCCAGTTGCTGGCACAGCTTCCGGACCTTTCCGGGTTGCACTACGGCATGCTCGCACTGGGTGACCACCAGTACGCGCAGTTCTGCGGGTTCGGCATCCAGATCGACGACTGGTTGACGCGCTCGGGCGCGCAACCCTTGTTCGCCCGCATCGACGTCGATGCTGCTTCGGTGGGGGCGCTGCGCCAGTGGCAGCTGCAGCTGACCGGACTGACTGGCATCGACACCGACGACAGCGTGTTGCCGGCCGCCACAGTGATGCACGACTGGCGCCTGATCGACCGCACCCTGCTCAACGCTGGCAGCGTCGGCGGCCAGATCTGGAAGATCCGCCTGGCACCGCCGGCCGATGTCGATTGGCAGGCCGGCGACATCCTGCACATTGCGCCCCGCCACGACGCGATGCATGCCAGCGCGGTACTGCGCGCGCATGGCCTGGATCCCCAGCAGCCACAGCTGATCGACGGCGTTGCGAAGACCCTGCTGGAACTGGCCAGCGAACGCGTGCTGCCCGAACCCGGCCGTGCGTTGCAGGTGCAGGATGCAGGCCTCTGGTTGTCGGGCCTGCCGTCACTGCCTGGGCGTGAGTACTCCATCGCCTCATGCGCCGCCGATGGCGAAGTGGAGCTGGTAGTGCGGCTGGTCCACGACGCAGCTGGCCGCGCCGGACTGGGCTCGGGCTGGCTGGCCCTGCATGCGCCGCTGGACGGTGCGATAGCCGCCCGCGTGCATCGCAATCCGGGCTTCCATCGGCAGCCGGGTGCGCCGATGGTGCTGATCGGCAACGGCACAGGCATCGCCGGCCTGCGCAGCCTGCTGCGCGAAGCCGCGCATCACGGGGAGCACGGCCACTGGCTGCTGTTCGGCGAGCGTCAGCGCGCGCACGACTTCCTGTTCGCCGACGAGATCATCCGGTGGCAGGCTGACGGGCATCTGCTGCGTTTGGATCAGGCCTATTCGCGTGATGTGGACGATGGCAGCTACGTACAGCATCGACTGCGCGCTGCGACGGATGAACTGCAGGCGTGGTTGGCACAAGGTGCAGTGATCCATGTGTGTGGATCACTGCACGGCATGGCCGAAGGCGTGGACCAGGTGCTGCGCGAGGCACTGGGCGATGAGATGGTGGAACTGCTGCTGGAGAACGGGCGCTATCGGCGCGACGTGTATTGAGTGGAGCCCGGGCCACGCCCTGCCGCTGAGGGTGGGCGGAGCACGCTCCGCGCCCACCACAGCTGATCCCGCCGGTATCGGCAGCCCTACCCGTCGCTGCTAGGCCGCCCATGCCCGGCGCTCGGGCTGCAGCTGGAACGCGGCCACCGCTTCGGCCAGCGCGCGCACCTGGGTCTGCATCTGCGCAGTCGACGCGCCGGCCTCTTCCACCAGGCTCGCATTGCGCTGCGTGCTGGCCTCCATCTGTACGACGGTCTGGTTTACCTGGGCAATGCCTGCATGCTGTTCGTGCGAGGCACTGCGGATACCGGCCAGTAGACCGGCCAACTGCTGTACGCTGCTGACGATCTCGTCCATCGTCGTACCCGCCTGCTCGGCCTGCATACTGCCCTGGTCAACCCGCGTCACCGAATCCTCGATCAGCCCCTTGATCTGCTTGGCCGCATCGGCACTGCGCTGGGCCAGCAAGCGTACTTCAGCCGCCACCACCGCGAAGCTTCGGCCCTGCTCGCCTGCACGCGCGGCCTCCACTGCCGCGTTGAGGGCCAGGATGTTGGTCTGGAAGGCGATGCCGTCGATCAGCTGGATGATGTCGCCGATGCGCCGCGACGCCGCACTGATGCCCTGCATGGTCGCCACCACCTGGCCGACCGCAGTGCCGCCGCGCTCGGCCACCCTGGCGGCGTCGCGCACCAGTCCATCGGCCAGCCCCGCCGCGTCGGCGTTGCGGCCGACCGTATCGGTCAGTTCATGCATGGATGCAGCGGCTTCTTCCAGGTTGGCTGCCTGTTGCTCGGTGCGCTGGGAAAGATCGTGATGGCCGGCGACGATTTCGCCAACACCCACGTCCAGGCGGACCGTGGCCTGCTGGATGCGGGTGACGATGTGGCCCAGCTGCGCGACAGTGGCGTTGGCATCGTCACGCATGCGGGCGAACACCCCCTGCAGGTCACCCTCCAGGCGCACGCTCAGGTCACCGCGTGCCAGTGCGGCCAGCAGTGCCTGCAGATCGCCGAGGTTGGTCTCGAAGGTGGACAGCAGGCGATTGATGCTGGTCGACAGCGTGCGCACGAAGCCCTGCTTGCCCTCCAGTACGATGCGCCCTTGCAGCTCGCCATGCGCCGCCGCGTCGACCAGTGCCGCCACTTCGGTTTCCAGCAGCGTTTCCAGCGCGCGGCTGCGCCATTCCACCGCAACGCCAAGGAAGTGGTCGTCCTCGACGATGGCATTGGCGATCAACTGGTAGCGGGTACCGGCGCGGCCGATCTCACGCTCTTCGCGCTGACGAACACCGATCAGTCCCGCCAGCGCCGGATGCAGGCGGACCGCGTCGCTGCCAAGCAACGTCTCTGCGGGAAGATCCAGGAGCTGCAGCAGCGCCGGATTGGCGTAAGCCACCAGTCCTTCCGCATCAACCACCATCAAGCCGGTCTGGGCGCTGTCCAGCGCCTGCCGCACGCGCGTGTTGCCGCGTGCCACCGCGCGCTCGGTTTCGATCCGCGCACGCAGGCGTTGCTGCATGTCGACCAGGCACTGCGCAAGCTGGCCGATCTCATCGTTGACGTTGTGCACGCGCAGCGTGGTGTCGAGCCGGTCATCGGCGATATCGCCAGCGAAACGCAGGGTGTCCTGGATCGGTCGACGCACCGCGCGGACGACCAGCACCAGGCTGGTGATCAGCACGCCAGCCACCAGCAGCAGGGTGGCCACGAACAGCACGCTGGCCATACGAGCGCCCGACTGCTGACGAAGCTGCGCCTGAGCCAGTGCCGCACTTTGCGCCTGCTGGAATGCGGCCAGTGCCGGGCCCACAGCCGCCGCGGTCTCAAGCAGTGACTGCGCCTCAACGTCCAGGCCGACGCGCGCGGCGGTATAGCCCAGCAGCGCGGCCTGGTAGGCCTCCATGCCCGTGCGCACGTGCTCCTGCACCTCGGCGGGCAGGCCCGCCAATGCCAGATCGAAGGGCAGCTTTTCTTCGCTGGCACGATCGGCGTGGGTGGAATCGCCATCGAGCAGCAGCAGCGCTTCCTGGCGCCGCATCCGCTGCACATGCAGGGAAAGCGCGGGGCGCTCCAGCGCGTCCACCTGTGCCTGCACCGCGTCGGCGGACTGCTGCAGTTGCGCGGCCAGGCCTGCGTCGCCACGCCCCATCTCATCGACTCGTTCGAACAACGCGGCGATGCCCTGTGAGAATGCATCAACGGCCTCGGTCATCTCCTGCAGCACCTTGCGCCGCCCCGCATCCATCGGCATTGCACGCAATGCCTGCAGATCCTGCTTCAACGTCCGTTGCGTGGCCAGCAACTGGCTGCGGTCGGCATCGTCGAAACTTCGCGCATACTGGGTCTGCAGGCGCCGGGCCTCGGCCACCCGCGCTGCCAGCGAAGCGACGCGGTCACTGCCGTGCTGGTAGCTGGCCTGATCGCGCGCCGACTGCATGCTCGCATGGCTGGTCCAGGCATGGACGGCGGCGATGGCCACCAGGCCCAGGCTGCAGACCAGCAGGGTCGCCTTGAGCTTGTCGGTGACGCTCAGCCGATGGGGCTGCAACCAGCGCAGCAGGCCAGGGAAACGGGAACGCAACCCGGCAACGCGGCTACGCAGGGACCGAAGGTGGGGAACGACGGCCGACATGACAGACTCCAGGCGGAAGGACACACCTGTATCGACCGGTTGCAGCAGAACTTTAGCCCCGGATTGATTCCTGCCACGAGCGGCGGGCAGTTGTCGCTGTTGTACCGGCCGCAGACGACCGGGGGATGACACCGTCGGGGCGCGCTTGACCTCAACCCCGGTTGCGGTATCACAGTGGAGTCCCCTGCCCGTGATGCCTGCCATGTCCATCGACGTCCCCCGCTACCTGCAGCGCCTGCAGCTGGATGCCCCGCCCCCGCTCACCCTGGCCGGGCTGACCCTGCTGCAGCAGCGCCACAACGCCCTGCTGCCGTTCGAGACCCTGACCAGCCTGCTGCGCGACGCGGTAGCGATCGACCTGGACAGCGTCCAGCACAAGCTGCTGCACGCGCAGCGCGGCGGTTACTGCTTCGAACTCAATGGCGCGTTCCTGGCCCTGCTGCAGGCCTTGGGCTTCGATGCGCGACCGCTGAGCGCTCGGGTGCTGCTGTCGGCTGCAGAGGGCGAGCTGACCGCGCGTACGCACCTGCTCCTGCGGGTGCGTCTGCAGGACGAGGATTGGCTGGTCGATACCGGCTTCGGCAGCCTGACCCCGACCGTGCCATTGCGCCTGCATGAGACCGCAGTGCAGGAGACACCCCATGAGCGCTACCGCGTGCGGCGCCTGGACGATGGCGACTTCATGCTTGCCGCTGAGGCCGGTGACGACTGGCGGCCGCTGTACCGTTTCGACCTGCAGCCACCGGCACCGATCGATAACGAGGTAGGCAACTGGTACGTGTGCACGCACCCGCAGTCGAGCTTCCCCGGCCAACTGCGTGCATCACTGACCGGGCCGGATTGGCGGCGCACCATCGGCAGCGGCAACTACACCGAATACCGCACGGGCCAGGTACCGGCCAAGCGCCCGCTGCGCGATGTGCAGGACGTGCGCGAGGTGCTGCAGCAGGGCTTCGGCATGCGCCTCCCGGACGATTCGCGTTTGGATCCGGCCATCGCCGACTGGCTGCAGCGATCACAGGCCACGTCCGTGTAGCGCCGCGCCATGCTCGGCTGCTGTGCTTGCGGCTATGGGTTGATGGGTGCCTGCAGGGCGATCCGGTTGCCCTCGCTGTCGCGGATCTCGGCCACCCGCCAGCCACCGGCCACGGCCGGGCCAAAGCACAGCACCGCGCCGGCCTGCAGGGCACGCTGCAGGCTGCGATCCACATCGTCCACGCCCAGGTAGATGCGCGGACCCTGCTCCGACGGCAGGTAGTCGGCGCCGTGCACCAGCGCCATGCTGGCACCTGCGGCGTCATCGTTGAACGACAGGTAGGCCATTCGGCAGTCATGCAGGTCGATCGGCGCTTCGATGCGCACCTGCAGCCAGTGCTCGTAGAACGCCACGGCGCGTTCGAGATCGGCGACCGGAACTTCAACATGCAGGATGGGATTCATGGTGATCGTGCTCGGCGTGCAGGCGGATGAAAGGCAGCATCGCAGCCCTGTGCACTACACGCTACAGCCACGACTGGCATGCTGGACAGCCCGCCACCCTCCTGGAAACGCCCATGTCCCTGGCAGACCATCGTCATGCTTTGGCCCCGCTCGGCCACCTGCGCGTTGCCATCAACCTGGGCAACCCGGTGCTGGCCCAGGGCAACGCCAATTCACCACATGGGCCGTCGGTGGAACTGGCCACCGCGCTGGCACAGCGGCTGGGTGTGCAGGCCTGCTTCAGTTGCCACGATGCGGCCGCATCGGTGGTTGCGGCGGTGAATGAGGATGCGTGGGACCTGGCCTTCCTGGCGGTTGACCCGGCGCGCGCCGACCGCATTGCCTTCAGCGCGCCGTATGTGGAGATCGAAGGCACCTATCTGGTGCGCGATGACAGTCCAGCGCAACGCGTTGCAGACCTTGATCGCAACGGCCTGCGCATCGCGGTGGGACGCGGCGCCGCCTACGATCTGTTCCTCAGCCGTGAGCTGCGGCAGGCATCGATTGAACGTGCCGATACCTCGGCCGCCGCCATCACCCTGTTCGACCAGCAGCGGCTGGATGCAGCGGCCGGCGTACGCCAGCCCCTGCTGGCCTGGGCACAGGCACATCCCGGCCATCGCGTGCTGGCCGATCGCTTCACCGCCATCCAGCAGGCGATCGCCGCACCCATCGCACGGCCCGCGGCGGCGTTGCAGGCACTGTTCGCGGAAGTGCAGGCGATCAAGGCCGGGCCGCTGCTGGGCGAGGCCTTCGCACGTGCCGGGCAGGCAGTCACGCTGGTGCGGTGACGCACACTCCCCGTCATTACGCTTGCCCGGCGCTATCCCGCATCTGCGGCCTGCATGTGCCGCACGTGCTCGGCTGCCTGGGCGTGCAACCATTCGCGAAAGGCCAGGAAACCACGGTGCCGTACCGAGCGCTGCGGATACACCAGCCAATGCGGCCATGCGGTTTTCAGGCGCCTGTCCGACAGCGCAACCAACTGGCCGGAATCCAGCAGCAGCCGCGCCCGCGTCACCCGCCCCAGCGCAACACCGACGCCGTCCAGTGCGGCGCGATGGTGGGCTTCGGAATCATCCAGCACCGCCACGTACCGCGCCGGCGGGCGCTGCCCGGTCAGCGCGAACCACGCGCCCCACGCGCCGTCGGGGTCTCCCAGCAGCGGCCACTGTGCCAACGGCAGGTGGCCGATGCCGCCCATGCGCTCGATCAGTGCCGGGCTGGCCATGGGCAGCAGCCATTCGTCGAACAACGGTTCCACCACCAACCCCGGCCATTGTCCGCTGCCCAGCCGTAGTGCTGCATCGAACTGCAGTTGCCGGTCGAAGTCGATCAGCCGCTCGCTCGACTGCAGATTGATTTCGATCTGTGGATGCGCGGCCACGAAGTTGCCCAGGCGTGGCACCAGCCAGGCGCTGGCCATCGACGGCACGGCACTGAGGGTGAGCACATGCTCCAGTCGCGCGGCGTAGGGCTGGAAGGCTTCGTTGATCGCATCCAGATGCGGGCCCACCTGATCCAGCAGGCGCTGCCCTTCCAGGGTCAAGGCCACACCGCGCGCCTGCCGTATCAGCAGCGGCTGGCCCAGGCGTTCCTCGAGCTGGCGCATCTGATGGCTGAGCGCACTGACCGTCAGGTTCATCGACGCGGCGGCACGGGACAGGTTGCCCAGGCGTGCGGCAGCGACGAAGCCCTGCAGGGCATGCAGCGGTGGGCGGGACATAAGCCTTGAATTCCTCTCAAGTCGACCTTGCGGAAATGTCGCTTTTTGCACCGTCATGCTGCCCGTATCGTGCATTCCACTCAAGTGGAGGCACGATCATGAACATCTTCAGCGGTCTGTTGTTCCTGCAGGGTCATGTGACCAACGTTGCCCTGGCCCAGCGCCTGGCCAGTCCCGTTCCCGCAGTGCCCGATGCACGCCGGGCACCACGTCCGGGCAACCCCCCGGCCGCCCCGGGCAGTGTCACCACCCGTGCTGCAGGTGCTCGGGCAACCACGGCTGCGGATCGATAGCGAGCGCGCGATACGCATCGATGGCGTCGCGCAGTGCGGCCACGCCGACGGGCGAACGCAGGCTTTCCTCTTCCGGCACCTGCACTGCGGCCCAGTCATGTAGCCGGTCCAGGCGCTGGACCATCGCAGCCCGCAGCCACAGCCGCAGCGGATAGGTGTGATAGCCCTGCTGCGCCAGCGCTTGCACAGCCTCGGCCAATGCAGCGTTGGCCCCGCGCACCCATTCGGTGTGCCCACCGGCCTTCTCCTGCACCGTCATCGGTGCCGGCGCACGATGCAGCTTGAAGGGCCGGCGCAACTGCAGTTCCAGGTCACGCGCATCCCGCTCTGATTCCGCCTCGACCAGCGCGCCTGCTTCCAGATCGAAGAACTCGAACCAGCGCCGATGCAGCGCACTGATCCGGCCCAGCGGATCGCGCGAGAAGCCAATCTTCGCGTAGTCCTCCCAGACACAGGGAAAGACGTAGGCGAACACACGGCCATCGATGCGGATGTCGGAATCCATGACCACAGGATCGCGTGGCGGGTATTCGCAGGATGTGCAGGCAATGCCCACGGCATGCGTACTTCCGGCTACGCTTGCGCGACCATGTCTTCATCGCACGCCCCTCGCCCGCCCGTGTCATCGATCACGATCGATGCCGTCTCGCTCGACATCCTGCAGCAGCAGCACGCGGATCTGCGACGACCACCGGCCTCGCTGACCAAGCTGATGACCGCCTACACCGCGTACGACCTGCTCGCGCAGTCGGGCGGTTCGTGGTCGGACACGATCACCATCGACCCGCGCGACGTACACGAGGTGGCCGACGATGAAACGCGGATGGGCCTGGTGCCCGGCGAAAGCATCGCCCTCGGTAGACTGCTGGAGGGCCTGATGGTGGTTTCCGGCAACGACGCAGCGCTCGCCCTGGCACGTCATCTGGCTGGATCACAGGCGGCGTTCGCGCGGCACATGAACGATCACGCGCGAGCGCTGGGCCTGCACGATACGCACTTCATCTCCGCGTCCGGCATCACCACTGCGGGCCATCTGTCGACCGCACGCGACATGGCGATGCTGGCCGCCCACCTGCTCGCCCGCCACCCCGATCTGCTCGCGATCACCGCACAGCGCAGCTTCGTGCACCACACCCTGCACAAGGCCAACCAGAACGCCCTGCTGGGCGAAGACGGCGTGGATGGTTTGAAGACCGGTTACACCCAGGCGGCCGGCTTCTGCCTGGCGGCCACCGCCCGTCGCAGGTGCGCTGGGCACGCGCTGCCACTGCGGCTGATCAACGTGGTGCTGGGTGCTGATTCCCGTGCGTCGCGCGATGAGCAGGTACGTGCGCAGCTTGATGCAGGCTTCGCCAGCGCCGGAATGGCCGACGCACAACGCGCGTGACCGGCAGGCTGGGCAGACACCACGGGCAATGCGCTCTATAGTCCAGCGCCCGAAGGAGTACCCCATCGATGGATCGACGTCTCTTGTGCTGGATGCTTGCGCTGTTCTGCACTTTCTCTGCGGTACTCACCCATGCCGGCGAACTCAGCCCTGCCGAGACCGGCGCGCTGCAGCAGGATCTGCGTTCTCTGCTCTCCACCTTCGCGCGTGGCGATACCGATGCCATGATCGAGCGAACGCATCCGAGCGTGAAGCGTTTCGCTGGCGGCGACGAGGCGTATGCAAAGGCCACGCGCGATGCGATGAAGGCACTCGGCGACATGGACCTGAAGGTCATCAGCGATGATGTCGGCGAACCGACCCGCACCTACGCTGCCGGCGACGAAGAAGTCTGCTTCGTGCCGCGGACCACGGTGTTCACCACCGACGCACAGACAGTGAAAAGCCTCACCTTCATGGTCGCCATCCGGCCGGCAGGGGGTGCGCAGTGGCGCTACATCGATGGTGCCGCCATGCAGGCAATGCCGGAGCTACTGCGACAGCTGTTGCCGGACCTGCCGCGTGACGTGCCACTGCCATCAGTCAGCGTCGAGCAACTCTAGGCCGCTTCGCCCACACGATTCAGCTGCCACGCTTGACGATGGCGACGATCACGCGCTCCAGCTCGGCCTCGGCGGCCGTGTGTTCCACCGCACCGGCCGCAACCGCTTCAGACAGGGTTTCGGCGGCACCGAGAATGGCCCACAGCCCGGTAGCCGGCACGGCCTCACCCGCTGCGAACGGGCCCAGCCACTGCGCGCACTTGTCGATGAAATCCTGCTGATAGCAACGGCGTACCGCACGCAGTTCCGGTGATCCGGCCAGCGCGGCGAGAATGTCCTGGATCTCGCTGCCCTGCGACAGCACGCAATCGATGTAGCCCGAGGCGATGGCATGCGCGCGATCCTTCAGCCGCGCCTTCGCACTGCCGATGCGGTCGTCGAAGACCACGGTCTGCTTGTGGTCATAGTCGGCATACAGCGCGGCCAGCAGGCCGTTGCGGGTTTCGAAGTGGTCGTAGGCCAGCGGCTTGGTCACACCGGCCGCCTCGGCCAGGCGGGCCAGGGTCAGCGCATCGGTGCCCTCTTCGCCAACCAGCGCCCACGCTACGTCCAGCAGCTGCCGGGCGCGCTGTTCACGGGTCAGGCGGCGGCGGGGCTCGGGCGCGGCAGGTCTGGAAGGCAAAGGAGATCGTCAGGGCGCGGGGGTTCCGATCTTACGTCCGATGTGCACTGCCGTCTGCAGATGCGCCTCGGCCATGCCGCTGTCGGCATCCAGCAGCAGCGTGGATGACAGCACCGGCGCTCCGCAGTAATCGAAGATGCCCTGGTCGATCTGGGTCTTCATCGCCGCGCCATAGCCACGCCGGTCGATCATCTGCTGGCCCGCGCCGCCCAGCCCGACCAGATGCACCTGCAGACGCTGCAGCTTTTTTTCCAGCTTGCCGTCGGCACCTTCGTCATAGGCCCAGCCCTGGGTGAAGACGCGGTCGATCCATCCCTTCAGCAGCGCCGGGAACGACCACCAGTAGAGCGGGTAGACCAGCACCAGCGCGTCGGCCGCATCCAGCCGGGCGTGCTCGGCGGCGACATCGGCCGGCAGCGTTGTGGTCCTGCGGAAGAACGCGTGGTCCTGGGCGCTGAAACGTGGATCGAAGCCTTCGGCCATCAGATCCACCGAGGTGACCGTATTGCCGGCATCGGCGTTGACGATGGCCTCACCGATCCGTGCAGCGACGGCGTGGGTGAGCGAGGCCGGTTCAGGATGTGCCACGACAATATGGGTATGCATGGTGGGGCTCTGCTGTTCACTAGTTACCAATGGTAACTACGATTGCAGCCAGCACCAGCACCATCGGTGGAATGCTGTTGCGCGCTGCGGTCGCTGTTGTGCACATCACAGCCACACCGGGCTGCCACGGCCTTGATGCCGGTAAGCGGATGCTTGCCGGACCAACGCAGCATTCGCACGACAACACACCATGCAGAGCAACAACGAACGACCCGCACCGCTACCCCGCCTGCTCCTTGTGGAAGACCAGCTCGATCTGGCTGATCTGATGGAACAGGCCCTGACCGACGAAGGCAACGAAATCGCCCACGCCAACAGCGTCTTCGAGGCATTGGGCATGCTCGACAGTGGCCACTTCGATGGCGCCGTGCTGGACGTGGAACTTCGTGATGGCGTGGTATTCCCTGTGGCCGATCGGCTGCTCGAATTGGGCATCCCCTATCTTTTCGCTTCAGCGGTATACGACCAGCTGGTACCGGTCCGGCATCGGCGCGCGCCCTTCCTGGCCAAACCGTTCCATGTGCAGGGCCTGCAGCGCGCGGTGCGCGAAGCGCTCGGCAGGACGGCCGCCCCGCCGACACCGCCGCACTAGCCTGCACGCACCTAGGGCTTGAACAACCCGTTGAGCTCGGCACCGGACGGGGTGGCCGGCAGCGCATCGAATGATCCACTGGCAAGCATCTGCCGGGAGGCGTCGAGAAAGCCGGACCACGCGCTGCGGGCCAGCGCACCGCCGACACTGACCCGGCGCACGCCCAGGCTGGCCGCCTGCTGCAGCGTCATCTGCCCGGGCGCACCGATCAGCAAGTTGACCGGCTTGCCACCGGCGGCCTCCACCACGGCGCGGATCTGCTCTGCGGTCCGGATGCCGGGCGCATACAGACAGTCGGCACCCGCCTGCGCATAGGCGCGGATGCGGGCCAATGTATCGTCCAGATCGGGTCGCCCGACGAAGAAGTTTTCCGCGCGCCCCACCAGCATCACATCGTGCCCGCTCTCATCGATTGCACGGCGCGCGGCCTGGAGCCGGGCCACGCTGTCTTCGATGCTGCGCAGCGGATGGTCCGCATCGCCGCTGGAATCTTCGATCGACAGGCCAGCCACACCGGTAGCGATCGCCATCGACACGCTCTCGTGCACCGCCTCCGGGCTGCGGCCAAAACCATCTTCGAAGTCGGCGTTCACCGGTAGATCGGTCGCCGCCACCATCGCCTGCAGATGAGAGAGGATCTCGCTGCGACCCATCGCCCCGTCAGGCTGCCCGTGGGCCCAGGCATGGCCGGAACTGGTGGTAGCCAGTGCCTGGGCACCCAGCCGCGCCAGCGCCACCGCACTGCCCACGTCCCATGGATTGGGCAGCAGGAAGCAACCGGATGCATGAAGCGCCCTGAAGGCAGCGCGGCGGTTCTGGATGGCGTCGGCACTCATCACGGACTCCTGGTTGAAACGCCTTCCCAAGCTGCCAACAGGGCAACGGTCACTTGGCAGCGTGCGGCGCCGGTGCCGCTGTCGTCTGCAACTTCAACCCCTGCAACACCACCTTGTCCAGCTTCGCCGCCACGCCAACACTGCGCCCGGCAAGGTTGGCCACCTGGTACTGCACCGCCACGCCCAGCACCTGGGTCGCCTCGGACAACGTCAATCCATAGGCCTGGCGCAGCCACTGCAGCATGCCCGAGGTGGCGATGCGCAGCGCATCGTCGCTGGAGCCGCCCTGGCCCAAGGTCATGATCTGCGTTGCCGATTCCACCCGCGGCGTTGCGATCGCATGCTGCTTCAGCAGCTCGACCTTCACCTCCACATCCAGCGACGTCTCCAGCGCCCACTGCGTGGTTTCGCCATCGCCCTGGAGCGCGTGGCCATCACCCAGGTACATCAGCGCGCCAGGCTGCTGCACGGGCAGGTAGACCGTATTGCCTTCCACCACGGCGTTGAAATCCATGTTGCCGCCGAAATCGGCGGTATCGCCGGTGGAGAACGGCGGGTAGCCGAAGCCGGGCGCCAGCGCCAGGCCGCCGAGCATCGGCTTCACCGCCACTTCGAAATGCCGCAGGCCACCACTTGCGCCCTGCGGACGCGCGACGCCCCTGCTGCGGTCCAGCTGCCAGCGCACCGGCTTGCCCAGCCCGGTGGCTTCGGCAGCCACCCGCGGCGTCTTCAAGCGCCCCACCAGGCCATCCAGGCTGTCGGCGTAGTCACGGTTGAGCTTCAACGAGGTGAGCGTGATCGCCAGCGTGTCGCCGGGTTCGGCGCCGACCACGAAGAACGGCCCGACCTGTGGATTGCCGAACAGCGCGCGGGTGACGCCCTTCTCGTCGACGCCGCCGGAGTCCAGCGTGCGGGTCTGTACCGAGTCGCCTGGCCAGATCACCAGCACCGGCGCGCGATCGGCACTGAACGTATTGGAGTAGTCGGTCGGCGTGAACACATGGCGCTGAGGTGCGGTCGAGACCCGCGCCGGTACTTTCCAGGCGCTGAAGGCGTGGACGGCACGCGCCTCGCGGTTGTTGGTGTCCGGCTGATCGCTCTGTCCCTGCATCCGCGCACCGTCAATGCGCCCGTCGAACTGGTAGCGCTGGCCCTGGCTGTCGGTGGCGGTGAACACCATCTGTCCCGCGCCCAGGGTGCCGGTAACCGGGTCGGCGTCCAGCCGGCCGGCGATACGCCCGCCCTGCACGTCCAGATGCAGGGTCTGGTAGTTGCTGTTGCCCCACAGGTCAGTGGCAACGATCCATTGTTCGGCAGCCAGCGCATTCAAAGGCAGCATTGCCAGCAGGAGTGCGGGCAATCGCAGGGAGGTAGGCAAGGCGGGCATCCATGAACGCCGACGTGGCGGATAGGCGCAGTGTAGGAATGCCGTGGCAACCTCCGCAGTGTCGAACGTAATGCGGCCCGGCCGCAGTCTTCCGGCAGGGGGGATGGCCGGCACGCGCAATTTCCACTATCTATAGTGAGCAACCATGCGGAGCACGGCTTTTTCAAACGATCGCTTTAAACACCACTAATTTCGCCGAACTGGACAGCATCCTCAGCTTCCGCCAGACTGCCGCCCTTTCCCGTCAATCGGATCCCATGGCGAAGCTGCTGGTCCTGCATGGCCCCAACCTCAACCTGCTCGGCAGCCGCGAGCCGGAGGTCTACGGCCACACCACGCTGGCGGACATCGACCAGGCGCTGGTCGCCCAGGCCGCTGCCGCAGGTCATGCGCTGGAGAGCCTGCAGTCCAACGCCGAGCACGTCCTGGTGGATCGTATACAGGCGGCGCGCACCGACGGAACCGCCTTCATCCTGATCAACCCGGCCGCCTTCACGCATACCTCGGTTGCCCTGCGCGATGCGCTGGCGGCGGTGGCGGTGCCGTTCATCGAGATCCACCTGTCCAACCCGCATACCCGCGAGCCCTTCCGCCAGCACAGCTATTTCAGCG
Organism: Stenotrophomonas sp. 01N47; assembly: GCF_056399165.1. Classification (NCBI taxonomy): domain Bacteria; kingdom Pseudomonadati; phylum Pseudomonadota; class Gammaproteobacteria; order Lysobacterales; family Lysobacteraceae; genus Stenotrophomonas; species Stenotrophomonas sp. 01N47. The sequence goes on from NZ_JBFTQU010000006.1 coordinate 112,394, forward strand.
ACAAGGCGGTGGGCGTGGTGTGTGGCTTCGGTGCCGACAGCTACCGCTATGCGATGGACGCGGCCTTGGCACGCGTGCAGGCTGCCGCCGCGTCATGAGCCTGTCGCGCGTCCTCGCCAGCGTTGTGCTGTGGGCCGGCCTGTGCGGCGCTGCCGCCGCGTCCGACCGTGAGGCCGAAGGCATCGACTGCGCGCATCCGACGACCACGATGGAGAGCGACCTGTGCGCCTCGGACGTGGCAGCGGCCGCCGACGTTGAACTCAACGCCGTCTACGCACAGGCGCGCAGGCAACTGCGCACGCCTGCCAACGGCGGCAGCTGCAGCTACTGCGGCAATGCCGAACAGGAGCTGGTGCTGGCCCAGCGCGCGTGGATGCAGCTGCGCGACCACGACTGCCAAGCGGTGTACGCCCTCAATTCCGACGGCACCGCGCGCAATGGCGCACAGATGCGCTGCCTGATCACCCTCGCGCGCGACCGCACCCGGCAGCTGCGCGACTTCTACGAACTGCTTTGACCCGAGCGCAACGCGCTTCCCACCACACTGACATCAAAGAGCAAAGAGGCCACCATGGATCTCCGCAAAATCAAGAAGCTGATCGACCTGCTGGAAGAGTCGAACCTGGCTGAAATCGAAATCAAGGAAGGCGAAGAATCGGTGCGCCTGTCGCGCGCTCCGGTGTCCGGCTACGGCATGATGCAGGCCCCGCCGCAGATGATGATGGCCGCCCCGGTCGCTGCCCAGCCGGCCACCCCGGCGATGCCGATGCAGTCGCCGACCGAAGCCTCCACCGGCGGCACCGCCAAGCCGGGCAACGCGCTGCCGGAAGGCCACGTGCTGCGCTCACCGATGGTCGGCACCTTCTATGCCTCGTCCTCGCCGGACAAGCCGGCCTTCGTCAGCATCGGCCAGCAGGTCAAGGCCGGCGAGACCCTGGCCATCATCGAAGCGATGAAGATGTTCAACCCGATCGAAGCCGATGCGTCGGGCACCATCGTCGCCATCCTCGGCGAGAACGGCCAGCCGGTGGAATTCGACCAGCCGCTGTTCGTGATCGGCTAAGGGACGGCTGCCATGCTCGACAAAGTCGTCATCGCCAACCGAGGGGAAATCGCGCTGCGCATCCTGCGCGCGTGCAACACCCTGGGCATCCGCACGGTGGCCGTGCACTCCACGGTCGACCGCAACCTCAAGCACGTGGCCATGGCCGATGAATCGGTCTGCATCGGTCCGGCGTCGTCGGCGGAAAGCTACCTCAACATCCCGGCGTTGATCGCTGCGGCCGAGGTTACCGACGCCCAGGCCATCCACCCGGGTTATGGCTTCCTGTCCGAGAACGCCAACTTCGCCGAGCGCGTGGAAGAGTCCGGCTTCATCTTCATCGGCCCGAAAGCAGACACCATCCGCCTGATGGGCGACAAGGTCGAAGCGATCCGCGCCATGAAGTCGGCCGGTGTGCCGTGCGTGCCCGGCTCGGGCGGCCCGCTCGGCGACGACATCGTCGCCAACACCAAGATCGCCCGTGAGATCGGCTACCCGGTCATCATCAAGGCGGCCGGCGGCGGCGGTGGCCGCGGCATGCGCGTGGTGCACGCCGAAGCCTCGCTGAAGACCTCCATCGAAACCACCAAGAGCGAGGCCAAGGCCGCGTTCGGCAATGGCGAGGTCTACATGGAGAAGTTCCTGGAGAACCCGCGCCACGTGGAGATCCAGGTGCTGGCCGACGGCCAGGGCAACGCCATCCACCTCGGCGAGCGCGACTGCTCGATGCAGCGTCGTCACCAGAAGGTGGTCGAGGAAGCGCCGGCACCGGGCATCACCGCCGAGCAGCGCGAGCAGATCGGCAAGGTGTGCGTGGAAGCCTGCATCCGCATCGGCTACCGCGGCGCCGGCACCTTCGAGTTCCTGTACGAAGACGATCGCTTCTACTTCATCGAAATGAACACCCGCATCCAGGTGGAACATCCGGTCACCGAGATGGTCACCGGCATCGACCTGGTCGCCGAACAGCTGAAGATCGCTGCCGGCCAGAAGCTGTCGATCAAGCAGAGCGATGTGGTGCTGACCGGCCATGCGATCGAGTGCCGCATCAATGCCGAAGACGCCGAAACCTTCGTCCCGAGCCCGGGCACCATCACCGGCTTCCACGCACCGGGTGGCCCGGGCGTGCGCGTCGATACCCACATCTACAGTGGCTACCGTGTGCCGTCGAACTACGACTCGATGATCGGCAAGCTGATCGTGCACGGTCCGGACCGCGAGACCGCCATCGCCCGCATGCGGGTGGCGCTGAGCGAGATGGTGGTCGATGGCATCAAGACCAACATCGCCCTGCAGCAGCGGATCATGCGTGACAAGGGCTTCCAGGCCGGTGGCCAGAACATCCACTACCTGGAAAAGCGCCTTGCCGAGCGCAAGAGCAAGCCGATCGCGTTGACCTGATCGGAAGCTGCTGTCGCTGCACATGAAAAGGGCGGGGATTTCCCCGCCCTTTTCTGTTTTGTTTTCGGTAGAGCCGAGCCCACGCTCGGCTTGCTGGAAAGAAGCCGAGCATGGCTCGGCTCTACAAAAGCAGATCAGCTCAGCGCTTGTCGGCGACTTCCGCGGGAATCTGCGAGTTCGCCAGAGGACGCACGCCGTTCGGCGAGGTCGGATCGACGATCACCATGGTCTCGCTGGACCCATCCGGCCACACCACCTGGAAGGTGCTGCCGGCCGGCAACGACGAGAACGGCACGCCACTCTGCGCGCGGTAAACGGCGGCAACCTGGCTGGCACCGGCACGACGCACGTCTTCCTGTGCCTTCACCGAGGTCAATTCCACCTTCGACAGACGTCGGTAGCGGTCCTCGTAGGTGTCGATCATCAGCAGGCCCACGGCACCGGCCGAGTACGCCACGAACAACACCACCCAGAACCAGAACTTGGCCCCATGCAGGAATCGACGGTAGTTCATCGCCCGTCCCTCGTTCCAATCAATCGCTTGATCCATTCCTTCATTTTCCCCGCACCTTGCCGCGAAACCGCGGCGTCATACACAAATTCACGGAAGTCCTGCGTTCCATCCGGCGAACAGATCCCTCCATTCGCACAAAAACTGTTGACCAGCACGCTGTCGGCTCCACAGGGAAGACCGAGTTCGCAGGCCGCAACCCGCCATGCCAGTTCACTGAGCTGTTCACCGGCCACCATGCCGGTCAACGCCTTGTCGCCAGCCGCGCGCAACCCCATGCCCGGCGCGATCGCCATGTACGCCTCCGGATCGCGCGAGGTACGTACGCGTTCAACCAGATCGCGGCGATACTGCTCGCTGTCGTGCAGCGGCTCACCTTCGGCAAACAGCGCCGCTTCGGCCGCCAGGTTGCCCTGCTGGGCCGCACGACGACGTTCGCCGAGCACCAGTGCCGGCCCCAGCTTGTCGCCGGGCACGAAGCCCCCGCAGCGCTGCGCCACCCGTTCGCGCGCCTCCACCATCTCCGGTGCAGCACTCAGGCCGAGGCCGGCCAGCACGTTGTTGTCCAGGCGATAGCCACCTGGATCGACCGCGTACTGCGCACAATAGTCGTAGACCCGGCTGAGCATCCAGCGCGCCTCGTGGTTGCCCTGGTCGGCCTGCACACGCAGGCGCTGCGCGTAGGCGTACAGATCGGTGGCACCTTCGATGTCGGCACGGATATCCAGCGGCAGGCCCGAAGGCAGCGCGGTACCACGTTCGAACGCAGCGAGGCGGCGTTCCAGGGCTTCCGGCATTACCGGTGCCAGCGCTCCCTGCGCATCGCTGCCCTGGGCTGCCAGCGGCACATCGACGCGCGTGTTCGTGTCCAGGTTGTGGCCCGTGGCCCGATAGCCGGCCACGCCCAGCACGGCCACGGCCGGCAGGACGAGCAACCAGGTTTTCAGGGTCGGGGCGAAGGCCATCGGCAACGGGCGGTTGTACGGCGCACAGGAAAGCGCCGAGTTTAGCAAGGCCCGTGAGGCCTGTCTGAATCGGCTTCGTTCATCTCAAGGCATACGGAGACGGCCTGATGGTCTAGCATGGCCCCCTTTCCCGCGATTGCCCTCACCGCCATGCCGTTCCTGGAACTGACCCTGCGTTGCACCGAAGCCACCCAGCCCCGCTATGAGAATGCGCTGGAGGACGTGGGCGCGCTGGCGGTGACCCTGCTTGATGCCGAAGCCGACACCAGCAACGAGCAGGCCATCCTCGAACCCGGCGTGGGCGAGACCCCGCTGTGGGACACCCTAGTGCTCAGCGCGCTGTTCCCGGCCGACAGCAACGCCTTGCTGCTGCTGGCCGCGCTGGAAGCCTTCGACCCGGAGCTGGACTGGAGCAACGGCAGCTTCCGCGCCGTGGAAGACGAAGACTGGGAGCGTGCGTGGCTGGACCAGTTCCAGCCGATGGACTTCGGCAGCCGTACCTGGATCGTGCCGTGGAACCATGAGCTGCCGGAGGCAGCGCAGGCTGCCGACGCTGCCATCGTGCGCCTCGACCCGGGCCTGGCCTTCGGCTCGGGCACCCACCCGACCACCGCGCTGTGCCTGCGCTGGCTGGACCAGTTGGCCGTTGATGGCCAACTGCAGGGCCAGCGCGTGCTCGACTTCGGCTGTGGCTCGGGCATCCTCGCCCTGGCCGCATTGAAGCTCGGTGCTACCCAGGCCATCGGCGTGGACAACGACCCGCAGGCGTTGATCGCCACCGCCGACAATGCCGAACGCAACGGCGAACAGGCACGCATGCAGGTGTACCTGCCGCAGGACGAACCGGTCGCTACCTACCCGATCGTGGTCGCCAACATCCTGGCCTCCGCATTGGATGCACTGGCCGAACTGCTGGCCGCCCGCGTCGCCAGCGGCGGTCGCATCGCCCTGTCGGGCATCCTGCATGGTCAGGAAGACGAACTGCTGCAGCGCTATGCAACGTGGTTCGACGACCTCCAGGCCACCCAGGATGGCGACTGGATGCGCATCACCGGCGTGCGTCGCGCCTGATCGTGGTTGAATGACCGCTGGATCCGAGCCCGCGCCCTGAGCATGTCCGAGCCGCACCCACCGCGCCGTCCCCTGGCCACGTTCCTGCGCACCGCGCAGGAGCGAGCGGCCGCGCCTGAAGCCAGCGAACCGCGCGAACCGGTACCTACCGATGCAGCGCCGGTGATCGACGACATCGACCCGGCAACGGAGGTCGTGGCGGGACCGGAAACAGCAGCGCGGGCCACCGATGATCCCGTCATCGAACCGGTCCTCACGGCCACATCCGGCATCGTTGCCGGTGCCGCCGATGCGCCCAGCTTCCTCGGCGTACGCCCGCGGGCGCTGCCCACCCCACGCTGGCATTGGCTGCTGGTGGCCGGGTTGGCGCTGCTGCTGTTGCTGCAGAGCGTGCTTGCCGATCGTGCACGGCTGGCCGCCGATGCCGGTACCCGGCCGTGGATCGGTGCGCTGTGCAGCGTGCTGCGCTGCGAGCTGCCCGCTTGGCGCGAGCCCACTGCATTGACCATGACCAGCCGTGAAATCCGCCCGTTGCCGGCCCAGCCCGGCGTGCTGCAGATCCAGGCCAGCATCCGCAACGACGCGCGCTGGCCGCAGGCATGGCCGGACCTGCGCCTGTCGCTGTCCGATGCCGATGGTCGTGTGATCGGCACCGGCGTGTTCGCACCAGCGCAGTACCTCGGCGAAAACCCGGGTGCGGCCCCTCTGGAACCGGGTCAAAGCGCACGCATCGCCTTCCGCGTGCAGGAGCCTGCCGCATCCACGGTCGCATTCACCTTCGAGTTCCTTTGACCTGGGCCTGACCGTCCGGCCGTGGCAGGTCGGGCACGCTCGCGCTAGACTGACCGCCATCACCTCATCCGGTCCGGCGCCTCGCGTGCATGGACCAACCAGATCGGGAACCCCCTTGAACGCTGTCCTTTCTCGTCCTGACAACAGTCGTGGCGCTGCCCGGCCACCGCTGCGCGAACATGTGGCCCAGTCCGTGCGCCGTTACCTGCGCGACCTCGATGGCTGCGATGCGGACGATGTCTACGAGATCGTGCTGCGCGAGATGGAGATTCCACTGTTCGTGGAAGTGCTCAACCACTGCGAAGGCAACCAGAGCCGCGCGGCCGCGATGCTGGGCATCCACCGCGCCACCCTGCGCAAGAAGCTGAAGGAATACGGCATCAGCGCGTAAGCGCGTGCCCGGTAGATCCACGCCATGCGTGGATGGCCCGCCGGCGGAATCAACTGCCGCCACCCGCCTTCCAGTAGTAACGCACCACGTGGAAGAACACCGGCGCGGCGAAGCACACTGAATCCAGCCGATCGAGCATGCCGCCATGGCCCTCGATCATGTTGCCCCAGTCCTTGATGCCGCGATCGCGCTTGATCGCCGACATCACCAGGCCGCCCCAGAACCCCATCAGGTTGATCAGCAGCGACAGGCCGAACGCCTGCAGCGGCGTGAACGGGGTGATCCACCAGAGTGCGGCACCCAGCGCGCTGGCACAGAGCACGCCACCCACGAAGCCTTCCACCGTCTTCGACGGCGACAGCTTCGGCGCGATCAGGTGCTTGCCCAGCAGCTTGCCCCAGATGTACTGCAGCACGTCCGACGACTGCACCACGATCACCAGGAAGGCGAACAGCAGCACGTTGCGCGCCGGATCGTAGCCCGGCACGCGCAGGTTCAGCAGCAGCGGCACGTGCGAGATGCAGAACACGCAGATCATCAAGCCCCACTGCACCTTCGACGTGCGCTCCAGGTAGTGGGTGGTATCACCACCGATGGTGGCCAGGATCGGCAGGAACAGGAACGCGTACACCGGGATCAACAGCGTGTACATGCCATACCAGTCGATCCACACCAGGTAGTACTGCCACGGCAGCACGATGTAGAACGCCGCCAGCAACGCGTAGTAATCGCCCGATCGTGTCGGCGCCAGGGTGATGAATTCGCGCAGTGCGAACAGCGAGATGATCGCGAACAGCACGATCACTCCGGCGCGCCCGAAGAACAGCGCCAGCCCCACCACGATCGCCATCACCCACCACGCGCGGATGCGCGAGACCAGGTTGGCGATCACCGCGCTGGGCTGTCCACGCTGGCGCCAGCGCAGGGTTTCGGACACCAGCGTGGCCAGCACCAGAACCGCACCCACGCCAGCGAACAGCAGGCCGGTCTGCTGGCCTACGCTGCGTGCGGCGAGATCACCGGAAACGTCGATCATGAAGCTCATGCACGGCCTCCATTCGGGGCCAGGGCCAGCAATGCCTGCCGGCTGCGCGCCAGGAACGCGGCCTTGTCCTCATCGGCCTGCAGCCGCAGCGGCGTACCAAAGGTTGCCGTGCACAGCAGCGGCAGCGGCAGGAAACGCCCCTTCGGCATCACCCGCTTGAGGTTGTCGATCCACACCGGCACGAACTCCAGCTCCGGGCGTTGCCGGGCCAGGTGGTAGATGCCGCTCTTGAACGGCAACAGCGGCTCATCGCCGATGTTGCGCGTGCCTTCCGGAAACAGGATCAACGAACAGCCCTCATCCACCGCATCACGCAGCACCTGCAGCGGATCCTGATGGCGGTTGCCCGCCTCACGCTCCACCAGCACGCCATTGAACACCGCGTCGATCAGATAGCGTCGCAGACCGTCGCGCTGCCAGTACTCGGCGGCGGCGACCGGCCGTACCTGGCGCCGCAGCGCCGGCGGCATCGACGACCAGATCAGCACGAAATCACCATGACTGGCATGGTTGCCGTAGTAGACGCGGTGCTCGCTGGACGGCGCGCAGCCAACCCACAGCGCGCGTGCGCCGGTCACTACATGGATGGCCGCGCTGCAGGCGCGGGCGATCAGTTCAGCAAACATCGGCACCTCCGGTCAGGTCTGCGGCCACAGCACGGCCAGCAGCAGGGCAGCGAACTGCAGCAGCGTGGCGGCGTACTGGCGCATCAGCAGACGCCGCATGCCGGTCCAGCGCGCATCCCAGCCACGCGTCGGCGCCTGTGCGTCCAGCCTGCGCAGGCCGGCCGTGTGCAGTGCCTGGTCCACCCGCTGTGCCGCGTCTTCACCTTGCAGCCCCTCCTGCTGCAGCAGGCGCAGCAGGCTGGCGTCCAACTGCACGCGCACCGCGTAGTACGCCTGCAGAACGCCTGCAACCAGGCTCAGCAGCAGCAGGCCGGCGGCGAACATCGCCAGCCCAGGCTCGATGCCCAGCAGCAACAGGGCTACCAGCAGCAGGCCCAGTGACAACGCGGCAGGCAATCGCCCCTGTCGCAGCAGCAGGTGCATCATCGGCAGATCGGGCACGGCGCTCATGCAATGGTCTCCTGCGCGGCAGCGGCCGCGATCACCTGTAGATGAACGTCGTGCAGCACGATCGACGGCCGCGCGCCACGCACGATCGACACGGCGTCGGCCGCATCGCGCGCACGGCCGGTGCGCAGCAGCCAGGTCGCCACGCTGGCCGCGCTGCGCGAATACCCCAGCGCACAGCAGACCAGGACGGGGCCATGGCCGCGCAGGCGTTCAATGGCATCTGCCGCTGCACGCAGCTGCGCGGCCGACGGCACCACCAGGTCCAGCATCGGCACGCTGGCGTACGCTGCTCCCGGCGCGCGGCAGGACAGCTCGGCACAGGTGTCGACCACGCCCACCAGCGGTGCCGGCAGTGCGGTGCCTGGCAGGCGCCCCAGCCAGACCGCGTCAGCCACGTGCACCGGCTGCGGCGCACGGCGCGTCCACAGCCGCGAATTGATCCATGCGGCAGCCAGGTACGGTGCCAGCAGCCAGCGCGCCGCCATCGTCAACCGGCCATCGGCGCGCTTCTGGAACACCGCCGTGCCCAGCCCGGCGTAGGCCAGCGACACCAGCAGCAACGACACCATGGGCCACAGCAGCCACAATGCGGTGCCGCGCAGCATCACCACCGGCACCAGCAGCAGGCCGGCGCCCAACACATACAACGCGGCCAGCCGCCAACGTTTCGGGTCACCGGCGGCCTGCCAGGCACGCAACGGCGGCGTGCCCTGCTCCGGCCACAGCCACACGCACAACCAGCCGGCCAGCAGCCCGGTGGGAATGTCGATGAAGTGATGCTGGAACGTGGTCAGCACCGAAATGCCGATCAGCAGCGCCCACACATGCAGCACCAGCCGCCAGACCCCGTGCAGGTACTGCGCGAACTTCACCCACAGCACGATCAGCAGCACGATGTGCAGCGACGGCGCCTGGTTGAATGGTTTGTCGAAGCCCAGCAGCACGTCGAACAACCAGCCGAACACACCGCCGATTTCCGGCCGTTCGAAGCTGAAGCGCAACGGCCACAACAGGAAGCACGCCACCGCGATCACCTGCGCACTGAGCAGGCGCAGCGCGTGCCGGTCCAACTCCAGCCGGCGCCGGCACAGGAAGAACGAGATCGCATAGAACAGGTCGATCGACCAGTACGGCACGATCGTCCACGGCACGAATGGAATCCGGGTCTCCCAGGCGAACGCCATCACCGGCAGCTGGGCATGGCGGCCGGCCATCCAGTTGGCGAAGCCATAGCTGGCGAAGAAGAACGGACCGAGCAGGGCCAGCCACAGCAGGGCGCGCCGCCAGGGGCGCGCCTCGCTGGATGATGCGGTTGCCGCCAGCGTCGCCATCACGCGATCCGTCGTGCCAGCGATACGGTGAAGATGCCGAAATCATCGATGCGCTGGGCCACCTTCTGGAAGCCGGCCAGGCGCACCAGTTCGTCCATCTCGTGCTGGGTACGGCGGCGCATCACCCACGCCGCGCCACCACGATGGCTGGTCAACGCACGCGCGATGAACTCCAGCTGCGGATGCCACGGCTGCCCGGTGTAGGCCAGGTAACCGCCCACCGGCACCGTCGCAGCGATGCCCTGCAGCGAACGCAGCACCGCATCGTTGTCCGGGAACAGTTCGTACAGGCCGGACACCACCGCCAGCGTCGGCGCAGGGTCCACCGCTGCCAGCTGCGCCGGATCGAACGCATCGCCCTGTTCGAAGCGGGCGATGTCGGCCGCGCCGAGGCGCTCGATCAAGGCTTTGCCCTGGGTCACGTTCAGATCGCTGAAATCGCGCAGCACGATGCGGTCGGCACGCTGTTCGCCCTGGCCGAGTGCTTCCAGCACGTAACGGCCATGGCCGGCCGCCACGTCCAGCACGCGCACCGGCGCGCCCTGCCCGCGCAATCGCTGGGCAGCATCGCGCAGCAGTTCCTGCAGGTGCTTGCCGCGCACGCGGATGCCGCGCCAACCGATCGCATCCAGATAGTTGCGGTCGACCATCCGGCCCAGCGGGCCCTTGCCCCGCGCCTCATCACGGTAGATGTAGTCCAGCGTGCTGCCCGAGTCGAAGCCGGTCTGCAGGCCCAGCGCGATGCCCTCCGACAGCGTGCCGCCGAAACGCAGGCCACCGCGCACCACGCGCCAACGCAGGTCGGCCAGGCTGTTGCGTTCCGGTGGCCAGGACAGGATCTCCGATTCCTCGAAGGTCGGGCCATGCCGATGCGCATCGCGCCGCGACAGCTCCTGCAGCGGTTCGGCAAAGCGTGCCTGGATGAAGCTGCGGATACGCGCCAGCGCCGGCGCACGGTCGCGCTCGCCGAGGGTGTCGTGGAAGAAGCCCGGCAGGTGCACGCGCTCCTTGATCGGGCTGGACAGGCGTTCGTAGAAACGGTCCTGCGGGCCACGATGCACCACGAAGTCCGAGCCCGATACCAGCAACTGCACCGGCACGCTGATCGCCTGCGCGTCGGCCACGATGCGGTCGGCGGCTTCGTACAGGCCCAGCAGCACGCGTACCGAGATCGGCCGGGTGATCAGCGGATCGGTACGGTAGCTTTCCACCCGTGCCGGGTCGTGGGTCAGCCACTGCGGCTTGACGTAGCTGTTGACGAAGAAGTTGCCGCGCAGCTTCTGCATCAGCGCCAGCCCAGCGCGTGCGAAAGGCACGTACAGCTTCACCTTGAAGGCGGGCGAGGCCATCACCAGCGCGCGCAACCGCGGCGCATAGTCATGCACCCAGGTGGCGGCAACCACCGCGCCCACGCTTTGTGCGATGACCACGATGTCCTCCACCGCGATGCCATGCTCGGCACCGATGTGGGCGATGAAACTGTCCAGGTCGCGTACCAGCGCCGGGAAGCCCGGTGCATCGCCGCGCGCGCCGGGTGAACGGCCGTTGCCGCGCGCGTCCCATGCAAAGAAAGCTGTGTCGGGCAGGTCCAGTTCGTCGACCAGATGGGTGACCCGGCCTGAGTGTTCATGGCCGCGATGCAACAGCACGATGGCCTTGGCCGACGTGGTTGCCGTGGTGCTCGGCCAGTACCGGTAGAACAGCGGTACCTGGTCGAAGCTGTGGAATTCCCGTTCCTGCGCCTGACGCATGCAATCTCCGTATTGATTGGGCGTGTAGTCTTGTTGTGTTTACCGCTGCGGTGTCGCCGCGGCTTCCTTCAATCCCTGGCGTACGCGACGGGCCATCGTCAGCACACACAGCAGTGCGGCCAGTGCGGCGACCGCGCTGAGCACGGTCGCACCTGCCCAGCCAAACGCCAGCAGCAGGCCCAGCACGCCGATCACGAACGCGCGGTCGCTCTTGCCCATCGGGCCGTCATAGCGGCGGCTGGCGCCGACCATCAAACCCAGTACGCCGGCGTACTCGCTCAGCGCGGCGGCCCAGGCCAGCAGCCACAGTGCCTCCGCACGCACGCCCGGTACGCTGAGCAGGCTCAGGTACAACGCCGCGTCGGCGATCACATCGCACAACTCGTTCAGATAGGCGCCCAGCCGCGATTGCTGGCCGAACTCGCGGGCCAGCATGCCGTCGACGGCGTTGAGGGCCATGCGCAGCAGCATCCACAGCGGCAGCGCCAGATACAGCAGCGGCTGGGCGGGGGCGCAGTACCACACGGCGGCAGCCACCAGCAGCGAGACCACGGCCGCAGCCACGGTCACCGCGTTGGCGGTGACGCCCATGCGGTACAGGCCGTGTACGGCCGGACGCAGCAGGTCCTGGAAACGTCCTTTCAATGCATAGATCGACACGATCTGAACCCGCTAATCCTTGGCAGTGCGGCCACAGCCTACCTGATTGCGACAGCGCCACATATCGGATTGCTCCTAATTCCGGTCCATGCAGGCGCTGCCGAGCGGACCGCGACGGGGGTCTGCGCCTGCCAATTCTCCCTACCAGCGCCCGCCACCGGCCCCCACCGCCTACAATATCGGCCCTGCTCCGCTGCCGATTGCCCTGTCCCCATGACTGCTGATCTGTTGCCCGTCCGCCGGGCCCTCCTCTCCGTTTCCGACAAGACCGGCCTGGTCGAGCTGGCCACCGCGCTGGCTGCGCGCGGCGTGGAGCTGCTGTCCACCGGCGGTACCGCCAAGGCGATCCGCGATGCGGGCCTGGCCGTGAAGGACGTCGCCGAGGTCACCGGCTTCCCGGAAATGATGGATGGCCGGGTCAAGACCCTGCATCCGATGGTGCATGGCGGCCTGCTGGGCCGCTCCGGCCTGGACGACGCGGTGATGGCCGAGCACGGCATCGGTGCCATCGACCTGCTGGTGCTGAACCTGTACCCGTTCGAATCGGTCACCGCCAAGGCCGACTGCACCCTGGCCGATGCGGTGGAGAACATCGATATCGGCGGCCCGGCGATGCTGCGCTCGGCGGCCAAGAACTTCGCCCGCGTGGCGGTGGCCACCGACCCGTCGCAGTACGCCGAACTGCTGGCCTCGCTGGATGCCAACGACGGCCAGCTGTCGGCCGGCACCCGTTTCGCTTTCTCGGTGGCCGCATTCAACCGCGTTGCCCAGTACGACGCGGCGATCAGCAACTACCTGTCGGCGGTCACCGCCACCGACGCCGCCGTGCCGGTGCGCGCCGAATACCCGGCGCAGATGAATTCCACCTTCGTGAAGGTGATGGACCTGCGCTACGGCGAGAACCCGCACCAGAGCGGCGCGTTCTACCGCGACCTGCATCCGGTGCCGGGCACGCTGGCCACCTTCCAGCAGCTGCAGGGCAAGGAACTGAGCTACAACAACCTGGCCGATGCCGATGCAGCCTGGGAATGCGTGCGTCAGTTCGACGCGCCGGCCTGTGTCATCGTCAAGCATGCCAACCCGTGCGGCGTGGCCGTTGGCGCCGGCAACGGCGATGCCTACGAGCTGGCCTACGCCACCGACCCGACCAGCGCCTTCGGCGGCATCATCGCCTTCAACAAGCCGCTCGATGCAGCCACCGCGCAGGTCATCCTGGACCGCCAGTTCGTTGAAGTCCTGATTGCGCCGGACTACGAACCGGCCGCGCTGGAATACGCACAGAAGAAGGCCAACGTGCGCGTGCTGCGCATCCCGCACGGCGACGGCCTGAACAACTTCGACAACAAGCGCGTGGGCTCCGGCCTGCTGCTGCAGTCGTCGGACAACCGCGGCATGACCCGCGACGAACTGAAGGTGGTCAGCAAGCTGGCACCGACCGACAAGCAGTTCACCGACCTGCTGTTCGCCTGGAAGGTCGCCAAGTTCGTGAAGTCCAATGCGATCGTCTACGCCAAGGATAACCGCACCATCGGCGTGGGTGCCGGCCAGATGAGCCGCGTCTACTCGGCGCGCATCGCCGGCATCAAGGCCGCCGATGCGAACCTGGTGGTCGAAGGGTCGGTGATGGCCTCCGATGCGTTCTTCCCGTTCCGCGACGGCATCGACGCCGCTGCCGCCGCCGGCATCAAGGCGGTGATCCAGCCGGGCGGTTCGATGCGCGATGCTGAAGTCATCGCTGCCGCCGACGAACATGGCCTGGCCATGGTGTTCACCGGCGTCCGCCACTTCCGCCACTGATTGCTGGAGCGACACGGATGTCTGCAGTCTCTTTGAAACCGCTTGCCGTGCTCGCCTTCGCTGGCACGGCCCTGCTGGCCGGCTGCAAGCCGGCTGCCGAACCCGCATCTGCCCCGCAGGCAGATGCGGCAAAGCCCGCCGCCAGCGAACCGGCAGCGCATGTCAGTCGCACCGCGCGTCTGCAGGCGTTCCTGACCGGGCGTTACGGCAAGGACGCCAAGCTTTCCGGCCAATGGCGCGGCAGCTGGACCCAGGACGATGAAACGCGCGCGATCGACTGGCAGGTCTGCGCCGAGCAACCGGTGGTGACCGGTGACAGCTGGCAACAACTACTGGCGGTGTGCGGTGCGCTGGTCGATGGTGCGCATATCGACCCGGGAACGATCGAGTTCTTCGTGCTGCAGCCCAAGGGCGATGGCTTCGGGGTAACCAGCGAACTGACCGGCGAGCGCTTCGGCAGTGGTGGCCAGCCCGGCACCGCCAGCATCATCCGCGCCGGCAGCGATTTCTACGGCTTCCGAGTCGAGGATGGCTGGTTCGGCCAGGGCTTCTCGCTGCTCTCGCAGACCCTGGTCCTGCCGGGCCCGAAAGGCCTGACCAGCACCGGCAACGTGCGCAGCCACATCGACAACGACGCCCAGTACGAATGCGAGAACGTCGACGCGGCCGCCGACCCCGATACCGCCGAAGACTGCCGCACCCGCCGCTTCAGCATCGATTTCGCACTGCGTTTCGACGACAGCGACCGCAGTGCGCGCGTCTGGCCACTGCTGATCGAGGAAACCGGCAACACCTGCGGCGGCAAGCGGATGCGCCAGGAGCATCGCTTCATCCTGGACCCGAAGTCCTGGACCTACTCCTTCCCCGAATCACTGCGACGCGAAGGCTGCGAGTGAACCACGCGCGCCGCCGGGGCTATCGACCTTCCCTTCCCACGCAATCTGGAATCTCGTGATGAACGTACTTGTCATCGGCTCTGGCGGCCGCGAACACGCCCTGGCATGGAAGCTGGCCCAGTCCTCCCGTGTCACCGAAGTGATCGTCGCGCCCGGCAATGCCGGCACCGCCAACGAAGACAAGTGCCGCAACGTCGCGGTGAAGGTCACCGACATCGATGGCCTGCTTGCCTTGGCCCAGGCCGAAGGCGTGGCGCTGACCGTGGTCGGCCCGGAAGTACCGCTGGTGGCCGGCGTGGTCGACCGTTTCCGCGCCGCCGGACTGCGCATCTTCGGGCCGACGGCGGCAGCCGCGCAGCTGGAAGGCAGCAAGGCCTACGCCAAGGACTTCCTGGCACGCCACAACATCCCCACCGCGTTCTATTCGGTGCACACCGAGGTGGACGCGGCACTGGCCTACCTGCGCGAGAAGGGCGCGCCGATCGTGGTCAAAGCCGACGGCCTGGCCGCCGGCAAGGGTGTGATCGTGGCGATGACCCTCGCCGAAGCCGAAGACGCGGTGCGCGACATGCTTTCGGGCAACGCCTTCGGCGATGCCGGCGCGCGCGTGGTGATCGAGGAATTCCTCGACGGTGAGGAGGCCAGCTTCATTTCGATGGTCGATGGCGTGCATGCACTGCCGATGGCCACCTCGCAGGATCACAAGCGCGTCGGCGACGGCGACACCGGTCCGAACACCGGCGGCATGGGTGCGTACTCGCCGGCCCCGGTGGTGACACCTGAAGTGCATGCCCGGGTGATGCGCGAGGTGGTGAACCCGACCGTGCAGGGCATGATCGCCGATGGCATACCGTTCACTGGTTTCCTCTACGCGGGCCTGATGATCGATGCCAGCGGCGCGCCGAAGGTGATCGAGTTCAACGTGCGTTTCGGCGACCCGGAAACCCAGCCGGTGATGCTGCGCCTGCAGTCGGACCTGGTGGAGCTGGTGGAAGCGGCGATCGATGGCCGCCTGGACCAGGTGGAAGCGCAATGGGATCCGCGCCCGTCGCTCGGCGTGGTGCTGGCAGCCAAGCCTTACCCGGAAACGCCAATCACCGGCGAGGTGATCTCCGGCCTGGATGAAGTGCCGGCAAAGGCCAAGGTGTTCCATGCAGGAACGACGCTGGATGCGCAGGGCCAGGTGCTCAGCGCCGGTGGCCGCGTGCTGTGCGTGGCGGCGTTGGGCGACAGCGTGCGCGACGCGCAGGCGAACGCGTATGCGGGTGTGGCGAAGGTGACCTGGGCCAACGAGTTCCACCGCAGTGACATCGGCTGGCGGGCGATCGCACGCGAAAACTAAGACCGCGCTGATCCACGCATGGCGTGGATCTACTGGATCGCGAAGTAGATCCACGCCATGCGTGGATTGAATACCTCGGAAAAAGCAAAGGCCCGGCAATGCCGGGCCTTTCCATTACTCAAACGCTTCATCGCCTCAAGCGGTGAACAGCGCCTTCATCTTCTTCAGCGCGTTCGCTTCGACCTGGCGGATACGCTCGGCCGATACGCCGTACTCGTCCGCCAGTTCCTGCAGCGTCACCTTGCTGTCCGCATCCAGCCAACGGCGGCGGATGATGTCGCGCGAACGCGCATCCAGTTCCGCCAGGCCTTCGCGCAGCAGCTGCATCTGGTTGTCTTCGCTGTCCTCGCGCTCGTAGGCCATCGACGGATCTTCGTCATTGGCCACCAGATACGCAGCCGGCGACGGCGGCGCGTGGTCGTTGTCTTCATCGGTCGGCGCATCGAAACCGATATCGCGGCCGGACAGGCGCGATTCCATTTCAAGCACCTCGCGCTCGGACACGTTCAGGTCCTTGGCCACCGCGGTGACTTCGGCGGCGTTCATCCAGCCCAGGCGCTTCTTCGACTTGCGCAGGTTGAAGAACAGCTTGCGCTGCGCCTTGGTCGTGGCGACCTTCACGATGCGCCAGTTCTTCAGGATGAACTCGTGCATCTCGGCACGGATCCAATGCACGGCGAAGGACACCAGGCGCACGCCCATGTCGGGGTCGAAGCGCTTGACCGCCTTCATCAGGCCGATGTTGCCTTCCTGGATCAGGTCGCCCAGCGCGAGGCCGTAGCCGTTGTAACCGCGGGCCACGTGCACCACGAAGCGCAGGTGCGAATGCACCAGCTCACGGGCAGCGTCCAGATCGTTGCCGTCGCGGAAGCGACGGGCCAGGTCCTGTTCGTTATCGACCGACAGCACCGGGATCTGGTGCACGGCACCGATATAGGCGTCCAGCGAACCGAGCGCACTGGGAATCGGCAGATTGTTTGCCACAAGGGCAGTAGAGGTGTTCTGGCTCATAGGCACCCATCTTAGCAGTCTGGGATTTGGACTGCTAAAGGAGGAAAAAGTTCCAGCATTCCACTGATGAAACACTGGTCCCAAACAGAGCCCTACCGTAACGCGATTTGATGACAGTGGCGAGCGCGCTTTTCGGGATACACAATCCCTTGGAATTCAACCCACTAGCCCAGAAAACACGGCCATTCGGGGTCAAAGGGAGCTGAACAGGTGGCGGTTTCGCCCATTCAATACCGGGCAGCGTTGCCCGCCGTTCAGCCCGATGGCGACAGCATCGCCCGCGGCGGCAGCGACCAGTCGATCGGCGCCTGGCCACGGCGCTGCAGGTACTCGTTGGCCATCGAGAAATGGCGACAGCCGAGGAACCCGCGGTGGGCCGACAGCGGCGACGGATGCGGGGCTTTCAGCACGCGATGGCGGCCGGTATCGATCACCTTGCCCTTCTGCTGCGCGTAGGCGCCCCAGAGCATGAACACCAGGCCCTCGCGCTCACGGTTCAACACATCCACCACATGGTCGGTGAAGCCTTCCCATCCGCGCCCCTGGTGGGCACCGGCCTTGCCCTCTTCCACCGTCAGCACCGCGTTGAGCAGCAGCACGCCGCGCTGTGCCCAGGGAATCAGGCAGCCATGGTCCGGACGGCCAATACCGAGGTCACCCTCGATTTCCTTGTAGATGTTCAACAACGACGGCGGCACCGGCACGCCCGGCTGCACCGAGAAGCTCAGACCATGGGCCTGCCCACGGCCGTGGTACGGGTCCTGGCCGAGGATGACCACTTTCACCTGATCGAACGGGGTGGCATCGAAGGCGGCGAAGATCTGCGGGCCGGGCGGGAACACCGCCGCACCGCTGGCCTTGCGCTGCCGCAGGAAGCTGGACAGCTCGCGCATCTGCGGCTGCAGCAGGTAATCGCCCACACGCTGTTTCCAGCTCGGTTCCAGCTGGATCGCCGGGGTGTCCACTACTTCATCGATCATCGCAACAGGGGTCCATCATTCAGTCGGGCCAGCCGCAGCTGGAACAGCACCTTGGTGATCAGCAGGCGCTCTTCGATCGGCTTCAGCACCAGGTCGTTGGCGCCAGCCTGCAGCAGGCCGGTCTGGTTGTGCGGATTGCCATCGCCGGTCATCACCAGCACCGGCAGGCGGCGCTTGCCGTAGCCGAAGTCCACGCGCACGCGCTGCACCACGTCGCGGCCGCTCAGCTCTCCCTTCAGGGTCACATCGGTCAGCACCAGGTCGATGCGATGGCGGCTGCGCCCCAGCGATTCGGCGGTCAGCAGGGTGAACGCTTCTTCGGCGCTGACCACATGCATCACGTTGAGCTGCTGGCGCTCGAGCATGCGCTTGGTGGCCTCGGCCACCACCCGGCTGTCCTCGATGTAGAGGATGGTCGCGCCGGGAATGGTCTGCGGCTGCACGTAGCCGCGCACGAACGTCGCAAGGGCCTCGTGGCCCAGCGATTTGTCGAAATAGTCGGTGACGTACTCGGTGAAGCGGCGCTGCTCCAGGTGCTGCTGGGCGTCGCCGGAGACCACGATCACCGGCACATAGGCCTGCCCTGCCGCTTCGCGCACCATCCGCGCCAGCGCCAGGCCGTCGCCATCGCGCAGGGTCAACGAGGTGGTGACCAGATCGACCGGGCCCTGCGCCAGCGCATGCTGTGCGTCTTCGATGCTGTCGCAGCCGATCACCTCCACGCCCGGCAGATCGCGCTGCAGGACGTCGGCAATCAGCTTGCGTACCAGTTTGGAACCGTCAACCACCATCACCCGCGTCGCGGGCCCTTCAAGGTGCTTCAGCGCTTGCGGTTGCATGCCGGTCTCAGGTGTCTGTCGGGCGGGTCTGGCGGAGGAAGTGACCGGTCACCAGCCATGCACCCAGCCAGCCCAGCAACAGGGTGCCAAGCAGCACCAGGCTGCCATGCAGCAGGTCCAGGCCATGCAGCACGAACGGGCTGCCGTAGCTGCGCGACAGCTCGGCCAACGGCGCGCGCAGGGCGGCACCGGCAATGCCGATCAGGCCCAACGCGACCGCACCGGCGCCCAGGCCATACCAGGCACCCAGGTACAGGAACGGGCGGCGGATGAAACCATCGCTGGCGCCGAGAAGCTGCAGCACGCCGATTTCCTCGCGGCGGGCCTGGATGTCCAGGCGCACGGTGTTGCCGACCACCAGCGCGGCACCGGCGCCGAGCAGCACCGACAGCACCTGCACCAGCCGCGCACCAAACGCGAGCCAGGCATCCAGGCGCTGGCGCCACAACGCGTCGTGCTGGACCAGGTCTGCCCCGGGCAGGCTCTCCAGCGCGCGCGCCAGCCGCGCATCGTCCTGGCCCTGGCCAGGGGTGACCACCAGCAGCGAGGGCAACGGGTTGTCGTTGAGTGCGTCGATGGCTTCGCCGAGGCCGGCCTGGCGCAGCTCCTCCAGGCCCTGATCCGGCGTGCGCACGGTGACACTGGCCACGTCCGGGCGATCGCGTAGTTCACCGGCCAGGCGCAGCGCACCGGGGCCGTCGACGTCGGCCTTCAGGAAGACGTTGATGTCGCGCGACTGCTGCACGCTGCCGGCAAACTGCTTGAGGTTGTCCAGCGCGATCGACAGGCCCAGCGGCAGCGCCAGGGCCAGCGCCATGACCATCACGGTCAGCAGCGTCGCCCACGGTTTGCGGCAGGCGCGGCCGAGGCTGAACACCACGCTGTGCACGTGATGCTGGAACCACACGCCCAGGCGCGACGGCGCAGCGGCTTCGGTGTTTTCGTTCTTGGCCATGGTTACTCCGCCAGATCCTGCGGCGAGATGTCGTCCACCAGCCGGCCGTGGTCGAGGATCAGCACGCGCTTGCGCATGTGGCGCAGCAGCGGCAGGTCGTGGCTGACCACCAGCACGCTGGTGCCGCGCGCAGGCAGCTCGGCGAACAGGGACATGATCTCGGCCGCCAGGGTTGGATCGAGGTTGCCGGTCGGCTCGTCGGCCACCAGCAGCTTGGGCTCGCCGACGATCGCCCGGGCGATGCCGACGCGCTGCTGCTCACCGGCCGACAGCTGCGAGGGCAGCGCCTTCTCGCGGTGGCCAAGGCCCATGCGCTCGAGCACCGAACGCACGCGCTTGTTGATGTCGCC
This sequence comes from Stenotrophomonas sp. 01N47, assembly GCF_056399165.1. Classification (NCBI taxonomy): domain Bacteria; kingdom Pseudomonadati; phylum Pseudomonadota; class Gammaproteobacteria; order Lysobacterales; family Lysobacteraceae; genus Stenotrophomonas; species Stenotrophomonas sp. 01N47. Next base: position 132,600 of record NZ_JBFTQU010000006.1, read on the forward strand.
ACGGCGGGTACCGCGCAGGATCAGCGGCAGGGCCACGTTCTCGGCGATGGAGCGGTCCATCAGCAGGCGGTGGTCCTGGTAGACCGCGCCGACCGCGCGTCGATGCCGCGGCACATCGCCGCCGCGCACCTTCAGCAGGTTGCGCTCGTCGAACATCACCGCGCCGCGGCTGGGCCGCTCGTCGAGGTGGATCAACTTGAGCAGGGTGCTCTTGCCCGCCCCGGAGTGACCGGTGACGAACAGCATTTCGCCCGGCGCGACCTCGAAGCTGACATCGGTCAGGGCTTCGTGGCCACCGGCGTACTGTTTGCTGACATTGTCGAAGCGCAGGACACTCATGCCCCGATTATGCAGGACCGGCGCGACGGCGTGGAGATGCCGGGGCGATGGTGGGTGCCGACCGTTGGCCGGCACGCCCCGAAAGCCACCCGACCAACGGTCGGGTGCTACCGCACCGATCAGCTGCCGGACAGCATCCGGCGGATCTTGCGGCCGATACGGGTCAGGAACGAGTCGCCGGCATCGGCGCTGGTACGCACCGGCTTGGCCACCACCTGCACCGGAGTGACCGGGCTGGCACCGTTGCCGGCGTTGCTTGCCACACCTTCGGCGCCCTCGACCGGACGGCCGTGGCGACGACGACGACGCTTGCGCGGCTTGCGCTCGCCATCCACCGCACCTTCCGGCGCAGTTTCAGCGCGCGGCGGACGCGGGGCCTGCACGGCAGCAGCTTCAGCCGTCACCGCACCTTCGACTGCGGCGGCGGCTACCTGCTCGCCTTCCACACGCGGCTTGCGCGGGCCACGCGGACGGCGTTCGCCGCTGCGCTCGCCATCACGGCCACCACGGCCGGCGCCAGCACTGCTGCCGGAACGACCGCCACTACGGCCGCCGCCACGACGCTCTTCCTCGGCGGCACGCGCTTCGCGTGCTTCGCGGAAGATCTGGCCGACGCTTTCGTTCTCGTCGCCTTCCTCGCCCGGTGCCGGTGCGGCACGCTCGGGGCGCGGCAGCGAAGTCAGGATCTCGCTGGTGACCGCTTCGACCGGGATCTTCTGTTCGATGTAGGCCTCGATGTCCGGCAGGCCCATCGCATAGCGCTCGCAGGCGAAGCTGATGGCATCGCCTTCCTCGCCCAGGCGGGCGGTACGGCCGATGCGGTGCACGTAGTCTTCGGCGTCGAACGGCAGGTCGTAGTTGTAGACGTACTTGATGCCGTCGATATGCAGGCCGCGGGCGGCCACATCGGTGGCCACCAGGATTTCCAGCTGGCCCTTCTGGAAGCGGTTGAGCAGGCTCTCGCGCTTCTTCTGCGGCACGTCACCGGACAGCACGCCTACGCGGTAGCCGGAACGCTCCAGCGAACGGGCCACGCGCTCGACGAACACCTTGGTGTTGACGAAGACCATGGTGCGCGCGCCTTCGCTGCGCGACAGCAGGCCCAGCAGCAACGGAATCTTCTCTTCGTCGGCCGGGAAGTAGATGCGCTGGCGCACGCGCGCGGCGGTGATGGTCTCGGCTTCGACCACCAGCTTCTGCGGCTCGTTCATGTGCTCATAGGCCAGCTCGAGCACGCGATGGCTCAGGGTGGCGCTGAACAGCAGGGTCTGCCGGGTGGAGCGCTCAGGCATGCGGCGCAGCAGGAAGCGGATGTCCTTGATGAAGCCCAGGTCGAACATGCGGTCGGCTTCGTCCAGCACGCAGATTTCGCAGGCGTGCAGCGACACCACCTTGTGCTGCTTGACGTAGTCGATCAGGCGGCCCGGGGTGGCGATGATCACGTCCACGCCCTGCTGCAGGATCTCGCGCTGCTTGTCGTAATCAACGCCGCCGTAGACCAGCGCGAAACGCAGACCCAGGTCCGAACCGAACTTGACCGCATCCTTGTGGATCTGGATGGCCAGTTCGCGGGTGGGGGCCAGGATCAGCGCGCGCGGGTCTTCCGGCTTGCGATCAGCCAGTGCCGGGCGGGTCAGCAGGCGGTTCACGACAGCGACCAGGAAGGCCAGCGTCTTGCCGGTGCCCGTCTGGGCCTGGCCGGCGACGTCGCCACCGGGCAGCGCGACCGGCAGGGTCAGCGCCTGGATGGGCGTGCAGCGGGTGAATCCGGCTCCTTCAAGACCGGCCTGCAGGGCCGGATGCAGATCAAAGGAGGAAAAGGTCAAATCGGTCAGCGGTTTGTCGCTCATGTGTCCGTCTTGGTATGGCCACGCACCTGCGGGCGGCGGCACTGAAATCTGTCTGGGGCTCCGTCGCAAACTGCGGCCCCTGCGGCGGGTCGGGCTGGCCGGGACCCCTCGGGTCCGCGCGCCGCACAATGCCCCAGTTTACCGCACTCGGGCCAGCAAACCGGGATTGGGCGTCTCAGGACTCACGGAGACGCACCTCTTCACCCCGCAGTACCGCGCTTGAACAGCAGCGCATGCACCCATGGCCTACCGCGCCAGCACCCCCATTTCTGCCATGGACAGTGAAATCGGACACATACCGGGCTCAGCCCCGATCACGATACGCTGGGTTCCAACCAGCATCTGTCCCCGCCCTGCGATAGGGGTACACTGCCGGCCGTGAGCGTCCAGGCATCCCGCCGAACGCACCGTGGCAGTCCGCCGCGAGGCAACGACGAGGGTCACGCCACCGGGCATGGCCCAGTTCACCCACCTCCGGCCTGGCCGGGTGCAATCCAAGACGAGAAACCAAGATGAGCGACAAGGTTGTACACGTCGGCGATGCCGACTTTGATAGCGCCGTGCTGAATTCCAAGGAACCGGTGCTGGTCGATTTCTGGGCCGAATGGTGTGGCCCCTGCAAGATGATCGCCCCGGCGCTGGACGAACTGGCCGATGCCTACCAGGGCCGCGCCAAGATCGCCAAGGTCAACGTGGACAACAACCGCGCCCTGGCCGCCAAGTACCACGTGCGTTCGATTCCCTACCTGGTCGTCTTCAAGGACGGCGAGAAGGTCGGCGAGCAGATTGGTGCCGTTGGCAAGGCCCAGCTGGCCGGCCTGCTGGACAAGGCCCTGGCCTGATCCTGCGGGTGACCGGCAGCCGTTTTCCACGGCTGCCGGGCGGGCGCCCCGGCGCCTGACTGAATACCGTATCCGGCGCCCCTTGCGTGGCGCCGCGGGCCGATGATAGTGTCGGCACATCCGGCCGCGTTCGCGTGCCGCATCTTCTGGACGCAGTTTCTTCCAGACCCATTCCCAATGTTCGCCGCCCCAGCCGGGCGCTCGCACCTTCAAGCGAGGAATAACGCTCTTGTCCGATAACACTCCCGAAACCGGTAGCGCTGATGCGCCCGCCGAAAAGCGCGTGCGCAAAGCCCGCGTAACCAAGGCTGCCGCTCCGGCCGCCGCCGAAACCAGCGCTCCGGCGCAGCCTGCCCTGCCGCTGACAGCCGCGCCCGAAGCGCCGGCACCGGCCGCAGCGCCTTCCACGCCGAGCGCGCCTGCCGCCGAGGCCCCTGCCAGCAATGGCGGCGGCGAAGGTGGCGAGGGCCGCGAATCCGGCCAGGCGCGCCAGAACAACCAGGGCGGTGGCCAGAACCAGAACCCCTACAACCAGGGCGGCCAGCAGGGCCAGCAAGGCCAAGGCAACCGCCGTGACCGTTTCCGCAACCGCCGCGACCGTGATCGCAATGGCGGCGGCGGCGGCGGTGGTGGCGGTGGCAACGGCGGTCGCTTCCGCGACGACGGCATGCCGAACGACAACGGCGAACAGCAGCCGTTCGTACCGCGTCCGCACGCCAACGTGCCCGAGGGCTTCCCGGTCTATTCGCTGAGCGACCTCAAGCGCATGCCGGCCCAGAAGCTGCTGGAGATCGCCGAGCAGCTGCAGATTTCCGAAGGCGTGGCCCGTGCCCGCAAGCAGGACGTGATCTTCGCGCTGCTGAAGGTGCTGACCCGCCACGGCGACGGCGTTGCCGCCGACGGCGTGCTGGAAATCCTGCCGGACGGCTTCGGCTTCCTGCGCGCGGCCGAGGCCAGCTACCTGGCCGGCCCGGACGATACCTACATCTCGCCCAGCCAGATCCGCCGCTTCAACCTGCGCACCGGCGACCATCTGTCGGGCCGCATCCGCTTCCCGAAGGACGGCGAGCGTTACTTCGCGCTGTCGATCGTGGACACCATCAACGGTGAGCCGCTGGAAGCATCGAAGAACAAGGTGCTGTTCGAGAACCTGACCCCCCTGTTCCCGCGTCGCCGCTTCACCCTGGAGCGCGGCAACGGTTCGTCGGAAGACATCACAGGCCGCATCCTCGACCTGATGGCACCGCAGGGCAAGGGCCAGCGCTCGCTCATCGTTTCCCAGCCGAAGGCCGGCAAGACGATGATGATGCAGCAGGTCGCCACGGCCATCACCACCAACCATCCGGACGTACACCTGATCGTGCTGCTGATCGACGAGCGCCCGGAAGAAGTGACCGAAATGCAGCGCACCGTGCGCGGCGAAGTCATCAGCTCGACCTTCGACGAACCGGCCGCGCGCCACGTGCAGGTGGCCGAAATGGTCATCGAGCGCGCCAAGCGCCTGGTCGAGCACAAGAAGGACGTGGTGATCCTGCTCGACTCGATCACCCGCCTGGCACGTGCTTACAACAACGTCGTGCCGAGCTCGGGCAAGGTGCTGACCGGTGGTGTGGACGCCAACGCCCTGCATCGCCCGAAGCGTTTCTTCGGTGCTGCGCGCAACGTGGAAGAAGGCGGCAGCCTGACCATCATCGCCACCGCGCTGGTCGATACCGGCTCGAAGATGGACGAGGTGATCTACGAAGAGTTCAAGGGCACCGGCAACAGCGAAGTGCACCTGAGCCGTCGCATCGCTGAAAAGCGCGTGTTCCCGGCCATCGACATCAACCGTTCCGGCACCCGCCGCGAAGACCTGCTGATCGAGCCGGAGCTGCTGCAGAAGATCTGGATCCTGCGCAAGCTGCTGCATCCGATGGATGAAATGACGGCGATGGAATTCCTGCTGGACAAGATGAAGAACACCAAGTCCAACGACGAGTTCTTCGGTTCGATGAAGCGCTGATCGCGCGGCATTGATGGAATACGGAAAGGCCCCGCAGTGCGGGGCTTTTTCTTTGGATGGCGGCAGGACCAACGGCTTCACTTCGCGGCCCTGTGATTTGGCGATAATCTGCGGGACAAATGCCTGACTCTCCGCCCCGACCGTGCTGGCCGGGCCGCCGATTCCCGCTGTTGCCCCATCCGGAGGATCCGGCGGGTCCAGCCCTGCCCGATCCTTCAACCGCATGCGCACACTGTCCCCCCGGCTCAACCTGGGCAAGCTGATCCTTGCCCTGGCCCTGCTCAGCGCCGTCATCGCCCTGGCCAATACGCTGCTTGCCAGCTATCGCGTGCAGCGCGACCAGCTGGTGGGCAACACCCTGGAAGCCAACCGCGTGTACGCCACCAAGCTGGCCGAGACCACGCAGAACTTCCTGCTGGCCGCACAGCAGCAGCTGGCCTATGCCGCCACCCGGCTTGGCAACAGCGACATGGATCCGACCCAGGCGCAGGATGAGGCCCGTCGCCTGCAGCTGCAGTCCAGCAGCTTCAACTCCTCTCTGGTGGTGGCCAACGACGGGCGGGTGATCGCGACCTCGCCGCAGAGCCTGCAGCTGCAGGGCGAGATCCTGCGCAGCGCTGGCAACAAGGCAGCGTTGGAACGGCGCCAGCCGATGATCAGCGATCCCTACCAGTCGGCCACCGGCAAGCTGCTGATCTCGATCTCGCACCCGGTATTCGACCGCAGCGGCCAGTACCGGGGCTATGTCAGCGGCACGCTGTACCTGCGCCAGCGCAGTGCACTCAATACGCTGCTGGGTACGCACTATTACCGCGATGGTTCCTACCTGTACGTGGTGGACCGCCATGGCCGTCTGATCTATCACAACAACCCCAAGGAAGTGGGCACCTACGCATTGAACAACCCGGCGGTGAGGGAAGTGATGCGCGGCCAGCGCGGTGCGCAGCAGGTGCGCAACAACCACCAGGTGGCGATGCTGGCCGGTTACGCGCCCGTGGCGGCAACCGGCTGGGGCATCGTCGCGCAGCGCCCGACCGAGGCGACGCTGCAGCCACTGTCACGCCTGATGTCGGCGGTGATCTGGAATGCCATTCCGCTGGGCGTGTTGTCGCTGCTGATCACCTGGTGGTTCGCCCGCCGCATTTCGCTGCCGCTGTGGCAGCTGGCGCGCAACGTGCAGGACGGCGAAGACACCGGCAATGCGATCAGCCACGTCAATGGCATCCGCGCCTGGTACTTCGAAGTGGCGCAGCTGAAACAGGCCGTGCTGTACAGCTTCAGTGCGCTGCAGGATCGGATCGGCACGCTCAACCGGGCCAGCCGCACCGATCCGCTGACCGGCCTGCTCAACCGTCGCGGACTGCAGCAGGCGCTCGACGCACTGCAGGCGCAGGGCCTGCCGTTTGCGATCCTGACGCTGGATATCGACCGCTTCAAGTCGATCAACGACAGCCACGGTCACGACGTCGGTGATGCGGCCATCGTGCATATCGCCGAACAGATGCGCCGCCATTCGCGCGAGACCGACGTGCTGTGCCGCGCCGGTGGCGAGGAGTTCCTGGTGCTGCTGCCGGGCGTTGGCATCGAAGCGGCCCGGCAGACCGGCGAGCGCCTGCGCCAGGCCATCGCCGACGAACCGTTCGCTCCGGTGGGCACCATCACCGTGTCACTGGGAGTGGCCCACTTCCCCAGTTTCCATACCGATCCGGAACAGGCACTGCGCTTGGCCGACAAGGCCCTGTACCTGGCCAAGGAACAGGGCCGCAACCGGGTGGTGGTGTACCCGCACGCCGATTGAGCACATCGATTCCAGCGGGATGCGCCGGGGCAGGCCCGGTGCATCCCGCAATCACGCATCATCCCAGCGGGGTCAGCAGGCGCGGGCCTTCCTGCGCACGACCCACCATGTACACACCGCCTTCGGGCAGCAGATCGGTTCCGGCGATCTGGGTTTCCTCACCGGTCTTCCACGGCGCCTGCTGGCGCGGACCGGGAATGTACGCGGTCCAGCGGCCGTAACGCTCGCTCTGCTTGTCGAAGAAATAATTGACCGGCACGCGCACGGTCCAGAAGTCCCGGTCCTTGCCCTCGCCGGTAGTGGGCGGGTTGAAGGTCCATTCGCGGGCGCTCCTGACACTGGCCTTGGCAAGCACGTCGCGCAGCTGGTTCATCGTACGCTCGGGACCGACCACGGTCAGGTTGGTCTGCTCGGCAATTACGTCAGCTACCTTGCCATCACGCCCCACCTTGACCAGAAGCATGACAGTGCCCTGCCCGCGGATCGATGCCGCCTGTGGTGGGTAGACCGGTGCGCGCGTCTTCGCTGCGGTGACGTCATCGGTGCTCGGCGCACTGGATCCGCCGAGCTTGCCGAAGCGCGCATCAACCACCCGTACCTGCATGCTGTTGCCCTCCATGTTGCCGGCAATCAGACGCAGGTGGACGGTAGTACGGGCAGGCATCGGCTTGCCGTCGACCAGCGTCGGCTCAAATCGCCAGCTCTGCACCGCCTTGTCGACGAACCCCGCTACGCCAGCATCAACCTTCTCGCGGTGATCGAGCTGGAACCCTTCAACCTGGCCTTCGCGGCCGATGTCGATGACGCCGCTGAGGGTCATGCTGGCCTCGGCCTGCCTGCGTACCTCGCGCGCGGTCTGCGCATCGGCGGTATCGATCAGGGCTGCACCGCCAGACACCGCAAGGGCCAGTGCCAGGAAAAGAGAAGAACGCATCATTGCCGATCCTTGGTGATGAAAGTGCCGAGATTACCCGAGTTCCTAGCAGTCGGCACGACCAATCACGCCAACCGCTGCGCAGCCGAGTACGGTGGCGTGTCCGGATAATCGCCCGCCGCAAAGCGCGCCTGCAGTCCCTGCCACCAGGCGGGATCGAACAGATGGCGATAGTGCTCGCGCACCGCTGCCAGTTCCTGCGCCGGCAAGCCCATGAACGGCCCAAACCGCTCGGGGAAGACGTCGCGCGGACCGACATGGAACCAAGGCTCATCAGCCATCGCTTCCTCTGCGGAGCTTGGCTTGGGCCAGGCCCGGAATACGCAGTCGCTGACCAGGCACAACTCGTCGTAGTCGTAGAACACGGCACGGCCGTGGCGCGACACGCCGAAGTTCTTCGGCAGCATGTCACCGGGGAAGATGTTGTTGCGCGCCATGTCGGTGATCGCCTGCGCGTAGTCGAGTACCGCTGCGCGCACGGCCTCGCCAGCCTGTTCGCGCAGATAGAGATTCAATGGCCGGAAGCGACGCTGCACGTAGCACAACGCGATCTCCACCTCTTCGCCATCCACGCGCACGCTCTGCGCGCACTGCTGCAGCAGCTCGTCCAGCAACGCCGGGGCAAAGCGTTCGCGCGGGAAACGCAGGTGCCGGTAGGGCTGTGCGTCAAGCAGGCGACCGACGCGGTCGAGGTTGAACACCAGGGCGTACTTTTCCTCCACCTGCTGCCGCGACATCGTCTTGGGCCAGGCGAAACGATCGCGGATCAGCTTGAACACCAGCGGGTAGCTGGGCAGGGTGAACACCGCCATGACCATGCCCGGCGTGCCTTCGGCATGCGCCAGACGCTCGTTCGGGTGCTCATTGAAGTGACGGAAGAACGTCCGGTAGCGCTCGGTCTTGCCCTGTTTGGCGCGTCCGAGCACGGTATAGATCTCGTCGATCGGCTTGCCCGGCAGCAGGCTGCGCAGGAACACCACCGCATCGCCAACCGTGCCCAGGTCGGCCTGGAAATAGCTGCGCGACACGCCGAACAGATGGGCCACATCGCGACGCCGGGTCAGCACGGCATCGGCGCGCAGGCCCCGGTCGTCGTTGACCAGCGCGATCACGCACGGCGAGAAGCGGTGCTCGCCGAACACGCGCCCGACCAGATAGGCGCGACGCTCGCGGTAGAACACGGTATCGAGCAGTTCGATGCTGCGTACCGGCGTGTCGCCCCAGTGCGCCAGATCGTCCTGCAGGCGCACGGCGATGGCGGCGGCACAGCGCAGCTGGTGCGCATACGGAACATCGAAGCGGTAGTCGGCCAGCACCCGTTGCAGCGCCTCGACCGGCCGCGTCGGCGATACCGCGTAGGTGTGCCGCGCCACCGGATGGGTGATCGCATCGGAGGGCTCGACATCGAAGGCGATGAACTCCACTTCCGGATCCACACCGCGGATGGCGAACAGCCGCCGCGACAGGGTGTTGTAGAAGGTCTTGTAGAGCTCGGCGTCGATCAGGCCCTGCAGCAGGGCGCTGAAGTGCGCGTGCACCTGCAGCCACAGCGCGCGTTCGCTGATGGCGTCACCGGCCAGCCGCCGCAGCGCATCCATCTGCTCGGCGATGCACTGGTCGTACAGGGCGATGCGCTCCACCGCATCGTGGCGCGCCGCCGCCCAGTCGCGCTGCTGGAAACGCACCCGGGCACGCGCCGTGATCGCGGCGAAGCGGGCGTGATACTGCTCGAAACCATCGCGGATGGCGTCGGCGATGCGCGGCGCCAGTTCGGTTGCAGTGACAGGATCGGCCATGCACGACGTATCCGGGGAAACCGATCTCACCATACGCTGGCGTGGGGTAGCTTGTGTAGAGCCGAGCCACGCTCGGCTGCTGCTGCCTCAGAGAACCAGACAAACGCAACCATTCCTACAGACCCCGGGCGGCTGCATCGCCTACTCTTTCAGGCCCATAACGGCATGAGGTGACGCATGCAGCAAATGACCCTGATCCCACGCATGGAGGAAGGCAACGTAATCCCGCAACGGGTACGCGACGGCTACATCAGCGCGACGGCGCTCTGCCAGTCAGTGGGCAAGCGCTGGTCGGACTATCGGTCGCTGAAATCCACCGGTGAGTTCATCGAGGAGCTGACCCTGCAGACCGGCCTCCCGGAGGACCAGCTCATCCATGTGGTGTCCGGGGGCAATGCGGCGATGCAGGGCACCTGGATCCACCCTTACCTTGCCATCAATCTCGGCCAATGGTTGTCACGCAAATTCGCGGTGAAGGTGTCGCAATGGGTCGTGGAATGGCAGCAGGGCCGGGCGAACGCCGTCATGCCCGCCCACATCGAGCGCTACATGCAGAACCGCTCGAAAGTGCCCTACACGCATTTCTCGATGTTGAACGAGCTGACCCTGAACCTGATCGCGCCACTGGAGCAGGCGGGCTATACGCTGCCGCAGGAGCTGGTGCCGGACATCTCCGAGGGCCGGCTGTTCTGCAAGTGGCTGCGCGATCATAAGGGCATCGATCCCAACACCTTCGACACCTATGAGCACAGCTATCCAGACGGCCGCAACGTGCAGGCAAAGCTCTATCCGAACGAGCTCTACGAAGACTTTCGCCGGCACTTCAACGAAACCTGGCTCCCACTGCATGCACCCAGATACTTTGCTGCGCGCGACAGGCAGGCGCTGACCTTCGTACGCACGCTTCTGCTGCCTTCGACATGACGTCACAGCGGACCGATCCCTGGGCTGCCGTGCAGCACCAGGGATCGGTCCCATCGAGCCGGCTCAGATCGCCAGTTCGGCCTCCACGTCCTGCACCTTGCGCCGCGCCAGGGCGAGGTTGGACTTGGTCCGGTCCAGCACGATGTAGAAGAACAGGCCCTTCTTCTTCGCCACCGGGCGCATGATGTGATACGCCTTGCCGAGCGAGATCAGGATGTCCTCGATGCCATCGTTGAGGTTGAGCGAGGCGGCGGTTTTCATCTTCGCGCGGATCACTTCGGTGTTGCCGGCGGCCGCCACTTCCATGTCCATGCCCGAACCGGCCTCGCCCAGCAGCATGCCGCTTTCGTAGTCGACCAGCGCCACGGCCTGCGCGCCATCGATACCCATCAGTGCAGTCAACGAATCATTCAATCCAGCCACGTTACACCCCTCTCAATGTTGATTCGAGCCCCTCGTTGCCCTGCGGCCGGGCTCACGATCCGCTGAGTTCGGCCAGGATCGCCTGGCCACATTCCCTGCTCTGCCACAGCACCTGGCCGATCACGCTGCGCTGGTCGCAGGCCGCCATCAGCAGCAGCGGCGCTCGCCCCTCGGCCTGGATGGCCAGCATCAGCACCTTGCCACCGGCGGCCTCCAGCATCAGTGTCTGCAGATCGCCCAGTGCCAGTTCGCGCCCCACTGCTGCGGCCAGGGCCAGCATCGCGCTGGTCATCGCCGCCAGGCGTTCGCCGCGCCCGTCCGCACCAGCACTGACCAGGGCAAAGCCATCTACGCTGGCCAGCACCACGGTCCGCCCCCCTTCCACCCGCTGCTGCAGGTCCTGCAGCAACGGCTGCAGGCGCTCGCGCTGCTGCGCGTCCGGCAACGGCGCGCCTTGTCCATCAGCCATGTGCGGCCACCAGTGCATGCGCTTCCATTTCGCCCATCAGTACGTCCATCAGCAGCAGTCCTTGTTCGCGATCGCGGGCATCCACCGCCAGCAACGGCAGCGGCTGGCCATCGAGCCGGGCGCGCTCGGCCCAGTCATCCAGTGCCGCTGCCGGCACCTGGTCAAGATGGGTCACCGCCACCACCAGGGCCAATGCCGGACCGAACGGGCGCAGCACCTGCAGGTAGGCGTCCAGCTCAGCGGCCACCCCGGCACGGCGCGCATCCAGCAGCAACACCGCACCGCGCGCACCCTGCAGCAGGATCGGCCACAGGAAATCAAAGCGCTGCTGGCCAGGCGTGCCATACAGGCGCAGCCTCTCGCCGTTGGGCAGGTCGATGTCGGCGTAGTCCAGCGCCACCGTGGTCGAAGCCTTGTCGGCGCCCGCGCGGTCGCTGTTGGCTACGTCGGTGTCGACCACCGCACCGGCGGCGATGCTGCGTACCAATGTCGACTTGCCGCTGCCCATACCGCCGAGCACCACCACCTTGTGCTCACGCATCGCGATCACTCCCGCGCAGCGTGCGCCACAGGCGTGCGAGCAGGCCGTTGTCGGCAGTGCTGGCACGCGCACCCGCCAGCGGTACTGCAGGTGCGACCTGCAGCTGCGCATAGCCGCACAGGTAGGCGGCGTGGATGAAATCGCGCACGGCGGCGGCGGGAAGATCCAGCAGCATCGCGCATTCGTCCACCGTGCAGGCACGCTTGAGCAGCAGCGAACATAGACGGAAGCCATCGTGATCGTGGCCGAGCACGCGGAAGTCCGGCCAGCGCAGCAGCTTCACCGACGCCCCGCGCAGGCGCTCATCCAACGCCTGCCAGTGGCGGCTGCGCTGCGCCCATTGCCACAGCAACGGACGCAACGGCAGTCGCGTGCGGTCACCCGCCAGTGCCTGCAGCTGCGCCGGCAGCAGCGCATCCAGATACAGGTGCTCGAAGCCCTGCGCCAGCCGTTCCACCAGCACCGTGGCCGGTTCGTGCAGCAGTACCGCCTGGTCCTGCTCCAGATCCAGCAGCAGCAGCGGCTCTGCGCCCTCGCCCAGCAGCGCCTGGCCCTGCCGCGATGGCAGCCGCTCGCGCAGCAGGCGGGTGATCGCATGCGCGCCGTCAGCCAGGCGGATCGGCGTCGCCTCGGTGCCGGCCTGCATGCCGCGCAGCGCCCGTCCTATCGCGCCATCATCCAGTACGTCCTGGCCGCCATCGCCTTCGCGCAACTGGCCGCCGAGGTCCTCGATCCAACAGTGCAGGCGCGGGCGCTGCTGGCGCATGCGCAGTGCCGCGTTGCGCAGCGCCGGCGTATCGCGGATCACCAGCAGATCGCAGTCGTCCAGGTCCTGGCTGCGGCGGATCTGCCCGTCCGGCAACGCCGAGGCCAGCCGCAGCCTCTGCAGCAGGGCCTGTTCGCCCTGGATGTCGGTTCCCACTACGAGCACGCGTGCCATCCGTGTTCCCCGTGCGACCACCTCCCCGGCGGTCTCGCATCGCCAAGGCTAGGCCATGGCTTGCCGCCATCGTCGTGATCGACTGCTCATATTGGTGGCAGTGGTGAATATGCATGCGTCCGTTCTGCGACGGCCATCGCGGGCAAGTTTCATGCCGTGTTGACGGCGTTCCGACAGATGACGGATTTCACGGTTTTGTGCAGCTCCCGTCCGCGCGTGGACAGGCACCAACGGCATGCGGGCAAAAAGAAACCCGCGCCGAGGCGCGGGTTTCTTTCCAGGTCTCAACCGGGCGGCGATGAATCAGCCGCGCAGCTGCTCCAGCGCGGCATTGAAGGTCGCGCTCGGACGCATCGCGGCAGCGGCCTTGGCCACATCCGGACGGTAGTAGCCGCCGATGTCCACGGCCTTGCCCTGCACCGCGATCAGCTCGTCAACGATCTTCTGCTCGTTGTCGGCCAGCGCCTTGGCCAGCGGAGCAAAGCGTGCCCGCAGTGCGGCATCTTCGTTCTGCGCTGCCAGGGCCTGCGCCCAGTACAGGGCGATGTAGAAGTGGCTGCCACGGTTGTCGATGCCACCGAGCTTTCGCGACGGCGACTTGTCGTTGTCCAGGAACTGGCCGTTGGCCTCGTCCAGCGCCTTGGCCAGCACGCGGGCGGCAGCGTTGTCGTAGCGGTTGCCCAGATGCTCCAGCGACGCGGCCAGGGCCAGGAATTCACCCAGGGAATCCCAACGCAGGTAGTCCTCTTCGACGAACTGCTGCACGTGCTTCGGTGCCGAACCGCCAGCACCGGTCTCGAACAGGCCGCCACCGGCCATCAGCGGCACGATCGACAGCATCTTGGCGCTGGTGCCCAGCTCCATGATCGGGAACAGATCGGTGAGGTAATCGCGCAGCACGTTGCCGGTCACCGAAATGGTGTCCTCGCCCTTGCGGATGCGGGCCAGCGAGAAGGTGGTCGCTTCCACCGGCGGCAGGATGCGGATGTCCAGGCCGTTGGTGTCGTGGTCCTTCAGGTACGTCTCGACCTTGGCGATGACCTGCGCATCGTGGGCACGGGCGGCGTCCAGCCAGAACACGGCCGGGGTGCTGCTCAGGCGCGCGCGTTCGACGGCCAGCTTGACCCAGTCCTGGATCGGCGCGTCCTTGGTCTGGCACATGCGCCAGATGTCGCCCGCTTCCACGGCATGTTCGAACACCACGTTGCCGGCGTCATCCGTGACCTTGACCACGCCGTCGGCAGCGATCTGGAAGGTCTTGTCGTGCGAGCCGTACTCTTCAGCCTTCTGCGCCATCAGGCCGACGTTGGGCACCGAGCCCATGGTGGCCGGGTTGAAGGCACCGTTGCTGCGGCAGTCGTCGATGACAGCCTGGTACACACCGGCATAGCAACGGTCCGGAATGACCGCCTTGGTGTCCTGCAGCTTGCCTTCGGCATTCCACATCTTGCCGGAGTCGCGGATCATCGCCGGCATCGAGGCGTCGACGATCACGTCGCTCGGCACGTGCAGGTTGGTGATGCCCTTGTCCGAGTTGACCATGGCCAGGCCCGGACGCTGCGCGTACTCGGCCTGCAGGTCGGCTTCGATGGCGGCACGGGTGGCTTCGGGCAGCGACGGCAGGCGCGCGACCAGATCACCGATGCCGTTGTTGGCATCGAAACCGGCCTGCTTGAGCGTGTCGGCGTGCTTGGCGAGCACGTCCTTGTAGAACTCGTTGACGACCACGCCGAACATGATCGGGTCGGAGACCTTCATCATGGTCGCCTTCAGGTGCAGCGAGAACAGCACGCCCTGCGACTTGGCGTCTTCGATCTGCGCATCGATGAAGGCGGCCAGCGCCTTGCGGCTCATCACTGCCGCGTCGACGATCTCACCGGCCTTGACCGCGGTCTTTTCCTTCAGCACGACGGTGCTGCCGTCCTTGCCGTGCAGGGTGATCTTCAGCGCGCCGGCGTTGGCCAGGGTGGCCGACTTCTCGCTGCCGTAGAAATCACCCGCGTCCATGTGCGCAACGTGCGACTTCGAATCGGACGCCCAGGCGCCCATGCGGTGCGGGTGCTTGCGGGCGTAGTTCTTCACCGACAGCGGCGCGCGCCGGTCGGAGTTGCCTTCGCGCAGCACCGGATTGACTGCGCTGCCCTTGACCTTGTCGTAGCGCGCCTTGTAGTCGCGCTGCTGGTCGTCGGCCGGGGTTTCCGGGTAATCCGGCAGCGGATAGCCCTGGTCCTGCAGTTCCTTGATGGCGGCCTTCAGCTGCGGCACCGAGGCGGAGATGTTCGGCAGCTTGATGATGTTGGCGTCGGGGGTGGTCGCCAGCTGGCCCAGCTCGGCCAGGTCATCGTTGACCTTCTGCGCATCGCTCAGCAGTTCCGGGAACAGCGACAGGATGCGGCCGGACAACGAGATGTCACGGGTTTCCACTGCGATGCCCGCGGTGGAGGTATAGGCGTCGACGATCGGCAGCAGCGACTGGGTGGCCAGGAACGGTGCTTCGTCGGTCAGCGTGTAGAGGATCTTGGACATGGGGGACTTGGACTCTGTAGCAGTGCTCAGGGGAAGGCCGGCGCCAGCGCCGGGCCACGTGCAACCGTGTCACTTTCCCCGCCGCCGTCAGGGTGGGCGCGCGTCGGGGAAACCCCTGCATTGTCGCGTTTTCAGCCGCGCGGGGCAAAGCCGTGCCATACGCGGCGGTACTGCACCCTGGCAACGCTGTGATCCATCCACGCGTGGCGTGGATGGAGATGATGCCGCGTGCAAGGCCCAGGTAGATCCACGCCATGCGTGGATGAGGCCTTCCCGCAAAGCCACCAACAAAAAAGGACGCAGCCTCGCGGCTGCGTCCATCGTGAGTCCAACCGGGAGAGAGTCGGCGGGACTTACTTGACCTCGAACTCCTGCGGCGTTCCGGCCGCCTTACCATCAACCATGACTTCGGCGCGGTACTTGCCGGCCGGCCAGCCATTGGCATTCTTGAAGGTGATGTTGGTGGTCTCTGCACCGCTGGTGTTCAGGGTCGCGTTCTGCTCGCCGGCCACCTGGCCATCCTGGAAGGTCAGCTTGGCGCCGACGGTGACATTGTTGGCCGCGCCATCGGTCTTCACCGAGACGATGACATCGTCCTTCGGCGCGAACAGGGCAGCCGTGGTCACCGACTTGTCAGCTGAGGCAGTCTTGCCGACAGTGACTGCCGATACCGCCACGGCCGATGCAGCCATCGGCGGCGGCGCACCGGTCATCGGAGCGGGCGCCTCGGCAGGCGTGGTTGCCGCCGGAGCCGCGTTGTTGTCTGCGGCTTCTTCCTTCTTCTTGCAGCCCACCAGGGCGACGCTGCCCAGCAGCGCGGCCAGCAGGGCATTCTGAAGCGGGGTCGTCTTGATCATTCGGGATTCCTCCAAGGATTGTTCGGACGGCGATTGGATCGCCGGTATTACTTCGGCGGCAGTTTCAGGGTCTGGCCCGGGAAGATCTTGTCCGGGTCGTCGAGCACATCGCGGTTGGCTTCGAAGATCTTCTTCCAGGCGTTGGCATCGCCCAAGTGCTGCTTGGCGATCTTCGACAGCGAATCACCCTTCTGCACGGTGTAGGTGCCACCGCTGACCACCTCGGCGGTACTGTCCACCGAAGCACTGACGCCGGAAAAGTCCGCCTTGGGGACCTGCTGGGCGGTACTGTCGACGCTGCCACTGACGCCGGAGAAATCGGCTTTCTTCTCGGTACTCATCCACACACTCCCGTCTGTATGACTACATGGCTGGCACGGTGTCATAGAGGTTGTTAAATGGGGATGGTGCCGATGTGAAGCCGCCCCCCGGGGCGGCTGAACAATCGAGGTGGAACGCCGCCGCTGGGCTAGCCGGGCATGGCCCGGCGCTACCCGTCACAACGCGGCCCGACGGTAGTGCTGGCCGCTGGCCGGCTTGGCCTGGACGCGGGCTCCGCGCGGTTGCCGGCCAGCGGTCGGCACTACCTGTAACCGCCTGCGGCGGTTACTGCCGCAGTTCTCGGTAGGTCGCGGCCGGGGCGGCGATGCCGGGGCTGGCGCGCCACGGGTTGATGTCCAGGCCACCGCGACGGGTATAGCGGGCTTCGACTTCCAGCCACTGCGGCCGGCAGCGCGCGGACACTTCGCTGAAGATGCGCTCGACGCACTGTTCGTGGAACTCGGCGTGCTCGCGGTAGCTGACCAGGTAGCGCAGCAGGCCGGCACGATCGATCTGCGGGCCGCGGTAGCGCAGGCTGACGGTGGCCCAGTCCGGCTGGCCGGTGACCGGGCAGTTGGACTTCAGCAGGGCCGAGACCAGAGTCTCCTCCACCAGCGCATCGGCGTTGGCCGACAGGTAGTCCGCCTGCGGCGGGCCATAGCAATCGATGTCCACCTCAAGGCCGTCGATCGACTCGCCCAGCGGTGATTCGCGCAATGCCGGCAGGCCGAACGTGACCTGGACCGGGGCACCGGCGCAGGCCGACAGGTCGGCGACGAGGCGCTCGCGCAGGGCTTCGGCACTGTCGATGCGGGTGCTGTTGAGGGAGTTCAGGTAAAGCTTGAACGACTTCGATTCGATCAGCCGCGGCGAGGTGCACGGCACCTGCACGGTGGCGACGGCGACCTGCGGTTTGCCACGCGGGTCAAGCCAGCTCAGCTCGAAGGCGTGCCAGCGGTCATGGCCGACGAAGGGCAGCGCGGCCTCGTCCAGACCGATCTCGGCGCGGGCGCCGACGCGCGGGATGGGAAACAGCAGGCCGGGATCGTACTGCGACGGGTAACTGACCTCGCGACCGAGGCTGGAATCCTGTGGGGTGTTCATGGTGCTTATTGTATCGCGCGCAGAGCGGGCCTTCGGCCGGGTCGGCCAACGGCGGAGCCCCTCCGTGGTGGGGTTGGTTGGTCGGCAGAGCGGTCTATCGGCTTGGCCGGGAGGGTGGGTTGGCTGGGGGACGCCGTGAATACGTCCTTGTAGGCTCGAGCGCGCCATCCATGGCGCTTACGCCGCCAGCCAACCACCCTCCCGGCCACGGTCAATTTCCCGCGCCACCACAGGAAAGATCAGGAAAGAATCAAAATCAAAAACAGGATCAAAAACCGATCCTTCAGCCATTCATGGCATCTGCCATCCACGCATGGCGTGGATCTACCGTGTCGACCAAGGTCGACACCCACCAACAGCCGCACAGAACGCCGTTCCGACAGATTGCGCAAACCTGTCGAAGGCGGGGTGGGTCCGGTTGCGGGGGGTGTCCGCGGCATGGACGCCGCGGCCAAGCCCCCAGGGATGGGTTTACGGCGTCCCCCGCAACCGGACCCACCCCGCCATCCCACGGATAGCCCGCTTCTGCTGTTGCTGTTGCTGTTGCTGTTGCCGGCCAGCGGCCGGCACTACCGCTTCGGCGGGTGCAGGGCGCAGCCCTGCCGGAAACCCTCAACCCGCCGGGGTGCCCGCACCATGCAGATAATCCAGGCTTACCTGCAGCAGCGCGCGGAATCCAACATCCAGCGCCTTCTCATCCAGCAGGAACTTCGGCGAATGGTTGGCCGGCGCCGTCGCCGGGTCGATGCCCACGCTGGTGGAACCGACGAAGAAGAACATGCCCGGCACCTCCTTCGCGTACAGCGAGAAATCCTCCGCGCCCATCTGCAGCGGCGGCTCGTACACGTTGTCCTTGCCCACCACCGCCTGCAGGCTCGGCAGCATCTTCGCGGTCAGCGCCGGGTCGTTCACCGTGGCCGGGTTGCCTTCCGATTCGTAGATGTCGGTCACCGCCTTGGCCCCATGCGCGGCAGCGGTGTGGTCGGCCACGTTGCGCAGGTCGGCGAAGATCTGCTGGCGCATTCCTTCATCGAAGGTGCGGATGGTGCCGACCATCTCCACTTCATCGGGAATGATGTTGTAACGGATGCCGCCGTTGATCGCGCCGAAGGTCAGCACCGCCGGCTGCTTGGACAGGTTGGCCCGGCGGCTGACGATGGTCTGTGCGGTGCCGATCAGGTCGGCAGTGGCAACAATCGGGTCGACGCCGTTCCATGGGGCCGAGCCATGGGTCTGGCGGCCGATCACCTTGATGCCGAAACGATCGGACGCGGCCATCAGCGGGCCACCGCGCACCGCGATCTGCCCTGCCTGCACGCTGGAGAACACATGCAGGCCGAACACCGCCTCGGGCTTGAAGTCGGCAAACAGGCCTTCCTTCAGCATCAGCGCCGCACCGCCCTCTTCCGGCGGCGGCGCACCTTCTTCGGACGGCTGGAAGATCAGCATCACCTGGCCCGGCAGGTCCTTCTTCATCGCCACCAGCGCTTCGGCCACGCCCAGCAGGGTGGCGGTGTGCGCGTCATGGCCACAGGCATGCATCACGCCTACGGTCTGACCGCGGTACTGCGCGGTGGCCTTGGAGGCGAACGGCAGCCCGGTCTGCTCGGTCACCGGCAGTGCGTCCATGTCCGCGCGCAGGGCGATCTTCGGCCCCGGCTTGCCGCCTTCGATGATCGCCACCACGCCGTGGTGGGCAATGCCGGTCTTCGGCTTCAGGCCCATCGCACGCAGCCGCTTGGCGACCTCGGCGGAGGTGCGCTCCTCGCGGTTGGAGAGTTCCGGGTGCTGATGGAAATCGCGGCGCCATTCAACCACCTTGGCCTGCAGGCGCTGCGCGGCGGCGGTCACTTCCGGGCGCTGCGCGTCCTCGGCGTGGGCAAGGGCCGGCAGGGCCAGCAGCAGGGCGGACAGCAGCAACGAACGGCGCATCTCGATCTCCACGGAAGGGGTCTGCACCTGAATGTAGGGCAACCTTGCCGTTACGGGAACCTCCAGCGTCGTCCATCTGTCTGAGCGCCCGTCCCATCCGTCATGCAGGAAACCCGGTGGGCCACAGGTATGCTTTGCGCATTGCCACCCGGGGTTGCACCCCGTCCAGCCCTCTTGGAGTCTTGAATGTCACGTGTTTGGAAGATCGTGCTGCTGGTCGTGGCGGTACTGGTGCTGGCCGTGGTCGGCCTGCGCGTACTCGGTGGCGGCAAGGACAAGGCAGCCGGGCAGGAAGCAGGCGCTCGCGAGGGCGGTGAAGATCCCGATGCCGGCCCGGTGCCGGTAACCGTGGTCGATGCCGTTCGCCAGGACGTGCCGGTGTATGCCAGCGCACTGGGCACGGTGACCGCGATGAACACCGTGACCGTCAGCCCCCAGGTGGGCGGCCAGCTGATGAGCCTCAATTTCCGCGAAGGCCAGGAAGTGAAGAAGGGCGACGTGCTGGCGGTGATCGACCCGCGCACCGCCCAGGCCAGCTATGACCAGGCCGTCGCGTCCAAGCGCCAGAACGAAGCCCTGCTGGCCACCGCGCGCTCGAACTACCAGCGCTCGAACGCGCCGGAGTACCGCCAGTTCGTGGCCAAGACCGATCTGGATACACAACGAAACCAGGTGGCACAGTACGAAAGCGCAGTGGCGGCCAATGAAGCCAGCATGCGTTCGGCGCAGGTGCAGCTGCAGTACACCAAGGTCACCGCGCCGATCACCGGTATCGCCGGCATCCGCGCGGTCGACGCCGGCAACGTGGTCAACGCCGGTACCGCACTGGTCACCCTGACCCAGATCCATCCGATCCACGTGCTGTTCAACCTGCCCGAGCGCCAGCTCGGCGACGTGCGCCAGGCGCAGGCCGCCGGCAGCGTGCCGGTCGCAGCGCTGGACCGCGCCGATTCGCACGTGCTCAGCGGCGACGGCAAGCTGGATGTGGTCGACAACCTGATCAGCGCCGACAGCGGCACCTTCAAGGCACGCGCGGTGTTCGACAACACCGACAACGGCCTGTGGCCGGGCCAGTTCGTCAATGTGCGTATGCAGCTGCGTACCATCGGCGGCGGCGTGGTGATCCCGACCCAGGCAGTACTTCGTGGCCCGGACGGCGAGTACGTCTACGTCGTGCAGGGCGACAACACGGTGAAGATGCAGACCGTGCGCAGTGGCGTGGAAGTGGGCGACAGCCAGGTGCAGATCGCCGAAGGCCTGAAGGGCGGCGAACGCGTGGTCAGCGAAGGCCAGTTCCGCCTGAAGCCGGGCAGCAAGGTGACCGCGCTGAAGCCGGGTGAGACCCCGGCCGCACCGACCGAGGCCGAACTGAAGGCCGCCGAACAGAAGAGTGGCGGCGGCCGCCGCGGTGGTGGCCCGCGCTGAGCGCAGGCCCCTGCTCTTCCCCGCGCCGGCGATCCCGCCGGCGCTGCCATTGAAGTGCCAGCAAGGATCAGTCCGTGGGCTTTTCGACGATCTTCATCCGCCGCCCGATTGCCACCTCGCTGTTGATGGCGGGCTTGTTGCTGCTGGGCATCCTCGGTTACCGCAAGCTGCCGGTGTCGGCGCTGCCGGAAATCGATGCGCCCAGCCTGGTGGTGACCACGCAGTACCCCGGTGCCAACGCCACCACCATGGCCTCGCTGGTGACCACGCCGCTGGAGCGCCAGTTCGGGCAGATCTCCGGGCTGGAACTGATGACCTCCGATTCCTCGGCGGGGTTGTCGACGATCATCCTGCAGTTCTCGATGGACCGCGACATCGATATCGCCGCACAGGACGTGCAGGCGGCGATCCGCCAGGCCACCCTGCCCTCGTCGCTGCCGTACCAGCCGGTCTACAACCGGGTGAATCCGGCCGACGCGGCCATCGTCACCCTCAAGCTGACCTCCGATACGCGACCGCTGCGCGACGTCAACAACTACGCTGACTCGATCCTCGCCCAGCGCCTGTCGCAGGTGCAGGGCGTGGGCCTGGTGTCGATCGCCGGCAACGTGCGTCCGGCCGTGCGCATCCAGGTCAATCCGGCGCAGCTGTCCAACATGGGCCTGACCCTGGAAGAGCTGCGCAGCGCGCTTACCCAGGCCAACGTCAATGCGCCGAAGGGCTCGCTGAACGGCAAGACCCAGTCCTACAGCATCGGCACCAATGACCAGCTGGCCAGCGCCGCCGAATACCGCGACACCATCATCAGCTACAAGAACGGCCGCCCGGTGCGGCTGTCCGACGTGGCCGAAGTGATCGATGGCGTGGAGAACGACCAGCTCGCCGCATGGGCCGACGGCAAGCCGGCCGTGCTGCTGGAAGTACGCCGGCAGCCGGGCGCCAACATCGTGCAGACCGTCGAGCGCATCCGCGCGCTGCTGCCGCAGCTGCAGGGCGTGCTGCCGGCCGATGTGCACCTGGAGGTGTTCTCCGACCGTACCGAAACCATCCGCGCCTCAGTGCATGAAGTGCAGTTCACCCTGATCCTGACCATCGGCCTGGTGGTAGCGGTGATCTTCGTATTCCTGCGCCGGTTCTGGGCCACGATCATTCCCTCGGTGGCGGTGCCGTTGTCGCTGGCCGGAACTTTCGCAGTGATGGCCTTTACCGGCATGTCGCTGGACAACCTCTCGCTGATGGCGCTGGTGGTGGCCACCGGCTTCGTGGTCGACGATGCGATCGTGATGATCGAGAACATCGTGCGCTACATCGAACAAGGCAAGAGCGGCAAGGAGGCGGCCGAGATCGGTGCGCGCCAGATCGGCTTCACCGTGCTGTCGCTGACGGTTTCACTGGTGGCGGTGTTCCTGCCGCTGCTGCTGATGCCCGGCGTCACCGGCCGCCTGTTCCACGAGTTCGCCTGGGTGCTGAGCATCGCGGTGGTGCTGTCGATGCTGATCTCGCTGACGCTCACCCCGATGATGTGCGCCTACCTGCTCAAGCCCGATGCGCTGCCCGAGGGCGAAGACGCGCACGAACGTGCGGCCGCGGCCGGCAAGCAGAACCTGTGGACGCGCACCGTCGGCCTGTATGAGCGCAGCCTGGACTGGGTGCTGGAACACCAGCCGCTCACCCTGGCCGTGGCCGCGGCCGCGCTGGTACTGACCGTGCTGCTGTATGTGCTGATTCCCAAGGGCCTGCTGCCCGAACAGGACACCGGCCTGATCACCGCCGTGGTCCAGGCCGACCAGAACATCGCCTTCCCGCAGATGGAGCGACGCACCAAGCAGGTGGCCGAAGCGCTGCGCAGGGATCCGGACGTGACCGGCGTATCGGCCTTCATCGGTGCCGGCAGCATGAACCCCACGCTCAACCAGGGGCAGCTGTCGATCGTGCTGAAAGAGCGCGGCGAACGTGATGGACTGGATGAGATCCTGCCGCGCCTGCAGAAGTCCGTCGCCGGCATTCCCGGCGTGGCGCTGTACCTGAAGCCGGTACAGGACGTGACCCTGGACACCCGCGTGGCCGCCACCGAGTACCAGTACTCGCTATCGGACGTGGACAGCGCGGAAGTCGCGCTGCAGGCCAACCGCCTGACCCAGGCGCTGCGCCAGCGCCCGGAACTGGCCGACGTCGACAACAACCTGTCCAACCAGGGCCGCGCGCTGGAACTGAACATCGACCGCGACAAGGCCAGCGTGCTGGGCGTGCCGATGCAGACCATCGACGACACCCTCTACGATGCGTTCGGCCAGCGCCAGATCTCGACCATCTTCACCGAGCTCAACCAGTACCGCGTGGTGCTGGAAGTGGCGCCGCAGTTCCGTACCAGCACTGCGCTGATGGAACAGCTGGCGGTCGCCTCCAACGGTGCCGGCGCACTCACCGGCACCAACGCGACCAGCTTCGGCCAGGTCACCTCGTCCAACTCGTCGACCGCCACCGGTATCGGTGCGCAGAACACCGGCATCACCGTCGGTGCGGGCGGCATCATCCCGTTGTCGGCGCTGGCCGAGGCGAAGGTCTCCAGCGCGCCGCTGCTGGTCAGCCACCAGCAGCAGCTTCCTGCGGTGACGGTCTCCTTCAACGTTGCTGCGGGCTACTCGCTGTCCGATGCGGTCAAGGCCATCGAAGAGACCAAGGTCAGCCTGGACATGCCGGCGCACGTGCATGCGCAGTTCATCGGCAAGGCCGCCGAATTCACCGGCAGCCAGACCGACGTGGTGTGGCTGCTGCTGGCCTCGCTGGTGGTGATCTACATCGTGCTGGGCGTGCTGTACGAGAGCTACATCCACCCGATCACGATCATCTCGACCCTGCCGCCGGCCGGCGTCGGTGCGCTGCTGGCATTGATGGTCTGCGGCCTGAGCCTGTCCGTGGACGGCATCGTCGGCATCGTGCTGCTGATCGGCATTGTCAAGAAGAACGGCATCATGATGGTCGACTTCGCCATCGAGGCGCGGCGCACCGGCGCCAACGCGCGCGAGGCCATCCGCCGCGCCTGCCTGCTGCGCTTCCGCCCGATCATGATGACCACCGCTGCAGCCATGCTTGGTGCGTTGCCGCTGGCGCTGGGCACCGGCATCGGCTCGGAACTGCGTCGGCCGCTGGGCATCGCCATCGTCGGCGGCCTGCTGCTGTCGCAGCTGGTAACCCTGTACACCACGCCGGTGATCTACCTGTACATGGAACGCTTCTCGGAATGGCTTGCCCGTCGCCGTGAGCAGCGTGCGCTGCGCGATGGCACGGTGCAGGAGCCGCAGGCATGACCCTGGCCCCGCACCTTCGGGGGGCTGCACGATGAACCTGTCCGGCCCCTTCATCCGCCGCCCGATCGGCACCGCCCTGCTGGCCATCGGCTTGTTCATGGTCGGCGTGATCTGTTACCTGCGGCTCGGCGTGTCGGCACTGCCGAACATCGAGATCCCGGTGATCTTCGTGCACGCCAGCCAGTCCGGTGCGGATGCGGCGACCATGGCCTCAACGGTGACCGCGCCGCTGGAGCGTCATCTCGGCCAGCTGCCTGGCATCGACCGCATGCGTTCGTCGAGCTCGGAAGGCAGCTCGCTGGTCTTCATGATTTTCCAGAGTGACCGCGACATCGATTCGGCCGCGCTGGACGTACAGACCGCGATCAATTCGGCGCAGGCCGACCTGCCCTCGGGCATGGGCTCGCCGATGTACCAGAAGGCGAACCCGAACGACGACCCGGTGATCGCCATCGCGCTGACTTCGCAGACGCAGTCCGCCGATGAGCTGTACAACGTCGCCGATTCGCTGCTGGCCCAGCGCATCCGCCAGATCGGCGGCGTCGCCTCGGTGGATATCGCCGGTGCCTCGACGCCGGCGGTGCGTGTGGACGTCAACCTGCGCCTGATGAACGCGCTGGGACTGACCGCCGACGACCTGCGCAATGCCGTGCGCGCGGCCAACGTGACCTCGCCCACCGGCTTCCTCAGCGATGGCAACACCACCACGGCGATCATCGCCAACGATTCGGTCGCACGCGCCGCCGACTTCGCCGATCTGGTGGTCAAGACCCAGGGCGATGGCCGGGTGATCCGCCTGAAGGACATCGCCAACGTCTACGACGGCCAGCAGGACGCCTACCAGGCCGCGTGGTTCGACCACAAACCGGCCGTGGTGATGTATGTGTTCACCCGCGCCGGCGCCAACATCGTCGAGACCGTGGACCGGGTGAAAGCGCAGATTCCCGCGTTGCGCGACTACCTGCAGCCGGGCACCACGATGACGCCCTACTTCGACCGCACCCCGACCATCCGGTCGTCGCTGCATGAAGTGCAGATCACCCTGCTGATCAGCCTGGCGATGGTGGTGCTGACGATGGCGCTGTTCCTGCGCCGGTTGGCGCCGACGCTGATCGCGGCGGTCACCGTGCCGCTGTCGCTGGCCGGTGCCGCGCTGGTGATGTACGTGATGGGCTTCACCCTGAACAACCTGAGCCTGCTGGCGCTGGTGATCGCGATCGGTTTCGTGGTCGACGATGCGATCGTGGTGATCGAGAACATCATGCGCCACCTCGACGAGGGCATGCCGCGGATGCAGGCGGCCTTCGCCGGTGCGCGCGAAATCGGCTTCACCATCGTCTCGATCACCGCTTCGCTGGTGGCGGTGTTCATCCCGCTGCTGTTCGCCAGCGGCATGATGGGCGCGTTCTTCCGCGAATTCACCGTCACCCTGGTGGCGGCGATCGTGGTGTCGATGATCGTTTCGCTGACGCTGACCCCGGCGCTGTGCAGCCGCTTCCTCAGCGCGCACGACCACACGGCGGCACCGTCGCGCTTCGGCCGCTGGCTCGATGCCGGTCACGAGCGGATGCTGCGCATCTACACCGTGTTCCTTGATTTTTCGCTGCGCCATGCGCTGCTGCTGTCGTTGACGCCGTTGATCCTGATCGGCGTCACCATCTTCCTGTTCGGTGCGGTGAAGAAGGGCGCGTTCCCGCCGCAGGACACCGGCCTGATCTGGGGCCGCGCCAATTCCAGTGCGACGGTGTCCTTCGAGGACATGGTCAGCCGCCAGCGCCGCATCACCGACATGCTGATGGCCGACCCGGCAGTGAAGACCGTGGGCGTACGCCTGGGCAGCGGACGCCAGGGCTCCAGCGCACAGTTCAACGTCGAACTGAAGTCGCGCAAGGAAGGGCGCCGCGAAACCACTGCACACGCACTGGCACGGCTGAGTGCGAAGGCCGACCGCTACCCGGACCTGCAGCTGCGCCTGCGCGCGATCCAGGACCTGCCCAGCAACGATGGCGGTGGCAACAGCCAGGGCGCACAGTACCGCGTCTCGCTGCAGGGCAACGACCTGGCCGCACTGCAGGAATGGCTGCCCAAACTGCAGGCGGCATTGAAGAAGAACCCGAAGCTGTGTGATGTCGGCACCGACGTCGACAACGCCGGCCTGCGCCAGAACATCGAGATCGACCGGGCCAAGGCCGCGCGCCTGGGCATCTCGGTCGGCGCCATCGACGGTGCGCTGTACGGCGCCTTCGGCCAGCGCCAGATCTCCACCATCTACTCGGACATCAACCAGTACAGCGTGGTGGTCAATGCGCTGCCGTCGCAGACCGCTACGCCTTCGGCGTTGGACGAAGTGCATGTGCGTGCACGCAACGGCGAAATGGTGCCGATCACGGCGGTGGCCCGACAGGCGCCGGGCCTGGCGCCCTCGCAGATCACCCATGAAAACCAGTACACGACGATGGACCTGAGCTACAACCTCGCCCCCGGCGTCAGCATGGGCGAGGCCAAGGCCATCATCGACAGCACCGTGGCCGGCATGCGCATGCCCGGCGACATCCGCCTGGCCGACGATGCGGGCTTCGGCTTCAATTCCGACCCCAGCGACATGCTGATCCTGGTACTGGCAGCCATCCTCACCGTCTATCTGGTGCTGGGCATCCTGTACGAAAGCCTGATCCACCCGGTGACGATCCTGTCCACCCTGCCGGCCGCTGGCGTCGGTGCGTTGCTGGCGCTGTTCGGCACCAACACCGAACTGTCGGTGATTTCGATGATCGCGCTGGTGCTGCTGATCGGCATCGTCAAGAAGAACGCGATCATGATGATCGACTTCGCCCTGGTGGCGCAGCGCGAACATGGGCTGACTCCGCGCGAGGCCGCGCGTGAAGCCAGCATTGTGCGTTTCCGGCCGATCATGATGACCACGATGGTGGCGATCCTGGCGGCGGTGCCGCTGGCGATCGGCCTGGGCGAAGGTTCGGAGCTGCGTCGCCCGCTGGGCATCGCGATGATCGGCGGCCTGCTGTTCTCGCAGAGCCTGACCCTGCTCAGCACGCCGGCGCTGTACGTGATCTTCTCGTGCCTGGCCGAGCGCTGGAAGGCGCGGCGCGCGCGCAGGCGTGAAGCGAAGCTGCTGAGGCGCGCACAGCGTGCGTAGCCAGGCCCATCCACGCATGGCGTGGATCTACTGCAACACCTACCTTGGTGGGTGCGGACCGTTGGTCCGCACGCCGATGGCATTTGACGCGCTGTAACGAAAAGAGAACAATTCTCATCCAGCCATGGTCCTGCGCCCCCTTGTGGCGCCCCGCTGCCGTTCCCGGCACGCCTGCGTGATCCCAGCCACCGACCTTTCCCCCCTGCATGGGCGGATGGCCCGTGGCCGCCCGCCGAGGATCTCCATCGATGTTGCCGATTCGCTCCCCCCGCCTGGCCGTACTGGCCGTCGCGCTGTCCGCCGCCTGCACTGCATACGCCGAAGCCCCGGCCGGATCCCGCAGCGCCACCGATCTGGACGCGGTCAAGGTCATCGCCGAGCGTACCCATACCGAGGCTGGCGCCCTGGGCGATCGTGCCCTGCGTGATACCCCGTTCGCGATCACCGCCGTCGGCCGTGAGCAGATCGAACAGCGCCAGGTCGTGTCGCTGGGCGAAGCCTTCCTGCTCGACCCCTCGGTCACCACCCAGGTCAGCGCCTATGCCAGTGGCTGGAGCTCGCCGATCCGCAACCGTGGCATCGACCTGAATTTCGACAGCTACCGGGTCAACGGTCTGCAGGTCTCGTCCTGGGGCACCGAATGGCCGCTGGAAGTGATGGAACAGGTCGACCTGCTGAAGGGTCCGGGAGGTTTCCTGTACGGCTTCGGCGCGCCGGGCGGCATCGTCAACTACATCACCAAGAAACCGACCGACGTACCGACCTTCTCCGCCCAGCTCGGCTGGCGCGAACAGGGCATCGTCAGCGGCGGCATCGACGTCGGCGGCCGCTTCGGCAACGAGCAGATGTTCGGCTACCGCTTCAACGCATACCAGGAAAAGGGCGAAACCTTCAACGGTGGCCATGTCGATCGCAAGGTCGGCGCACTGTCGCTGGATGCGCGCCTGAGCGATGCGCTTACCTGGACCTTCGACGGCGTGTTCCAGTCGCGCGACCTGCGCGAGGAATCACCGCAGTACTACTTCCGTGGCCTGACCTCACTGCCGCGGCCGATCGCCGGCGATGTCGACAACAGCGTGCCCGGCACCTACTACGACACCCGCTCCAGCCTGCTGTCCACCGCGCTGAACTGGCAGATCAACAGCGACTGGAAGGCCAGCCTGAGCTATGGCGTCACCACTTCGTGGAATGACGTCAACAAGATCTTCGCCTACATCGACGATACCAACGGCGACTACGCCGTCAACGTCTATGAGCTCGGCGGCAAGAGCGAGTGGAAGCTGGCGCAGGCACTGGTGCAGGGCCGCTTCGGCACCGGCCCACTGCAGCACCAGCTGGTGGCCGGTGTCAGCCACCAGACCGGGCTGGGCTGGGACCGTCCCTACGAGTTCAGCCTGATCGGCCGCGCCAACCTCTACCAGCGCCATGGCATCCGTCACGACGCGGTGGGTTCACGGGTGATGACCCGCGGTAACGAGACCGTGCAGCAGGCGGTGTTCGTCAGCGATACCGTCGATCTCGGCCATGGCTGGTCGGTGCTGGCCGGTTGGCGCTACAACGACTTCGAGACCAAGGGCGCCTACCACACCTATCCAGTCACCCCGACCTACGCGGTCATGTTCAAGCCCAGCGAGGCCGTCACCCTGTATGCCAGCTACATCGAGTCGCTGGAAGCAGGCAGCCGCGTAGGCAACAGCTACATCAATGCCGGCGATGTGCTCGACCCCACCATCAGCAAGCAGTACGAGATCGGCGCCAAGGTGGAAGCGAATCGCTGGAACGCGAACGTCGCTGCGTTCCGCCTGGAGCGTGGCGCCAACATCGATCAGCTGACCGATGCAGGCAAGCGCCTGGTGCAGGATGGCATCACCCTGTACGAAGGCGTCGAAGCCAGCGCCGACCTGCACCTGACCGATGCGCTGACCGTGGGCGGTGGCGTGACCTGGCTGGACCCGACCTACGACAAGCTGTCACCGGGCAGCGCGGCGCAGGAAGGCAACCGTACCGTCGGTGCTGCGCGCTGGAGCGGGGTGCTGCACGCCACCTACCAGCTGCCGTGGGTGGAAGGGCTGGAGACCTATGCCGCCGTGCGCTACTACGGCGATGTCTGGTACGACGCCGACAACACCCTGAAGCTGCCCGACTACACCCTCGTCAACGCCGGCGTCGGTTACCGCCTGCTGGCCTCCGGCCATCCGGTGACCCTGCGTGCCAGCGTGGAGAACCTGGCCAACCGCAGGTACTGGTCCAATGCCGGCGTCGGCCTGCCGCGCACCTTCGCGCTGAGCGTGCGGTTCGACATGTAACGGGTCTCGGTAGCGCCGGGCCATGCCGGCGGCTGCATGCCACGCCGCGCTGCGTGCTCGCCGCGCATGGCGCGGCGCTACCGGATTTCACGCGTGGCCCGTAATAATGGTGGCCGATCCTTTCGCCGAGCCTGCATGTCCGCACGCGAATCCCGCCTCAGCCGCCTGTGGGCCCACGAGAAGGCCAGCTATGGCCTGCGGGTGTTCATTGCCCTGACAGCGGCCCTGGCCGTGTGCTGGCACCTGGATGCGCTGACCGCGCTGCCCGGCGTGTTCCTCGGCATCATCGCCAGTGCGATTGCCGAGACCGATGACAACTGGTGGGGCCGGACCAAGGCCGTGCTGCTGTCGCTGTTGTGCTTCTGCCTGGCGGCGGCCTCGGTGATCTGGCTGTTCCCCTGGCCGTGGATATTCATCGCGGCCCTGGCGCTGTCCACGTTCGGCCTGACACTGCTCGGTGCACTGGGCGAGCGCTACGCGTCCATCGCCCAGGCGACCGTCACGCTGGCCATCTACACCATGATCGGCCTGGAACAGCATGGTGCCCATGACCTGCACAGTGCGCTGGATGCGGTCAGCCACCTGCTGGCAGGTGCAGTCTGGTACGGGCTGCTGTCGATCCTGTGGACCACGTTGTTCGCCAACCGGCCGGTGCGCGAGCGCGTGGCCCGCCTGTACGTGGAACTGGGCCGTTACCTGCAGCTCAAGGCCGCGCTGTTCGAACCCGTGCGCGAGGCGGACCTGCAGCGCCGCCAGCTCGACCTGGCCGAGCAGAACCGCCGCGTGGTCGGCGCGCTGAACGAGGCGAAGACAGCGATCCTGGCGCGCTTTGGCCGCTCCGGACGGCCCGGCGTCAACTCCGGCCTGTACCTGCGCCTGTACTACATGGCACAGGATTTCCATGAGCGCGCCAGCTCCTCGCATTACCTGTACGGCGCGCTGGTCGACGCGTTCTTCCACAGCGACGTGCTGTACCGCTGCCAGCGCCTGCTCGACCTGCAGGGCCAGGCCTGCGCACGGCTGGGCGAAGCGATCCGGCTGCGTCGTCCGTTCGTCTACGGCGAGAGCAACCAGCAGGCCGGGCGCGATCTGGCCGATGCCCTGGCCTACCTGCGCGACCAGCAACGGCCGCAGTGGCAGCGCCTGCTCGGCTCGCTGGACCTGCTGGTGCACAACCTGCGCAGCATCGAGCGCCGCCTGCTCGATGCCGAACGTTCCGAAGCCAGCCTGGACAACGTCGACACCCGCCTGCGCGACAGCAACCCGCACACCTTGCGCGAAATGGGCGTGCGCGTGCGCCAGCAGCTCACCCCCGGCTCGGTATTGTTCCGCCATGGCCTGCGCATGGCGCTGGCACTGATCGCCGGTTTCGTTGCCATCCATCTGTTCAATGCACAGAACGGCTCGTGGGTCCTGCTGACCATCGTGTTCGTATGCCGGCCCAGTTTCGGCGCCACCCGCCAGCGCCTGGCCCAGCGCATCGTCGGTACGCTTGCCGGCCTGGTGCTGACCTGGGCGCTGCTGCAGCTGTTCCCAACGCTGGAGATCCAGCTGCTGATCGCTCTCCTGTCGGCGCTGCTGTTCTTCTTCACCCGTTCCGACCGCTATCTGGTCGCCTCGGCCGCCATCACGGTGATGGCGCTGACCTGCTTCAACCTGATCGGCGACGGCTTCGTGCTGATCGTGCCGCGCATGGTCGATACGATCCTGGGGTGCGCGATCGCCGCAGCGGCCGCGTTCCTGATCCTGCCGGACTGGCAGGGTCGACAGCTGCACCGCGTGCTGGCGCGGGTGCTGGATACCGCCGCCCGTTATCTGGAATCGGTGCTGGGCCAGTACCGCAGCGGCATGCGCGACGACCTGGCCTACCGCATCGCCCGCCGCGACATGCACAACGCCGATGCTGCACTGTCCACCGCATTGTCGAACATGCTGCGCGAACCGGGCCACGTGCGCCGCAACCTCGATTCGGGTTTCCACTTCCTGGCGTTGTCCAACACCCTGCTCGGGCATCTGTCGGCGCTGGGTGCGCACCGCGACCAGGTTGACAGCTACGCGGGCGATCCACTCGCGCTGGCCGCCGGCGAGCGGGTGCGTAAAGCGCTGCAGCAGCTGGCATCGGCATTGACGGCACAGCAGCCGGTGTCAGAGGAAGACAACGACGCCGATCGTGCGGTGGCCGCGGAACTGGAGCAGCTCGATGAGACGATGCCGCCGAAACTGCAGTTGATCCGCACGCAGATGGCGCTGGTGCTGCGGATGTTGCCGAAGGTCAGAGCGGCAGCGAATGGCGCGGTGCGCGGCTTGGCTTGAGCGGACCGCATCCACGCATGGCGTGGATCTACTGGAGGGCATCCACGCATGGCGTGGATCTACTGGAGCGGCATCCACGCGTGGCGTGATCTGCTGGAGCGGCATTCGGGCGTGATCCTGTCGGCCGTGCAACATCGTGTTGCGTCCACGGGGGCATTCCGATCACGCCGCGGCGCCGATACTGCCGTGTCGCCCACGCAGGATCTCCCCCATGAAGATCGAACTCAACGACCGCACCGCACTGGTCACCGCCTCCACCGCCGGCATCGGTCTGGCCATCGCACAGGGGCTTGCCGCCGCGGGTGCGCAGGTCATCCTCAACGGCCGCAGTGCCGACAGCGTGGAACGCGCGCGCCAGCGCCTGCTGGCTGCCATTCCCGACGCCAACGTGCTGGGCGTGGCCGCCGACCTGTCCGACGCCCGCGGGGTCGACGCGCTGCTGGCCGGCCTGCCGGGCAACGTCGACATCCTGGTCAACAATGCCGGCATCTTCGGCCCGCAGGACTTCTTCGAGACCGACGATGCCACCTGGGAGCAGTACTGGCAGACCAATGTCATGTCCGGCGTGCGCCTGTCGCGCGCCCTGCTTCCGGCGATGGTCGACGCCGGTTGGGGCCGCGTGCTGTTCATCTCCTCCGAATCGGCACGCAACATTCCTGCCGACATGATCCATTACGGCGTCAGCAAGACCGCGCAGCTGTCGTTGTCGCGCGGCTTGGCCAAGCGCGTAGCCGGCAGCGGCGTCACCGTCAATGCGGTGCTGCCCGGCCCAACGTTGTCCGACGGCTTCGCAACAATGTTCGAAGAAGAACGCGCACGTACCGGCAAGCCGCTGGAACAGATCGGCCGTGAGTTCGTGATGGCCCATCGTCCTGCATCGGTGATCCAGCGCGCGGCCACGGTCGAGGAAGTGGCCAACATGGTGGTCTACCTCGCCTCGCCGCAGGCGTCGGCCACCTCCGGCGCAGCGCTGCGGGTCGATGGCGGCGTGGTCGACGATATCGTGTGAGCGTTGGTGGGGTGTGCGGACCAACGGTCCGCACCTACCCCATCCCTGCCTGACAGGCAGGAATGCTAGGCTGCGCCGGTCCAAGGAGGTTCCATGTCCGGTCACAACCAGTTCGCCCTGCTGCGCCAGCGCCGTTTCCTGCCGTTCTTCATCGTGCAGGGCTTGGGTGCCTTCAACGACAACGTGTACCGGCAGGCGATCATCGGCCTGCTGTTCTACCTGGGCGTAGCCGAGAGCGAGCGCACGCTCTACACCAACCTGGCGCCGGCGCTGTTCATCCTGCCCTACTTCCTGTTCTCCGCCCTGGCCGGGCAGATCGCGGAAAAGCTGGAGAAGTCGCGGCTGATCGTGATCACCACCACCATGGAGATCGTGATCATGACGCTGGCTGCGGTGGGCTTTCTTACCGAGAGCCTGCCGGTGCTGCTGGTGGCCCTGTTCTGCACGGGCCTGCAGTCCACCCTGTTTGGCCCGGTGAAGTACTCGGTGCTGCCCTCGGTGCTGCGCCCGGAAGAACTGACCGGTGGCAATGGCCTGGTCGAGATGGGCACGTCGATGTCGATCCTGACCGGCATGATCGTCGGCGGCCTGGTGTTCACCCTGGCCGGCACCCATGGACCGATCGTGGCCGCCACCGCGGTCATCGCGCTGGCGATCTGCGGCAACCTGGCCGCGCGCATGATCCCCAAGGTAGATGCCGGCGCCCCGGACCTGAAGATCAACTGGAACCCGATTCCCGAATCGCTGGCCGTGCTGCGCATGGCCAGGAAACAGAAGGCGGTACGCAACGCCATCCTCGGCGTGTCCTGGTTCTGGTTCGTCGGCACCATCCTCACTGCGCAGCTGCCGTCCTATGCGGTCACCAACCTCGGTGGCGAACCCACCCTGTACATCTTCGCCCTGGCGCTGTTTTCGGTAGGCACCGGCGTCGGTTCGCTGCTGTGCGAAAAGCTGTCGGCGCGTACGGTGGAGATCGGCCTGGTGCCGCTGGGTGCGTTCGGCATGACCGCCTTCCTGCTGGACCTGTACTTCGCGCGCGCCGGTGAAGCCACCGCGCAGGGCCTGTCGGTCACCCAGTTCGTGCACCAGGCCGGCAGCATCCGCATCATCATCGACCTGCTCGGCATCGGCCTGTTCACCGGCTTCTTCGTGGTGCCGCTGTTTGCGTTGATCCAGAGCCGCACGCCGAAATCGGAGATGTCGCGCGTATTCGCCGCGCTGAACATCCAGAACTCCGGCTTCATCGTCGCTGCGGCCGTACTCGGCCTGCTCACCCAGCGCCTGCTCGGCTGGACCATCCCGCAGCTGTTCCTGGCACTGGCCATCGCCAATGCCGTGGTGGCGATCTACATCTTCACCATCGTCCCCGAATTCCTGATGCGCTTCCTCAGCTGGGTGATGGTGCGCACGCTGTACCGGCTGCGCCCGCACGGCATCGAAGCGAACGTGCCCGATGAGGGCGCCGCGCTGCTGGTCTGCAACCACGTCAGCTACATGGACGCGCTGATCCTGTCGGCGACGATCCCGCGCCCGGTGCGCTTCGTCATGTACTACAAGATCTTCAACATCCCGGTCATGCGCTGGATCTTCCGCACCGCCAAGGCGATTCCGATCGCTGGTGCGCGCGAAGACCCGGCCTTGATGCAGCGCGCGTTCGATGAAGTCGACGCCGCACTCGCCGAGGGCGAGCTGGTATGCATCTTCCCGGAAGGCGCACTGACCCGCGACGGCACGATGGCAGCGTTCAAATCCGGCGTGGAGAAGATCCTCGAACGCCGTCCGGTACCGGTGGTGCCGATGGCCCTGCGCGGCATGTGGTCGAGCATGTGGAGCCGCCGCGATACCCGTCTGGGCCGCATGCGCGTGCCGCGCCGGTTCCGGGCGACAGTCGAGGTGGTCGCCGCCCCGGCGGTGGATGGCCATTCAACCGATGCCGCCGCCCTGGAAGCGCAGGTCCGCACCCTGCGCGGCGACCTCGCCTGACGCAATCGCCCCCATCCGGGGGCGATGACGGTACGCTGCATACGCCACCGTCCAAGGGCGATGCGAGGCCTGACGGGGCTGAAAACGCATACATGCGTCGTTGGTTGCGGTAGATTACGCACCCACAGGGGGGAGGTTCGGCCCGTTTACACGGCCGACCACCAAGGAATGGAGTCTTGCTTTGAATCAACCGCCACCGCTCAGCCGTCCGGTCTACATCCCCAACCATCTGGTCTGGGCGATCCTGACGACGCTGTTCTGCTGCCTGCCGTTGGGCGTGGTGTCGATCGTGTATGCCGCCCAGGTCGATGGTCGCAATGCGGCCGGTGACCTGCCGGGGGCCTATAGCGCGTCGCGCAAGGCGGGCTGGTGGGCGGTGGCTTCGGCCGCGGCCCTGCCGGTCCTGTTGCTGTTGTGGTTCGGGCTGTTCGGCGGCTTGGCCGCGCTGGGCGCTCTATCCGACCTTTGATTCACCACCATCACCCATCGAGGAGCTTGAACCATGAACACCACCACTGCGCAGGTCCCCAACAATCTGGTCTGGGCCATCCTGTCCACCCTGTTCTGCTGCCTGCCGGCCGGCATCGTGTCGATCGTCTACGCCGCCCAGGTCAACGGCAAGCTGGCTGCCGGCGACGTCGCCGGTGCCCGTGATTCGGCCGACAAGGCCAAGAAGTGGGCCATCTGGTCGGCCATCGCTGCCGTTGTGGTTGGCATCCTGTACTTCATCATCATCATGGCCGTTGGCGGCCTGGGCGCCCTGAGCGGCGGCAACGGCAGCTACTGATGCCCGCGACGGGGTCCGGCCATGCGCCGGATCCCGCCCCCGCATGTCCGCACTTCCTGCTCGTTCCCGACTCACCCGCTGGGCTCCGCTGCTGGCCGCGTCCGGCCTGGCTGCGGGTGCCGCCGTGGTCCTGCGCCACGTCAATCCGTATGTCTCCGGCAATCCGCTGCCGGGCTGTCCGCTGTACGCACTGACCGGCTTCTACTGCCCCGGCTGCGGCAGCACGCGCTGCCTGTACTCACTGGTCCACTTCGACCTGCCCGGCGCGATGGCGATGAACCCGTTGCTGGTCATCAGCCTGCCCTTCCTGTTCCTGATGCTGCTCAACACCGCCGGCGTACGCCCGCGCGTGCTTGATCCACTGATGCGGGTACTGGCCAGCCCCACGTTCTGGCTATGGCTGCTGCCCGGCTATGCCGTGCTGCGCAACCTGCCGTGGGCACCGTTCACCGCGCTGGCTCCGGTGTAGGTTTCCAGCCAACGGCGCAGCCCCTTGTGGTGGGCGGCGTTTGAAGGCAGAAGCCCTGGGGTGGCCGGGCGGGATGGGGTTGCGGGGGACGCCGTGAATCCGTCCGTGGAGGCTTGGCCGCGGCATCCATGCCGCGGACACCCCCGCAACCCCATCCCGCCCGGCCACGGACAATTTCCGTGCGCGTCCACCACGGAAAAGAAAGAGAAGATCAAAAGCCGAAGCGGGTCGCTCCGCTCGGCATCCACGTATGGCGTGGATCTACTGGCCGTCATCGGAAACTGTCGGGGGTGGGGTGGTGTGGGGCTGCAGGACCGTTGGCGCCATGGGCCCGAGGCATGCCTCGGGCGGGTTGGGCAGGACGCCCGACCCCGGTCTTGCCGTGTGCGCAGGACAGCGCACACGAGCAAGGCGCCATCGAGCCCCCATGGATGGGTTAACGGCGTGTCCTGCAGCCCCACACCGCCCCGCCAAACCCACAGAGATCCAGACCCGCTGTTGCTGTTGCTGTTGCTGTTGCTTCCAGCGGGTGCAGGGCAGCAAGCCCTGCAGAAAGAACAACTAGGTCACCCAGCCCGCGATCACCAGCAGGGCCAGCACCGCCAGCCACAGCAGCAGCATCCGCCACACCAGGCTCATCGCATCCCGCAGGTCCGGCAACCGCTGCCACACCGGCAGCAGACCGGCTTCGGTGTAATCGTGCGCATCTTCGCGCAGCTCGGCATTGACGCTGGCACGCGCCACCGCGCCCAGGAAACCAATGCCGCCGGCCAAGCGCTCACCATGCGCCTGGCGCCATGCCTTCCAGGCCGTGTCGAAGTTGCCGACCAGGGCCATCGAGAACGCCATCAACTGTGCCACCGGCCACTCGATCCAGCCCAGCAGCCGCTGTGCCAGCGCCAGCGGCTCCACCGGCACGCGCGCGCGCATCGGGCTTTCCGCCATCAGTGCCAGTAGACGATAACCGAGAGCCCCCACCGGGCCCAGCAGCAGGAACCAGAACAGCACCGCGAACCAGCGCCGCAGGGCGTTGAGCACGGTCGCCTCGACCAGTGACGGAACGTCCTCGCGCAGGCTGCCACCGGCCGACTGCAGGTTGCGTACCGCCGCCTGCCGGGTGGGCGCATCGTCGGCATCGATGATCGCTTCGATGTCGCGGTCCAGATCCCGCGGGCCCCAGCACCAGGCCAGCACGGCCACGCCCAGCAGCAGCGCCGGAAGGCCGAACAGCACCCCGCGCAGCAGCCAGGCGACCAGCGCCATCAGCAACAGTGGCGGTACGATCGCCAACGCCACGCCGGCGGCCCCCTGCCAGGCCCGACCACCGCGCGCGTCCAGCCAGCCCAGCCAGCGCCGGAAGCCGTCGAAACGGCGCAGCGACGCGGCAGCGGCCGGGGCGACATGGCCAAGGGCCAGTGCCACCAACACGGCGACCAGGGTGGTGAACATGGCAGGTCTCCCTACGAGCGAGCGTTCGGCGTCG
The DNA here is from genome assembly GCF_056399165.1 of Stenotrophomonas sp. 01N47. Lineage (NCBI taxonomy): Bacteria > Pseudomonadati > Pseudomonadota > Gammaproteobacteria > Lysobacterales > Lysobacteraceae > Stenotrophomonas > Stenotrophomonas sp. 01N47. Next base: position 170,435 of record NZ_JBFTQU010000006.1, read on the forward strand.
CTACCTTACCTGTCGCAGCGTCGCCGTCAGCGGTGAACCGTACTGTAACCGGCAGCGTGTTCAGGTGGCGGCAATGCTGGCGCCGCCGGATGCCGGTTGCTGGCGGTACCAATGCTCGATCAGCCCCCGCGAAATGGAAATCGGCGGTGACAGACGGATGCCTTCTCCATCGTCCTCGACGTCACGCGCGAGGGCCGCGCCAACTTCCTCGGCGCTGAACCAGCGCGCGTCTTCCAGTTCGCCATCCACGGTCGGCACGTCGTCGTGTGCCTGCGCACCGAATCCGACCATCAATGCGCCGGGGAACGGCCAGGGCTGCGAGCCCAGGTACTGGCAGGCGGTCACCCGCACCTTGCTCTCTTCGTGCACTTCGCGCGCTACGGTCTGCTCGAAGGTCTCGCCCGGCTCGACAAAGCCGGCCAGCACCGAATAGCGGCGCGGCGCCCAGTTGGACTGGCGGCCCAGCAACAGCCGGCCCTGGTTTTCCACCGCGACGATCACCGCCGGGTCGACGCGCGGATAGTGCTCGGTCGCACACTGCGGGCAGCGGCCGACGAAGCCACCCCGGGCGAACGTCACGGCACTGCCGCAGACACCGCAGAAGCGGGTACGCGATTGCCAGTAGGACATGCCACGGGCGTAGCTGAAGGCGGTCGCATCGGCCACGGTCCACAGCAGCGCGGCCTGGCGCAGATCGAGCCGGCGTGGCGCGGTGACCGTCACGCTGGCCGCTTCCACCGAGAACCACGCCTGCTCGCCACGCAGGCCGAGGAAGATCGCAACACCCGGCCCGCCACCGACATCGGCGCCGGTCAACGCCAGCGGCTGGTCGTCATCACCGGTGAAGGCGGTGCCGTCCTGGTCCAGGACAAGAATGCGCGCATCGGGCCACAGGCGCGCCAGAGCATCGGCGTCTTCGCGCATGGCATCGGCGCGCTCCAACGGTTCACCCACGAAGGCAAAACCGGAAAGCGGCGAAGGAGAATTGAGCATCCAGCTAGCCTGCCGCCAATCACGGCAAGTGGCAAGCCGCAGACTGTGCAGAAACCCGCCTGTGGTTGCAGTAACGGTCATCCACGCATGGCGTGGATCTACCGAAGGCAGCGCGGGGTGCATGCCCCACGCCCTGCGATTACATGCTGAAACTGCTGCCGCAGCCGCAGGTGGTCTTGGCGTTCGGATTGCGGATCACGAACTGCGCACCGGTCAGGCTCTCGGTGTAATCCACTTCGGCACCCATCAGGTACTGCAGGCTGAGCGGATCGACCAGCAGGGTGACCCCGCTGGTCTGCACCGCCAGGTCATCGCCGGCACGGTTCTCGTCGAACTCGAACCCGTACTGGAAGCCCGAACAGCCGCCACCCTCGATGTACACACGCAATGACAGGTCGGGGTTGCCCTCGTCCTGGATCAGTTCCTTGACCTTGGCCGCAGCGGCCTCGGTGAAGTTCAGCGGCCGATCCAGCGACTGGTAGTCGGGCGCGGCGGCCGGCGTGGCGCCGGGGAGGGAGACGAGCGTGTTCATGGGCTCAGCATGGGGGCGCCGGCGCTGGCTTTCAAGCCATCGCCTCGGCCAGCTTGCGGCGGGCGGCGGTGTCGCCCTTGCCGTCAGCGGACGCTTCGCCTTCCGGCGCCGGCAGGGCCTGCATCGGGGCGCTGGCATGGATCAGCCGGCCGTTCAGCTGGGCACCCGCATTCATTTCCACCACCTGGTAGTGAACATTGCCGTTGACCCGCGCACTCGGGGTCAGTTCGACCTTCTCGGTGGCATGGACATCGCCGTCCAGGCGGCCACTGATGACCACCACCTGGGCGCGGATCTCGCCTTCGATCACGCCATGCTCGGCGAGGGTCAGGGTCGCCGCGCTGGCGCCCTCCTGGGCAATCACCTTGCCGTGGATGCGACCTTCCACGTACAGGCCACCACTGAATTCCACATCGCCACGGATCACCACTTGGTTGCCGATCAGGGCATCCACCACCAGTTGGCCATCACGGCTGGATTTGCTGCTTCCGAACATCTGCCTACTCCCCTTTGCTGGCCGGTGCGCCGGCCTGTTTCCAGTCGAATACCTGCGTGGTGCCCCCCGCACCACTCCCCAATGTCACCTTCACCCGTTGCGGGGTGAAGTCAGCCGGCAGCATCACGCTGCCGGTGAGCTGCTGGAAGTACCGGAACGAGTAATCCTGTCCCGGCACCTTGCTGCGCTGGTGCAGCTCGTCCCAGCTGATGGTGGCCAGCTTGCCGTTCTTCACGCCTTCCACCGTGAAACGCATCTGCCCTTGGCTGATCGCTCCGCGGTTGAGGTTCTGCGTCAGCACCACGCTGTACTGCCAGGTGCCGGCCGATTCCGGGCTGAATTCAATCGAATGGGTGTTCAGGCCCTTGCGCTGGCTGGTCGAGCCCACCAGGCGTTCGTAGAAGGCGACGTCAGCGCGCAGGCCGGCGATCTCTTCATCGCGCTCGGCCAGCGAAGACTGCACTTCGTTGTTGGCGGCGCGGCTGATGCGGTCCGACGCTTCCAGCGTGGCCTGCTTCTGGCGCAGTTCGGTCAGCTGCGTCTGCAGCGTATCGGCGCGCTTCTCGGCAGCCTGCACGCGCTGGCCCTGTTCACCGCGCGGCGTGCCCAGCCAGCAGCCACCCAGCACCGCAAGCACCAGGCTCAGCAGCCAGATGCCGGCGATCACCAGCAGGCGACGGCGGTCGGCAGGTGGTTGCGCGGCACCGGGAAGGCGGACCTGCACGCGCATGGGAGGGCGGTTGTTCATGGGTAGTCTCCGTGGCATCGCAGTGGCGACGCCAGTACGGCCCCTGGGGCAAACGACGGGCTAGTGTATGACAGGAACGGCAGGTTTCCCCGGTGCCGGCCGGCACCGGGCGGTGGCATTCAGCCACTCCATGGTCGATAGTGTGGCACCCCGCACAGTTCCGCCGCCGGAGCACGCCATGACCGAAGCCCACCTGTTCGTGATCGGCATCCTGCTGGCCTGGCTGGCCGGCATCCGCGTTTACCTCACCGTATTCGGCGTCGGCATCGCCGGCCTGCTCGGCTGGGTCGACCTGCCACCGGCGCTGCAGGCCACCGAGTCGTGGTGGGTGCTCGGCACGTCGGCGGCGCTGGCCATTGCCGAATTCTTCGCCGACAAGATTCCCGGCGTGGATTCAGCCTGGGACCTGGTGCAGACCCTGGCGCGCGTGCCCGCCGGCGCCTTCCTCGCGGCAGCGACACTGTCGCCCGATGGCGACCTGGGCACCGGCGCACTGGTCGCCGGCGCGGGCGTTGCACTGGCCAGCCATGGCCTGAAGGCCGGCACCCGCGCCCTGCTCAACACCTCACCGGAACCGGCCAGCAACTGGGTCGCCTCTGCGGCCGAAGATACCGTGGTGATCGGCGGCCTGGCGCTCGCGCTGGCGCATCCGTGGATCGCGCTGGTGGTGGTGCTGGCCTGCAGCCTGGCCGGTGCACTGCTGGTCTGGCTGGTCTGGCGCACCCTGTGGAAAAGTGTGCGCTGGTTGGCACGTGGTGGCAGCGACGACGGACAACGGCAACCCCGTACCGGCTGATCGGCAGGCTTGTCGCATAATGGCCGCGAACACCAGGAGCATCGATGGCCGCAAACGAATCCGCCGCGGGCCCCCGCCCGGGACGCGCTGAAACCCCTCCGGCCGATCATTGGCAACGTTGGGCCGCCCCCGTAGCTGCGGCGGTGCCTGCCGAGGCACCCTCAGCGGCAGTGCAGGGGCCTGCGTCGTCAGCGCCCGGCGACGGTGTCCGACTGGCCGCCCCGCCGCCCCTGCCCTCGGCCGCAGCACTGCCAGAGGCGGGCAACAGTGACATGGCGCCTGTCGACGCCGACTCGCCCTACCGCGTGCTGATCGTCGAAGACGATCGTGCCCAGGCCCTGTTCGCACAGAGCGTGCTGCATGGCGCCGGCATGCAGGCGATCGTGCTAGGCGATGCCGATGGCGTGCAGCAGGCCATCCGCGAGCAACGCCCTGACCTGATCCTGATGGATCTGCACCTGCCCGGGCTGGATGGCATGCGGCTGACCGCGATGATCCGCCAGCAGCCCGGCATGCAGCTGCTGCCGATCGTCTTCCTCAGCGGCGACCCGGATCCGGAGCGCCAGTTCGAAGTGCTCGACTGCGGTGCCGACGATTACCTGAGCAAGCCGATCCGGCCGCGCCACCTGATCGCCGCGGTGGCCAACCGTATCCGCCGCGCACGCGCGCAGGCAGCGACCCTGCCCGGTGCCAACGGCGCACCGGCCACCAGCAACCCGGAAACCGGGCTGCCGACGCGCCACCACGTGCTGCAGCAACTCAACGCGACGCTGGCCCAGCACGAACGCGGTGGCGTGTTCTTCGTCGAAATCTCCAGCGCGCTGGGCCTGCGCGAGCGCTATGGCTATGCAGCCTTCGAGCGGCTGATGGTGCAGGCCGGGCAACGCCTTGCCGAGGCTGGCCATCCGCACCTGCTGGCGCGCCTGAACGACAACAGCTTCCTGCTGCTGGCGCGCAACGCCGATGAGGACAGCCTGGAAGCGATCGCCGGCACCCTGCGTGAGCAGCTGTCCGCGCGCGCCTTCGTGATCCGCGACGACGAATCGGTACACCTGCGTGGCGTGGTTGGCTACGCGCCGCTGTCGCCGGGTTTCGACGATGCCAGCAGCGCCCTGGAAGCAGTCGAACGCACCACCCTGCAGGCACGCCTGCTCAGCGCCGGCGTGGCCGGCCACGTGCATCGCCAGGTCACGACCGAGCAGGAGCACCTGGCGTTGCTGGAAGGCCAGCTCGAGCTCGCTTACCAGCCGATCGTCGCCGTCGCCGGCGGCAGCAGCGCGCAGTACCAGTTGCTGCTGCGCCTGCGCCGGACCGATGGCAGCGTACTGACCGCCGGCCAGGTGATTCCGGCAGCCGAGGCGGCCGGCCGCATCGCCGACCTCGACCAGCAAGTGCTGGAGCATGCGATGGGTCTGCTCGACCTGTATCGCCACGCCACCCAGCCGCTGAACCTGTTCGTCTCGCAGTCGCTGCGTACCCTGCAGCGCGATGCCTTCGCCGACTGGCTGCTGGAGTCACTGCAGCAACGCCGCCTGCCCGGCAGCGCGCTGGTGATCGACGTGCGCCTGCCCGATGCACTGATCCACACCGTGCCGTTGCAGCAGTTCTGCCAGCGCATGGCCAGCGTCGGCGTGCGCTTCTGCCTGAGCCAGTTCGAACCGGGCAGCGAAGCCCTGGCCCTGCTCACCCAGCTGCCCCTGTCGTTCGTGCGCATGGCCGCACGCTTTTCCAGCAGCCACTCCAACCCCGATACGCGCGAAGAACTGCGCCGATCGATCGAGCAGGCGCATGCAGCCGGCCTGCAGATCATCGGCCAGCAGATCGAGGACCCGCAGGCAGCGGCCGCGATGTGGGTCGGCGGTGTCGATTACATCCAGGGCAACATGGTGCAGTCGGCCGGCAGCGACCTGAACTTCGACTTCCACAACGCGGTGCTCTGAGTGTCACCGACGGTCGCGCTGTTGGCGGTACTGGCGCTGGCCATCGTCGCCCTGCTGGTACTGGGCCTGCGATTGCGTTCGCGCAATCGCGCGCTGGCGGCACTGCAGCGCGAACGCATCACCCTGACCAGTGAACGCGACCAGCTGCGGCGCACCACCGAGCGCCAGGGCCAGCTGGAACATCAGCTGCTGCAGGCCAAGCAGGCTGCAGAAGCAGCCGTGCTGGCCAAGGGCGAGTTCCTGGCCACCATGAGCCATGAAATCCGCACGCCGCTCAACGGCATCCTGCCGATGCTGGAGCTGATTGCCCGCGGCCCGCTCGGCGAAGACCAGCGGCAGATGCTGGCCACCGCCTCGGCCAGCTCGCAGCAGCTGCTGCGCATCGTCGATGACATCCTCGATTACTCGCGACTGGAAGCCCAGGCACTGGAACTGGAGATCACCAGCTTCAACCTGCGCGAACTGCTCGACGGCGTGGTGCAGCTGCTGCAGCGCGCCGCCGAAGCCAAGGGCCTGACGCTGAGCCTGCAACTGGATCCGGCCGTGCGCCTGCCGGTACGCGGCGACCCCGTGCGCCTGCGCCAGGTCCTGGGCAACCTGCTGGCCAATGCCATCAAGTTCACCGCACGCGGCCAGGTGCAGTTGCGCGTGCAGCGGCTGGGCGAAGGCCCCGCCCAGCACCAGCTGCGTTTCGAAGTGATCGACACCGGCATCGGCATCGATGAGGCCCTGCAGGCGCGGCTGTTCCAGTCCTTCAGCCAGGCCGACGCCTCCACCACCCGCATCTACGGTGGCACCGGCCTGGGCCTGGCCATCTGCAAGCGCATCACCGACCTGATGCATGGCGACATCGGCGTGCATTCCACCCCAGGCCAGGGCGCAACCTTCTGGTTTGAAATACCGCTGCTGAAGGTTCCCGGCGACCTGCCGGCGCTGGCCCGCTCGCCGGCAGCGCTGCTGCTGTACACCGCCGATGCACAGCTGCAGCCACGCGTCGAACGCATCGCCGCGCACCACGGCCTGCAGGTGCAGCCGCTGGCCAGCATTGATGAGGCAATGGAACGCCTGCGTGCAGCACCACGCCCGGGCCAGAGCACACCGGCATGGCTGCTGGTCGACGCGCGCCACCGCCGCAATGGCGAGGCGGCCCTGCAGCGCGCCTTGGCCGAGCGCGGTGCCGACGACGCACTGCAGGTGCTGTGGCTGCAGGATGATCCGGTTGCAGCACGGCCGCGCCAGCAGCAGCTGCACAGCACATTCAACGATGCCGACCTGCACGCCCTGCTGGCCCAGCCAACAGCCACTGCACGCCCGGCAGCCCTGCTGGCCAACGCCGAAGACGCCAGGCCGGCCGCCGCGCTGCCACCGCTGGATCTGCATGTGCTGCTGGTCGAAGACAACACGGTCAACCGGATGGTGGCCGAGCACCTGCTGCGGGTCTTCCAGTGCCGGGTGCGCAATGCCGCCGACGGCGAGCAGGCCCTCGCACTACTGCGCGAAGGTGGAATCGACGTGGTGCTGATGGATTGCCAGATGCCGGTGCTCGACGGCTACAGCGCGACACAGCGCTGGCGCAGGGAGGAAGCCGAAGCGGGGCGCACGCGGTTGCCGATCATCGCGATGACCGCCAACGCCATGGCCGGTGATCGCGAACGCTGCCTGCAGGCGGGCATGGACGACTATCTTTCCAAGCCGATCACGCGTGAAACGCTGCATGCGCTGCTGCAGCGCTGGGGCCGGGCTTCCGTGGATCACGGACATGCGCCGCTGCCGGAACCCGTGCAACCTGCCGCAACCCCGAGCGTGCCCGACGGCGAAAGCCTGGACGATGAACGAACGCGCGCGATCCCGATTCCACAGCCGGTGCTTGATCGCAGCGTGCTGGATGAACTGCAGGCGGTGATCGGCGATGCCGCCGCGCAGATCGTAACGGTGTTCCTGGAAGACGCACCGCAGCTGGTGCAGCAGCTGCAGCAGGCGGCGCAGGGCAACGACATCGAACGCCTGCAGGCGCTGTCGCACAGCCTGAAATCCTCCAGCGCCAACGTCGGCGCGCTGTCGCTGTCAGCGGTGGCGCGGCGGATCGAACACGAAGCCCGCAGTGGCAGCCTGCAGCGCCCTGCCGTGGCAGTGGCGCTGCTGGTGGCGGAGTTCGCCCGCGCGCGCGTGGCGCTGACCGGCTACCTCGCCGGCCAGGCCCGTTGAGTCACTCTTCGAGCTTGCTCAGCAGGTACTTCGGCTCACCGATGCGCTCGATCAGCTCCAGCTGGGTTTCCAGCCAGTCGATGTGTTCTTCCTCGGAATCGAGGATCTTCACGAACAGCTGGCGGCTGACATAGTCGCCGACCGAATCGGCATAGGCCACGGCCTCGCGCAGGGTGACCACGCCATCGCGTTCCAGCGACAGATCGCACTGCAGGATCTCGGTCGGGTTCTCACCGATGCGCAGCTTGCCCAGCGCCTGGAAGTTCGGCAGGCCTTCAAGGAACAGGATGCGATCGGCGAGCATGTCGGCATGCTTCATTTCCTCGATCGATTCCTTGTACTCGTGTTCGGCCAGTTCCTTGATGCCCCAGTTCTTCAGCATCTTGGCGTGCAGGAAGTACTGGTTGATCGCGGTCAGCTCGTTGTAGAGGACCTTGTTGAGGAATTCGATGACCTTGGTGTCGCCCTTCATGGGGATGCTCCTGCACGCTGAAATCGCGGGCACTGTAGCGCCTTGCGCGCGCGCGTGAAGGAACGCGAATCGTGCGCATTGGCCACTGCGGCCAGCAATGAAGACCAGGAGAGCGCGGCGTCAACGCGCCGCGAAACGACTCAGGCGACCTGCGCCAGGCCCAACACCGGCAACGGGAGATCGTGGGTGGCACGCGCCTTGGCCAGCAGCTCGCCGGCCATGTCCAGGCAGGAACCGCAGGTGGCGCCGCATCCGGTGCGCATGGTCAGCTCGGCCACCGACGTGACGCCATGGCTGGCGGCTTCGCGGATCTGGTGGTCGGTAACACCGTTGCAGATGCAGACGTACACGGGCGGGAACCAGGGCAGCAGGCCAGTAGCGGCCTGGTCGCTATTCCAATGGAAACGAGAATGGTTGTCAATCAGAGACCTGAACCATTCTCGATACGGTTCAGAGTGCGGTCGAATCCACCCGGTACGAGGCGGCTACAGGCACAACAGCCCAAGCGCCAGCACCGGTGTACTGAAGAAGACGATCAGCCACTGCACACCACCACCTGCCGCCCTCAACCGCAGCAGGTAGTCCGCCAGGAACAGCGCACCCGCACAGGTCGCGAAGGCGAGGCACGCGCCCAGCGCCAGCGGCATCCATGCGATGCCGCCGAGGACTGCCACGCTCAACAACAGCCAGGGGAGGCTTGCCAGACGGACAGCCAGTCCCTGCCGGAAATACCCAGCAGACGTGCGTTGCGACCGTTCGACCCGCTCTTTGCGCAACCTGCCCGTCAAACGGCTCCCGGTTCACCCTTGGCTTTCCGCGGCCAATACCCGCCGCGCATGGGCGTGCGCTTCCTGGGCCTGTCGTGGCCGGCCGCGTGGCCTGGCATCCAGGCCTCGGCAGCGCTCTTGGGCATGGCACTGATGCCCTGCCCCGCCACCCCTTGGGCCAACGGCGCCAGATGTCGCAGGGCGCGCGCATAGACGCCACGCTTGAACACCACCACATGCTCTACCGGATACCAGAAGTCGACCCAGCGCCAATGATCGAACTCAGGCGAGTCGGTATGGTCCAGGCTGACGTGGGCTTCATCACCGGTCAGGCGCAGCAGGAACCAGACCTGCTTCTGGCCGATGCAGACCTGGCGTTCATTGCGGCGGATGGCACGCGCCGGCAGCTTGTAACGCAGCCAGCCCGGTGTCGCCCCAAGCACTTCAACGTGCTCCGGCAACAGCCCGGTCTCTTCCTGCAGTTCACGATACATGGCCTCGACAGGCGTCTCGTCGGTGTTCATGCCACCCTGCGGGAACTGCCAGCCATCCCGGCGCACACGTCGTGCCCAGAACACCTGCCCGTCCTGCCGCATCAGCACGATGCCGACGTTCGGTCGATAGCCGTCCGGATCGATCACGATGCGGACTCCTAAGAAAATCTACTGGTTGGGACTATCCCATGCCGTCTGTCGGGCCACAAGCACGATACAAAGGTGTTGACAGTCCTTGTACACATCAGCAGAATAGCGGGCTCACCAAGGCTATGTAGCTCAGCCGGTTAGAGCACAGCACTCATAATGCTGGGGTCGGTGGTTCGAGTCCACCCATAGCCACCACGTTGAAGTTGTTTTTCAATGTGAAAAGTGAGAAAATAGTTACACGTTACATTGCCCCTTAGCCAAGCGGTAAGGCACCTGACTCTGACTCAGGCATCGGTGGTTCGAATCCATCAGGGGCAGCCAAATTAAAAAGAAAAAGGCCTGATCGAAAGATCAGGCCTTTTTCTTTTTAATTTGGTCACGCCTCTCTCGACATGCGAAGCCGCGGGTAGTGCCGACCACTGGCCGGCAACCTCGAAATGCATGACTCCAGAACGACAAAAGCCCGGCCGAAGCCGGGCTTTTGCTTTTCCAACCAGCGGGCTCCCGAAGGAGCCCGGCCAGGCGCGGTAAATCAGCGCTTGGAGAACTGGGTGGCGCGGCGGGCCTTGTGCAGACCGACCTTCTTACGTTCGACTTCGCGGGCGTCGCGGGTCATGAAGCCAGCCTTGCGCAGCTCGGACTTCAGGGTCTCGTCGTACTCGACCAGAGCACGGGCGATGCCCAGACGGATCGCACCGGCCTGGCCGGTGGTGCCGCCGCCAGCGGCGGTGACCAGGATGTCGAAGCTCTCGGTGTTCTTGGTCAGCTCGAGCGGCTGGCGCACGATCATGCGAGCGGTCTCACGGCCGAAGAACTCGTCCAGCGGACGGCCATTGACGGTGATGTTGCCCGAACCCTTGCGCAGGAACACGCGAGCGGTGGAGGACTTGCGGCGGCCAGTGCCGTAGTTTTGAGTGATAGCCATGATTAGATATCCAGAACCTGCGGCTGCTGTGCGGCGTGCGGATGCTCAGTGCCGGCGTAGACCTTGAGCTTGCGGTACATCTGGCGACCCAGCGTGCCCTTCGGCAGCATGCCCTTGACGGCGGTCTCGATCACGCGCTCCGGGTGGCGCTCAAGCGCCTGGGCGAGGGATTCGGTCTTCAGGTTGCCGATGTAACCGGTGAAACGGTGATACATCTTGTCCTGCAGCTTCTTGCCGGTGACGACAATCTTTTCTGCATTGATGACGACCAGGTAGTCGCCGGTATCAACGTGCGGGGTGTAGACCGGCTTGTGCTTGCCACGCAGACGGCGGGCCAGCTCGGTGCAGAGACGGCCCAGGGTCTTGCCCTCGGCGTCGACGAGGTACCAGTCGCGCTGGACGGTCTCGTTCTTGGCAGTGAAAGTGCTCATGAAGAACTCTTGGTTAGGTCGGGCTCATTGCGGCGAAGGACTCGCCGGAACTCTGCCACGCGTTGTGAAAGGTGGAGCGTAAGGGGCGGCATTGTACGCAGCTTGGCTGGCAGGTGCAACCGGTCCCCTGCCCCGGGTTGGCAGGGGACCGGGGCCGGGCGAGAATCGGGCCTCCCCCGCTCCACGCCGTGCCGCCATGACCGTGCTTCGCCAGACCACCCCGCTGGACCACCTGCTGACCGAGGCGCAGCGCGCCCTGGACACGGTGTTCGGCAACCCGCCGGCCAGCCGCCCCTATCCGGCCACGGACACCGGCGAGCCCGGCATGGACAGCGCCCAGCGTCGCCACGCGGCCGGGCTGATGCGCATCAACCATGTCGGTGAGGTCTGCGCCCAGGGCCTGTACTTCGGCCAGGCCGCGGTGGCACGCGACCCGGCGACCCGCGAACATCTGCTGGAAGCGGCCCAGGAAGAGACCGATCACCTGGCCTGGTGCGCCACCCGCCTGGGCGAGCTGGACAGCCGCCCGAGCCTGTTCAATCCGCTCTGGTACGCCGGCAGCTACACCATCGGTACCCTGGCCGGGCTGCGCGGCGATGGCTGGAACCTTGGCTTCGTGGTCGAGACCGAGCGCCAGGTGGAAGCCCATCTGGACGAACATCTGGTCGACCTGCCGGCCGGCGACCTGCGCAGCCGCGCGGTCATCCGGGTGATGAAGGAAGACGAGGCCCGGCATGCCGAGCATGCCGAACAGGCCGGCGCACGCCGCCTGCCGTTCCCGATTCCGGGCGCGATGGCGCTGGCCTCCAGGGTGATGAAGACCATTGCCTACCGCATTTGAAAGGGTAACCCCCACCAACGGTGGGGGCCTACCGCGCTAGGCGGTGGGGGCCGACCAAACCACACGGTGGGGCCCGACCGTTGGTCGGGCCGCCCTTCAATTCGGTGACACCAGCTTCAGGCCGATCACGCCGGCCACGATCAGGCCCACACAGGCCAAGCGTGCCGGCGAGGCGCTGTCGTTGAACAAGTAGATGCCCAGTACGGTCACGCCCATGGCGCCGATGCCGGTCCAGATCGCATAGGCCGTGCCGACCGGAATGTTCTTCATCGCCTGGCTCATCAGATACAGGCTGATCAGGGCCGATACCACCGTCAGGGCGGTCGGCACGGGTTTGCTGAAACCTTCGGAGTACTTCATTCCAAGGGCGAATCCGATCTCGAACAGACCGGCCAGCAGCAGATAGATCCAGGGCATGGGTGGGGGCTCCTTACCTTTTTTGAGAAAAACGAAACGGCCCGGTGTTTTCACACCGGGCCGTAAGTCGGTACATCGCCGTGGAACTGAAGATTGCGCCAAGCGCAGGTTCCACGGGGCGGGGCGTCCCGCCTGGGTGGCGATGCCTGACGGCATCGCGCATGGGTCACTCAGCCAGGTTCCGGCCGTGGAACAGCTCTTCGATCTCACGACGCAGCAGCGCTTCGATCTTCATGCGTTCCTTGAACGAGATGTTCTTGGCCTTCTCCTCGAACAGGTACTGGTCCAGGTCGAAGTCCTTCAGGTGCATCTTCGTGTGGAAGATGTTTTCCTGGTAGACGTTGACGTCGAACATCTCGTAACGCGACTTGATGTTCTTGGCCAGGAAGTTCTGGATCGAGTTGATCTTGTGATCGATGTAGTGCTTCTTGCCCTTCACATCACGCGTGAAGCCACGGACACGGTAGTCCATGATCACGATGTCCGATTCCAGGCTTTCGATCAGGTAGTTCAGTGCCTTCAACGGCGAAATGACGCCGCAGGTAGCCACGTCGATATCGGCGCGGAAGGTGGCAATGCCTTCCTGCGGGTGCGTTTCCGGATAGGTGTGCACGGTGATGTGCGACTTGTCCATGTGCGCGACCACGGCATCGGAAATCAACTCCTTGCCGGCCTGCTTCTTGTCGATCACCGGCTCTTCGGAGATCAGGATCGTCACCGAGGCACCCTGCGGATCGTAATCCTGGCGCGCCACGTTGAGGATGTTGGCGCCGATGATCTCAGCGACATCGGTCAAGATTTGAGTAAGCCTGTCGGCGTTGTACTCTTCATCGATGTATTCAATGTAACGCTGACGCTCCTCTTCGGTGCGCGCGTAACACACGTCATAGATGTTGAAGCTCAGCGCCTTGGTGAGGTTGTTGAAACCCTGCAACCTCAGGCGAGGCAACGGCTTGACCACGGCGGTCGATTCCTGTGTAAGAAGGGAAAGGGGGAATTATGCGGCATAAGTGTCTCCAGGGGGAACGTGAAGACGCTCAGGTTCTGGCACACTGTTTGCCCTTAACAATTGCGCTGGTTAAGCTCCGCTATCGACCCCGTGAATCCGTTCATGCGCAGAGGGAGCGCCCCTATCGTGTCAACCGTGCGCCTAGCTAGCAGCCCATTGGCCTTGGACATCGCAACAATCGACCGCTTCCTGGCACACAGCCACAGGCGGCGCTATCCCACCCGTACCGACGTCTTCCGACCCGGTGATCCGGCAGGCACCCTGTATTACGTCATCAGCGGCTCGGTTTCGATCATGGCCGAGGAGGAAGAGGACCGTGAGCTCGTGCTGGGCTATTTCGGCGCCGGTGAGTTCGTCGGCGAGATGGGCCTGTTCGTGGAGTCGGATCGCCGCGAGGTGATCCTGCGCACCCGCACGGCCTGTGAGCTGGCCGAAATCAGCTACGAGCGCCTGCATCAGCTGTTCCTCGGCCCGCTGTCGGCCGATGCCCCGCGCCTGCTGTACGCGCTGGGCCAGCAGATCTCCAAGCGCTTGCTGGACACCAGCCGCAAGGCCAGCCGCCTGGCGTTCCTGGATGTCACCGACCGTATCGTGCGCACCCTGCACGATCTGGCGCAGGAGCCGGAGTCGATGAGCCACCCGCAGGGCAGCCAGCTGCGCGTCTCACGCCAGGAACTGGCCCGTCTGGTGGGCTGCTCGCGCGAAATGGCCGGCCGGGTGTTGAAGAAGCTGCAGACCGACGGCCTGCTGCATGCCCGCGGCAAGACCGTGGTGCTGTACGGCACCCGTTGACCACCCGGTGTCCGCCGGGCATGGCCCGGCGGATCGCCGTACGTGCGACGTACCATCGCATGTCCCGCACACCCGCTTCCGCTAGGCTCGATCCATGGAACTGAGCAGCGAATTCTGGTGGTTCATCCTCATCGGCCTTGGCGCACAGCTGGTTGATGGTGCGCTGGGCATGGCATTCGGGCTGGTTTCTTCATCGGTGCTGCTCAGCATGGGGCTGCCTCCCGCACAGGTCAGCGCCAGCGTCCATACCGCTGAGGTGTTCACCACCGGCGCATCCGGTGTGTCGCATCTGGTAGCAGGCAATGTCGACAAACGCCTGTTCTTCCGCCTCGCCTTGCCCGGCGCTCTGGGCGGCGCACTCGGCGCGTACGTCCTGACACAGGTCCCTGGCGACCTGATCGGCCCGCTGATCTACCTGTACCTGCTGGTGCTGGCCATCATCATCCTGGCCCGCGCGGCCGGCCGCTGGATGCCCAAGGGCGAGATCCGCCGGGTGCCGGTGCTGGGATTCTTCGCTGGTCTGCTCGATGCCAGCGGCGGCGGCGGCTGGGGCCCGGTGGCCACCTCCACCCTGCTCGCCCGCGGTGGCCAGGCCAGGACCACGATCGGCACCGTCAACGCGGCCGAGTTCGTGGTCACGTTGACCATTTCGGCCACGTTCCTGCTGTCGATGGGGGTGCAGCACCTGCAGATCGTCGCCGGCCTGCTGATCGGCGGCATGATGGCCGCGCCGGTGGCGGCGGTGCTGGTGAAACGGGTGAAGGAACGCTGGGTGCTGGTCGCAGTGGGCGTGCTGGTGCTGGGCATCAGCCTGTTCCAGGTGGGCCATGCGCTGTTCGGGTACCTGGGCCGCTGACCGCCCGCCGGGCGTGGCCCGGCGCTACCCGCGTGGGATTCGGTAGTGCCGGCCGCTGGCCGGCGACCTCATGAGCTGCGGAAGGGGATGCAAGGTTGCCGGCCAGCGGCCGGCACTACCGGGTCCCTGCCCGGCGGGCTGGCGGGATCGATTACGCCTTGTCGCCACCGCGGTCCGCGCAGCCCCAGTTGAGGATGCGGGTACCGGCCGGCAGCACGCGGCGGAAGAATTCCACCTTGGCCGGCTTCGGGTTGACCACCACCGGCGCTTTCGCCGCCAGCAGCAGCGGGAGATCGGCGGTGCTGTCGGAATAGGCGATGTCGATGTCACCGTAGCCGCGCTCGCGCAGCATGCGCATCTTCTCTTCGTTGTGGCAGTGTCGGGTCGGCCCTACCCCGCCCAGACGCGGCCCCACTTCGGTGCCGATCACCGGCACGTCCTGGTGAGCGACAAAGGCCAGGATCGCGCGGGCCAGCTCCGGCGGCGCACCGGTGGCCACCACCACGCGGTCGCCCTTGGCACGATGCGCGGCGAACACCTCCAGCGCCTGCGGCAACAGCTTGGCGCGCATCTGCGCCTCGTTGCGCAGCACGTAGGCGTCGATCACCTTGTTGAACTCACGCGCGCGGTGCAGGCCGAAGCTGCCGATCCACACATAGACCGAAATGCCGGCACGGCGGGTCGGCAGCATCGCCACCATCGGCCCGGCAATCGGGGTGACCAGCAGCGCCGCCAGCATCCGCAGCGGGTTGCGCTTGATCAGCGACGCGAACAGGTGGGTACCCGAATCGCCGTCATACAGGGTGTGGTCGAAGTCGAAGACCACCAGCGGCGCATCCTCGCGCGGCGTTGGATAGTGCGTTTTCATGCTGCGAAGAATAGCTGACGCAGACCCTCGCCCGGCTCTTCCACGCGCATGAAGGCCTCGCCGACCAGGAACGAGTGGATGCCGGCATCGCGCATCAACGCCACGTCCTGCGGGCCGAGAATGCCACTCTCGGTAACCAGCAGGCGGTCGCGCGGCACGGCCAGGCGCATGTCCAACGTGGTCTGCAGCGACACCTCGAAGGTGCGCAGGTTGCGGTTGTTGATGCCGATCATCGGCGCCGGCACCTGCAGCGCACGCTCCAGTTCGTCGATGTCATGCACTTCCACCAGCACGTCCATGCCCAGCGACATCGCCAGTTCGGACAGCGTGGCCAGCTGCGTATCGTCCAGCGCGGCGACGATCAACAGGATGCAGTCGGCGCCGAGCACTCGGGCCTCGTACACCTGGTAGGCGTCGATCACGAAGTCCTTGCGCAGCACCGGCAGCGTGCAGGCATCGCGGGCCTGCTGCAGGTAGACGTCGGCCCCCTGGAAGAAATCCACGTCGGTCAGCACCGACAGGCAGCTGGCGCCGCCGAACTCATAGCTGACCGCGATATCGGCCGGGCGGAAGTCGGGGCGGATCACGCCCTTGGACGGGCTGGCCTTCTTCACTTCGGCAATCACCGCTGGATCACCATTGGCCACGGCGGCCTGCAGCGCGCGCACGAAACCGCGCACCGGCGGCGCATCGGCCAGCGCGGCCTGCAGCTCCTCAAGCGGCCGCTGGGCGCGGCGCTGGGCTACTTCTTCGGCCTTGCGGGCCAGGATCGTCTGCAGGATATCGCTCATCGTCGTCGGGTCGGTGCTGGGGCGGTGAGGACGACCATTATCGGCCATCGGGTGGGTCAGGCTGAACCGCGCGCTCAGGCAACCAGCGCGCGGGTGGTATCGACATACTGCTGCAGGCGGGCACGGGCGCTGCCATCGGCGATGACCGCGCGGGCGCGGGCCAGGCCGTCGCCGATATCGCTGGCCACGCCGGCCACGTACAACGCTGCGCCCGCATTCAGGGCGACGATGTCCAGTGCCGGGCCCGGCTCGTTGTCCAGCACCGCGCGCAGCATGGCGATGGACTGCTCCGGGCCGTCCACGCGCAGGTTGCGGCTGGCCGACATGGCGATGCCGAAGTCTTCCGGATGGATCTCGTACTCGCGCACCTTGCCGTCGCGCAGCTCACCCACCAGGGTGCCGGCGCCCAGCGAGATCTCGTCCATGTTGTCGCGGCCCCACACCACCATGGCACGCTCGGCGCCCAGTTCGCGCAGCACGCGCGCCTGGATGCCGACCAGATCGGGGTGGAACACGCCCATCAGCACCGACGGCGCATTGGCCGGGTTGGTCAGCGGGCCGAGGATGTTGAAGATGGTACGCACGCCCATCTCGCGACGCACCGGCGCCACCACCTTCATCGACGGGTGGTGGATCGGCGCGAACATGAAGCCGATGCCGGTCTGTTCGATGGCCGCTGCCACCTGCGCAGGCTGCAGCTCGATCGCCGCACCCAGTGCTTCGACCGCATCGGCACTGCCTGACTTGGACGACACGCTGCGGTTGCCATGCTTGGCCACGCGCGCGCCGGCGGCGGCGGCAACGAACATCGCGCAGGTGGAGATGTTGAAGGTATGCGAGCCATCGCCACCGGTGCCGACGATGTCGACCAGGTGGGTGGTATCGGCGACCGGCACGGCCAGCGCGAATTCGCGCATCACCGTGGCGGCGGCAGCGATCTCGTCGATGGTTTCCTTCTTCACGCGCAGGCCGGTGAGGATGGCGGCGGTCATCATCGGCGAGACATCGCCGCGCATGATCTGCCGCATCAGGTCGACCATTTCGTCGAAGAAGATCTCGCGGTGTTCGATAGTGCGTTGCAGGGCTTCCTGGGGGGAGAAGCTCATCGGAATACTCCTTGGATCAGGCAGCCGGGCGCTGCAGGAAATTGCGCAGCAGCGCGTGACCATGCTCGGTGAGGATCGATTCGGGATGGAACTGCACGCCCTCCACCGGGAACTGGCGGTGGCGCAGGCCCATGATCTCTTCGATCGAGCCATCCTCGTTTTCGGTCCATGCGGTCACTTCCAGCGCATCGGGCAGGCTGTTCTTGTCCACCACCAGCGAGTGGTAGCGGGTGGCCTGGTAGCCATCCGGCAGGCCGGCGAACACGCCCTTGCCTTGATGCCGGATCGGCGAGGTCTTGCCGTGCATGATGTTGCCGGCGCGGATGACCGTGCCGCCGTAGACCTGGCCGATGCCCTGGTGGCCCAGGCACACGCCGAGGATCGGCGTGGTCGGGCCCAGGCGCCGGATCAGCTCCAGCGACACGCCCGCTTCGTTGGGCGTGCACGGGCCGGGTGAGATGACGATGCGTTCGGGCTTCTGCGCGGCGATCTCGTCCACGCTCATCGCATCGTTGCGCACCACCTTCACTTCGGCACCCAGCGTCTGCAGGTACTGCACGAGGTTGTAGGTGAAGCTGTCGTAGTTGTCGATCATCCACAACATGGTCAGGTTCCGTCGCTTATCAGGAAAATGGCGTACACGTTTTCGGTATAGGTGATGGGGCCCGCTTCGATGGATTCGGGTGCAGCGGGAGCAGGCGCCGAGGCCGGTGCGTAGCTGCCGGTCACCGAGATCCTGTCGAGATACTCACCATCCTCGCCCGGCTGCGGCCATTGCCCGGCCTGGATGCCATATGCGAAGTCCGGCGCCACATCGGAGATGCTGTACAGGCCACGCACCTTTGTTCCATAGGCCTTGGCCAGCCCCTGCGCGGACTCGCGGGTCTTGGCCGCGGCCTCGCCCTTGAGTTCACGGCGCAGCGCCACCTCTCCCGAGTACGTCGGGGCCAGGCTGCTGACCTGTACGTTTTCATTGGCCTTCAGCGCACCCAGCACATCCTGCATCGCCTTCACGCTGGCAAAGCTGGCGCGCAGCTGGCGTGACACGCGCGTACCGATGAAGACCTGCCGGCTTTGCTCATAGCGCGTCGCTGGGCCGATGCGCAGGTTATCCGCGCGCACGCTGCCGTCCACCGCTTTGTGCTGCTTGAACAGCGCCAGCACGCGGGCGACGTTGTCCTGCACGCGGCGACGCGCGGCATCGGCATCCATATCGGTCTCTTCGATGTTCAATTGCAGGCCGAACCGGTCAGGCATCACCAGACGGCGCGCCTCGCCCTTCACCAGCAGGTGCGGCTGCGAGGGAATGGTGTTGGCCTGCGCCCAGGCAGACGGGGCCATCGTGGCCAGCAGCGACGACCACAGCAATGCGCTCAGCAGCTTCATGCGGTACTCCTTGTCTTGAACAGGAACAGCGGAAGTTGCCGCGGCGCAGGCCACGGCACGGGGAGGCTTACAGGCCCTTGGCGGCCTGGGCGACGGCGCGGAACAGCGCGCGGCCCTTGTTCATCGTCTCGTCCCACTCCTTGTCCGGGTCCGAGTCGTAGACGATGCCGGCGCCGGCCTGCACGTACAGGCGGCCGTCCTTGATCACGGCGGTGCGGATCGCGATCGCGGTATCGGCATCGCCGTGCCAGCCGATGTAGCCGATGCTGCCGGCGTAGACATTGCGCTTGATCGGTTCCAGTTCGCGGAT
Source organism: Stenotrophomonas sp. 01N47 (assembly GCF_056399165.1). Lineage (NCBI taxonomy): Bacteria > Pseudomonadati > Pseudomonadota > Gammaproteobacteria > Lysobacterales > Lysobacteraceae > Stenotrophomonas > Stenotrophomonas sp. 01N47. Next base: position 189,760 of record NZ_JBFTQU010000006.1, read on the forward strand.
CACTTCCAGCGCGCGGATCTTCGGCGCACCGCTGACCGTACCGGCCGGGAAGGTGGCACGCAGCACGTCGGCGTAGCTCAGGCCCGGCTGCAGCTGCCCGGTCACTTCGCTGACGATGTGCATGACGTGGCTGTAGCGTTCGATCACGAACTGCTCGCCCACTTCCACGGTACCGGCTTTGGACACGCGGCCGGCGTCGTTGCGGCCCAGGTCGATCAGCATCAGGTGCTCGGCGCGTTCCTTCGGATCGGCCAGCAGCTCGACTTCCAGCGCCTGGTCCAGTTCCGGCGTGGCGCCGCGCGGGCGGGTGCCGGCGATCGGGCGCACGGTCACTTCACCGTCCTGCAGACGCACCAGGATTTCCGGCGACGAGCCGACCACCTGCAGGTCGCCGACATCGAGGAAATACATGTACGGCGACGGGTTCAGTGCCCGCAGCGCGCGGTACACATCCACCGGCCGCGCCTTGAACGGCACGCTCAAGCGCTGGCTGAGCACCACCTGGAAGATGTCGCCGGCACGGATGTACTCCTTGCTGCGCTGGACCGCATCGACGAAGCCTTCGCGGGTGAAACCGGAGACGAAATCGGACTCGTCCAGCACGTCGCTGGTGAGTGGTGCCGGATAGCCGGCACCCGGCGCGCGCAGCTTGGCCGCCAATGCGTCCAGGCGCGCCTGCGCCTGCTCGAAAGCGCCCGCTTGGCGCGGGTCGGCGTGCACGATCAGGTACAGCCGGCCCTTCAGGTTGTCGAACACCGCCAGCTCATCGGAGTGCAGCAGCAGGATGTCCGGAGTGCCCAGTTCGTCGCGGCCGGCCGGCGATGCCAGGCGCGGCTCGATGTAGCCGATGCACTCGAACCCGAACCAGCCGACCAGGCCACCGGTGAAGCCCGGCAGGCCTTCCAGCTTCGGCACCGAGTGGGCACTGCGCAGCGCCTCGACCTCGGCAAACGGATCGGCCACCTCGCGGGTTTCCACCACCTGCCCGTCCTCGCGCACGGTCAGGGTGTGGCCGTGGAAGGCGTACACGCGACGTGCCGGCAGGCCGATGATCGAGTAACGACCAAAGCGCTCGCCGCCTTCGACGGATTCAAACAGGTAGGTATTGGGGCCGTCGGCGAGCTTCAGATAGACCGAAAGCGGCGTGTCCAGGTCGGACAGCACTTCGCGGACAACGGGGATATGGGTGTGGCCTTCAGCGGCCTGCTGCTGAAACTGAGCGTGCGAGATCAAGACGACTTTCCTTCCGGGACACAGCGTTATGGGGACGGACGACGGCAACAGGCCACCATCGCCACCAACGGCGTGCGGAAGAAAGGGTATGCGGGGTCGTCAGGCTGGACACGCATTGACTGTATCGCAGCTTTGGCCGCAGGGAAACCCTTTGGCGACGGGCGGTTTGCGCCGCCTTAGCCCATCCGCCGTGCCTGTTCCTGGGTCTCCTGCACCTGCTGCTGGGCCAGCGCCCCCCCCTGCGCCTGCTCGCGACTGGCGTTGATCGCGTCAACCTGGGCCGTGCTCGCGCTCAGCGGCTGGGCCATGCCCGCTGCCACATCGACGTGGGCATGGCGGCGGTGCGCGGCGTTCAGGTCCGGCGTATCCACCGCGAAGGCACGGCTGTGATCCTCGCTGAGCACCACGTGGGAAATGGACTCCAGCCCTTCGCGCTTGGCCTGTACGGCCAGTGCGCCGGCGAGCTGGTCGCTCTGCAGGTCAGGCACCCGGTTGTGGGCGCGGTCCAGGGCGTGGACCCCGGTCTGTGCGCCATTGAACAACCGGTAGTCGGTGTGGCCAGGGTCATTGATGCCGTGCCCGCGCGCAGCCGGCTCTGCTGCCACGCTGGCGCGGCGGCCATCCTCGGGATGCTGTATGCGCTGGTGCTGCTCGACCAGCTTGCGGGCGACGGCTTCCTGCTTGATCAGTTCCGAGTCCAGGCTGGGAATGACAGTCTCGGCCATGCCATGGCGTGCAGTTGCCTCGCCAAACGCTGGACCGATGTCACGGATCAGTCGCGCGGACTGAGCGAGATTGGAGAGCTTCACCGCATCCAATGGCAGGACACCGGTGGGTACATGCGTTGCTGCCGCAGTGCCCACCCCCACACTGATGCCCCCGACCGTCGCCATGGCAGCTGGCGCTTGGGCGGTAACGCCCTTTACCTTCGATGCCACCAAGTCATAGCCGCGGTCCACATGGGCGCCGGCGGTGGCAAAACCGTTCTGCAGCTTGCCGGCCACCCACTGCCCGTCATTGCCGATGGCCGTGGCCGTCCGCTCGCCAAAGGCGCGCGTCCCTTCGGCATCGGCATGTGCTTGTCGCGACGCATGTACCGCGCGTTGCTCGCCCGTAGTACGTGTCCTTTCGGCTTCTTTGGCCAACCTGTCGGACGCGTTATCCAAACCGATCCGACCGGCCACCCACGACAGTGCGGACATGCCATGGGAACTGGCCTGCGATTGCGCCCGATGCAGGGTCGCCTCGATGCTTCCGGTCAACTCGCGCCCGGAGGCGATCACGGTGGTGGTGGCCCGGGTACCCACCTGGAGCGTGGTCGATCCCATGTTCACGACCTGGCCAATGGCCATGCCCTGGGTCCTCAGAATCTGCTCCGCGCCATCACCGGCCCTGTCCAGGACATGCGCGCCAGTCGCCCCCGCGCGTTCAACCTGCTCACCGATCACACGTCCGCCGCGCATACCGTAGCCGGTGGCGTGCAGCACCGTGGAAAGCGGTCCAGCCAACTCTGCAACCTGGCTTGGCGCCGCTACCTGCGAACGATTGACGATAGTGCCCTGTGCGTCGCGTGTCTTGGCCTCAAGCAGCAGTTCGGCACGGCCAGCAGCCACCGGGATATTGCGCAGAGCTTCCTGCCCCGGCTGTGTCGCCAGTTGTTCGATGAACTGCGCTGCGGACGTCTGCGCACCCGGTGGCATCATCTCGCGCAGCTTGTCGCCCACCAGCTTCTGCATGGCGGGCTCCTTCAGCAACATGCCCATTTCATTGGCAAGCACGCCATAGCCGCGACGCTGCTGCTCGCTCAGGCGCTGCATGCCGTTCTGCACGTCATTCAGCACCTCGCCGGTGGTCTGGTAGGTGTGCACGCTTTGTTGCGGATTGAAGGTGGGCAGACCATTTTCCTTCGCGAAACGAGCCGCTGTTTCCGGATGCAGGCCTGCCGCATTGAAGGTAGTGGCGCGTGCGCCGGTGACGGCCGACGCGGCGGAAGCCATGCCGCCACCGAGGGAGTGACCGGCGATTTCGAAGTTGTTGCCAATGCGATCATTCAGCTGCGTGGCAAGTGACATGGCGCGATCGTAGTAGTCGCTTCGCATCCCAATGCCTTGCTGCCCATTGTTCAGAAAATCCTCGCCGCCCGACTCACGCCATCCATTCGGTGCAAGAGGATCGGCGATCTTACCGGTGGAGCCTTTGTAGACCACCACCGGCTTTGCGTCTGCACCGAAAAGCGCTTTGTCGGGAACATATATTTCCGCACGGAATCCAGACTGCGGCGGTTGCAGAAGCTCACGCAACTCTTCGTCAGACATGTTGATGCCTGCAGCGCGCAGTGCATCCGGATCGGAGCTGCCGCGCGTCCATCCCACGGGAGGCGCACCTTCGTGCTTGGCTGATTGATAGACATCAGCTGCGAGACCAGACATTTCACGCGCGTGATAGGTCTCCTGAAGACGATCAGCTTCCCTGTCATTGCCGCTTTCCCGCAGCTGTTGAACGAGAAGATCCTGCTGCTGGAGGGCGCGCGCACGCGCCTCGATGTCGGTTCCATTCATGGCAAACTCCATTGCGCCGGGCACGGGCTTGGGCACGCGATGCTTATCGATTATCAGAACTTTTTGCTAATGTCACGTTTCAGCCAAATCATCAGGATGATAATGCCCATTCACTTTCACAAATGTGTGCAGAAAGCCCTCATCTCCGCGGCTTGTCTCACACTTTTGTTGATCAGCGGCTGCGCGGCATCATCGAGTCATGGAGCAGACAACTACTTTGAAGGGAGGGCTCTGCAGCTTGCCATCGCCACGGAAAGCGGCGATTCAAAGGCCATTCGCCGCCTCATCGGTGAAGAGGGTGTCGATCCGGACAAGACGTTCTCGCGTGAAGACGGGATTCCCATGGTCGCCTGGCCTCTACGCACAGGCAGTCTGGACGGCCTCCGCGCACTTCTTGAAAACGGGGCAGATCCAAATGCCCGCGCTTACAAGGTCGTGGATGGCCGCAGACTTGGCTACAACAACGCCATGGTCTACGCCGCAAAGCTGGACGACGCGCGCTACCTGCAGTTGCTGCTCAAGTACGGCGGCGATCCCAACACGCGGAATTCGGCAGGCGAAACGTTGCTGTTTCAAGCCTTCATCGCAGGCAATCAGTGGGAGAACGTGAAACTTCTGATTGAGAATGGAGCGAACATCAATGAATCCAATCGCGGCACCGCCGACACAGTCCTCAGCTGGTACACCACCCGGGGTGGATTCGAGCATGCCTATTGGCTGCTGGAGCACGGGGCCGACCCTACGGTGATGCTGAAATCATCCATCGGCGATCCCGACAGAATGCTGATCGCCGAGCACATCTTCTGGGGCATCACTACACCCGATCTTCTGCCATGGCAGAAGAAGTGCCAGCAGTGGCTTGTCGCCCGGGGCATCCCTCGTCCCCCGATGCCAAAAGGCATCCGCGACAAGCGTGAAGCCTTCGGCTTCCCCACAAAGGAAGAAGACATTCCGCTGCTCTGATTCCTGTCTCAGCTGCTGGAAAGCAGCACGCAGTCATCCGGCAGATGCATGCGCACCCTGCCCGCCACGCATTCGATGCGGAAGCGGCGTGCCTGCACCGGTTCGCCGTCCAGGTTCAACGTCAACGGCTGCGTTGCGTCGATCTGCAGCCACGGCAGCTGCGCGCGCGTGGCGACACGTTCAAGCGCCGCCTCCTTGCCGCCGGTCAGCATCTGTCCAAGGGTGGCTGCGACTTCACCCTCCAGTTCCGGCACTACGGTGACATCCAGCAGGCCGTCATCGATCAGTGCCTGCGGGCACAGCTGCTGACCACCACCCGCTTGGCGGCCGTTACCGATACCCAGCGCTATGAACCCACCTTCCCACTGGAAATCCGGCCCGCTCAGGCGCGCGGTGATGGGTTCTATGCGACCGAGCTTGGCGATGCCGGTAATGACATACGCCAAACCGCCAAGCATCTTCTTCAAGCCCGCATCGGTTTCCACCGTGACCTGGGTACCGAAGCCGCCGCTGGCTAGGTTGGCGCACCACCATGGCTTGCCGTCGGCATCGACGCGCAGCAGGTCCATCGGACGCGGCGTACCGCTGGCAATCAGTGCGAAGGCCTCCTGCGGCTCCACCGGAATGCCCGCAGCGGTGGCGAGATCGTTGGCGGTGCCCATCGGCACCAGCGCAAGCGAAGGCAGCGCCTCAGCCGGCTCGTCGCGATGCGCCAGCGTCTCGGCCACCGCGCTGAGCGTGCCGTCGCCACCGGCCGCCACGATCACGTCCACACCGTGGTCGATGGCCTCCGCAACGTAGCGCTCGGCGTCACCGTCTTCCCAGGTCACCCGCACTTCCAGCTGCACGCCGCGTTCGCGCCAGTGGCCCACGGCCTCGCGCAGGTCATCGTTGCCTGCGGACTTGCCGTTGAGGATCAGGCGCCAGCGCGGTGTGCTCATGCGGTGCTTCCAGGGAAGGGCGGCACAGGCTAGCAACCGCGCGTTCGGGGCCAGTGAAAGGAAGAGGGCACCGTTCAGGTCAGGGCGCTGGGCTCGCCCGCGCAGCATGTCATGCCGGTGTCATCGGCCACCCGGAGAATGGAAGTCCATAGCAGGGACGACGGATGGAGGCAGGATCAGCCTCCCACGCATGCAGCAAGGCCACGCCAGTGTTTGGCGTGGCTTTTTTTTACCCATCGCGCGGGTGTAGAGGCCGGCTCACAGGTAAGCCTCGATGGGACCGTGCAGGAGGCAGCTGTCGAAGGCATCGATGCTGCACAACATCGCTTCATCAATTGCGTACTCCTGCAACAGAAGGTCGAGCGCCGGAATTCCGGTCACGAACCTGCGTTCCACCCGCGTCTGCGCGTCCTGCATGGCGTAGTCGTAGTCGAAGCCATAGGCGGTCTCGGTGAAGCGTGCGGCATGGGTGATCAAGCGCAGCTCGTAGGTGTCTTGTTCGCCAGGAATGACATGGGCGAAGCAGCGCAACCCGGCGCCCACCGAAGCCAGCTCCGCTGCCAGTGCCCATCCCTTTTCAAGCGCCGCAAATGGCCGCGGCGGCGGCGATGGGTGGCGGCGACGCCAAAGCATCATGGCGCGTTCCACGTCATGGCCAGCGGCCTGCAGCTCGATGGCGGCCTCGGCGGCACCCAACCCTGTGCGGTGCCCGTAATCGGCCACGAGCTGATCAACCACCAAGGCGTGCGCCTGTGACAGGTCACCGCCGGCAGCCTCCAGCGCCTGCCTGCAGCCAGCAATCGAAGCCGGCAGCCGCTGTCGGAGTGCGGCAATGGCGTATTTCATCGGCACACCAGTCACCAGGACACGGCCTACCCGGCGAATGCCTTCAGCGCCTCACCTTCCAACCGGTACACCGTCCACTCGTCCTGCGGTCTGGCGCCAGCTGCGGTGTAGAACTCGATGGCCGGCGTGTTCCAGTCCAGCACCGACCACTCGAAGCGACCACAACCTTCAGCTACCGCCTGGCGGGCGATGTACTTCAGCAGCGCTTTTCCCGCGCCGGAGCCACGTTTTTCCGGACTCACGTACAGGTCTTCCAGGTAGATGCCCTTGCGCCCCAGCCAGGTGGAATAGTTGTAGAAATACACCGCATAGCCGATGGCTTCGCCGTTCGCCTCGCAGACCAGCGCTCGGGCGGTAGCGTCGGCGCCGAACAGGCTTTCGGCGATGCCGATCTCATCGGTCTGCACCGACTGCTCGGCCTTCTCGTAGATCGCCAGTTCGCGGATGAACCGAAGGATCAGGCCAGCATCGGCGACGGTGGCCGGACGGATGTTCAACACGGCCACCGTGCTCATGGCTCAGCCCCGCGCTGCAGCGACGTTGGCGCGCATCTGCGCGATCACGTCCTGGTAGCTGGTCTTGGCGTTGAAGATGGCCGAGCCGGCGACGAACGTGTCGGCGCCAGCGGCGGCGATCTCGCCGATGTTATCGGCCTTCACGCCACCGTCGATCTCCAGGCGGATGTCACGGCCGCTGGCATCGATCTTCTGGCGCACCACGCGCAGCTTGTCCAAGGCCGACGGAATGAAGGCCTGGCCGCCGAAGCCCGGGTTGACCGACATCAGCAGCACCAGGTCGAGATCGTCCAGCACCCAGTCGAGGATGTCCACCGGGGTGGCCGGGTTGAGCACGATGCCCGGCTTGCAGCCCAGCGAGCGGATCAGCTGGATGGTGCGATGGACGTGGCGCGAGGCTTCCGGGTGGAAGCTGATGTAGGTGGCACCGGCCTCGGCGAAGTCCGGGATGATGCGGTCCACCGGCTCGACCATCAGGTGCACGTCGATCGGCGCGGTGACGCCGTGCTTGCGCAGGGCTTGGCAGACCATCGGGCCGATGGTCAGGTTGGGCACGTAGTGGTTGTCCATCACATCGAAATGGACCCAGTCGGCACCCGCGGCCAGGACGTTGTCGACTTCCTCGCCCAGGCGGGCGAAGTTGGCCGAGAGGATGGAAGGAGCGATGAGGCAGTTGGACATGGCCGGGGCCTTCGGAACGGGGAAAGGGGTCTCCCGCCCGCAGGCGGGGCATGGGGTCAGCGCTTGCGCAGGGTCTTGATGCGGTCGTAGGCGGCGTTGATGCGCCGCGACTTCTGCTCGGCCTGCTGCTGCAGCTCCGGGGCAGCGCCGCCCAGCTTGTCGGGGTGGTACTGGGAGATCAGCTTGCGGTAGGCGCGCTCGACCTCGGCATCCGTGGCCTCGGAGGTCAGCCCCAGCTCGCGGTACGGGTTCTCCTTGTTCAGGCGGAACCAGTCGCTGTCGAAGGCATGCCCCAGCAACAGGCCGACCACCGCGCCGAACAGCGGATTGGGCCGGAACAGCAGGGCGCCGGCGATGAATCCGAGCAGTTTTCCGTACCAGCGCATGGCGCTCCGGGGTCGGCCGACGAAATGGACGCTCATTTTACGTCACAGCGGGCCCGGACCGCTTTACACTAGGCCGCCCGCTGACCAGTTGCGGGCCCGCCGGGTCCGTTGGGCAGCCGTATCGACGAAGCCCCAGGAGTGCCCGTGCCAACCACGCTGTTGCAATCCGATCTCCCCGGCCTGCCCTTGCGCCACCGCGGCAAGGTGCGTGATGTGTTCGATATCCCGCGCGAGCGGCTGCCGGCCGGTACCCCACCGGGGGACTACCTCTTGATGGTCGCCACCGATCGCCTGTCGGCGTTCGACGTGGTCCTGCCCGACCCGATCCCGGGCAAGGGCGAGATGCTCTGCCAGGTGTCCAACTTCTGGTTCGCCAAGACCGCGCACCTGATGCCCAACCACCTGACCGGCATCGATGTGGCCAGCGTGCTGCCCGAGGGCGTGGACGCGGCCCTGTACGCCAAGCGCGCGGTGGTCACCCGCAAGCTGAAGCCGGTACCGGTGGAAGCGATTGCCCGTGGCTACCTGATCGGCAGCGGCTGGAAGGACTACCAGCGCACCGGCAAGGTCAGCGGCATCGAGCTGCCCGACGGCCTGCGCCAGGCCGAGCAGCTGCCCGAGCCGATCTTCACCCCCTCGACCAAGGCCGCCGTTGGTGACCATGACGAGAACATCGACTTCGACGCGATGGTGAAGACGGTCGGTGCGGAAATGGCCGAGCGGGTGCGCGACGCGACGCTGCGCATCTACAAGTTCGCGGCCGATTACGCACGCGAGCGCGGCATCATCCTGGCCGACACCAAGTTCGAGTTCGGCACCGACGCCGACGGTCGCCTGTACATCATGGACGAGATGCTGACGCCGGATTCCTCGCGCTACTGGCCTGCCGACGAGTACGAAGTGGGCACCAGCCCGCCGAGCTACGACAAGCAGTTCGTGCGTGACTACCTGGAGACGCTGGACTGGGGCAAGACCGCCCCGGGCCCGAGCATCCCGGCCGAGATCATCGAGCGCACCCGCGCCAAGTACGCCGAGGCGCTGCAGCGCTTGGCCGGGATCAGCGTCGACTGAACCCCCTGCGCCCCCGGCCCGCGTGTCGGGGGCGTTCTGAATGCGGTAGTGCCGGCCGCTGGCCGGCAACCTCGGCGAACCTGCAGCCAGGCATGGCCTGGCTCTACTGACAGCCCCGGCCGGGGTATGCTGGCCACATGCAGACCAGCACCCAGCTTGCGCGTCCGATCGACCGCTATTTCGCCAGCTACTCCGACGACCACCGCAATGTGGTCAACCAGCGCATCCACGTGGTGGCGGTGCCGGCGATCCTGTGGTCGGTGGTGGCCCTGCTGTGGTGCGTGCCGCCGCTGATCACCTGGTTCCAGTACGGCATCTGGTCGGCGTTTGCGATGTTCAGCGCGTGGTGCTTCTACAACAAGCTGTCGCGTCCGCTGGGCATCGGCATGCTCATCCAGTTCTTCGTGTTCGGCTGCCTGTGCCGGCTGCTGGAAGCGGAAATCGGCCTGCACAACCTGCGCTCGCTGGCCATCGGCGTATTCGTCGTCGCCTGGATCGCGCAGTTCATCGGCCACAAGTTCGAAGGCCGCAAGCCCAGCTTCCTGACCGACCTGACCTACCTGCTGATCGGCCCGGCGTGGGTGATGGCCAAGGCCTATCGCAAGCTCGACTGGCGCTACTGACCTGCGTCGCCGCGTCGACGCCTTTGTTTCCTGAACGGGCAGGTGCCGTCACCCACACTGCACGGCGCGCCTGCCAGCCTGCCACGGTGACCTCCTCTCCTTGTCCCGCCCGGCGGCGGCGGTCCCTGTGCGACAGGGGCTGCGCTGTCCCTGCGTGGGCGTAGGGTGGACCTGCCAACCGGGTCCTGATGGGTCATCCGCGCGGCATGCTGCACCGCAGAAAAAATGAATCAGCGCACGTTACATGCAATTGATCGCTGTTCAATGGGTTTCGGCGACATTTGGCAGCCTGTTATGCTCCCTGACCTGCTCGTGAATCATGGATTCCCTGCATGCTCCCCAGCCTGCCCCTGCTGCTGGCCCTGCCGTTCCTGATGGCAGTGGCTGTCGCAGCCTTCCCCCGTAGTTCGCGCTCGACTGCTGCCTGGCTGGCGGCGCTGGCGCCGTTGGGCGGGCTGGCGATCCTCGCCTGGCTGACCCCATCGGTGCTCGATGGCCAGGTGGTGCGCACGATGGTGCCGTGGCTGCCGCAGATCGGCCTGGACTTCACCCTGCGCCTGGATGGCCTGGCCTGGATGTTCGCGGGGCTGGTGCTGGGTATCGGCGCGCTGGTGGTGCTGTATGCGCGCTATTACCTCAGCAGCCAGGACAACGCGCACCGCTTCTATACCTACCTGTTGCTGTTCATGGGCGCCATGCTGGGCATGGTGCTGTCGGGCAACCTGTTGCTGCTGATGGTCTTCTGGGAAATGACCAGCATCAGCTCGTTCCTGCTGATCGGTTTCTGGTCGCACCGCCAGGACGCGCGCGAGGGCGCGCGGATGGCGCTGGTGATCACCGGTGGCGGCGGCCTGGCGCTGCTGGCCGGCGTGCTGCTGATCGGCCGCATCGTCGGCAGCTTCGACCTGGACGTGGTGCTGGCCGCCGGCGAGCAGATCCGCGCCAGCGCGCTGTACCCCTATGCCCTGTTCCTGGTGCTGGCGGGCATCTTCACCAAGAGCGCGCAGTTCCCGTTCCACTTCTGGCTGCCGCACGCGATGGCCGCGCCTACCCCGGTGTCGGCCTACCTGCACTCGGCCACCATGGTGAAGGCCGGTGTGTTCCTGCTGGCGCGCCTGCACCCGGCATTGGCCGGCAGCGATCTGTTCTTCTACACGGTCAGCGGCATCGGTGCGATCACCCTGCTGATCGGTGCCTGGAACGCGATCTTCCAGCATGACCTGAAGGGCCTGCTGGCCTATTCGACGATCTCGCACCTGGGCCTGATCACCCTGCTGTTCGGCCTGTCCACGCCGATGGCGGTTGTCGCCGGCGTGTTCCACATCATCAACCACGCCACCTTCAAGGCCTCGCTGTTCATGGCCGCCGGCATCATCGACCACGAGACCGGCACCCGTGACATGCGCAAGCTGGGTGGCCTGCGCAGGCTGATGCCGTTCACCAGCGCGCTGGCGATCATCGCCTCGCTGGCGATGGCCGGCATCCCGCTGCTCAATGGCTTCCTGTCCAAGGAAATGCTGTTCGCCGAAGCGCTCTCGGCGGGCGGCACCGACACCATGCGCACGGCGGTGTCGATCGCCGCGCTGCTGGCCGGTGTGTTCGGCGTGGCCTACAGCCTGCGCTTCGTGCACGACACGTTCTTCGGCAAGGGCCCGCATGGCCTGGATCGCGTGCCGCACGAGCCGCCGCGCTGGATGAAGGTACCGGTGGAAATCCTGGTGGTGATCTGCGTGGCGGTGGGTATCGCCCCGGCCGTGACCGTGGCCCCGGTATTGCACGCGGCAGCCGCCTCGATCCTCGGCAGCGCGATGCCCGAGTACAACCTGTCGATCTGGCATGGCTTCAACCTGCCGCTGGCGATGAGCGCCGCTGGCGTGGTCGGTGGCGTGGCCCTCTACTTCGGCCTGCGCAAGCTGATCGATCTGCACGCGGTAACCAACACCACGCCGGGACGCAACGTCTTTCACCACCAGCTGGACCTGCTGTCGGCCAGTGCGCAGCGGTTGACCGCCGGCATCGCCAACGGCAGCCTGCAGCGCATGCTGCTGGGCCTGGTGCTGGTGGCTATCGTGGTCGCCGCCGCGCCCTACATCGCCAACCCGGCCTCGCCGGAATGGACCAGACCGCAGCCGATACCGCTGCTGGGCTGGGCGTTGTGGCTGGTGATGATGTCCTGCGCGGTGGCGACCCTGCGCATGTACAAGCAGCGCCTGCTGGCCGTGCTGCTGGTCGGCGGCGTCGGCCTGATGGTGGCGCTGACCTTCGTGTTCCTGTCCGCACCGGACCTGGCGCTGACCCAGCTGCTGGTGGAGATGGTGACCCTGGTGCTGATGCTGCTGGGCATGAACTACCTGCCGGCACAGTCCGGTCCGGAGCGGCCGCGCTGGCGCAAGCGCCGTGATGCGCTGATCGCGATCGTGGCCGGTGCCGGCCTGGGCGCGCTGGCCTACAGCGCGATGACCCTGCCGCCGAACACCATGGCCGGCGAGCTGCTTGCCCGCGCCCTGCCCGAAGCATACGGCCAGAACGTGGTCAACGTGATCCTGGTCGACTTCCGCGGCTTCGATACCTTCGGCGAGATCACCGTGTTCGGCATTGCCGCACTGGTCGTGCATGCGCTGCTGCGTCGCACGCGGATGGCGCCGGAGCAGATCATGCCCGGTCCGCCGATCAAGCTGCCGGTGCCGGCCGATCTGGCCCAGATCATGTTCCCGCTGACCCTGACGGTCTCCATCTTCCTGTTCCTGCGCGGCCACAACGCGCCGGGCGGCGGCTTCATCGCCGGCCTGGTGCTGGCGGTGCCGCTGCTGATCCAGTACGTGATCCAGGGCACCGCCTCGGTGGAGTCACGCTTCGGCTTCGACTACATACGCTGCATCGGTACCGGCCTGCTGATCGCCATCCTCAGTGGCGCCGCGTCGATGCTGTTCGGCGTGCCGTTCCTGACCAGCGGCCACCTGGACCTGCACCTGCCGTTGATCGGCGATGTACCGCTGGCCAGCGCGATTGGTTTTGATATCGGCGTGTACCTGGTGGTGTTCGGTGGCGCGATGCTGATGCTGTCGATGATGGCCACCGTCAAACCCTCGCGGACGCGCACCGCGCGCAAGGGCGAGATCGACCTGCAACGCCGCTCGGCACGAACGGGGGAGATGCACTGATGGAACTGGCCCTGGCCTCTGCGATCGGCGTGCTGACCGCCATCGGCATCTACCTGCTGCTGCGCGCGCGCAGCTTCGATGTGATCCTCGGCATGACCTTCCTGTCCTACGCCACCAACCTGCTGATCTTCGCCGGTGGCCGCGTGGTGCAGGGCAAGGCGCCGGTGCTGCAGGAAGGCGTGGAGAGCCACCTGGGCAACTACACCGATCCGCTGCCACAGGCGCTGGTGCTGACCGCCATCGTCATTGCCTTTGCGATGACCGCCGTCAGCATCGTGCTGGCCATGCGCAGCCGCAGCGACAACCACAGTGACCACGTGGACGCGCACGAGCCGGACGACGATGCACCGCCGCGCCGGGGCGAGGACCGCGCATGAATCATCTGGTGATCCTGCCGATCCTGGTACCGCTGCTCGGCGCTGCGCTGTCGCTGTTCGTCGAACACCGCCGCTATGGGCCGAAGGTGCAGCGCGCCGTGGCGTGGACCGCGCTGGGCGCGCTGGCGGTGGTGGTCGGCCTGTTGTTCGCCGACACCGCAGGCGGCGACATCCGCGTGTACCTGCTGGGTGACTGGCCGTCACGCCTGGGCATCGCACTGGTGGCCGACCGGCTGTCGGCGTGGATGCTGCTGACCACCCTGCTGCTGGCCATCCCCTGCCTGCTGCATGCGTGTTCGGGTTGGGACCGGCGCGCACCGCACTTCCATGCGCTGTTCCAGTTCCAGCTGGTCGGCCTCAATGGCGCCTTCCTGACCGGCGACATCTTCAACCTGTTCGTGTTCTTCGAGGTGATGCTGATCGCCTCTTACGGCCTGCTGCTCAGTGGCGGCCGTGGCCTGCGCATGCGCATCGGCCTGCACTACGTGGTGTTCAACGTCACCGCCTCGACCCTGTTCCTGATCGCACTGGGCCTGCTGTACGCCTCGCTGGGTTCATTGAACATGGCCGAGCTGTCACAGCGCATCGCCGAAGTGCCGCCTGCGCAGCTGACCCTGGTGAAGGCGACCATGGGCCTGTTGCTGCTGGTGTTCTGTGCCAAGGCCGCGTTGATGCCGCTGTACCTGTGGCTGCCCGAATCGTATGCGCGTGCACCGGCTGCGGTGGCGGCGCTGTTTGCGATCATGACCAAGGTGGGCCTGTATGCCGTGCTGCGCATCCAGATGCTGTGGTTCGGCGAGGATGCGGGGGCGATGGCCGGCTACGGCCGCGACTGGCTGCTGTGGGCCGGCGTAGCGACGCTGGTGCTGGGCGGCCTGGGAGCATTGGCCGCCGCGCGCCTGCGCGTGCTGATTTCGTATCTGGTGATCGTCTCGGCGGCCACGTTGTTCATCGCCTTCTCGGTGGGCACGCCTGAGGTGCTGTCGGCCGGCCTGTACTACCTGCCGCACAGCAGCTTCGTCGCCGCCGCACTGTTCCTGGTCGCCGACCTGATCCGACGCCGCCGTGGCGGCGCCAGCGACCGCAAGGAAGTGATCGCACCGATGCCCGGCAAGGAGACCCCTGCCGTGCTGTTCCTGATTGCGGCGGTGTCGGTGGCCGGCCTGCCGCCGCTGTCCGGCTTCCTGGCAAAGGCCGCGCTGTTGGCCGGCATGCCAGCCCAGTACACCGGTGCGGTGTGGACCGCAGTGCTGGTCAGCAGCCTGCTGGTCATCATGGGCCTGACCCGCGGCGGCATCCGCCTGTTCTGGCGCGTGCCGATGCCCGATCCCGATGCACCACCACCGCGCAAGGCGCCGCTGCGTCGTGTGGAGCTGTTTGCCGCCTGCATCCTGCTGGCGTACGGCATCGGCATGACATTGTTCGCTGCCCCGCTGATGCAGCACACCGACGCCATCGCCACCCAGCTGCTGCAGCCGGGCGACTACGTGCAGCAGTTGCGCGCGACCACGCCGGAGATCCGCCAGCCATGACCGCCAAGCGTTCCCCGATCCGCCGCCTGCTGCCTTCGCCCGCGCTGAGCGTGATGGTGGTGGTGTTCTGGCTGTTGATGTCCGACAGCTTCACGCTCGGCCAGTTCCTGCTGGGCGTGCTGCTGGGGGTGGTGATTCCGCTGTTCGCTGCGCGTCTGGACCGCGAGTTCGCCCGCATCGGCACTCTGCGGCCGCTGCCGAAGCTGCTGTTCGTGACCCTGTGGGACATCCTGATGTCCAACATCCGCGTGGCCATCCAGGTGCTGGGCCCGGAAAAGAACATCCGCCCCGGTTTCATCTGGCTGCCGCTGGACATCGCCAACATCCACGGCATCGCCGCGCTGACCAGCATGATCACCCTGACCCCCGGCACGGTGTCGGCCGCACTCAGCGACGACCGGAAATTCCTGCTGGTGCACGTGCTGCACCTGGAAGACCCGCAGGAGCTGATCGACACGATCAAGCGCCGTTATGAAGCCCCGTTGATGGAGATCTTCCCATGACTGGATTCCAGATCATCCAGACCACCCTGGTGGTGTGCATGCACGTGGTCGGCCTGGCCATGCTGCTGGCCACCTGGCGCCTGCTGCGCGGACCGACCGTGCCCGACCGCATCCTTGCACTGGATACGCTGTCGGTGACCGCCATCGCCGAGCTGATGCTGTTCGGCATGTACCTCAATTCGGCGATCTACTTCGAGGCGGCACTGATCATCGCCATGCTCGGCTTCGGCAGCACCGTGGTGCTGAGCAAGTTCGTGCTGCGCCGGGACATCGTCGAATGATCACCTTCATCCAGATCGCGCTGTCGATCCTGCTGCTGTTCGGCTGCTTCTTCATCCTGGTCGGCGCACTGGGCCTGGTGAAGCTGTCCACCTTCTTCAAGCGCCTGCACGCACCGACCAAGGCCAGCACGCTGGGCGTGGGCTGCGTGCTCGTGTGCTCGGTGTGCTACCACATCTTCCTGGGCCAGGACCCGCAGCCGCGCGAGCTGCTGATCACCGTGTTCCTGTTCATCACCGCACCGATCAGCGCGCACCTGATGGCCAAGGCCGCACTGTCGCTGCTGATGGAAACGCGCCCCAGCCTGCCGGGCAACGAGCGTGCCGAAGACGAGCAGCTGCCGCCGCCGGAACCGGAGCGGGAAGAGGAAACCACCGCGCGTTGACGGTGGGTGCCGACCGTTGGTCGGCACGACCCCGGATAACCGCCAGTAGAGCCAGGCCATGCCTGGCTGCGAGTTCGCCGAGGTTGCCGGCCAGCGGCCGGCACTACCTCAGACCGGTGTGACCAGCGCGATTTCCAGCCCCAGCCAGGCCACGAACGCGCCCAGCAGTACCGCACCTTCGATGCGGCTGATGCGCAGGTCGCCGCGCAACATCGGGTACAGCACCAGTGCGAAGGCCAGCAGCGCCGGCAGTTCCAGGCGCACGAACGAGGCCGGCAATGCCAGCGGCTGCAGCAGCCCCATCGCACCGATCACCAGCATCAGGTTGACCACGCTGGAGCCGAGCACGTGGCCCAGCACCATGTCGCCGTGACCACGGCGTGCAGCCGCGACCGCGGCCGCCACCTCCGGCAACGCAGTGCCGATCGCCACCGGCAGCAGACCCACCAGCAGCGGCGTCCAGCCCAGCGCGGCGCCGAAATCAGCGGCGGCACCGACCACCAGGCGAGCGCCCCAGTACAACGCGAGCGCGGCAACCAGCAGGCGCAGCACGTTCAACGGCAGGCTGGTGCGGCTCAGGGCCGACTCGGCGATGATCGCCTGAACCTCGGCGCCCTCATGGCGCCCGCGTCGCAACAGCAGGAACTGCACCACCACGAACCCTGCCACCAGCACGCCGGCCTCCCAGCGCAGCAGGCGGCCATCCAATCCGAACACGATCAGCAGCAGGCCCGCCGCCAGCAGCCCCCACCACAGCACGGCCTGCAGGCGCGCGCGCAGCAGCAACGGCGCCACCATCGCGGCCACCGCCAGGGTCAGGCCGAGGTTGACCACGCTGCTGCCGACAGCATTGCCCAAGGCCAGCTCCGGCTGGCCCACCACCAGCGCGCGGGCGTTGACCGCCAGCTCCGGCAGCGAGGTGGTGATGCCCAGCAACAGCAGGCCTGCGGTGAATGCACTGGCGCCGAAACGCTGCGCCAGGCCGGACACGGCTTTGACGATGGAGTCCCCACCCAGGGCCAGCAACAGCAGGCCGAGCAGGAACCAGGCAATGGCAATAGCGATCATCGGGCGCTCCCCAGCGGTCGTGGCGCGATTCTACGCTCGGCCCACCCGCGGCGGGTGAGCCGAGGATGGCCGATCAGCCGCAGCCTTCGGCGTAGTCCACCTGCGGGGTCCTGCCGACCCGCCAGGCGCCGACCTTGCCGTCAGCGCCGAGGGCAAAGTCGATGATCGCCGCTCCCTCCTGCGCCGGGCGCACGCGCAGGTGCTGGGCCTTGTCGTCGTACTTGTCCGGGCCGACGTCGGCGCGCTCGGGATAGAGCACCTGCAGCTCACCCAGGGTCATGCCGACCCGGCCGCCGCCGGGCGCGACGATCGCCTGGCTGCGAACGTCGTAGCGGACCAGCTTGCGCGCCTCGAACATCAGACGCGGGTCTTCGGCCCCCTGCGGGCGCAGGAAGTAGCAGCCTTCATTGGCATCGTCGGCAGGCAGCGGCTTGCCAGCGGCATCGGTACTCAGACCCTGCAAGGGGGTGCCGAAGCCACTGCGGACCTCGGCGATGCCCGCGCCCAGCGTGGCGCCGCCGAAGCCCTCCAGGCGTGCCGGGCTGTCGCTGCGCGGATCCACCGGCGAAGCGGTGGCCAGATCGGCGTCGGCGGGGACGGAGGCATCCTTCGCCGGTGCGGTGGCGGCGGGCGGCGCTGCCGGTGCGGCGGTGTCGGGACTACGGTTGCAGGCGGCCAACGACAACAGCAGCAGGCCGGCCATCGGGAGATGCTTCATCGGTGCGGATCCTTGGCACAGGGTGGGTGCACGCTACCGCAGCCGGCGTGCAGGCGCTGCATTGTCATCGCGGTTTCATCGCCCTCATTCAGGCTGGGCGAGCACCGACTTGGCTGTCCTCCCCATGCAACCGCGCAAGACCGACCTCGCCCGAACCGCGCTGCAGGCCCACCGCGCACCGCTGGACATGCGCCAGCGACGCCTGCTGATCCTGTGTGATGGCCAGCGCAGCATCGCCGAGCTGACCGCACTGCTTGGGCAGGACGCGGCAGCGATGGTGATCCAGATGATCCAGGGCGGCTACCTGGTGACCGCTGCGGACGTACCCGCCTCCACGCCGCCTGCGCCGGTTGCGATGCCGGCTCCGCTGGCGCCGTCAGTCACTGCCGCTTCTGCGGCGCCGGTCGAGCGCCGCCGCTCGCTGGTAGCCGCGCGCATCTATGTGCTGGGAATCCTGGAGATGCAGCGGCATCCCAACGCAGCGGCGCTGTTCCGCGACCTGCAGCAGGCGCGTGCCGAAGGCGAGGTGCTGCGGGTGATGCAATCGGCGCTGCAGGTGCTGCCGGCGCTGACCTCGGAAGGGTACTGCCAGCGCGTGCGGCAGCGGCTGATGGAGGCGCTGCCGGTGGAGCATTGCAGCGCGTTCGCGGCCATTGCCTGAACCGGTGAACAGCATCCACGCATGGCGTGGATCTACTGGGAAGCGCGATAGCGCACCCGCACATGGCGCGGATCCATCCGTGTGCGTGGTGCAGTAGATCCACGCCATGCGTGGATGCGGACGATCAACGGAAATTGTTGCGCAGGCCGTTCCAGCACTGCTGGTAATCGCCCTGCCGGTGGCTTGCTGCCAGCGCCTGCGCGGTCGGGCGGATCACCCCACGGGTCTCGAACATGAAGGCCATGGTGTCCTTGATCACATCCGGCTTGGACAGGTCCGCATTGGAGGCCTTGTCGAAGGTCGGGGCATCCGGACCGTGGCCGCTCATGCAGTTGTGCAGCGACGCACCGCCCGGCACGAAGCCTTCGGCCTTGGCGTCGTAGGCACCATGCACCAGGCCCATGAACTCGCTGGCGATGTTGCGGTGGAACCACGGCGGGCGGAACGTGTTCTGCGCCACCAGCCAGCGCGGCGGGAAGATCGCAAAGTCCATGTTGCTGGTGCCCGGGGTGTCGCTGGGCGAGTGCAGCACCAGGAAGATCGACGGATCCGGGTGGTCGTGGCTGATCGAGCCGATGGTGTTGAAGCGGCGCAGATCATAGCGGTACGGCGCGTAGTTGCCGTGCCAGGCGACCACGTCCAGCGGCGAATGATTGATCGGCGCACGCCACAGGCGGCCGTCGAACTTGGCAATCAGTTCGAAATCGCCGTCGACGTCTTCGAACGCGGCATGCGGGGTCTCGAAATCGCGCGGATTGGCCAGGCCGTTGGAACCGATCGGGCCCAGGTCGGGCAGCTTCAGCAGTGCGCCGAAGTTCTCGCAGATGTAGCCGCGGCTCGGGCCATCCGGCAGTTCGACGCGGAAGCGCACGCCGCGCGGAATCACCGCGATCTGCTGCGGTTCGATCTCGATCACGCCCAGCTCGGTCAGCAGGCGCAGGCTGCCCAGCTGCGGCACGATCAGCAGTTCGCCGTCGGCGTCGTAGAAGTAGCGGCCGACCATGTCACGGTTGGCCGCGTACAGATGGATGCCGACACCGGCATGCGCGTCGGGCGAACCGTTGCCGCCCATGGTGTACAGGCCTTCGACGAAATCGGTGGGCAGTTCCGGCAGCGGCAGCGGGCTCCAGCGCAGCTGGTTCGGCGAAGCCGGCTGTGCACTGAAATCGCACTGCAGCTGCGATTGCGCGAAGGGAGTGAACTCACCGTGGGTAACCGCCGGACGGATCCGGTACAGCCAGCTGCGGCGATTGCTGCCGCGCGGTGCGGTGAACGCGGTACCGGTCAGCTGCTCGGCATACAGGCCATGGGCCACCTTCTGCGGCGAGTTCTGGCCGACGGGCAGCGCACCGGGCACGGCCTCGCTGGCGAACTCGTTGCCGAAACCGGACTGGTAGCCGCGGGCGGTGATGGAAGGAGACATGGAAACTCCAGAGGTTGCCGGCCAGCGGCCGGCACTACCATTCGGACAGGGTTTGCCGGCCAGTGGCCGGCATTGCCTGCAGACCTTACAGCACGCCGCGGCGGATCTGGTCGCGTTCGATGCTCTCGAACAGCGCGGTGAAGTTGCCTTCGCCGAAGCCTTCGTTGCCCTTGCGCTGGATGATCTCGAAGAAGATCGGGCCGATGCAGTTCTGGGTGAAGATCTGCAGCAGCTTGCGCTGGTGGGTTTCCGGGTCGGCGTCGATCAGGATCTTGTTCTTCGCCAGGCGGGCGACATCCTCACCGTGGTTCGGCACGCGCTGGTCGATCACATCGAAGTAGGTCTCCGGCGTGTCGAGGAAATCCACGCCCTGCGCACGCATGGCTTCGACCGTTTCATAGATGTTCTCGGTGAAGCAGGCGATGTGCTGGATGCCCTCGCCCTTGTACGCGTCCAGATACTCGTTGATCTGGCTCTTCGGGTCGGACGATTCGTTCAGCGGAATGCGCACGATGCCATCCGGCGCGGTCATCGCCTTGGACACCAGGCCGGTCTTCAGGCCCTTGATGTCGAAGTAGCGGATCTCGCGGAAGTTGAACAGGCGCTCGTAGTAGTCCGACCACTGCTGCATGTTGCCGAAGTACAGGTTGTGGGTCAGGTGGTCGATGAAGGTCAGGCCGAAGCCCTTCGGGCGCAACTCGGCGCCGGCGATCAGCTCGTAGTCGCCATCGAAGATGCTGCCGGCATCGCCGTAGCGGTCCACCAGGTACAGCATGCAGTCGCCGATGCCCTTGATGACCGGGGCGTTGACCGCCTTGCTCTCCGGCTTGAAGGCGATGGCTTCAGCGCCGTTGCCCAGCGCGGTCTGGTAGACCTCCGCACCCGGCTTCTTGAAGCGGATGGCGAAGCCGCAGGCGCACGGGCCGTGCTTTTCGGCGAAGTCGGCGGCGAACGAATCGGGGTCTTCATTGACCAGGAAGTTGACGTCGCCCTGGCGATAGACGGTAATCGGACGCTGCTTGTGCTTGAGCACCGCGCTGAAGCCCATCTTGCGGAAGTACTCGTGCAGCTCGGCACCACGGCCGGCCGGTGCGGCGAATTCGACGAACTCGAAGCCGTCGATGCCCATCGGGTTTTCGAAGGTGGTGACCTGCATGCCGGGGTTGGGATGCGAGGCGGACGGGACTGCGGTATTCATGGCGTGGCTCCGAATCGGTGCCGCATCGGCACAAACCAGGTGCGGGCGGGGTTGGACCCGGCGAGAATGCAGGGTACGGACCCAATACTTATAGTTACACTTGAAACCACCAGCAAGGTGCACCGCAACATGAGCCCCGCCGATCCCGTTTCCACCCGCCTGCGTGCTTCCCACGTCCTGCTCGACCTGGAACAGTTCCTGCCGTACCGGCTGAGCGTGCTGTCCAACCGGGTCAGCGGCAACATCGCCAAGCTGTACGGCGACCGCTATGGCCTGGCCATTCCGGAGTGGCGGGTGATCACCATCCTGGCGCTGTACCCCGGGTCGTCGGCCAGCGAGGTCTCCGACCGCACGGCGATGGACAAGGTGGCGGTCAGCCGCGCGGTGGCCCGCCTGCTGGAGCGCGGTTTCATCAAGCGTGAGACGCATGGCGATGACCGCCGCCGTTCGGTGTTGGCGCTGTCGGCGGCGGGGTTCGAGGTATACGAGACGATCGCGCCGATGGTGATCGAGATCACCCGCAAGCTGATGTCGGTGCTCAGCGAAGAAGAGGAGCAGATGCTGGAGAAGCTGATCCTGCGCCTGGCCGGCGATGGCCTGGAGCGGATGGGCGAAGGGGTCTGACCCCGGGGCGGCGCCCCCCCGCCGCCGCTCTTGGTAGGTGTCGACCTTGGTCGACACATGGATCCACGCCAGGCGTGGATGTGGATGATGTCGCGGGCTGCGCGGTGAGGGATCAGACGCAGGCCATTGATGACGCCCAACGCGCGCGTTGGTCATTGCCCGCCGACGAACGGTCTTTCGGCCGGGTTCGACTCGCCATGTCGCGTTTACCGCCTGATATTTCGGAATGGGGCCGATAGAGTCCTGATCGGCGGAGCTGGCGTATCGCCATTCGCGCATCAAGTGGCATTGCCTATTGGACAGCCGGTTCCATCGGCCTGAGGGTAGGCACACAGCGGAGCACCGCTGCCGGGGTTGAAAGCCCGTTACTCAAACGCGCAACGACGCTGCACCAATGGTGCCCATCTTGCGGTGGCGGCATTCTGCAGCCGGGCCTGCCCTATGGCGGGCGGTGCGTGGGGCCTCGTGCCCACCGTTTTCGCGTTTGAGCGGTCTTTCAACCACGCATCGCCTGCCGCCTTCCCGGCGGCTTCGCCACGGAGCTTCGCCATGACACGCCCCAGTCCCCCCACTACCGAGCCCATCGACCGCGAAGCCGACCTGCAGCGCATCGATGAGGCGTTGGCCACACTGGAAGCCATCACCCAGGCGTGGTTCGAACATCAGCGTCTCAAGGCCTGCCAGCCGGGGCTGCTGCTGTCGTTGAACCGGCTGCTTGACCTGACCAGTCTCGCCAAGGGCTATGCCAGTGCGCTGCGGGTGATTGCCGAGCCCTGAGTGCTGGATGGAAGAGCATCCACGCATAGCGTGGATCTACTCGAAGCCCGCACGCATCTGGTCAGTAGATCCGCGCCATGCGTGGATGACCCACTCGATCAGCTCAGATGCTTGCGCCGCGCATGGATCCACGGCACCGCAAGCGCGCCGATGGCGCCACCGGCAAAGCCCAGCGAGGCGGCAACAGTGGCCGCTTCGACCGCCCCGGGCAACGCCAGTGCAGCAGTGACCAGCAGCAGCGACGGCAGGCCGACGAAGGTGCCCAGGAAGAACGGCCAGCGCGGCGACCAGGTGTTGAGCTGCAGCAGGCTGACCGGCTGCCACGCTTCGGACGAGGCATCTTCGGCGATCTTCGCTACCACTCTGCCCAGATCCACTTCCGGCAACAGCTTGCCCGGACGCGCGGCGGCAATCGCCTCGGCCACGGCCTCGACGGGCGGGAAGCTGCCCGGCCACGCCACCGGTGCTGGCACGCCATAGGCGGTCAGCAGCGGCACGCTCAACCAAGGCGCTACCAGTGGACGCAGCCTGCGCCGGCCATGCACACACCAGATCTGTGGCTGGCCGTGTGCGGTCACGCTGTACAACGCCAGCTCGCTCGGCGGCGGGTAGCCCAGCATGGTCACCCGGGCCGCCAGACTGTCCTGTTCCATCGCACGCAGGAAGCCGGGACGGCTACGCCCTTCCTGCATCCAGGCCAGGCCAAGCGCGCCGACCAGATAGGCCTCGGCGACATCCTTGCTGCCCGCGTTGGCGCGGTCATCGCTGGCCAGGTACCAGGCCAGTGACTTCGGTTCGGGCACGTCGGCCAGGCCCCAGCGACTGTCGTCGCCCAGCACATGGCGCACCGGCAGGCGGGCTGGTGCGGTTTCACCACGCTCAGCGGGCTGCAGGAACGGCAGCACGCCCTGCACGAAACTGGACAGGTCGATCGCACGCACGCCGTTGCCGTGCCATTCCGGCGGCAGCAGGCCGGCCAGCTGTCCCTCGGCGGCGAGTCGATCCAGCCGCGCCTTCTGTTCCACAAGCTTCTGCACCGCGCCCTTCAGCACCACGTTGTCGGGCAGGGCGATCTGCGGCAGCCGATGCCGCGGCGGTGCCAACTCCAGCGTGTCTTCGCCGGTGCCGGCGTCATCCAGCAGGGCTTCCTGCGCAGGCAGGCTCACGCCATCGGGTGCCTCTCCTTCGGCCAACGGGCTGGAAGGTTCGGGCAGGCGTTCGGCGTGGTCGCTGTGCATGGGCGCTCCGGTCGCGCCGGGTGGCGCAGTGAGGTCCTTGCCATTAACGGCCGAAGGGTAATGATCTGTAGATCCACGCCACGCGTGGATGGCCAGGCAGCGCACCGTGGGCCGCCGGGCACTGTCCAGCGCTACCGGTCAGGCGCCCACTGCTTGAGGAACGCCATCACGCGTGCGGTCTGCACGGCATTGCCCTTGCGCATCGCTTCGCTGGGCTGCGGCGCCAGCAGGGTGCCGTCGGCATCGATCACCAGCAGGTGCGGGTGCTCGCCTTCGAGCGGCGGGAACTGGCCGAGGAACGCCGCGTTCGGGTTCTCGGCGCTGTCGTTGACCTTCACCCACACGTAGTGGGCATCACGGAAGCGGCGCAGATCGCCATTGCCTTCCACGGCTTCATCCAGCGCATGGCAGGGCTCGCACGCGGCGTTGCCCACTTCCAGGATGATGCGCTTGTTGCCGCGCTGGGCCTCGACCTTGGCCGTTTCCAGGTCGGCAACGGGATTGCGGGCGGGGTCGAACTGCGCGCCAAGCCCGGCAATGGCGGCGATGTCGGCCGCCGCCGGGGTGTTCCCCGAGGCCACCGGTTCGCTGGGGTCAGCGACCGGTGGCTCGGTGGGGCGGGTGTCGAGGGGCTGCGTGGGCTCGGGGGCCGCGGGAGGTTGAGGCTGCGAACAGGCGCCGATCAGCGCCGCACACACCACTGCCACCACTGCACCACCGAACGTTGTACGCATGCCCACTACCCTCTCATTACTTCACGCCATGCATCAGCTTGTTGATCAGCGGCGCGACCAGGAACAGGACCACACCCGAACCGATCAAGGCCCAGAACCCGAAGGTATACCCCTTCAGGGCCGATTCGACCGTCATGCCGCCTTCACCGCTGACCGCACCGGCAAAGATGCCCGACAGGTTGTTGCCGATGCCGGTGGACAGGAACCAGCCACCCATGCCGAAACCGACCAGGCGCACCGGGGCCAGCTTGGTCACCATCGACAGGCCGATCGGCGACAGGCACAGCTCACCGACGGACTGGATGACGTAGACCATGAACAGGGTCCAGAACGGGATCTTGCCGTCCACGACCATGGTCGACAGGGCGAACATCAGCAGGGCGAAGGCCGCGCCGTTGAACAGCAGGCCGAGGCCGAACTTGCGCGGGATGGACGGATTGGCGCGGCCCAGGGCCACCCAGATCCAGGCGATGATCGGCGCCAGGGTGATGATCGCCACCGAGTTGACCGACTGGAACCACGCGGTCGGGAAGGTCCACTCACCCAGCTGGCGGTTGACGATGTTCTCGGCCAGGAAGGTGAAGGAGCTGCCGGCCTGTTCAAAGAACATCCAGAACATGACGTTGAAGGCGAAGATGATCAGCATGGCGATCACGCGGTCGCGCTGCACCTTGCCCTCGCGGATGCCTTCCACCAGCAGCAGCACGGCCAGGGCAGCGAACATCACGCCAAGGATCCAGGCCAGCGCGGTGGCGCCGGTGGCGAGCAGGAAGTAGGCCACCGGAATGGCGAACAGCGAACCGACCAGCACCATGACGATGCGGCCGAAGCCTTCGGCACCGGCCGGCGGTGCGCCGATGCCCTTCAGGCCGGCACGACCGATGTAGAACCACACCAGCGAGATCAGCATGCCCACGCCGGAAGCGATGAACACGACCTTGTAGGACGGCATTTCCGAGGTGCCGAAGACCTTGCGGGCCAGGTACTCGGTCAGCACGGGAGCGATCATCGCGCCGATGTTGATGCCCATGTAGAAGATGGTGAAGCCCGAGTCGCGGCGTTCGTCCTTCAGGCCGTACAGCTTGCCGACCATGGTCGAGATGTTGGGCTTGAACAGACCGTTGCCGACGATGATCGTGGCCAGGCCGAGCTTGAAGATGTGCTCCTGCGGCAGCGAGATCATGAACAGGCCGACGGCCATGATGATCGCGCCGGTCAGGATCGAGCGCTGGTACCCCAGCACGCGGTCGGCCACGTAACCGCCGAAGATCGCTGCGGCGTACACCAGCGCCAGGTAGGCGCCGTAGATGCGGCTGGCGTCGCCTTCACCGGCGGCGTTGCCGTTGTAGAACTGGGCAACGATGTACAGCACCAACGCCCAGCGGATGCCGTAGAACGCAAAGCGCTCCCAGAACTCGGTCATGAACAGCATCCACAACGGGCGCGGGTGGCCCATCGTGGTGTTGAAGTCCGGCAGCGCCGGCTCTGGGGTGTTCGCAGTGGCGTTTACGCTCATGCGGAATTCCTGGTTCGGTGGATGGAGGCACGTCCGATGTGCGGTGAAGCAACGCGCGAGGATCACCGACTTCTGGCGTTCACGTCAAATACACGCCGTTTGAGGCAGGTCGCAGCCTGCTCGCTGAACTTGCATCTGAAACGATCCAGCCAGCCGCGGGCGGCCAAGCTGAATGGGGATCAGGCCAGATCCGGCGGGGGCGCGACCTGCAGGGTGGTGCGTACCTGGAACAATTCAGGGAAGAAGGTCAGTTCCAGCGCCTTGGCCAGGAAGCCCACGCCGGACGAGCCGCCGGTGCCGCGCTTGAAGCCGATCACCCGCATCACTGTGCGCATGTGGCGGAACCGCCACAGCTGGAAAGCCGTTTCCAGGTCCACCAGGTCCTCGCACAGCGCGTACTCGCGCCAGTAGCGGTCGGTGTCCTGGTAGATGCGTTCGAAGACCGGCTGCAGGCTGTCGTCGGCCACGTGCGGCTGGGTCCAGTCGTGCGCCTCGTACACCGCCGGCACGGCATGGCCGAAGCGGGCCAGGTACTTCAGGAATTCCTCGTACAGGCTCGGCGCCTCCAGCACGGTGCGCAGCTGCGCCTGCCCGGCCGTGTCGTGCTCGAACACCTGCAGCATCTGCGCGTTCTTGTTGCCCAGCAGGAACTCGATGTAGCGGTACTGCAGCGACTGGAAGCCCGAGGACGGGCCCAGCACGTCGCGGAAGCCCATGTACTCGGACGGGGTGAGCGTTTCCAGCACCGACCACTGCTCGGTCAGCTGGCGCAGCACCTGCTTGCTGCGCGCCAGCACCTTGCGGCACTGCCAGACCTCATCGCGCTGCAGGAAGCCGATCGCCGCACCCAGCTCGTGGCCCAGCAGCTTCAGCCACAGCTCGGAGGTCTGGTGCTGGATGATGAAGAGCATCTCGTCGTGATGCGGCGGGTTGGACAGCGGCTGCTGCGCGCTGAGCAGCTGGTCCAGCCGCAGGTAGCCGCCGTAGGTCAGCCGCCCCTGCAGATCGGTGTGGATACCGGCTTCGAGATCGCGTTGGTTGTTGTCGACGGACATGGGCGGGACCAGATCGGGGGCGGCAAGGGTAGCGCGTTGCCGCCGCGCTGGCAGCCGTGATGACCGTAACGGGGCGTGCGGTAGGGCTGTGGAACGGTGGTTGCGCGTGGAACCGTTTGCGCCGTTCTACTGGCGCTCAGCCCAGCGTCGTTTGTGATGCTTTGCAGCAATGGCTGAATACGTTGAAGTTATTGGCATCATGCGCCCGGAAGGGGGTACAAAGGCCGGTGGGCCGTGCTGCGCCGCAGGACGGCTTTTTCGTACGCATTCCTTAACATGGCGATTCATATCATTTGTAACTTCTCTGTCGAAGGTGCAGTACGCAATGACGGTTGCCGCTGAGTTCAAGATCGAATACCTGCAGTATCTGGACACGGACGGCACGCTCGTCCGCGATGACCTGCCCGAAGCCCTGCGCGACCCACGCGCGTTGCTGCCGATGTTCAAGCAGATGCTGTTCGTGCGCGTGTTCGACGGCAAGTCGATCGCGCTGCAGCGCACCGGCAAGCTGGGCACCTACGCGGCCTGCCTCGGCCACGAAGCCGCGCATGTGGGCATCGGCGCCTCGATGCAGAAGGACGACGTGTTCGCACCGTCCTACCGCGAGTACGGCGCGATGTTCATGCGTGGCGTGCGCCCGCACGACGTGCTGATGTACTGGGGCGGCGACGAGCGCG
The DNA here is from genome assembly GCF_056399165.1 of Stenotrophomonas sp. 01N47. Lineage (NCBI taxonomy): Bacteria > Pseudomonadati > Pseudomonadota > Gammaproteobacteria > Lysobacterales > Lysobacteraceae > Stenotrophomonas > Stenotrophomonas sp. 01N47. The sequence goes on from NZ_JBFTQU010000006.1 coordinate 217,503, forward strand.
GCAACGACTACGGCGGCAATGCCGCCAAGGACTTCCCGTTCTGCGTGCCGATTTCCACCCAGTGCCTGCACGCCGCAGGCGCTGCGCTGAAGTTCAAGCTCAACAAGGAACCGCAGATCGCGGTAGCCGTATGCGGCGACGGTGGCAGTTCCAAGACCGACTTCTACGCGGCCTTGAATTCGGCCGGTGCCTACAAGCTGCCGCTGATCCTGTGCATCGTCAACAACGGCTGGGCCATCTCGGTCCCGCGTTCGGCCCAGACCGGTGCCGAGACGCTGGCACAGAAGGGCCTGGCCGGCGGCCTGCACTGCCTGCAGGTGGACGGCAACGACCTGATCGCGGTGATGGCCGCCATGCTGCAGGCGCGCGAGCGTGCGCTGGCCGGCGACGGCGGCACCGTGCTGGAACTGATGACCTACCGCCTGTCCGACCACACCACCGCCGATGACGCGCGCCGCTACCGCGACGACGCCGAAGTGAAGGATGCCTGGCAGCGCGAGCCGATGTTGCGCCTGCGCAAGTACCTGACCAACGCCGGTGTCTGGAGCGAGGAAGAAGAAGCTGCCTGGACCGCCGAGTGCGGCAAGCGCGTGGACGAGGAAGTGAACCTGTACCTCAACACGCCGGTGCAGCCGGTCGAGGCGATGTTCGATTTCCTCTATGCCGACCCGCCGCAGGACCTGCTGGCCCAGCGCGCCCAGGCAATCGCCCTGGAGCAGCGCCATGGATGAGATCAAGAACGGCGCGTCCAGCGCGCACACCAACGCCGCCGACAGCGCTGCCGTCGCGCGCGGAGAACAGAACATGACCGACACCCCGATCACCCTCATCGAAGCCATCACCCAGGCGCTGGCCTGGGAGCTGGAGCACGACAAGTCGGTGCTGGTGCTGGGCGAAGACGTGGGCGTCAACGGCGGCGTGTTCCGCGCCACCGCCGGCCTGCAGCAGCGCTTCGGCGCCGACCGCATCCTCGACACCCCGTTGGATGAAACCACCATCGCCGGCCTCACCATCGGCCTGGCCGCACAGGGCATGAAGCCGGTGGCCGAAGCCCAGTTCGATGGCTTCATGTACCCGATGGTCGACCACATCATCTGCCACGCCGCGCGCCTGCGTTACCGCACCCGTGGCCGCCTGCACTGCCCGATGGTGCTGCGCGTGCCGTGGGGTGGCGGCATCCGTGCGCCGGAGCACCACAGCGAGGCCAACGAAGCGATCTTCACCAACGTACCGGGCCTGCGCGTGGTGCTGCCATCCTCGCCGCAGCGCGCCTATGGCCTGCTGCTGGCCGCGATCCGCGAGCCGGATCCGGTGATCTACATGGAGCCCAAGCGCATCTACCGCCAGTACAAGGAAGTGGTCGTCAACGACGGCGAAGCCTTGCCGCTGGACGTGTGCTTCGTGCTGCGCGATGGCACCGACGTGACCCTGGTGACCTGGGGTGCGCAGGTGAAGGAAGCGCTGGAAGCGGCCGACAAGCTGGCCGGCGAAGGCATCAGTGCCGAAGTCATCGACGTGGCCACGCTGCGTCCGCTGGACTTTGCCACCATCGCCGAGTCGGTGGCCAAGACCGGCCGCTGCGTGATCGTGCAGGAGGCCCCGAAGACCGCGGGCTTCGGCGCGGAAATCGCCGCACGCCTGGCCGAGGAATCGATCTACGACCTGCTGGCTCCGGTCGAGCGCGTCACCGGTTACGACACCCACATTCCGCTGTTCCGCCTGGAGATGAAGTATCTGCCGAGCGTGGAGCGGATCGTGGCGGCGGCCAAGCGCGCGGTGGCGGCAGGCTGACATGCGGGCCCGCCTTCTCGGGGCTTACCGCAGCCAGTATCCCAACCCGCTCCGGTTCCGCACCGGCCAGATCGTCGAAGTAGGTGTACGTGACGAGGAATGGCCGGCGTTTGCCTGGGTGCGCACCAGCGATGGGCGCGCCGGATGGGCACCGGTAGCGTGGTTGCAGCTGTTGGACGATGGTCGCGCCGAAGCCCTGCGCGACTACGACGCCCGCGAGCTGGATGTGGAGAACGGCGAGATGGTCAAGCTTCATCACGAACACGGCGGGTGGTGGTGGTCCGAGCGCGCCAATGGCGCGACGGGCTGGTTGCCTGCCCGCGAACTGGAACTGCTGGAAGAGAACTGCAAATGAGCCAGACCAAGAACTTCAACCTGCCCGACCTGGGCGAAGGCCTGCCGGACGCGACCATCGTCGAGTGGTTCGTCAAGGAAGGCGATGTGATCAAGCTGGACGAGCCGCTGGTCTCGATGGAGACCGCCAAGGCCGTCGTCGAAGTGCCCTCGCCGTTCTCCGGCACGGTGCTGAAGCTGTCCGGCGCTGCCGGCGACATCATCACGACCGGCGCGGTGCTGGCCAGCTTCGCGCTGGACCCGAACCTGCCGCAGCGTGCTGACGGCCAGGACACCGGCCACAGCCACGGCCATGCCGCTCCGGCTGCTGCGGCAGCACCGCCGCCGCCGCCGCTGCCCACCGCAGCCGCCCCGGTGGCCGCTGAAGAAGCCAAGCCGGCTGCCGCCGAGCGTGATGACGCCGGCACCGTGGTCGGCGCGATGCAGAGCTCCAACGCTGTGCATGCCGAACAGGCGCTGGCCGTGGGCGGCGTCAAGGCCGTGCCGGCGGTGCGGGCCACCGCGCGCAAGCTGGGCGTGGACCTGAGCCGCGTACGTGCCACCGGCGCCGATGGCGCGGTGACCATGGCCGACGTCAAACAGGCCGCAGCCGACGGCAGCGCGAAGATCGGCGCGGCTCCGGCAGCGGTTGCTGCACCGGCTGCCGCCGCACCGGCGCCGGCCCAGGTGGCCGCACCGGTACAGTCCGACGCACGCACCCCGCTGTCCGCTGCCGGCAAGCCGATGCGCACCCAGCCGCCGGGCGTGGTCGCCAAGGGCCAGCCGGAACCGCTGAAGGGCGTGCGCCGCAACATGGCCCGCGTCATGGCCGATGCGCACAGCAAGGTCGTGCCGACCACGCTGAACGACGACGCCGACATCCACGCCTGGCTGCCGGGCAACGACGTCACCGCGCGCCTGGTGCGCTCGATCGTGGTCGCCGCGCAGAAGGTGCCGGCGATGAACGCCTGGTTCGACGGTGAAGCGCTGACCCGCACCCTGCACGCGCAGGTGGACATCGGCATCGCCGTGGATACCGACGACGGCCTGTTCGTGCCGGCCCTGCGCAACGCCGACATGCTCGACGCCCGTGGCATCCGTGAAGGCGTGAACCGTCTGCGCGAGCAGGTGGAAGCGCGTTCGATCGCGGCCTCGGAGCTGAGCGGCTACACCATCTCGCTGTCCAACTTTGGCATGTTCGCCGGCCGCTACGCGACCCCGGTCGTGGTGCCGCCGTGCGTGGCCATCGTCGGTGCCGGCCGTGCCCGCCACCAGATGACCCCGGTGATGGGCGGCGTGGAAGCGCACAAGGTCATTCCGCTGTCGGTGACCTTCGACCACCGCGCCGCCACCGGCGGTGAAGCGGCCCGCTTCCTGCGCGCGATGATGGACGATCTGGCGCTGGCCAGCTGACCGGTAGGTGCCAACCTTGGTTGGCACATGAGTTGAAAAAACGCCGGGCATTGCCCGGCGTTTTTTTGTGCCTGCTGGATCGCGCGCCATCCACGCATGGCGTGGATCTACTGAACGACCTGTCGCTGCGGTGGGCTCGCCGTTGTTCTGCGTCAGGGGAGGATCAATCGCGCGCGACCATGCCCTCGGCGCGGCTGTAGACACGCAGCCGGTGACCATCGGGGTCTACACCGACGAAGGTGTGGCCGAATTCCAGCGTTACCGGCGCCTGGGCGATGCGCACGCCAAGCCCGCGCCACTCGTCGTGCATGCGCTGCACCGTTGCTGCATCTGACACCACCATCGCCAGTTCAGCGGCGCCGGCCTGCGCATCCACCGGCGGCTGCACGCCATCGCGCTGCCACAGGCCGAGTGCGGCGCCATCGCCGAGCAGGAACAGGGCAAAGCCGGGCGACTGTTCGACCGGTGCCGTGCCGAGGATGCCGCTGTAGAAGGTGGCGCTGGTGTCAACGTCGCGCACGTACTGCAGCAGGGTGCTTGGCTTGAACATGAGGAAGCTCCGTGGTTGGGAGCGGTCATGGTGGCCCTGCCCTGCTGACAGATCCTGTCAGCAGCGTCGAGCAGGCTCGACTGCCTTTGCTCTGGCTTTGGTAGATGTCGAGCTTGCTCGACTGCTGTTGCTTCCGCTTTGGTAGATGTCGAGCTTGCTCGACTGCTGCTGCTTCCGCTTTGGTAGATGTCGAGCTTGCTCGACTGCTGCTGCTTCCGCTTTGGTAGATGTCGAGCTTGCTCGACTGCTGCTGCTTCCGCTTTGGTAGATGTCGAGCTTGCTCGACTGCTCTCCGCGAAGAGCAAGAGCGTCGAGCAAGCTCGACACCTACCAAAGCCAGAGCAACGACCAGAAGCGGTCGAGCAAGCTCGACCTCGTCACGAACGGTCCAGCCAGTCCGGAGCGATGCCCTGCGCCTTCTGCCAGCGCCGCAACAAGGTCGCGCGTGGCACCAGGTAGTGCTCTTCCAACGCACGCACATGGCGAATGCGATCCAGGCGGAAATGACGGAAGTCTTCGCGGCCCTCGCACCACGCCGCCAGCATCGGCACTTCATCGAAGTACCCCAGTGCGAACGGCCAGACCACGCGCTCGGTACGCCGGCCCTGCGCATCTTCATAGGCAAACTGCAGCCGCTGCTGCGTGCCCACCGCTTCGCGTACGGCCTGCAGCCGCGCCGGTGGTACCTTGGCCGTCGTTCGCGGTGGCCCCACCCGCAGGCCGCTGTCACGCAGCGCCTCGCGTCGCGCCGCCGGCAGCACGTGCGCGATCCGCGCCAGGGCATCACGTGCGGCCTCGGCCAAGGCCGGCTCGGTGCGTGCCGCCACCCAGCGCAGGCCAAGCACCAGCGCGTCGATCTCGGCCGGTGGCAAGGTCAGCGGCGGCAGCACATCGCCCGGTTCCAGCTGGTAGCCGACACCGGCTTCCCCGCGCAGATCGGCGCCCTGCTCGCGCAGCGTTTCAATATCGCGGTACAGCGTACGCAGGCTGATGCCCAGTTCTTCGGCCAGCGCCTGCCCGGCCACCGGCCGGCGATGGCGGCGCAGCACCTGCAGCAGCTGGTTCAGGCGCAGCGCGCGGGACATCAGCCGACCAGATCGCGCGACGGCACCACGTGCTCGCCCGGCTTTGCCGCCAGCGCCGCATCCACCAGCACGTGTGCAATCTCCGGTGCCGGATTGATCCGCCAAGCACGTGGCAACACCGGCCCCAGCACACCCAGCACCTGCAGCGCGAAGTGTTCGCCACGGCGGACCTCCTGCCGCTCACCGCCGATCAGCCCCGGCCGCACCAGCGTCAGCGACGGGAAACCCAGCGCGCGCAGGTCGCGCTCCAGCTCGCCTTTGACCCGGCTGTAGAAGATCGACGAACGCGGGTTGGCGCCTGCGGCCGAGTTCAGCGCGAAGGCCTGGGCACCCTGCGCAAGGGCCAGGCGGGCGAAGGCCAGCGGATAGTCGTGGTCGATGCGATGGAACGCCTCGCGGCTGCCGGCCTGGGCGATGGTGCTGCCCAGGGCGCAGACCACCGCGTCCACCCGGGCCCAGTCTGGCGCATCGGGCAGCCGGGCGAAGTCGAGCACCGGGTTGTGCAGTTTCCCGTGCGGCGCAACCAGCGGGCGACGGCTGGGCGCGACCACGGCGCTGCAGCGGGGGTCGGCCAGCAGCTGCGACAGGGCGTGGCCTCCGACCAGTCCCGTCGCCCCCAGCAACATCACACGCATACCCACCTCCACTGCGGCATCCTGTCACCCATCCTATCGGTTCAAGCCACCGCCGGTTGCGCCGATATGCTGTGACCAGCCCCCCTGCCATCCCAGGATGCGTTCCATGACGGACCAGCCCGACCCCCGCCCTGCCCCCGGCACCGCCATCGGGCCGCCTGCGCGCGTGCGCGCGGTGGTCGATGACGGGCGCGGCGATCGGGTGGTACTGCAGGGTGGTGGCAGCGTGGCGTTGCAGCAGCTGTTTGCCGGGGCCGATGCCCCCGAGCCGCTGCTGGCCGCCTTCGCCAATGGCATGGCCACCCTGCCGGGTGAGCTGGGCGACATGGGTGATCGCCTGCAATCGGCGCAGGCCAGTGCCGACTGGCCGCGCTATGGCCGGGCGATGCGGCAGCTGATCGATAAATACATCCGCACCATCGACCAGCACTCGCCCGATGGCCAGCCCGACAGCCTGCGCCTGTCCGAGCAGCTGCGGTTGCTGCTGGGCGGCGCGGTGGTCGCGCTGCTGCAGCACGATCCCGACCTGCGCGAGCAGGCGCAGGCGCTGGCCGTACGCCTGCGCCAATGGCAACCGGGCGCGGCACTGGAACCGATCGAACAGGGCGCGCGCGAGCTGGGCCACCAGATCGGCGTGCGCGCCGAAAGCTGGCAGGAACAGCAGGCGTTGTTGCTTGAGTTGTTCGCCCTGCTGCTGGAGAACGTCAGCGAGCTGCTGGATGACCGCAGTTGGCTGCAGGGCCAGATCGCCGCCGTGCGCCAGTTGCTGGCCGGGCCGCTGGAAGCCGAATCGGTCGAGCGCACCCGCGCCGAGCTGCGCGAGGTGATCTACAAGCAGGGCCTGCTGCGGCAGGGAATCGACGATTCGAAAGCGGCCATGCGTAGCTTGATGGGCGAGTTCATCGAGCGCATGGATGGCATGGCTGCCAGCACCGGTGAATACCACGACCGCATCGGCAGCTACGCGCTGCAGTTGCGCGAGGCGCGCAGCATCGCCGACCTCAACCACCTGCTGCAGGAAGTGATGCAGGACACCGGCAAAGTGCAGCAGCAGGCGGCGCAGGCGCGCGATCACCTGGCCAGCGCGCGGCAGGAAGTGGAACGCGCCGAACAGCGCATCAACCAGCTGGAGCAGGATCTGCGCGCGGCCGGCGATCTGGCGCGTATCGACCCGTTGACCCAGGCCCTGAACCGGCGTGGCCTGGATGAACTGCTGCAGCGCGAGCTGGCCCGCGCCGCACGCAACCACTCGCCGCTCGGACTGGCGGTGATCGACCTGGATGATTTCCACCAGACCAACGACGAACACGGCCATGCCGGCGGCGACGCGCTGCTGCAGCACCTGGTGGCGGTGTGCCGCCTGCTGCTGCGTGCCACCGATGGCATCGCCCGGCTGGGCGGCGACGAGTTCGTGCTGGTGCTTCCCGAAACCCCCGGCGCGGACAGCATGGCCACGGTGCAGCGGCTGCAGCGCTCACTGGCGCATCGCGTGCTGACCCTGCAGGAGCGGCGCATCCCCGTGCATTTCAGCGCGGGCCTGGCGCAATGGCAGCCAGGCGACGATGCCGATACGCTGCTGCGACGCGCCGATGACGCGCTGTACGCGGCCAAGCGCCAAGGCAAGAACCGGGTACACGCGGGCTAGCTCGTCGGTGGGCGCCAACCTTGGTTGGTGCTTGCGGGAATAAAACCGCCGACCAAGGTCGGCCTCTACCGGGCAGTGGGCCGGAAACCGCCTGGTAGGTGCCAACCTTGGTTGGCACGCGCGGGCAACAAACCGCCGACCAAGCTCGGCCTCTACCGGGCAGCGGGCCGGCGCTTACTTGCCGCGCAACTTCTGGAACCCGGTCACCGCCGCCAGCACGATGGTACCGGCGATGATGCCGACCACCATGTTGCCCAGCGCGTTGACCAGCCAGCCCCACTGGCCTTCACCGCCCAGCGCCTGCACCGCGTGGTGCAGCGCCGGCACGTTGTGCACCAGGATGCCGCCGCCGACCAGGAACATCGCCGCGGTACCGGCCACCGACAGGAACTTCATCAGCCACGGTGCCGACACCAGCAGGCCGCGGCCAACTGCCGCCAGCGCGGCGCCCTTGCGCGACAGGTACAGGCCCAGGTCGTCCAGCTTGACGATGCCGGCGACCAGCCCGTAGACGAACACGGTCATCGCCAGCGCGATCACCACCAGGGTGCTGACCTGGTTGATGAACGACGCCGTCGCAACCACGCCCAGCGACAGCACGATGATTTCGGCCGAGAGGATGAAGTCGGTGCGGATCGCGCCCTTCACCTTGTCCTTTTCCCACGCGACCATGTCCACCTGCGCATCGGCCAGCGCCTTGCGCCGCTCGGCCTGGTGTTCGGCGTCTTCATCGGCGGAATGCAGGAACCGGTGCGCCAACTTCTCCACGCCCTCGAAGCACAGGAAGGCGCCGCCGATCATCATCAGCGGCACGATCAGCGGCACGTTCCAGCCGCGGCTGTGCAGCCAGGCTTCCAGCGCGCTGATCGCCAGCGCCGCCGGCACCAGGATCACCTTGTTCACCAGCGAGCCCTTGGCCACCGCCCACACCACGGGCAGCTCGCGGTTGGCGTTGACGCCGGTCACCTGCTGCGCGTTCAGCGCCAGGTCGTCGCCCAGCACGCCGGCGGTCTTCTTGGCGGCGACCTTGGTCAGCACCGAGACGTCGTCGAGCAGGGAGGCGATATCGTCAAGCAGGGCAAACAGGCTGGCACCGGCCATGGGGGATCCAGTAAAGGGAATGAGCGGATTCTGACCGATCCGGCGCCACCTGCGGTAGCGGGTTCACCGCGCGCCCACCGGGCGGCGGGGACACTGGAAGCGTAATCCGGTCCCGCCGGCGGCGGGATCACGGACATCGGGTCGTCGTCTTCGAGGAGTGTCGTTTGAGCAATCCGTCCACCGCCACAGGCAATCCCCCGCTGATCCGGGGCATGAACCGGCGCAGCCAGATCCTGCGCCTGCTGATGCGCTACCGCCATTCCGGCGTGTTCTCCGGCATGAACCTGGACGCTGCCGGCAGCCACACCGATGTGCCGCCCGACGGCAATCCGGAGCAGTTCGTCAGTGACCTGGAAGCACTGGGGCCCACCTTCGTCAAGCTCGGGCAGATGCTGTCGACCCGCCCGGACATGGTGCCGGTGGAGTTCGCCACTGCGCTGGAGCGGATGCAGGAGAAGGTGGCCGAGATTCCGGTGGAACGCATCCACGCCATCGTCGAGCAGGAACTGGGTGCACCGGTGAACAAGCTGTTCGCTGCATTCGACCCACAACCGCTCGGCTGTGCGTCCATCGCCCAGGTGCATCGCGCGGTGCTGCACGACGGTCGCGAGGTGGCGGTGAAAGTGCAGAAGCCGGAAGTGGCCGCGCAGCTGCGTTCGGACCTGGAAGTGCTGCGCAGCTTCGCCCTGGCCGCCGACCATCTGACCCAGATCGGCCGCCGCGTGCGCCTGCGCGACTGGCTCAACGAATTCGCCAAGACGCTGATGCAGGAGCTGGACTACCACGCCGAGGCCGAGAACCTGTCGCGCTTCGGCCGGCACTTGAAGCCGTTCCGGCGCCTGTGGATTCCGCAGCCGCTGTGGGACTACAGCAGCCATCGCGTGCTGACCATGGAACTGGCCACCGGCGTGCGCGTGGATGCCATTCCCGATGTGCGCCGCACCGAACAGGCGATGGATCCGCTGGCGGCGGCGCTGATCCGCGGTTACCTGGACCAGATCTTCGTGCACGGCGAAATCCATGCCGACCCGCATCCCGGCAACCTGCGGGTGATGCCTGATGGGCGCTTGGCCATCTTCGACCTGGGCATGGTCGCGCACATGCCACCGCGGCTGCGCGAGCGCCTGCTGAAGATCCTGTTTGCCGCCGTCGATGGCCGCGGCGAGGAAGTGGCCGACGACCTGATCAGCATCAGCACGCGGCTGGAGGCATTCGATGAGGAGCGCTACCTGCGCGAGACCGGCCAGCTGATCGCACGCTATGCCGCCAGCGCGAACTTCTCCGAAGGGCGCGTGGTGCTGGACATGGTGCGCATCGCCACCTCGTCCGGGTTGCGCACGCCGCCGGAGCTGAGCCTGCTGGGCAAGGCGCTGCTCAACCTTGAAACCGTATGCCGCCTGCTGGCACCGGATCTGGACACGCGCCGCATCGTCGAACGCCAGCTGCAGCACGTGATGCGCGCGCGCCTGAAAAAATCGCTGTCGGCCGCCAACCTGGCCAGCGAGGCGATGGAGCTGCAGCAACTGCTGCGCGACGGGCCGCGCAAGCTGTCGGACATCATGGCGCTGCTGGCCGAGAACCGCCTGCAGATGAAGGTGACCGGGCTGGAAGAATCGCGGCTGATGGAGAACCTGCAGAAGATCGCCAACCGCGTGGCCGCCGGCATCATCAGCGCCGCGTTGATCATGGCGGCGGCAATGATGATGAAGATCGACACCGGCTGGCATGTGCTGGGCTATCCCGCCATCGCACTGGTGCTGTTGTTGATCGGCGTGGTGCTTGGGCTGGGCATCGTGACCAGCGCATTGTTGTTCGATCGCCGTGCGCGCTCGCGCGAGGAACGTGGGCATCGATAGCGTCGTATCCACGCACGACGTGGATCAGCGAAAACAGTGAATTCATGCGGTTTTTAATGCAATCGAGCGTGAGTTTTCACGCTCGTTTTACGTTCGCGGCATGATATCGCGCGCACGATTTCAACAAACATTTCAGTCAGGTTCGTGCATGCACTATCGGGTCATCGGCCTGTCATGCAGATGTGCTTGCAGCAGCGCCGGTCGGATGGACACGCGTCGGTACGACGTCCATCGCCACCCCGTCACTGCCGAAGCTGCCTATGCTCTGGATTCTGCTGCTGTCGCTGTTGCTGCTGTCCTGGTTGTTCCTCGCGTCCGCAAAGTGGGTGTGGTGGAAAGCAGGCTTGTTCTCGTTGTTGCTGCTGGCGCTCAGTGCCTGGTGGCTGATCGACAAGCTGTCCGGTGACGGACTCAACGCCGCCACCCTGTACCACCTGGGTGCGGACATGGAAGGCGCCGGTATCGCCGACTTCAAGGGCTACATCGCCGGCTTCATCGTGCTGGCCGCCGTGTCGCTGCTGCCGCTGTTCGCTACGCGGGTTAAGCGTTGGCGCCGCCCCACGGCTGGTGGTGCATGGTTTGCCGGTTTCGCCGTGCTGTGGGTGGCCACGATCATGATCAGTCCATTGGCACGTGACGGGCAACGCCTGTACCAGCAGCTGCGCCCGGTGGATTTCGCCCGTATCGTCCCCGAATACCAGGTGCCCACGCAGGCCCTGCAGCGCCCACGCAACATCGTCTGGATCTACGGCGAGAGCCTGGAGCGCACCTATCTGGACGAGGCCGTGTTTCCCGGCCTGATGCCCAATCTCAACCGCTTGGCGGCCAAGTCGCTGGATGTACGCGGGCTGGCCTCGGCCGAAGGCGGTGGCTGGACCATTGCCGGCCTGGTGTCGTCGATGTGCGGCGTGCCGCTGACCACCTCGCAGGGTGATGAGAACAGCATGGATCGCATGGGCAGCTTCCTGCCCAAGGCCGTGTGCCTGGGCGATTACCTCAAGCAGCAGGGCTACACCAATCACTACCTGGGCGGTGCCAACGGCCAGTTCGCCGGCAAGGGCCAGTTCCTGGCCAGCCATGGCTTCGATGAAGTGCATGACCTGGCGTGGTTCAAGCAGCAGAAGAAGATCGGCCGCATCCACTACTCGGCGTGGGGCGTGCATGACGACGTGCTGCTGGACACCGCCTACCAGCGCTTCGAGCAGCTGTCGCGGCAGGACGCACCGTTCATGCTGACCACGCTGACCATGGACACGCACCACCCCGCCGGGCACCTGCCGGTGGCGTGCAAGGGCGAGCGCTACCAGAGCCAGTACGGCAATATCGGCATGCTCAATGCGCTCAAGTGCACCGACCGCCTGATTTCGCAGCTGGTCGAACGCATCCAGGCCAGTCCGTACGGCAAGGACACGTTGATCGTGATCGCCTCCGATCACCTGGCCATGCCCAACGACCTCAGCCATATCCTGACCAGGCAGAAGCGCGAGAACCTGCTGCTGTTCCTCGGTGACGGCGTGGCCCCGCGCCAGCTGGCCGCCGAAGACGGCTCGACGCTGGATTCCGGTGCCACCCTGCTCAGCCTGCTCGATCCGAACCTGCAGACAATGGGCTTCGGCCGTTCGCTGCTGGACGACAAGCGCACGCCGAGTGCCAGCGCCGCCGCACGCCGCGATGGCGGCCGCGACTATCCGCAGTACCTGGCCTTCGCCCGCTCGCTGTGGCTGGGTGAGCCGACGCGGCAGCTGAAGATCGACGGCGACGACCAGGTGGTGGTGGGCCTGCAGCACGTGCAGCCGCCGGTGCTGCTGGAATACGACAAGGACTGGGACCTGAAATCGGTGTACCTGGAAAACACCTCGCGCCAGTTCGACGATGCCGACCCGGACAACACGCTCGCCTACGTTGATCGCTGCACCGCGTTCGAGGATGGCTCGGCCGACGGCGACTGGTGCGCGCTGCTGGTGAACCGCGACAACGGCATCAAGCTGTACCGCGATGGCCAGCTGCGCAACGGCATCGACGTGGATGCACCACTGGATGCCTTCCAGGGCCCCCGCCCCAGCGTGCGCCAGGCACACATGATCACGCAGAAGGGCCGCCGTACCCGCGCCGGCCAGTACATGCTGCAGCTGGTGGCGAGCACGCGCCCGGATCGCGGTTTCTGGATCGAAGCGGTGTCCTCGCAGCGCAAGGTGGTGCTGGCCCAGCAGTGGGTGCAGCCCGATGCCGATGGCAAGATCAACGTGTCATTCGGGCTCGACCACGAAGTGGATGATCTGGAAATCCGCGCGTGGTTGAACCATGCCGAGAAGCTGGCGGTGGATACGTTCGCACTGGTGCCCTCGCGCGGCCGACCGCGGGGATAAAGGGGTTCGGCAGGGCTGCGCCCTGCACCTGCTACGAGCCGAAGCGACAGCGACAGCGACAGCTGGTGTTCCGTGGGATGGCGGGGCGGTGTCGGATTGCGGGGACGCCGCAAGTACGTCCTTGTAGGCTTGGCAGCCGCATCCATGCGGCTGACACCCCGCAATCCGACAC
>NZ_JBFTQU010000007.1:0-174710 GCF_056399165.1 Stenotrophomonas sp. 01N47
AACCACAGGGCACCGCAGTTGCCGGCCAGCGGCCGGCACTACCCAGCAACCACAGGGCACCGCAGTTGCCGGCCAGCGGCCGGCACCACCCTGCAACCTCAGGGCACTGCAGTTGCCGGCCAGCGGCCGGCACTACCAATCAACCACAGCGCACTGCAGTTGCCGGCCAGCGGCCGGCACTACCGGTGGGTGCCGACCGTTGGTCGGCACGCCCCCAGGCCCCCGCCAACCACGGCCGGGGCCCATCCACGGTAGAATTACCCCTTAATCGAATCCCAAGCCGCATATGAGCCACTACGAAGGCGATCTTCGCACTCCCGAATCGGCGCGCTTCGCCATCCTGGCCAGCCGCTGGAACGCCCGCATCACCGATGTGCTGGTTGCTGGCGCCCGCCAGAGCCTGGCCAGCAACGGCATTGCCGAAGCCAACATCGACGTGATCCGCGTGCCGGGTGCCTGGGAGCTGCCGCTGGTCGCCGCGCGCCTGGCCGCCGCCCATGAGCACGCCGCCATCCTCACCCTGGGCTGCGTGATCCGTGGCGACACCCGCCACTACGAACACGTGGCCGACCGCTGTGCCGAAGGCCTGATGCGCGTGCAGCTGGACTTCGGCGTGCCGGTGCTGAACGGCGTGCTGGCAGTGGAACGCGTGGAAGATGCCGAGGCCCGCGCAGGCGGCAGCCACGGCAACAAGGGCGAGGAAGTCGCACTCGCCGCATTGGAAATGGTCAACCTTCTGGAGCAGCTGCCATGAACAAGAACACCCAGGGCAAGCCCTCCGGTAAACCCGTCCGCCGCGATGGCATCGATCCGGTGCTGCGCTCGCGCGCGCGCCGTCGTGCCGTGCAGGCCATCTATGCCTGGCAGATCTCCGGTGGCAACGGCCAGTCGCTGATCGCCCAGTTCGCCCACGAGCAGGCCCGCGAAATCGCCGACCTGGCGTACTTCGAAGCGCTGATGCATGGCGTGCTGGATAACCGTCGCGACATCGACGAAGCCCTCGGCCCGTACCTGGACCGTGGCATCGAAGAAGTGGACGCGATCGAACGCGCGGTGCTGCGCCTGGCCGCCTACGAGCTGCGCTACCGTCTGGATGTGCCGTACCGCGTAGTGATCAACGAAGCCATCGAATCGGCCAAGCGCTTCGGTTCCGAACACGGCCACACCTACGTCAACGGCGTGCTGGATCGTGCCGCCGTGGAATGGCGCAAGGTCGAATCGGGTCACTGACCCACCTGTGCCCGCCTTGGGCGGGTCTGGACGCTTCCGGGTAGATGCCAACCTTGGTTGGCACGGTTGGGATCCTGCTTTGGTGGGGTCGACTGTTAGTCGACCGCCTTTCGAACAGCGGTCTTGATGTCGGACGGGAGAGCAGTCGACTAGCAGTCGACTCTACCCAGCCGGTTCCACCCAACCGGCATCATCCGCCCGCATCCGCGCCCGCCGCCCATCCATGCAACCCGCCGGAGCACCCCATGTCCCTGGCCGAATTCACCCTCATCGACCGCATCCGCGCCCGCACCGTCGAGCGCGACGACATCGTGCTTGGCATTGGCGATGACGCTGCACTGCTGCAGCCGCGCCCGAACGAGCAACTGGTGGTCACCGCCGACACCCTCAACAGCGGCGTGCATTTCCCGGCCGAGACCCCGGTGTTCGACATCGGCTGGAAGACGCTGGCCGTCAACCTGTCCGACCTCGCCGCGATGGGCGCGCGCCCGGCGTGGTGCACGCTGGCGATGTCGCTGCCTGAGGCCAGCGAAGACTGGATCGACGCGTTCGCCGATGGTTTCTTCGCACTGGCCGACCAGCACGACATCGCCCTCATCGGTGGTGACACCACGCGTGGCCCGCTGTCGCTGTCGGTCACCGCGATGGGGCAGGTATCACGCGGCCAGGCACTGCGCCGCGATCGCGCACAGGTGGGCGATGACATCTGGGTGAGCGGCACCTTGGGCGATGCTGCCGGTGCGCTGCGTCTGTGGCAGCAGGGCGCACTGAACGTCACCGCCGCCACGCTGCTGGCCGACTACGAAACCCTGCGCCTGCGTCTGCTGCGTCCCACTCCGCGCGTCACCCTCGGCCTGCGCCTGCGTGCGTTCGCGCATGCCGCCGTGGATATCTCCGATGGGTTGCTGGCCGACCTGGGCCACATCGCGGCACGCAGCGGCGTGCGCGCCGAAGTCGATGCCGATGCGTTGCCGATGTCAGCGGCGCTGCGCGAACTGCTGGGCCGCGATGCTGCACGTGAGTGCGCGCTGCACGGCGGCGACGATTACGAGCTGTGCTTCACCGCCGCCGCCGATCAGCGCGACGCGCTGCACTTCGTTGCCGAGTCGCTGGACCTGCCGATCACCCGCATCGGCCGCATCATGGAAGGGCAGGGCGTGCATACCGAAGGCCACGACGGCCCCAGCGGGTACGAGCACTTCGCCTGAAGCACGGCGGGGTCGGATCCCTTTGCAACGCAAAGGGCTCTGACCCCAACCTGACGCTATCACGGTGCTGTGGTAGGTGCCAACCTTGGCTGGCATGCCGTCTCGTTCTCCATATGGTCTTGCGGCCATGCCAACCAAGGTTGGCATCTACCAGAAGCGGTGCAGCTTTCGCTCAAGCTGCGTGCACTTGCAAACTGACATATTCGGCCAGCCCACGGCAGGCCAGTATCAATCCCTCGCGCACGTCATCGCCCACCTGCTGCCCCTCATCGCCGTCCACGCGTACACGCTCGATGGCATGCAGTAGTTCCAGCAGCAGTGTCAGCCCGGCATTGGCACGGTCGAGGCGGGCCATCGCGATGCCGTGGCCCTGATTGCGGGTTTTCCAGGGCCAAGGTCGCCCGTCGGCGGCCTCCACGTGGCGAATGCGCTGCAGGCAGCCGAGCAGGGTAATGCCCTCGTCGGCGTGGGCGCCCATCGTGCTGCCCAGCGTGGTTTCCAGTGCTTTGGCCAGGTCATCCGGCAGGCGTTCGACGGCGTCGCCCAGTGTGGCGAACAGATAGGGATAGAGCGAAGAAGTCATGGCGGCATCCTTGTGCATGTAGCAAGGGGCCACTGTCGCGCGGGTGCGAGGGTGGCAGGCGGTGCGTGGTTGCAATACCGGAGGTTGATGTAGAAGCGCCGGCGGGCACGAGGCCCCCACGCACCGCCCGCCATAAACGCGCGGACGGATTGCCTGCCGACGCCACCCGAGGGATGGGCGACGCCGACAGGCAAGCGTAAACAACACATCAACCTAACGGGATTGCAAGCCCGTGCCATCCGTTGTCGGTGGCGATCCATGATGTGCACGGAAGTGCCGCTGCACCAATCAGACAAGTTTCAAATTCGAAATCATTGCAATGTGCGTGCACAGCGAAGCGCAGATGCAGAATGGTTTGATCGCGTCATTCCGCGCCGCACATGGAAGCGGTAGCGCCGGACCATGCCCGATGGCTCTACAGCAAGCTCATCGTGCAATGAGCAACGGCGCCGGAATGCTCCGGCGCCGTTTCAGTTCCTTCTTACCAGCTGTAAGCCACGCTCAGGTTGCCAGTGGCTTCGCGATACCCGCTGTCACCGCGCATCACGCCGAACCCACCCCACGCGCTGAAACCGGAACGGAATTCCACACGCGCACCCGCGCTCAGTTCATAGCGGTTGCGCGGAATGCCGGCCTTCAACACTTCATCATCGAAGGCGATGCCATTACCGGCACCATCTCGGTACCAGTTGGCCGCCAGGTACGGGCTGACCGAGGCACCTGCTGCCGAGCGCGATTCACCCTGCAGGCGCAGGCCGGCACGACCGGACAGGCCGTTGTTGCCCGCTGCCCGCACCACGGTGCCGTTGGTTTCGGTATGCACATCCGTCTTCGCATCGGTATAGACCAGCTGCAGTTCCGGCTGCAGACTCAGCGCGGTGCTGCCGATCTGGCCGATGCCGAAGCGGTAACCCGCCTCGAGGGACGACTGCCAGATATCCGAGTCGTAGCGTTCTTCGGCCAGGCCATCGCCCTGCACGCGGTTGCGGACCTGGCCGCGCTGCACACTGGCATCCATATACATGGCGTCGTTGGCCCAGTTGCTGTACACGCCCAGCGCACCACCTTCCACCTTGCCGCGTGCACTGAACCCGGTCACGTCCGAACGCGAAGTAGCACTGCTGCGTGCCGCGGTGCCCATCACGCCGACGCGGCCACGGCCGTCATCGAACACGCCGATGTCCGCACCCAGCTGCAGGCGCGAGCGGTCCACGCGCAGGTCGAGCTGGTCATCCACCGCTCCCAGCTTGCTCTGGGTGGCATCCACGCGGGCCCAGCCACGGATGCCATCCGTCACAGCGGCGCCGCGCTGGCGGTCGCGGTAGCTGTGGCGCAGCATCTGGTCCAGTGCGAACTGGTTGGCCAGATAGGCGCCGGTCTCCGGGCGCAGGATCGGGATGGGGGTGATCGGGTCGATGGGGTCAACCGGATCAATGATCGGCTTGCACTGCGGCAGCGACGGGTCAGCCAGGCACGGGTCCGGCGTGGTTGCCAGCTCCGAACGCAGGTACCAGTTACCGTTGGCGTCCTTCACCAGGAAGTATTCGTACTGCCCACCCACGGCGCGGCCGACCAGATCGAACTGCGCGTTGGACGCGCCCCCGATATCGATCAGCTCGATGCCGCGATCGGTCTTGGCACCGGCACCGCCGGCATTGAGCACGCGCACGCTGGCCTGGCCGTTGGCATCACCGGCAATCACCAGCGTGTCCGTCAGCGAGGTGTCGTCGCCCAGCTGGGTGTTGAACAGCAGCGTGCCGCCGTTGCCGGTGAACGCATCCAGGCTGAGGGTGTTGAAGCTGCTGCCATTGCCCAGCGCCACGGTACCGCCCGCGCCCAGGGTGAGGTGGCCGACAGTGCTGTCGCCGGTCATCAGCCAGGTGCTGTCGCTGTCGATGCTGGCGGTGGTGACGTTGGTGAAACGGCCGTCTATCTGCGCCTTGTTGCGAAGCACTACGTCCAGGCTGCCGGTAACGCGGCCGGTGTCGAAGGTGATATCGCCGGCAAGGCGTGCGTCATCCACCGTGAAGTGGACCTCGGCTTCGCCCGTTGCACTGCCATCGGGGCGCACCAGCAACAGATGGCCATCGCCGCCGGAGAGCTGGGAGCCGTTGGCGACGGTGATGTCGTAGCGCACCGACCTGCGCGGTGCTACCCAGATGGCGGCCCCACTGTCCGAGGCGACCTGTGCGTTGTCCACGCGCAGGGTGATGGGCTGCCCGAGTACGGACGGGATGGTGCCACCCAACAGTAGTACGCCCGAATTCGCGCCTTCCACCCGGGTGCCATTCTGCAGGATGGCGGTGCCCTGCTGCAGGCGCACCGCATGACCATTACTGAGCATGGCCGCACCCGGTGATGCTTCGGCGCGTACGAACGAAGAGTCGACGATGACGGTGCTGTTGGCATCGGGTTGGCTGGGGGACTTGTCGAGATAGATGCCGACGCTGAACCTGGCGTTGGCCCCCACCGAGCGCAGGGTGCTTCCCGTGATGCGCGCGCTGGAATGATCGCTGACCACCACATTGCCGTCATGCAGCGTGCTGTTGGTCATATCCAGCGTTGAACTGCCCCGCAGCACGATGCTGGCACCCCTGCCATCGACGAGCGCTTGTACATGGCCGTTGTTCAGCGTTACCTGGGAGTCCGTGCTGGTGATTGTCTCCGTACGACCGCCGTCCACACTCAGGCGTGAGCCGTTGATGAGATTCCAGGCTTCGACGGTGCTGCCTTCACGCACGGTGGCCAATTGGCCGTCAAGGTCACGGGCCAGCACGGATGTTGCGGGAAGAGCCGCCAGGGCCAACAGCAGGCACTGGGTGAGGGGGCGCATGAGGAGGCACTGGGGACGTGCAGAATGACGGCGCATGGATCACTCCTGATCGGACGAATGTGTCTGGTATGGACAGCCGCGTCATGGGCCGTCGCCCCTCTCTTCCGGGGAGCTTGGCCTGTCGGCGATGCTATGCCAAAGACGCCCGGGCATGTCCATTTCGACTCAAATTGTTCCGGCTCAAGGAGCGGGGGGCCATGCAATTTGTTGCAAAGCGTCGTGATCGGCCTCCTGCGTTGCTTGAGGGTTCAGCGCACGACGGCGCCGTCGCTGGTGGGCAGGTTCAACCGCTGGGTAGGCTGCAGTGACTGGATGAAGCCCTCATCGTGGGAAATCACCACCAGGGTGCCCGGGTAGGCGTGCAGGACCTGCAGCAGATGGGCACGAAGGCTCATGTCCAGGTTGTTGGTGGGTTCGTCCAGTATCAGCAGGGTGGGCGGGTGGGCCGCCATCAGGGCCATCGCAAGGCGTGCGCGTTCGCCCCCTGACAGCTGGCCGATGGTCGTCTGCGCCGGAGCCTCGCCACGGAACAGGAAGTCGGCCAGATGCAGGCGGCATTCGGAGGGGGTCCATTGGGGCTGGCACGCGGCCATTGCCTGCACCGGCGTCAGTGCGGCCGGCAGCGCGTCATAGTGCTGGTCGATCAGCGCGACCTGCTCCGCCACCGGCAGCAGCCAGTCGCCCTCACGCTTGACATCGGTGGCACCCTGCAATGCGCGGGCGAAGGTGGATTTGCCGCTGCCGTTGTCGCCGGTCACCAGCAGGCAGTCGCCCACCTCCAGGCGAACCTGCAGCTGCTGCACGATCATGGGAGCATCGTAGCCGCATGCGCCATCGGTGATCTGCACCACCACGCCTTCCCGGCGCCAGCCCGCAGGAAGCTGGAAGCGCGGCTCGATGACCTCGTCGCGCTGCAGCTGCCGGCGGCGCTCGGCAATGTCCTCCTGTACCTCACGGATCTGCTGGCGTTTCTGTCCGGCGGTGGTGTTGCCGCGTTCCAGCTTGGTGGCCGAACGCACCGTGCCCCATTCGCGCTGCTCCACCTTCACTGCGCCACGCTTGCGTGAGGAGGCGGCGCGCTCCTGTTCGCGCATCAGTGCGTCATGCGCCTGCGACTGTGCGCGGTCGAGATCGCGCGCGGTGCGATCCAGCGCGTCGCGCCGGCGCTGCAGTTCCACCTGATGGTCGTGGTAACGGCCCTGGAAGACCTCGATGTGCTGGTTGTGGATATGCCAGAGCGTGTCGCACAGCGCATCGATCAACGCGGTGTCATGTGAGGCGATCAACAGGGTGCCGTGGTACTGGCGTAGCCGGGCCAGCAGCGAGCGCCGCGCACTGCGGTCCAGATGGTTGCTGGGCTCGTCCAGCAGCAGCACGTCCGGTGCTGAATCCAGCGCACGTGCCAGTGCATGGCGCATCTGTTCGCCGCCGCTGCGCGCCGATCCGTCCAGCACGTGCTGCGGCACAAAGGCAACCGATGCGCCATCGCGCCAGCGGATCTCACCTGCGCTGGGCATGACCTGTCCAGCCAGCATGCGCAGCAGGCTGCTCTTGCCGGTGCCGTTGTTGCCGATCAGGGCGACGCGTGCGCCGGCAGGCAGGCGCAGGTCCACGCCGCTGAAAAGTGGGCGGCCGTTGAAGTGAAGCTCTATATCGTCCAGTCGCAACATGTTGTTTGATCTCCAGCGAGCAGGTCGTTGACGGCCTGATCCTTCGCGACAGTGTGTAACGGTACAGTTTCCGATAAGGGTCTGGTCAGGACTTCAGGTCCCGAACCATTGACGGAACCCGATCCCTGAATTCCCTGGTGAAACTTCGGTTCTGGTAGTTCCCCAGCAGACCACGACCGTCAGCCAAAGTCACTGCAACTACTTGCAATAGCACTATGGCCGACCCAGCCCGGGGAGCAGCGCTAGTGCAGGACCTGAGTGAAATATCAGCCAGGCGGAAGCACCTTGCCCGGGTTGAGAATCCCATCCGGATCCAACGCGGCCTTGATCGCGCGCATCGTCGCCAACGTAGCCGGTGTGAACGCCTGCGCCATGAAATCGCGCTTGGCCAATCCAATGCCATGCTCGCCGGAGAGCGTTCCGCCCAGCGACAGCGTCAGCTCGAAGATCTTCGGCAGTGCGGCATGCGCGCGCGCGTTCTCGTCGGCATCGTCCGGGTGGTAGAGGATGTTGACGTGCAGGTTGCCGTTGCCGGCATGGCCGAAGGTGACGATGGTCAGTGCGTACTCGCGCGCCAATGCCTGCACGCCGGCCACCAGATCGGGGATGCGCGACACCGGTACCACCACGTCTTCGTTGATCTTGCCCGGGGCGACGCTGTGCAGCGCGGGTGACAAGGCCTTGCGTGCAGCCCACAACTGATCGCGCGCGCGGCCTTCCATCGCCACATCCAGCTCGATCATGCCGTCGCCCTCGGCGGCGGTCGCCAATGCCTGCAACAGGTAGGGCAGGGTGTCGTGGTCGCCATCGGCCTCGACCAGCAACATCGCACCCGCTTCCGGCACGTCGGCACCATTGAGGCGCAACAGCTCCAGGCTGCGTGCGTCCATGAATTCCAAGCGTGTGGGAACGACTGGCTGCGACATCAGCCGCGACACGCCAGCGGCGGCTGCATCGGCATCGCGGTACAGCACGCGCAGTCCGGCCTGGCTGACCGGTAGCGGGGTCAGCTTCAGGGTGGCTTCCACGATCAGCGCCAGCGTGCCTTCACTGCCCACCAGCAGGTGGGTGAGGTCGTAGCCGGTGGAATCCTTGGTGTAGGCGCCACCGCAGCGGATCACCTCGCCGGTGCCGGTCACCGCCACCAGGCCCAGCACGTTGTCGCGGCTGGTGCCGTACTTCACCGCGCGCGGGCCACCGGCATTGCACGCCAGGTTGCCGCCGCGATAGCGCTCGTTGGCGCTGATCGGCTGCAGCCCGGCATTGCACAGGTAAGCCTGCGCGGCAGCTTCCACCGCCGCGCCCCGCTGTGCCCGCGCGGTTGGCATGGGGCTTAGTTGGCGCTGGCGATTGGCATCGGCCGGCCGCCGCTGAAGGTCGACCAGGCCGGCACGCGCAGCACGTTGCCGTTGCTGTCCAGGAACAGCGTGCCGGTGGCGCCTGGCAGGCCGCCTTCGTTGGCCATCTTGTCCAGGTAGGCGCTGATCTTCCATGCATCGAACCCGAACGCGAACAGGCGGCCGGCCGCGCCACGCGCGGTGGGCAGAATCTGCCCGGCGGTGCTGGCCGACGGCAGGCCCAGCACGCCACGCACGTTCCACGCTTCGTTGGGGTACACGATGCCGTCCAGGGCCATGTCGTCTATGGCGGCCAACTGGCTGCGTGGACCGCGCACCAACGCACTCGCCTTCAATGGCGAAACCCTGGGCGCGGATATGCCACGCAACCGCTATGAAGTGCAGGCCGGTGCCGAGCTGAAGCTGGGTCAGCGCTGGTCGGCGTGGGGTGGCATGAGCGTGCAGCGTGGCGACCACGCCTACCGCAACGTGGGTGGCCAGCTGGGGATGCGCGTGCGCTGGTAACAAAAAAAGGAGCCGGGTAATGCCCGGCTCCTTCGCGTTACGCGTGCTGCTTCGTGCATCATCGTAGCGCCGGGCTCTGCCCGATTGCTTTCTGCGGATGTTCCAGCGCAGCCGGGCAGAGCCCGGCTCTACGGCGCGCAATGCGGGGTGTTACGGGGCGCCTACAGTGGCCTGTTGGTCGCGCGGGGTGCCGTAATCATCCAGCCACTGGAACGTCACCTGGTTCGGCATCGATGCACCCGTCGGCAGCGCATAGCGCACCTGCTGGCCCGGGGCGATCATGTCCACGTCCACCTTGCGGCCGTCAGCCAGCGTCAGCGTGCTCAGCGTCACGTGGTAGGCAGTGGGGTTGGTGACCTGCAACGCATTGTCTGCACTGGACCATACCAGTGCTGCAGCGGCATCACGCGCTGCTCCTGGCAGACCCGCAGGCCGGTGGAACAGCTTCACCCGCGTGCGCACCGCGAACTGCAGCAGGTTCTTGCCCGCGGCATCGGCCGGTTTGGGTGGGATATCCAGCAGGTTGAAATAGAACACCGATTCGCGGTCGGTCGGCAGCGCCGGTTCCGACGGACGCGGCGCATACGTAATGCGGTACGCCTGGCCCTGGTGGGCATTCAGCAGGCGCGGCTCGGCTGGCGTCAGCCGGAAGGGGGTTCGCACGTTCTCTGGACGCGCCTGGCTGTCACCATCGTCGATCCAGACCTGGGTCATTGCCGGTTGCCCGCCGGTATTGCTGGCCTTGATCGTGACGTCGCGGCCTTTCTGGGCGTCATGGACAATGCGGGTGCCCTGCAGGGTTACCGCTGCCGACGCGGGCAGGGACGCCAGGAAGACGGCCAGCGCGAAGGCCCCAGTCGATGCACGGGGTTTCATATGTCACCTCTCGATGGAAGGGATGACCAGCGGTGACGCCAGCCATCCCGGGGCGGCTCAGCGGTAAAGCACCACGAAGTCACCGGATGCATTGGCGGTGCCGGCCGTAGCATCCTGTCCCGGCGACGCGTACCACGCGGAGTAGTCAAGCTGGCCGCTGCCATTGGCGGCGATGGTCACCCACTGGGTGGGGTCCTCACCGATCTTCTGCTGGACGCCGGCGGCGTCATACAGCGCGACGCCGACCTGGCGCGCGGTGGACGCCGCAGTCAATTTCAGATTGCCGGTGCTGCCATCCGGCGTACCGCCGAAGCGTACGCCCACGTCCTGCGAGGCACCCGAACCGGTGCAATCCAGGCTGATGCTGAAATTCTTCTGGCTCGCACGCGTTGCAGCGTTCACCGATGCGAGGTCGACCTGACCCATCGCCACGGTGATCGTGCCGCCGGTGGATCGCACGGCACAGGTGGAGGTGAGCAGTTCACCGGTGATTTCCAGATTCTCGGCGAAGGCAGGAGCAGCGACGGCGGCCAGCAGCGACAGTGCAAGCAGGCGGATCTTCGGATTCATGAAGGTATCTCGTGTTGATGGAATGGGCGTCACCCAGAGGCGAACGGCGGCAGTCTCTTCGATGTGCGGGGTTGGGGACATGCAACAAGTTGCAAAAGACCCTGGGCGACGTTGGCTTTGAAATCATTCCGAAGGCGACGTTTCTGCATGTCGCACGGCCGGACCAGGCATTTCGACGTGTTCAACCGGTTGGGCTAGGACAAGTTGCGTTGCCCATCGTTTGCAATAAATTGCATGGCCTTGGTGGCATCGCAGGCCTAGCCTCCCACTTCTCCCCATTGCACGACGTCCGGGTTCAGCCGGGCATTGCCATGCACCTGTCTGTTTCCGCCCCGCTTCGCACCCTGTCGGCAGCCATTGCACTGGTGTTGGCCGCACCTGCATGGGCATCGCCCGAGCCGGCCATCGAGTTCAGCGAAGGCTTCCTGCTCGGTGGCGACGCCATCGACATGTCACGCTATGCCAATGGCAATCCACTGCCCGCCGGTGACTACGCGGTGGAAGTGAACGTCAATGGCCAGTTTCTGCTGGCACGCGACATCTCCTTCGTCGCCTCCAGTGACCCGCATATCGCCACGGCCTGTCTGCCCGCCGAGCTGGCAGGCCATCTATCGTTGAAGCCGGCCTATCTGGACGCATTGGCAGCGCAGGACGCCACCTGTATGGATCTGCCGGCACTGGTTGAAGGCGCAACCGTGGCCTTCGACAGCAGCAGCCTGCAGCTGGATATCAGCGTGCCGCAGGCCGCCCAGGCACAGCATGCGCGCGGGTATGTCGCCCCGGCGCAGCGCGACCGCGGCATCAACGCCGGGTTCATCGACTACAGTTTCAACCAGCACCGCAGCGATGGGCGCGACAACCGCTACCTGGGCCTGCGTGCCGGCCTCAACCTGGGCGCGTGGCGGTTGCGCCATCGTGCATCAGTGAACCAGGGCGAGCGCGGTACCCATCACGACGTGATCAGCAGCCACCTGCAACGCGACCTGCCAGAGTGGAACAGCCAGCTGCTGCTCGGACAGGGCAATACCGGTGGCGAACTGTTCGACAGCGTGGCGTTCACCGGCATGCGCATGGCCACCGACGAACGCATGCTGCCCGATTCACTGCGCGGCTATGCACCGGCGGTACGCGGCATCGCCGAAGGCAATGCGGTGGTACGCATTCACCAGAACGGCAGCATCATCCACGAGGCCAATGTCGCGCCGGGTCCGTTCCTGATCGAAGACCTGTATCCGACCAACTTCGGTGGCGACCTGGTTGTCACCGTGACCGAGGCCGACGGCCGCGAACAGCGCTTCTCGGTCAGTTTTTCTGCGGTGCCACAGGCACTGCGGGTCGGCTCTTCCCGCTTCAGTGCCACGGCTGGCGTGCTGCGCGATGCCGGCGGCAACGTGGAGCCCCTGCGGTTTGCCGAAGGCACCTACGCGCGTGGCATCAGCAACCGCCTGACCCTGCTCGGCGGTGCGCAGGCGGGTGAGGCGTACCAGTCGGTGCTGGCCGGTGCAGCCATCAACACCGCGATCGGCGCCTTCGGTGCCGATGTGACCCACTCGCGCGCGCGTCTGCGCGGAGACGATGCGGTGACCGGCAACAGCATCCGCTTGAACTTCCAGCGCTACGTTGCACGAACAGGCACCAACGTCGGTCTTGCCGCCTATCGCTACAGCACGCGCGGCTACCTCACCCTCAACGATGCCGCGCGCGCGCACGACGATGCGTGGGGCTACAGCACGCGTGCGCGACAGCGCTACCAGGTCAATTTCACCCAGCGGCTTGGCGCGCGCAGCTCGGTGTACCTCAGCGGCGGCCATGTGGCCTACTGGGACAGCACGCAGCGGCAGAACGACTTTCAGCTCGGCTTCCAGAGTACGTTGGGCCGCGCCAACTACAGCCTGTCAGCAATGCGTTATCGCCTCGGTGACGGTCGCCAGGACACCCGCTACACCTTCACCTTTGGCGTGCCATTGGGGCGAAGCCCGAGTGCGCCACGTGCGACCACCCAGGTGGGCCATTCCGGCCAGGGTGGCAAGCTTCAGCTGGGGGTCGCAGGTGCGCTGGGCGAATCACGCGCACTGACCTACAGCGCCACGGCCAGCCGGTCGGCCGCCGAGTCGGGCAGCGTTGACACCTATGTTGCTTACCAGGGCGGCACCGTTGCGTTGAACGCGGGCTACAGCCAGGCCCAACGCTACCGCAGCCTCAACCTGGGGGCGGCTGGCAGCGTGGCGCTGCACGCGGGTGGCATCAACTTCGGTCCCGCGGTGGGCGAGGGCTTCGTGCTGGTCCAGGCCGAGGGCGCCGAAGGGGCGAAAGTGGGCTATGGCGACCCGATCCGTGTGGCCGGCAATGGCTACGCGTTGTTGCCGCATGTCAGCCCCTATCGCTGGAACCAGATCGACCTGGACCCGTCCGGCCTGCCGCTGGAGGTGGAGCTGCTGCAGACCTCCCAGCGCGTGGCGCCCACCGCGGGCAGCATCGTGCGGGTGGCGTTCACCGCCACGCGCGAGCGCACGCTGTTCATCGATGCCACCGATGCGCTCGGCCAGCCGTTGCCGTTCGCTGCGCGGGTCGTGGATGACAACGGCCAGCCGATGGGCGCGGTGGGCCAGGGCGGCGTGATCCAGCTGCGCGGCGCGAACGACAGCGGCGCGTTGATCGTGGACCCGGACGGCCCGCACCGCTGCCGCCTGGAATACACCACGCCTGCCGCCGCCGACGCGTACGGCCTGTCCTGGACCCAGGCGGTGTGCACGCCGTACCCCGCGTTATCGCCCGGCCTGCAGGCGGTCCTGCAGGCTGCCACCACCGACGCACCTTGAACCCTTTTCCGTCGTTCCATCACGAGGTCATCCCATGCACGCTTCCACTGCTTTCCCCACCCGTATCGCCATCGCTTTCCTGCTGGCCTGTATCGCCCCGGCCGCTTTCGCGGCCACGCTGACCATTACCGGTCGCGTACTGCCCGGCACCTGCACCTTGGCGGACGCGCAGATATCCCTGGACCCGGTCAAGGCCAACGAAATGACCGTCGGCGACAACGCGCTCAAGGCCGGTGCACTGAACTTCACTGGCTGCATCGGCGTTACCAAGGCCACCCTCACCTTCGACGGCACCGCCGCCGATGGCGACGCGCTGCGTTGGAAGAACACTGCGGCCGCCGATGCCGCCACCGGGGTAAGCGTTGCGCTGCTGGCAGCGGCCACCGGCACCACCTATCTGACGAAGGGCGACAGTGTGGATCTGGTGGTGAGTGGCGCCACGGCCACCTATCCGTTGCGTGCCGGCTACTACCTGCCGTCCACCAGTGGCATCAACGCCGGCGTGGTGCGGACCGAGGTGGTGGTGACGGCGGACTATCTGTGAGCGGGTGGCTGTTGCGGCACGCGCGACCTCCGCGGAGAGCAGCGCTTGCCGCATTGACCTTGGCGTGGCTGTTGCCAGGCGCAGCAGGGGCGGCGTGCATGCGGCTGAATCCAGGCGACCAGGACGTGACGGTCAGCATGACGATGCCCAACCTCGACCTGCCTGACCGGAGGTTTGTGCTCCAATCGGGTGCAACACTCATCGATCCCTTCCAGTGTGATCCTGGAACGAATGCCTTCGTCGTGGATCTACCGCTGACCGGACTGACCTACGAGCGGGAGATCGCCTCCGATGATGGCAGGACCTACAGCGTCTATAGCCTCGGCCCGCGCTCGCCTTGATCGGTTTTCTGCATTCAGTCAGCGCACCTCGCGGCGGTACGAGCCCCTCACAGGATGCGGTTGCAGTGGGGCTGAGGCACCGTAATGCCGGTCTTCTGTCCGCATCCGCAGAGCCACTCAATGTATGGATGGGCATCGTTCGCACCGCCGGTACACTGAAGCCGGGTGCCATCGTAGGCGAAGCAGTGCTGACGGCTACATATCGCTGAGGCGCCCGAGGCAGGGGGCGCAGCCACGGCGCGTTGGAGCGTTCCTTCCAGTCCCGGCGCCATGCGAGTGGCGGACCCAGCAGGTGGCCTGGGCTGCAGGCCGGTGAAGTGCACTCGGAAATCACCGTCACCGCCGACTACGAGTAGGGTCGAGCTTGCTCGACTGCGTTGTTGTAGAGCCGAGCCATGCTCGGCTGAGGCGCGCAGGGGTCGTGATGTCTCGAAGGCTCGCCTCCACAAGCGGCGTGAAGCTGCACATCTCTCACCACGCACGCGCACGCGCTTGGTTCGCGAATGCCACGCTTTGCCGTTCGCAGCATTTCGCAACAAATTGCATGGTCCTGTACCCGTTTGAACTGCACCATGCATGGCTTCAACCTTTCACCCTGGAGCCATCATGTACGGTGTTACCCACTTTGCACGGGCAGTGACGCTGGCCGGACTGACGTCGTTTGGCTTCACGGCACACGCAGCGTGCGTGCCGGATGTTCCCAGCGTGACCTACGCGCAGACCGTACCGGTGCGATTCGTGCATGGGCCGGATGTGCTGCTGCATACTGCCAGCACCCCCATCATCACCTACCAGTGCGACAGCGACGAGCATGCCATTCTGCGTCCAAGGCTGATGGGGTTGACGTATGTTCGTGACATCGATTCCGAGCCTGCTTACGAACTCAGTCCTGATTCTCCATTGGTAGTGCTGAGTTTCTGGAATGAGCCAGACAATGGCAGTGAAGGCTTGGAAGGTGCCATCGATGCGATGCGTGATTCATCGTGGTCCTTCGAAGCGGCGGGAAATCGCATGCAAGCGACCTTGCGCTTTTACTCCCGCGGTGGCCCAATGCGACCGCAGACACAGCGCCCACTTGGCTCGGTACAGGTGCTTGGCTCCGGCTCGGCCGAGTTCCATTTCGAGTTGGGCTATGAGTTCCAGGGCACCACCTGCGCCCTGATGGATGCCAGCCCCGTGCTCGACCCCATCAGTGCCGCTGCGCTGGACGCCACTGGTACCGGTGGTGCGAAGGACTTCACTGTGCAGATGGACTGTGGTGTTCCCGGCCGCCCGGTGTCGCTGGAAATCCATGACGCCACCGACCGCAGCAACATGAGCGATATCCTGGTACCTGCGGCAGGCTCCAGCGCGCAGGGTGTGGGCCTGCAGGTGCTGCACAACGGCCTGCCGCTGCCGATGGGGCGCGTGTGGGCGCATACCGATTCCACCGGTGCCAGTGAACGCATTCCGTTCACCGCGCGCTACATCCGCCTGCCAAGCGAGCCGTTGCTGGCCGGCGAGATCATTGGCCAGGCGGTGCTGGTGGCCAACTACTACTGAGCGGCGGCAGCGGAAACACGACCATCGGCAGTGATCGAGTGTTCAGCGAGTTCTTCGTGAACTGACCGGAGCGCAGCCGAGCATGGCTCGGCTCTACAGTGCGGTGGGCGCAAATGATGGGGCCAGAGCCCATCGTCGTTGCGATAGGATCCGACCCTTGGCCATCGGTAGCGCCAGGCCATGCCCGGCGGCCATCACGCCGGCGGCAGCACCTTGCCGGGGTTGAGGATGCCATCCGGGTCCAGCGCGGCCTTGATCGCCCGCATCGCCGCCAGCGTGGCCGATGAAAAGGCCTGTGCCATGAAATCACGCTTGGCCAGGCCGATGCCGTGTTCGCCCGACAGCGTGCCACCCAGCGCCAAGGTCAGCTCAAAGATCTTCGGCAGCGCGGCATGCGCGCGTGCGTTTTCGTCGGCGTCGTCGGGGTGGTACAGGATGTTGACGTGCAGGTTGCCGTTGCCCGCATGGCCGAAGGTGACGATGGTCAGCGTGTAGTCGCGCGCCAGCGCCTGCACGCCGGCCACCAGGTCGGGTATGCGCGACACTGGCACCACCACGTCTTCGTTGATCTTGCCCGGGGCGATGCTGCGCAGCGCGGGCGACAGCGCTTTGCGCGCGGCCCACAGTTTCTCGCGTGCGGCCCCTTCCATGGCCACGTCCAGCGCCAGCAGGCCGTCGCCCTCGGCGGCGGTGGCCAGTGCCTGCAGCAGGTAGGGCAGGGTGTCGTGGTCGCCGTCGGCTTCCACCAGCAGCATCGCGCCCGCCTCGGGTACGTCGGCGCTGTTGAGCCGCAGCAGCTCCAGGCTGCGCGCGTCCATGAACTCCAATCGCGTGGGTACCACCGGCTGCGACATCAGCCGCGACACGGCAGCGGCGGCGGCATCGGCATCGCGGTACAGCACGCGCAGCCCGGCCTGGGTGACCGGCAGCGGGGTGAGCTTGAGCGTGGCTTCCACGATCAGCGCCAGCGTGCCTTCGCTGCCCACCAGCAGGTGGGTGAGGTCGTAGCCGGTGGCGTCCTTGGTATAGGCGCCGCCGCAGTGGATGAGGTCGCCTGCGCCGGTCACCGCCACCAGCCCGAGCACATTGTCGCGGCTGGTGCCGTACTTCACCGCGCGCGGGCCACCGGCATTGCACGCCAGGTTGCCGCCGATGCTGCAGATCTCGGCGCTGGACGGGTCCGGTGCCCAGAACAGGCCGTGCGGTGCCAGCGCCTGCTGCAGCGTTCCGTTGAGTACGCCCGGCTGCACCACGGCGCACCGGTCACCGGCGCGGATCTCGAGGATGCGGTCCATGCGGGTGAATGACAGCACGATGCTGCCCGGTAGTGGCACCGCGGCGCCGGTGGTGCCGGTGCCCGCACCGCGCGCGACCAGTGCCACGCCATGCGTGCGGCAGGCGCGCACCAGCGCCTGCACCTGTTCGATATCTGCCGGCAGTGCCACGGCAGCCGGGCGCTGGTGGCGCCAGGAGTTGTCCTGCGCGTTTGCTTCCAGTGCGCCGTCATCCATGCGCCAGCCGTCGCTGCCCAGCAGGGCGGACAGTTCGGCAACCAATGCGGAGGGCAGGGCAGTACTCATGACAGATCTCGAGGGGCAGCGGGGGCAGGGTGAATCAGTTTCCAGGCGATGACAGTGCCGGCCAGCGGCAGCCACACCCAGCGCAGTTCCGACAGCAGCGTGGCCAGGCCGCGCGCGCTGAAGAACTGCGCGGCGAAGGGCGAAACGCGGATCGGGCGCCAGGGCGCGAAGAAACGGTGTTCGCTCCAGGGCCAGGCCAGCGCAACGCCAAGGCCGCCGGAGGTCAACGCATCCAGCAATGGATGGCTGGCGGCGCAGACGAACACGAACGCCGCCGCTTGTACGGTAGATGCCAAGGTTGGCTTTGCCGTGGTAGGTGCCAACCTTGGTTGGCACAGCACCGCCAACCAAGGTTGGCGACTACCGGAGCTGAGCGGCGCCGACCCAGGTCGGCGGCTACCAAAGAACGCCAACACCGCCGCCAACACGGCGAGCACCAGGGCGAACAGCAACGAGTGGCTGGCTCCGCGATGGCCGAACGCATCGGCGTAGGGAATGTGCAGGGCAAACGCGAGTACATCGGCGTCGGGCAGCATCGCCGCGATCACGCCGGCGCCCAGCAGGCGCGGTGGAATGCGGCCGCGATCAGCGGCGCACCACAACGCCAGTGGCACCGCCGCGTGGGTGATGATCGAGGGCATCAGGCATCGGCTCTGGTAGTGCCGTCCGCTGGCCGGCATAGGGTAGCCATCAGCAGTCGTCCAGCCGGAACGCATCACGCAGCCAATGCAGCTGCGGTGGTTCACCCGTGGCTTCAACCACATCGAAGCGGCAGGGCGCATTGGCCATGGCGGGATGGTCCTGGAGGTACAGCTGCGCAGCGTGGATCAGGCGGCGGCATTTGTGCGGATCGACCGAGGCCGCGCCGCCACCGAAGTCCTGTCGCGCGCGGTAGCGCACTTCCACGAAGACCACGGTGCCGGCGTCATCCATCACCAGGTCCAGTTCACCGCCGCGATAACGCACGTTGCGCGCGCGCGGCTGCAACCCAGCCTGCTGCAGATGCTGCTCGGCGGCGGCTTCCACCGCCGAGCCACGTTGCAGGTGCTCAGCGACCACCGGCGATCGGCATCGGCCGGCCACCGCTGAAGGTCGACCATGCCGGCTGACGCAGGATATTGCCGTTGCTGTCCAGGTACAGCGTGCCGGTGGCGCCGTCCAGGCCGCCTTCGGTGGCCAGCTTGTCCAGGTAGGCGCTGATCTTCCACGCATCGGCGCCGAAGGCGAACAGGCGGCTGGCGGCGCCGCGCGCACTGGGCAAGGTCTGCGCGACCTGGGCAGCGGACGGCACGCCGGACACGCTGCGCACGTTCCAGGCTTCGTTCGGGTAGATGATGCCGTCCAGCGCCACGTCTTCTTCGACCTTGCCGCTGCCGGTGGTCAGCTGCGAGGTGCCCACGCGGGTGGCACCGCCGGCACCGGCCAGCGCCAGCTGCGGGGCCAGCAGGCGGGCCTGCGGTGCACGTACGGCCAGGAACACGGCATCGACTGCGCCGGCGTTGCGTACCTGCGCGCTGACATCACCCACCGTTTCGCTGACAGCGATGGTGGCGGCGACGCTGCCACCGCGCTGGGCAAAGCGCTGGGCGAACGCGGCCGCTGCGCGACGGCCGGTGTCGTCACTGCTGTTGATCACCAGCGCCTTGCTGCGCTCGCGGCCACGCATGTATTCGGCGGCGACGATGCCGTCGTCTTCCGGTGCCAGCGAGAAACCCGCGCTGCCGGCCGGCGGTGCATCCTTGCCGCGGTTCAGGCCCAGCACCGGCACCGGCAGCTGCTGGCGGCCATACACGGCATCCACTTCGTCGCGGCCGAGCGGGCCGACCACGAAGTCGGCGCCGGACGCTACGGCCTTGTCATACGCGGCCAGCGCACCGGCCGGGGTACCGGCGGTATCGAAGAAATTAACCTCCGGACGACGGCGGGTTTCGCCGTAGTAGGCGCTGAGCAGGCCATCGCGCACCGGCTGCGCGGCGGTGGCCAGGCGGCCGCTGAGCGGCAGCAGCACCGCCAGCTTGGCCGGTGGGCGGTAGCCATCGCTCATGGCCGGCGGGCGCTTGCTGGTGTCGAACTGGGCGGCGCCATCACGATCGAACGGGCGCGGCAGCGGCAGGCCACGGGCGATCAGCGCGCGGCCGGCGAAGTTGTACAACGGGTCATTGGCCGGCAGTGCGGCGGCACGGCTGCGCAGGGTGGCATCGTCAAGGGTGCCGAGCAGGCCGGAGATGGCGGCCTGGTTCTCGTTGCGCGCAGCACCGGCCAGACCGGCGTGCGCACGGGCGCGTTCGGTGGCGGCGCCGAAGGCATCGCCGGTAGCCTGCAGGGCATTGGCGCGGGCCAGCGACCAGCGCGTGCGCAGGCTCGGGTGCACGCTGTCGCCATGATCCTTCAGCAGGGCCAGCGCCTGCGCCGGCTGTTTGTCGGCCAGCGCCAGCTCGGCACTGGCCAGCTGGTAGCGCTGCAGGCTGGCACCGTTCACCTGGCGGGCGGTCACCTGGCCCAGCAGGCTGCGCGCGCGTGCGCTGTCGCCGGCCAGATGCCAGGCCCAGGCCGCATCGGCCAGGGCGTTGCTACGGGCACCACCACGCAGGGTGGCGGCCAACGCTTCCAGTTGCAGGGCGGCGTCGCGCGGCTTGCCTTGTTCGATCAGCGCCAGCGCCTGGCTCTGGGCCGGCGATTCGGGCGCGCTGACGAGGCTGGTGGTGGCACAACCGGCCAGCAGCATCAACGACAGCGACAGGGCAGAGATGCGTGCGGCGGGCTTGTTCATGATCGGGTCCATGCGATGAGGGCAGCGGCCTTGGCCAGGTACACGCTAGGATTCTACCCTTGCCCCGTGAGTACCGCTGAAATGAGTGTCCCAACCCTGTATGTCGTCGCCACGCCGATCGGCAACCTGGCCGATCTGAGCCCGCGCGCGCAGGACGTGCTGCGTTCGGTGGCGGCCATCTGCGCCGAGGACACCCGCCGCAGCGGCCAGCTGCTGTCCCATTTCGGCATCCAGCAGCCGCTGGTGGCGCTGCACGAGCACAACGAAGAGGCGCTGGCCCAGCGCCTGGTGGCCCGCCTGCAGGCAGGCGAATCGCTGGCGTTGGTCAGCGATGCCGGCACCCCGCTGGTCAGCGACCCCGGCTTCCGGCTGGTGCGTGCGGCGCGCGCGGCCGGCATCAAGGTCAGCCCGATTCCCGGCGCCTGCGCCGCCATCGCCGCGCTGAGCGTGGCCGGCTTGCCCAGCGACCGCTTTACGTTCGAGGGCTTCCTGCCGGCCAAGGCCAGCGGCCGCCGCGATCGCCTGCAGGCGCTGGCCGGCGAAGTGCGCACGATGGTGTTCTACGAATCCTCGCACCGCATTACCGAATCCCTGGCCGACATGGCGGCGATCTTTGGCGGCGAGCGCCCGGCCGTGCTGGCGCGCGAGCTGACCAAGCTGTTCGAGACCGTGCTGGACGGCGACCTGGCCGGGCTGCTGGCGCAGGTGGAAGCGGACGACAACCAGCGCAAGGGCGAGTTCGTGGTGATGGTGCAGGGCGCTGGCGATGATGCCGAGGCGCAGCTGGCCCATGGCCGTCAGGTCTACGCCAAGCTGAGCGAGCACCTGCCGCCGTCGACCGCCGCCAAGCTGGCGGCCGAATTGACCGGCGCACCGCGCAAGGCGTTGTACGGCAGTTGATGCGCGGGGTCGGACCCCTGCAGGGGCTCCGACCTCAGACACCCGAGGGTCGTTACGTGTGCAGCGTGCGGATGAAGGTGCTGATTTCACCTATCACTACGTCCAAGGGTGGGGCCAACAGGCGATTTCTGCGCAGGAAGGCTCTCCACTGCGCCTGTTTCTGCGCATCGTCGGCAAATGCCTTCGACAAGCCGAACGGCAGCGCTTGCGGCCAATGTGTACCGCGGCGTTCGAACGTTGCGCGAATCGCCTCGCTCAGTGAGGAGGTTGCCATTTCACCTTCGCGCGCCAGCGCCAGCAGATCGAAGTAGTCCTTCATCCTGCTGTTGGCGATGCCCAGTACTGTGATGGCTTCGAGTTTCTCGGCGAAGACGGCTTCCCGCGGGTAGACCCGCAATCGGGGTGACGGGAACTCATCGAGCAGTACCGGGTAGTTGCATTCAGGCGGCGGCTGATGGACGGCATCGCCGAACCCGACATCCCATTGGACGTGGCAGCGGGCATTGCCCAACTGAGCGCACAGTCGCATGCGCAGTCCCTGGTAGTGGGAGCCTTCGCGTATCGATTCGATGGCAGCCGAGGCCGCATCGAACTGCAATCCATCGTCCAGTTCAATCGCGCACAGGTCATGCACGATGCGTATCAGCTGCTGGGGATCAGACGATCCGTGCCCCAGGAAGTCGGCATCACGGGTGGGCCTATGAGGAACGTCGAACCATATCGCGAAAAGCATCGCGCCCTTCAGCAGGAACTGCTGCCGGTAAGGGGACATCGACAGCCGGTACAGCATCCGCTCTACCGCGAAGCGATCCAGTACGAACTGGAAGTCTTCGTCGCGCTCCCGTGCGCGGTCACGCAGCCGCTGCCGTATGGAGCGGATGCGGTCTGAGGAGGGCGTGGAGGTCATGCCAGCGCTTCAAGATAGGGGCGCATCAGTCTGGCAACGCGGCAGAGGCGTGCATACCTCCAAAGCTCATCCACGGTGGTCGCGCCCTCGCGCAGCGCGTCCCGCAGCGCTTCGATGGCAACGTCCATACCCACCAGATTCCGGTACTTGAAGCAGTCGGCAACGGTTTTGGCCACGCAGGTCGTGCGCACGTGCCGGCGTCCGACCTGCAGTGGTTCCAGCCCCGCCTCCAGTGTCTTTTCCGACATGCGGACAACCCGCAGAGGCGGCCAGTCGATACGGGGCGCACGATCCTTGTTGCCAATGGCAATCCAGACTTCGAAGGGTGTCTGGGTGGTCAGGCCGTGCTGGCGCAGGGCGCTCAGCAGGCACAGTCGCGGCGAAGCAGTGCGCTCGGCGACAACCTGCAGTCCCTCCTGTCCTTCCGCCGAAGCCAGGCCGGGCAGCATGTACACGCCCCGGGACAGCCGTTGCAAGTTGCCAGCGGCGACAAGTCGCGACAGCTGCGCGCGGGCTACGCCGGCGCGGACCAGATCGCGCGAGCGTGCCGCGCCCGTGCGCTGGATCAAGGCCTTGGCAATGGCGAGTGGGTCGGTCATTGGGCGATTGTTCCATAGTGTCGGTATAAATGAAGTAAATACCGACAATTTGGAACAAGGGTTGAGGTGTTAGTTTTGGGGCGTCGGGGGAGGTCCCGTAGTTCTTCATGGAGGAAAAAGATGCTGGCAAACGGACTGTCATTGCTGCTTGCCCTGGCTGGCGCGCCCGCCCCGGTCACCGCAGGCGACGACATCGAGGCCATGACCGAGGCCGATCTGGGCCGGGATTACATCGGCTACGCGCTGTTCGACCCCGGTCTGGTGAGCATCAAGCAGCTGGATCCGGCCCGGAACTACAGTCGCTACGTGATGTACCGCATGGCGCGCGATGTTCTGGAGTCGTACGACGCTTGCCTGCAGGTGGACGCCGACAACCGCGCAACGATCGAGGCGGCGTACCAGCAGGTAGTAAGTACCCAGCAGCGGTACGTCAGCGCGACGCAGTGGCGCGACCTGCAACTGGCGCTGCGCGCTGGTCGCATGCAGCTGCCCGAACGCGCGCAGTGGCAGTGCGGGGCCTTCGTGGATAACGCGCCCTATTTCGACGCAGCGTTGGACGACGCCTTGCTGGGCGCGGCCGAGCTTGCGCGCGACCGGGCCGGTGAGGGTGATCTGCGCAATGATGCGCTGCGCCCGGTGCTGGGGATTCAGATGAGTGGCCCTGCCGTGGTTGAAGCCGAGCCCGACGACGGTCCCGCGCGCCGGGCCGGCGTGCGCATGGGGGATGAAGTGCTGGCGGTGGATGGCACCCGGGTGAAGACGGTCTTCGGTATTGGGCAGGCGTTGAAATCCCGCAATCCAGGTGACCGGGTGGAGGTGAGGCTGCGCCGGGTTGAATGGGACGGCATGAAGCCGCAGTCGCGCGAATTGACGGTGACGGTGGAGCTGGAGTCGCGGGCGGCCTTGATGGGGCGTGCGAAGCCTCGGTAGATCCACGCCATGCGTGGATGGATGAATCGCGCGCCGCGATCAACCCGGCAGGGCAGGCCCGCGTGCGGTAGAATGCGCACGGCGGAGTCGGCCAGACAGTCGCGTCATCCCTTCGGGGGTGCCGAGGAAAGTCCGGGCTCCATAGGGCAAGGTGCCAGGTAACGCCTGGGCGGCGCAAGCCGACGGAAAGTGCAACAGAAAGATACCGCCTACGTCTTCTTCGGAAGGCCGGTAAGGGTGAAATGGTGCGGTAAGAGCGCACCGCGAGTCTGGCAACAGACCGGTACGGCAAACCCCACCTGGAGCAAGACCAAATAGGGATCCATTGGCGCGGCCCGCGTTGGATCCGGGTAGGTTGCTTGAGCGTTGCGGCGACGTAACGCCTAGAGGAATGACTGTCCACGACAGAACCCGGCTTATCGGCCGGCTCCGCCCCTTCATTCCATCCACGTGCATCCACGCATGGCGTGGATCCGGTAGTGCCGGCCGCTGGCCGGCAACCTCTTCATCTGCAGACGCATCGTGCGGCTGCCGGCCAGCGGCCGGCACTACCCGGATGATGTCCAGCCTCAGCCCGGCTTCCGGTACTGCCCGGCTGAAATGAACTGCGAGAAGCGCTCGCACCACACCACGACGGTGGTGAATTCGTCCACGTCCACATCGGCCGGCACATCCACCAGGAAGCGGTTGAAGGTCTTGACCTCGCCGATACGCTTGGCCTTGGCCTTGATCTTCAGGAAGTCGGCCTTGTTGTCGACGAAGTCGTGGACCAGGTAGACCTTGTAGTCCGGGCCCGGGCCCATCTTGCCGTCGAAGGCGACCTGACGGGCGCTGACGCTGACCTTGCCATCGGCCCAGTGCACCGCGTCACTGCCTTTGAGGTCGCGACGGAAAGTGGTGCGATAAGTGGCGTCGGCCATCGCGGTCTGTACCTGCTCGACCGGCGGATCGTCGGGCGCGATCAGGATGGGCAGGAAATACACGCCCAGACCGAAGCCGAGGCCGAGGGTGAGTACGTGGGTGGCGAGCAGGATGAGGATGCGGCGCATGGGGCCTCCTTGTGAGTGTGGATCGCGCGGCATGGCGCCGGGCAGGACCACCTTGAGAGGCTGAGGGCGGCATTTATAGACACAGTGCCAAACGCAAAAAGGGCACAGTGGGGTGACTGCAGCGGCGCAGGCCCTGTGGCGCGGGCGGAAAGGCGCTGCGTCGGAAAGCTGAATGACGCCGTTGGCGGCCTTGTGTCGCGGCAGCGCGCTGCGGGTAGTGCCGGCCGCTGGCCGGCAGCCGCGTGACCCGCCCGAAGATCCGGAGGTTGCCGGCCAGCGGCCGGCACTACCCCGCTGGCAAGGGGGGCCGGCCAATGTCGGGCATCTCCAGGTCAGAAAATGACGTGGCTCTGTCCGCTGGGTACACCCTGCGGCCCAAATCGCCGCTCGTGGATTTCGCCGTGGCCGTTCGCGTCAATCAGCAGCACCGTGCTGGCGCGGGTGCCGTAATCGTCGCCACGGATGAAGGCGGGGCTGAGCCAGCGTTCGCGTTCCAGGCCGATGCCGGTATCGGGCAGGTCGCTGTCGGCCGGCCGGTGTTCGTCGGCCAGGGCATCCCAGAGTGGGGTCAGGTCTGGGGTCAGCGCCCTTTCCCGTCGGGAGAGGGATCCGACCCCGTCTTGTTCCAGCCACGCCGACAGCGCATCCATCAGCCGCCGGGTCTTCGGCCAGGGCGCATCAAGCGCGCCGTTGGACATGCCATGCACGCCCGGGCCAAGCGTCTGCCGCTCGGCCGGGTGGTTGCCCAGATACTCCAGGCTGTGGCCATCGGCCAGCAGCAGGTTGAACGGGGCATAGGCAGCGGAGATCCCGGCCAGGCGTTCTATATGTATACCCGCCGGATCGCGGCCACGCAGGTAGTCGGCCACCAGGGCGCCACGCGATGGCCCGGTCTGGGAAGCCTGCGGATCGCGGACGTTGGTCACCACCGCCATCCGGCCGCCGGCACCCACCCCGGCCCAGCCGCCGCCGGAGCGCAGGTCGCGTCCGCCGATGACCGACGTCTCATCCTGCCAGGGGGCCAGGGCTGCAGTCGGTCGGGCGTGGAACTCATCACGGTTGCCGGCCATCACCAGCCGCCAGCGCGGGTGGTGCAACCAGCCAATAGCAAGCAGGCACATGGCGCCATTGTGCCCGGTTTGCGCAGTCCGACGTCGCTTTCGGCCCGTTCTGCATGAATGCGCAGCCCATGTTTCACGCGCCCTCCACACCCCTGAACTTCCGTTCAATCTCAAAAATTGAGACGGATCAGCAACTTGTGGATAAACCTTGAACAACTCTC
The DNA here is from genome assembly GCF_056399165.1 of Stenotrophomonas sp. 01N47. Classification (NCBI taxonomy): domain Bacteria; kingdom Pseudomonadati; phylum Pseudomonadota; class Gammaproteobacteria; order Lysobacterales; family Lysobacteraceae; genus Stenotrophomonas; species Stenotrophomonas sp. 01N47. The sequence goes on from NZ_JBFTQU010000007.1 coordinate 26,096, forward strand.
TAAACATCGGCGCAAACCATTGATGCGGCTGGCGATTTCCCTGCTGAAAAGTTGTTGACAACCCTTGGGCCGCTGCTAAGGTGGGCATCAGAGGGAAATCCGGGTGTTTTGTGGATTTTCGTGGTTCAATGTTTCACCGGGCGAAGGATAAGGTGCAGGCGTCGTGTTCCAGGGCGAGACGGCCATCACAGTTGACGACAAAGGACGCATGGCGGTTCCCACCGCTCACCGCGACCTCGTTGCGCGCGTCAGCAACAACCGTCTCGTGTTGACCTACAACCCCTTCGAATCGGGCTGCCTGTGGCTGTATGCCGAGTCGGAATGGGAGCGGGTGCGCGACGACGTCATGTCCAAACCCAACACACAGCGCGTCGTACGTCTGCTGCAGCAGAAGCTGGTCGGTTCAGCCGCCCACCTGGAGCTGGACGGCAACGGTCGCATCAGCATTCCCGCCAGCCACCGCGGTGCGGTGGGCATTGAGAAGAAGGCGGTATTGCTCGGTATGGGCGACAAATTCGAATTGTGGAGCGAGCAGGCGCATCGGGCCCTGATCCAGCAGACGTTGTCTGATGAGGATCTGGGTGATGGGTTGCTCGACCTGAAGTTGTGAGCCGGGGTGCCCGGATGCGCCCAGAAGCGCAGACCGGTCACCTTCCGGTGTCGCAGTCGCCGGCGGTGCATCTGCCGGTCCTGTACACCCAGGTCCTGGAAGGCCTGAGGGTGATCGAAAACGGACGTTATCTGGATGGCACGTTCGGTCGTGGCGGTCATGCACGTGGCGTGCTCACCCAGCTCGGTCCCGAGGGACGCCTGCTGGTCATGGACAAGGATCCGGAAGCCATTGCCGTTGCCGAGCGCGATTTCGCGCCGGACCCGCGCGTGTCGATCTTCCGTGGCAGCTTCGCCCAGCTGCTGCAGTGGAACGAGACCGCCGAAGGCCTGGACGGCGTGCTGTTCGACCTTGGTGTGTCCTCGCCGCAGCTGGACGTGGCCGAGCGTGGTTTCAGCTTCGGCAAGGACGGCCCGCTGGACATGCGCATGGACCCGGACAGTGGCGAAAGTGCTGCGCAGTGGATCAACCGCGTGGAAGATCGTGAGATCGCCGACGTGCTGTGGACCTACGGCGAAGAGCGGCAGAGCCGGCGCATCGCCCGCGCCATCGTGGCCCGCCGCGAAAAGCAGCCGTTCACCCGTACCGCCGAACTGGCCGAGCTGATCGCCTCGGTGATGCCGCGCGGCAAGGACAAGATCCATCCGGCCACGCGCAGCTTCCAGGCCATCCGCATCCACATCAACCGCGAACTGGCCGACCTCGAAGCCGGCCTGGACGCGGCGGTGGAGCGCCTGAAGCCCGGTGGCCGGCTGGCGGTCATCAGCTTCCACTCGCTGGAAGACCGCATCGTCAAGCAGTACATGAACCGCCTGGCCAAGGCACCGCCGGCCAACCGCCGGCTGCCCGAGGCGCAGGCCTTCGTGCCGACCCTGGACCTGATCGGCGGCGCCATCAAGGCCACCGACGAAGAACTGGCGATGAACCCGCGCGCCCGCAGCGCCGTGCTGCGTGTGGCCCAGAAGCGGGAGGCCGATGCATGAGCCGGCTGCTGCTGATCATCCTGTTGGCCTGCACCGTGGCCTCGGCGATCGGCGTCGTGTTCGTGCGTCACCGTCACCGGCAGACGTTCATCGAGCTGTCGCGCGCCGAGCGCGCGCGCGATGACCTGAACATCGAATTCGGCCGCCTGCAGCTGGAGCAGGCGACCCTGGCCGAAGCCAACCGCGTGGACAGCATCGCCCGCGAAAAGCTCGGCATGAAGTTCCCCGAAGCCGCCGACGTCGTGGTGGTGCGCCCATGAGCAAGACCGGCCGCAACCGTCCCCGCAACGCCTTCAACCTGCGCCAGCGCCTGCGCTGGGTGGCCCTGGCACTCGGCCTGTGCTCGGTGTCGCTGGTCGGTCGTGCCGCCTACGTGCAGATCATCAACAGCGATTTCTACCAGCGCCAGGGCGAAGCGCGTTACCTGCGCGAACTGCCGATCAAGACCTCGCGCGGCATGATCACCGACCGCAACGGCGAGCCGTTGGCCGTGTCCACGCCGGTCGCTTCGATCTGGGTGAACCCGCAGGACCTGCTGCGTTCGCCCGAGCGCATCCCCGAGCTGGCACAGGCGGTGGGCATGTCGGTGGACGAGCTGAGCAGCCGCCTGTCGCAGAAGTCGGACAAGGAATTCATGTACCTGCGCCGCCGGATCAATCCGGACGAGGCAGAGCGCGTGGTCGCACTGAAGATTCCGGGCGTGGCGGCACAGCGCGAGTTCCGCCGCTTCTACCCGCAGGGTGAAGCGATGGCGCATGTGCTGGGCTTCACCAACATCGACGACCGTGGCCAGGAAGGCCTGGAGCTGGCCTTCGACGAATGGCTGCGCGGCAAGCCCGGCGGCAAGCGGGTGATCCGCAACCGCAAGGGCGAGACGGTCGAAAGTGATCTGCTGCGCGCCGCCGAGCCGGGCAAGGACCTGACCCTCAGCATCGACCGCCGCATCCAGTACCTGGCCTTCAAGGAACTGCGCAACGCGCTGGTGGCCAACAAGGCGGCCGGCGGCTCGATGGTGATCATGGACGTGACCACCGGCGAGATCCTGGCCATGGTCAACCTGCCGACCTACAACCCCAATTCGCTGACCAACGCACAGCCGGACACGCGCCGCAACCGCGCGGTGACCGATCTGGTCGAGCCGGGCTCGACGATGAAGCCGCTGACCATCGCCACCGCGCTGCAGGCCGGTGCGGTGACCAAGGACACCGTCATCGATACCAACCCGGGTTACATGACCCTGGGGCGTTTCACCATCCGCGATGTGCCGCGCAACAACGGCGTGCTGAACGTCACCGGCGTGATCACCCGCAGCTCGAACGTGGGTGCGGCCAAGGTTGCGGCGAAGATGCCCGACCAGGTGTTCTACGACGGTGTGCGCCGTTTCGGCTACGGCTCGGTCCCGCACAGCGGTTTCCCGGGTGAGTCCGGTGGCGTGGTGCTGCGTCCGGCCCGCTGGTCGGGCACCACCAAGACGACCATGTCCTACGGCTATGGCCTGAATGTCACGCCGCTGCAGATCGCCACCGCGTACTCGGCGCTGGCCAACGGCGGCAAGCTGATCGCGCCGACGTTCGTGAAGGGCCAGCGCAACGAAGGCCAGCAGATCATCGACGAGAACGTCGCCAAGCAGGTGGTGGCGATGATGGAAACGGTGGTTACCCAGGGTGGCGCCAAGCAGGCGGCGGTACTGGGCTATCGCGTGGCCGGCAAGACCGGTACCGCGCGCAAGACCGGCCCCGGTGGTTACGAGCGCGGCCACTACAACGCGCTGTTCGCCGGCGTGGTGCCGGCCACCAATCCGCGTTTTGCCACCGTCATCGTCATCAACGATCCGCAGGGCGGCAAGTTCTACGGCGGCCTGGTGTCGGCGCCGGTCTATCACAACGTGATGGAAGGCACCCTGCGCCTGATGGACGTGCCGCTGGATGACCTGCAGTCGTGGCTGGCTGCCCAGCAGTCCGGAAAGATCGGGCATTCGGCCTCGGTGCTGCCGGTACCGCCGGCCGAAGCCGCACTGCCGGTGGATGCCGCCGCTGAATTCGATGCCGCGCTGCCCAGCGCGCAATCCCATGTGCCGCCCGCGACGGGAGGCACGCAATGAGCCCTTCGATGTTGCTTTCGCAGTTGCTTCCGGACGTGGCCCTGGCGGGCCATGATCCCGTTCTGACCGGCCTGGTGCTGGACAGCCGTGCCGTGCGCCCCGGCAATGCCTTCGTTGCCATCGCCGGTTTCGGCGCGCATGGCCTGGGCTTTGTCGAGCAGGCGCGTGCTGCCGGTGCCGGCGCGATCCTGTTCGAAGCGCCGGCGCCCGCCGAACTGCCTGCGCCGGCCGATGCCATCGCCGTGCCGGACCTGCGCGCGCGTCTGGGGGCGATGGCCGACCAGTTCCATGGCGCGCCTTCGCGGGCGATGACCATGGTTGGCGTGACCGGCACCAACGGCAAGACCTCCACCGTGCAGCTGCTGGCCCAGGCCTGGCACCTGCTCGGTACGCCCAGTGGCAGTATCGGCACGTTGGGCGCCGGACTTTATGGTGCGGTCGAGCCGACCGGTTTCACCACCCCGCTGGTGCTGCAGATGCATGCACTGCTGGCGCAGCTGCGCGACGATGGCGCGCGCGCGGTGGCGATGGAAGTCAGCTCGCATGCGCTGGACCAGGGCCGCGTGGATGCCGTGCACTACGACGTGGCGGTGTTCACCAATCTCACCCGCGATCACCTTGATTACCACGGCGACATGGCCAGCTACGGCGCGGCCAAGGCGCGGTTGTTCCATCGCCCGGGCCTGAAGGCGGCGGTGATCAATCTTGACGATGCGTTCGGTCGCCAGCTGTTCGCCGGCCTGCCGGCGGGCGTGCAGGCCATCGGCCTGAGCTCGCGTGGTGCCGACGGTGCCAGCGTGCGCGCCGAAGCGCTGCAGCTGGACGGCCGCGGCATCGGTTTCGAGCTGATCATCGACGGCCAGCGCGCTGCGGTGCAGTCGCCGCTGCTGGGCCGCTTCAACGTGGACAACCTGTTGGCCGTGGCTGGCAGCCTGCATGCGCTGGGGCATCCGCTGCCGCGCATCGCCGAGGTGCTGTCGGCACTGCAGCCGATCCGTGGCCGCATGAACCGCCTGGGCGGCGAAGACGGCCTGCCCACCGTGGTGGTTGATTACGCACATACCCCCGACGCGGTGGAACAGGCGCTGGACAGCCTGCACGGTCACCTGCAGGGCACGCTGTTCTGCGTGTTCGGCTGCGGTGGCGAGCGCGATACCGGCAAGCGCCCGCAGATGGCTGCCATTGCCGAGCGCCTGGCCAACCAGGTCATCGTCACCGATGACAACCCGCGTGGCGAAGATGGCGACGTGATCGTGGCCGACATCCTGGCTGGTTTCACCGATGCCTCTGCCGTGACCGTGCAGCGCAACCGCGCGCGTGCGATCGGCTTGGCGGTGAAGCGCGCCGGTGACGGCGACATCATCCTGATTGCCGGCAAGGGCCACGAGCCCTACCAGGAAGTGAATGGCGTGCGGCATGACTTCGACGACACCGAAGTGGCCGCTGCCGCACTGGCTGCCAAGGCCGGTGTTCTAGCGACGCGCATGGATGCGCTAGTGGCCCGGCCGCAGGACGCGGAAGAGGGCCCAGCCCAGACCGGGGAGGGCGCGGCATGAAGCGCACCCTGCTTTCGCTGATCGCGCACTGGGCCGGTGGCGAGATCCACGGCGACGACGTGGCCATCGACGCCATCAGCAACGATACCCGCAGCCTTGGCCCGGGCAGCCTGTACGTGGCGCTGCGTGGCGAACGCTTCGACGGCCACGATTTTGCTGCCGACGCACAGGCACGTGGCGCCAGCGCGTTGCTGGTCGAGCGCCTGCTGCCGCTGGACCTGCCGCAGGTGCTGGTGGCCGACAGCGAGCGCGCGCTGGCGAAGATCGCCGCCGGCATGCAGCGCGACCGCGCGACCGAACTGTTCGCCATCACCGGCAGCAACGGCAAGACCAGCGTCAAGAGCCTGCTGCTGGCGATCCTGCAGCAGGTGGCCCAGCACGCGCACAAGGTGGTCTACGCCAACCCGGGCAACCGCAACAACGAGATCGGCCTGCCGCTGGCGGTGATCGACGCACCGGAAGATGCCGACTACGCCGTCTACGAGATGGGCGCCGGCAAGCCGGGCGACATCGCCTACCTGACCGACATCGCGCGCCCGCGCTATGCCCTGGTCAACAACATCGCCCCGGCCCACCTGGAGCGGATGGGCAGCCTGCTCGGCGTGGCGGTGACCAAGGGCGCGATCTACGCCGCGCTGCCTGCCGATGGCGTGGCCGTGATCAACGCCGACGATGCCTACGGGCGCTGGTTCGAACAGCATTTCATCGGTACCCCGGCACGTTGCCGGGTGCTGCGCTATGGCCTGGAACACACCGCCGACGTCACCGCGCGCGACATCCGCGCCGGTGCGCAGGGCAGCCGCTTCACCCTGGTCACGCCGATGGGCGAGGCGGGCGTGGTGCTGGGCCTGCCGGGCCGCCACAACATCAGCAATGCGCTGGCCGCCGCCAGCCTGGCGCTTGCCGCCGGCATCGAGCTGTCACTGGTGGCCACCGGCCTGGCGGAAGCGCAGCCGGTGCCGGGCCGCCAGATCGCCCATCAGCTGCACAACGGCGCGGTGCTGGTGGACGACAGCTACAACGCCAACCCTGGTTCGCTGGCCGCCGCCATCGACGCACTGGCCGCCGCCCCGGAAGAGGGCTGGCTGGTGCTGGGTGACATGCGCGAGCTGGGCGCCGACGCCGAGGCGCTGCATGCACAGGCGGGCATCCGCGCGCGTGCCGCCGGCCTCAAGCGCCTGTATGCGCTGGGCCCGCTCAGCGCCGCTGCCGCCGCTGCGTTTGGCGAGGGCGGACATCATTTCACCACCCATGACGCGCTGTCGCAGGCGCTGAAGGAAGCGCTGCACGCCGGCGTGCGCTGCCTGGTCAAGGGTTCCCGTGGCAGCGCCATGGACACGATTGTCAAAGCGCTGCTGGCGCAAGGAGAGGAATCCCCGCATGTTGTATGAACTGGCTCGATGGTTGCAGCAGTTGGAGAGCCTGTTCGGGCTGTTCAACTACCAGACGTTCCGCGCCATCCTTGCCGCGTTGACGGCGCTGTTCCTGTCGCTGTGGCTCGGCCCGGCGATGATCCGCAAGCTTGCCCAGTTCAAGGGCGGCCAGCCGATCCGGACCGATGGTCCGCAGACCCATTTCTCCAAGGCCGGCACGCCGACCATGGGTGGTTCGCTGATCCTGCTCACCGTCACCCTGTCGGTGCTGATGTGGGCCGACCTGCGCAACCGCTACGTGTGGCTGGTGCTGGCGGTGATGCTGTGCTTCGGCGCCATCGGCTGGTACGACGACTGGATCAAGATCGTCCGTCGCGACCCGAACGGCCTGAAGTCGCGCTGGAAGTACCTGCTGCAGTCGATCTTCGGCCTGGCTGCGGGCATCTTCCTGTTCCAGACCGCCGACGTACCGGCGGCGCTGACCTTCTACATCCCGATGTTCAAGTCGGTGGCGCTGCCGCTGGCCGGTATCGGCTTCGTGGCCATTGCCTATTTCTGGATCGTCGGCTTCTCCAACGCGGTCAACTTGACCGACGGCCTGGACGGGCTGGCGATCATGCCGACGGTGCTGGTGGCCTGCGCGCTGGGCGTGTTCGCCTATGCCTCGGGCAACGCGGTGTTCGCCAACTACCTGCAGATCCCGCAGATTCCGGGCGCCGGTGAGCTGGTCATCATCTGTGCGGCGATCGCTGGCGCGGGGCTGGGCTTCCTGTGGTTCAACACCTATCCGGCCATGGTGTTCATGGGCGATATCGGCGCGCTGTCGCTGGGCGCGGTGCTGGGCACCATCGCGGTGATCACCCGCCAGGAACTGGTGCTGGTGATCATGGGTGGCGTGTTCGTCATCGAAACGCTGTCGGTGATGATCCAGGTCGCCTCGTTCAAGCTGACCGGCAAGCGCGTGTTCCGCATGGCGCCGATCCACCACCACTTCGAACTGAAGGGCTGGCCGGAGCCGCGCGTGATCGTGCGCTTCTGGATCATCTCCGTCGTGCTGGTGCTGATCGGCCTGGCCACGTTGAAGGTACGCTGATGAATGACCTGTCGCACCAGGCAACACGCCTTGAGGCCATCGGTGGCAGCTACGACAGGTGGCTGCTCGGCGCGATGATCGCGCTCACCGGGCTGGGCGTGGTGATGGTCGCGTCCAGCTCGATCGCGTTGATGAGCAGCCCGTTCTATTACCTCAACCGCCACCTGATCTTCCTGGCGGTCGGCATCGTGTTGGCCATCTTCGCCGCGCGTACCGAACTGAAGACCATCGAGCAGTACAACCAGATGCTGCTGCTGGGCTGCTTCGCGCTGCTGGTGGTGGTGTTCGTGCCCGGCCTGGGCAGCAGCGTCAACGGTGCCCGCCGCTGGATCAACCTGGGCATCTCCAAGTTCCAGACGGTCGAAGCGGTGAAGGTGCTCTACATCGTCTGGCTGTCCAGCTACCTGGTGCGCTTCCGCGACGAGGTCAACGCGACCTGGCCGGCGATGCTCAAGCCGCTGGGCGTGGCCGGTGCGCTGGTGGTGCTGCTGCTGCTGCAGCCCGACTTCGGCTCGTCCACCCTGCTGCTGGCGATCACCGCCGGCATGCTGGTGCTGGGCGGGGTGAACATGCCGCGCATGTCGATGCCGGTGGTGATCGGCCTGGTCGGCATGAGCGCGCTGGCGATCATCGAGCCGTACCGCATGCGCCGCATCACCTCCTTCCTCGACCCGTGGGCCGACCAGCAGGGCGACGGCTACCAGCTGTCCAACGCGCTGATGGCGGTGGGCCGCGGCGAGTGGACCGGCGTTGGCCTGGGCAATTCGGTGCAGAAGCTGTACTACCTGCCCGAGGCGCACACCGACTTCATCTTCTCGGTCACCGCCGAGGAATTCGGTTTCCTGGGCACCTGCGTGATCGTGGCCCTGTACGCACTGCTGGTCGGCCGCACCTTCTGGCTGGGCATGCGCTGCGTGGAAATGAAGCGCCACTTCTCCGGCTACATCGCCTTCGGCATCGGCCTGTGGATCAGCATGCAGACCTTCGTTTCGATCGGCGTGAACCTGGGCATCCTGCCGACCAAGGGCCTGACCCTGCCGCTGATTTCGTCGGGTGGTTCGTCGGTGCTGATGACCTGCGTGGCGATGGGCCTGCTGCTGCGCGTGTCCTATGAACTGAAGCGCGCCGAGCGCCGCCAGGCCGTGCGCATGGGCGCTGCCGACGATGTTGCCGGCCCTGCCGCCGCCGAGCCTTCTGCTGCACCGGTGGCGAAGAACGTGCCGATGGCTGCCGAACCGGCCGCGGCCGAGCCGGCCGCCGTGCGTGGCACCAGCCGCCTGCAGTCGCGCGTCGAACCCACCTTCGGGAGGCTCGGATGAGCGCGGCCCAGAACAACAACCGGCCGGTGATGATCCTGGCCGGTGGTACCGGCGGGCACATCTTCCCGGGCCTGGCCGTGGCCCGCGTGCTGCGCGCGCGTGGCGTGCCGGTCACCTGGATGGGCGCCGATGGCGCCATGGAAACCCGCCTGGTGCCGCAGCACGACATCGCCATCGATACGCTGGCCATCACCGGCCTGCGTGGCAAGGGCAAGCTGGCTCTGCTGGCCGCGCCGTGGCGCCTGATGCGCGCGCTGCGTGCGGCCGGCCTGATCATCCGTGATCGCCAGCCGCGTGCGGTGGTCGCCTTCGGTGGCTTCGCTTCCGGCCCCGGTGGCATGGCCGCGCGCCTGCACGGCCTGCCGCTGATCGTGCACGAACAGAACCGCGCGCCGGGCCTGACCAACCGCATCCTGTCGCGCTACGCGCGCCGCCTGCTGACCGGGTTCCCTGGCACCTTCGCTGCACGCGAAGAGTTCGTGGGCAATCCGGTGCGCGCCGAAATCGCCGCCGTCGCGCCGCCGCAGCAGCGGCTGGCCGATCGCAGCGGTCCGCTGCGCCTGCTGGTGCTGGGCGGCAGCCAGGGCGCACGCGCGCTCAACAGTGGCGTTCCGCAGGCTCTGGCCAGCCTTGGTGCGCGGGTGCCGGTGGTGGTGCGTCACCAGAGCGGCGAGAAGCTGCATGCCGAAGCGGTCGAGGCCTATGCCAAGGCCGGCGTGCAGGGCGAGGTCACACCGTTCATCGCCGACATGGCCGAAGCCTTCGCCTGGGCCGACCTGGTGGTGTGCCGTTCCGGCGCGTCCACGCTGGCCGAACTCTGCGCGGTCGGCATCGGCAGCGTGCTGGTGCCATTCCCCGCTGCTGTCGACGATCACCAGACCCGCAATGCGGAGTACCTGGTCGAGCGCGATGCAGCCGTATTGCTGAAGCAGGACGAAACGCTGGCAGACGGCATTGCCGCGCTGCTGCGTGATCTGTCCGAAAATCCCGCCCGCCGCATGCAGATGGCGCAAGCCGCGCGTGCCCTGGCCAAGGTCGATGCCGCCGAGCGCATCGCCGATATCATTCTCGAGGAAGCTGTATGAAGAAGGCACGCTCCAGCGCCTGCCCTGCGCGAGGCCGCGCATGATCCGCCGCCTGCATGACACCAACGATCTGGTGCGCGCGTTCCCGCGCGTGCATTTCGTCGGCATCGGCGGCACCGGCATGAGCGGCATCGCCGAAGTGATGCTGACGCTGGGCTACGAAGTGTCCGGTTCGGACAATGCCGACAACGTCGCGACCCGCCGCTTGGCCGGCCTGGGCGCGCGCATCATGCGCGGCCACTCGGCCGCCAACGTGCTGGGCACCGACTGCGTGGTGGTCTCCAGCGCGATCCGCGAAGACAACCCGGAGCTGATGGAAGCGCGCAGTCAGCGCATTCCGATCATGCCGCGCGCGGCGATGCTGGCCGAACTGATGCGCTTCCGCCGCGGCATCGCCGTGGCCGGCACCCACGGCAAGACCACCACCACCAGCCTGACCGCTGCGGTGCTGAGCGAGGGTGGGCTGGACCCGACCTTCGTGATCGGTGGCCAGCTGCTGGCGGCCGGTGCCAACGCCAAGCTCGGTGGTGGCCAGTGGCTGGTGGCCGAGGCCGACGAGAGCGACGGCAGCTTCCTGCGCCTGAATCCGTTGATGTCGATCATCACCAACATCGATTCCGATCATCTGGAGAACTACGGCAACGATTTCGCCCGCGTGCAGGCGGCGTTCGCCGAGTTCCTGCAGCGCCTGCCGTTCTACGGCCTGGCGGTGCTGTGCATCGACGATCCGGAAGTGGCCGCACTGGCCGCCAAGACCCCGCGCCACGTGATGAGCTACGGCATGAGCCCGCATGCCGACGTGCGCGCCGAGAACGTGGTGCAGGAAGGTTCGCGCATGCGCTTCACCCTGCGCCTGCCGCAGGGCACCAGCCAGGAAGTGGTGCTGGCGCTGCCGGGCAAGCACAACGTGCTCAATGCGCTGGCCGCTGCGGCGGTGGGTTGGCAGCTGGGTGTGTCTCCGGACACGATCGCGCGTGCGCTGGCCAGCTTTGCTGGCGTCGGTCGCCGCTTCAACGATCTGGGCGAAGTGACCACCGCCAACGGTGCCAAGGTCCGCATCATCGACGACTACGGTCACCATCCGAGCGAGCTGGAAGCCGTGTTCGCTGCCGCGCGCGGCGGCTGGGCCGACAAGCGCCTGGTGGTGGCCTTCCAGCCGCACCGTTACAGCCGTACCCGCGATCAGTTCGACAAGTTCGCCGCCGTGCTGTCGAGCGTCGATGCGCTGGTGCTGAGCGAGGTCTATCCGGCCGGTGAAGAGCCGATCGCCGGTGCCGATTCGCACGCGCTGGCCCGCGCCATCCGTGCGCGTGGCCGCAGCGAACCGGTGGTGGTTGGCAAGGCGTCCGAGCTGGCAACCGTGCTGCCGGACGTGCTGCAGGACGGTGATCTGCTGCTGATGATGGGTGCCGGTGACATCGGCGCCGTCGCCAGCCACATTGCAGTGGAAGGCTTCAAGGCGGAGGGCGAGGCGTGAGCACGCTGACCTTCCCGCCGCTGCGCAACACCGACCCGGCCGTGTTCGGCCGCGTCGCGGTGCTGCTCGGTGGCAGCTCCAGCGAACGCGAAGTGTCGCTGGATTCGGGCCGCAACGTGCTCGAAGCCCTGCAGTCGCGCGGCGTCGATGCGGTCGCCATCGATGGCATTCCGGCGCTGGCCAAGGCGCTGGCAGCCGGCGGCATCGATCGCGTGTTCAACATCCTGCACGGCCACAACGGTGGTGGTGAGGACGGCATCGTGCAGGGCCTGATGGACGCCTTCGGCGTGCCGTACACCGGCTCCAACGTGCTGGGCTCGGCCTTGAGCATGGACAAGATCCGCACCAAGCAGGTGTGGCTGTCGCTGGGCCTGCCGACCCCGCAGTACCGCGAAGTACACGGAGGTACGAGTGCCGCGGGAGGCAGGATGCCGGGAGCGGCCGAAAAGAATGTCCACGCGCTGGCGGCCGAACTCGGCCTGCCGGTAGTGGTCAAGCCTGCCAATGAAGGCTCCAGCGTGGGCATCAGCCGGGTCACCGACGACGCCGGCCTGGACGAAGCGGTGGCCCTGGCCGCGCGCTACGACGGCCAGCTGCTGATGGAACAGATGGTGGTCGGTGACGAACTGACCGTGGCCATCCTGGGTGACGTGGCGCTGCCGTCGATCCGCATCGTGCCCAAGGGCCAGTGGTACGACTACAACGCCAAGTACATCGCCGAAGACACCCAGTACCTGTGCCCGGGCCTGGATGGCGATGACGAAGAAGAGATCCGCCGCATCGCGCTGGCTGCCTTCCGCGCGGCCGGTTGCCGTGGCTGGGGTCGCGTGGATGTGATGCGTGACCGCGCCAGCGGCCGCTTCTTCCTGCTGGAAGTGAACACCGCGCCGGGCATGACCAGCCATTCGCTGGTGCCCAAGGCGGCCGGGCAGGCCGGCATCAGCTTCGAAGAGCTGGTGTGGCGCGTGCTCGAACAGACCCTGGAGGCATCGCACGCATGAACGCGGTGCTGCGCATCTTTGTCTGGCTGTTGGCACTGTCGGTGGTTGCACTGCCGGTGGTGGCCGTGGTCAATGGCTGGGTCGGCGCCGAGCGCTGGCCGCTGGCGAAGCTGCGCGTGCACGGTGAGTTCAAGCGGGTGCCGCCGGAACAGCTGCAGCAGGTGCTGCTGCCGTATGCACATGCCGGCTTCTTCGCGGTGAAGCTGCAGGACGCGCAGGACGCACTCGAAAAGCTGCCGTGGGTGGAAAGCGCGCAGGTGCGCAAGCAGTGGCCGGACGTGCTGGAAGTGACGCTGGTCGAGCACAAGCCGTTCGCGCGCTGGGGCGAAGATCGCCTGCTGTCCGAGCAGGGCAAGCTGTTCCCCACGCCGAAGAAGCTGGCCGACCTGCAGCTACCCGAGCTGGATGGCCCGGACAGCCAGACCGAGGAAGTGGTCAAGCTCTACAACGATTCGCGCGCGCTGTTCGCGCCGGCTGGCGTCGACGTACGCCGGCTGACCATGGACGCCCGCGGCAGCTGGTCGCTGTTGCTGAGCAACGGCACTGAAGTGGTGGTCGGCCGCGACGACGCGCGTTCGCGCCTGCAGCGCTTCGTGCGCGTGCTGCCGCAGCTGGCCAACCAGGCTGCGCCGATCGAGCGCGCCGACCTCCGATATACCAATGGTTTCACGCTGAGCTGGGGCACTCCGGCCGCCCCGGCCAATGCACCGGGCACCCCGGCAAGAAGGACGCAGGAAAGAACATGAATCGCAAGGGTGACAAATCGCTGATCGTCGGCCTGGATATCGGCACCTCCAAGGTGGTGGCGCTGGTGGGCGAGTATTCGCCGGGCAACCCGATCGAAGTGATCGGCATCGGCTCGCACGAGTCGCGCGGCCTCAAGCGCGGCGTGGTGGTGGATATCGAATCGACCGTGCAATCGATCCAGCGCGCGGTCGAAGAAGCCGAGCTGATGGCCGGCTGCGAGATCCGCTCGGTGTATGCCTCCATCTCCGGCAACCACGTGCAGTGCAAGAACTCGCCCGGCATCGTGCCGATCCGCGACGGTGAAGTGACCTGGGGCGACCTGGATCGCGTGCTCGATGCGGCCAAGGCAGTGGCGATTCCGGCCGACCAGAAGATCCTGCATGCGATCCCGCGCGAGTACGTGCTGGACGATTCGCAGGAAGGCATCCGCAACCCCGTCGGCATGACCGGCGTGCGCCTGGAGGTGCATGCGCACCTGGTGGTGTGCGCGCAGTCGGCCGCGGCCAACATCAGCAAGTGCGTGCAGCGCTGCGGTCTGCAGGTGGACGACCTGGTGCTGTCCTCGCTGGCATCCAGCGTGGCGGTGCTGACCGCCGACGAGCGCGAGCTGGGCGTGGTGCTGGTCGACATGGGCGCCGGTACCACCGACATCGCAGTGTTCGTGCAGGGCGCGATCTGCCACACCGCCTCGCTGCCGATCGCCGGCGACCACGTGACCAACGACATCGCGCACATGCTGCGCACGCCGACCCCGGAAGCCGAGCAGATCAAGGTGCGCTATGCATGCGCCCTTGCCCAGCTGGCCACCGCCGAGGAAAGCATCCAGGTGCCGTCGGTCGGTGATCGTCCGCCGCGCCGCATGCCGCGCCACGCGCTGGCGCAGGCAGTGCAGGGCCGCTACGAAGAGATCTTCGAAATGGTGCAGGCCGAACTGCGCCGCTCCGGCTTCGAGGAACTGGTACGCGCCGGCATGGTGCTGACCGGCGGTGCCTCGAAGATGGAAGGCGTGGTCGAACTGGCCGAGGAAATGCTGCAGATGCCGGTACGCGTGGGCATCCCGCAGCACGTTACCGGGCTGGGCGAAGTGGTGGGCAACCCGGTGCATGCCACCGGCGTGGGCCTGCTGCTGATGGGCAGCCAGATCGAGCATCCGCGCCGGCCGTCGCTGCCGACCGGTCGCGCTGGAAGCATGTTCAAGAAACTCAAGACCTGGTTCCGCGGCGAATTCTGACGCGGGACCTGCACGACCCGGGCTCGCCCGGTTGCAACACCGGCAACACGACGCAACACCGGCAACACATAACCCACACAGCCGCAACGACGGCATGCAGCACGAAGGCAGGACGCCCGAACGCCCATGCAATCGAAAGCGGATACAACGAGGACACGGACATGGCGCATTTTGAACTGATCGAAAAGATGGCACCCAATGCGGTGATCAAGGTGGTTGGCGTGGGCGGCGGCGGCGGCAATGCCGTGGCGCACATGGTCAACTCGGCAGTGGATGGCGTGGAATTCATCACCGCCAACACCGACTCGCAGGCCATCAAGAATTGCGGTGCCAAGCTGCAGCTGCAGCTGGGTACCAATGTCACCAAGGGCCTGGGCGCAGGCGCGAATCCGGAAGTCGGCCGCCAGGCTGCGCTGGAAGACCGTGAGCGCATCATGGACGCGCTGCAGGGCGCGGACATGGTGTTCATCACCGCTGGCATGGGCGGTGGCACCGGTACCGGCGCTGCGCCGGTGGTGGCACAGCTGGCCAAGGAAATGGGCATCCTGACCGTGGCCGTGGTCACCAAGCCGTTCCCGTTCGAAGGCCGCCGCCGCATGCAGGTCGCGCTGAAGGGCATTGAAGAACTGAGCCAGCACTGCGACTCGCTGATCACCATCCCCAACGAGAAGCTGATCACCGTGCTGGGTCGCAACGCGACCATGATCCAGGCCTTCCGTGCCGCCAACGACGTGCTGCAGGGCGCCGTGCAGGGCATCGCCGACCTGATCGTGCGTCCGGGCCTGATCAACGTCGACTTCGCCGACGTGCGCACCGTCATGTCCGAAATGGGCCTGGCGATGATGGGTACCGGTACCGCCCGCGGCGATGACCGCGCGCAGGCCGCGGCCGAGTCGGCCATCCAGAACCCGCTGCTGGACGATGTGAACCTGGCTGGCGCCAACGGCATCCTGGTCAACATCACCGCCGGTGCCGACTTCACCATGGCCGAGTTCGACGAGATCGGCCGCACCATCGACGGCTTCGCTTCGGAAGACGCGACCGTGGTGGTGGGTACCGTGCTCGATCCGGACATGCAGGACGAAGTGCGCGTGACCGTGGTCGCCACGGGCCTGAACCGCGTCTCAGCCAGCAAGACCCAGCGTCCGGGTGAGCGTGCACCGATCAAGCTGGTCCGCAACGCCACCACCGGCCAGCCGGAGTTCGGCGAGTTCGACAACGGCGGCGATGCCGTGTCCAAGGCCGTCGGCGGCATGGGCCTGGGCCTGCGTCGGGCCAGCAGCGACAGCGTGGCAGCTTCCACCCCGTCGGCTCCGGCCTCCTCGGCCCCGGCCGCGGCGGAGCTGCCGAACGACTACCTGGACATCCCGGCGTTCCTGCGCCGCCAGGCGGACTGATCGACGCTGCCCGGGGCTTGTCCCCCCCGGGTTGCGCCACCATGTCCTGAAAACGCGGGCGCCGGGCCAGGATGGGCCCGGCCGCCCTGCTTCACGCGCGTCCTACCGGCGCGCCGGTGTGTCCTGCCGGCGTTTCAGCCGGGGTAGGGGACCCTGCGTGTTAATCTAATGTGTCACTTCCGGCCGTCCCCCCATGATCCAGCAACGCACCCTCAAGAACACGATCCGCGCCACCGGCGTAGGCCTGCACAGCGGCGACAAGGTCTACATGACCCTGCGCCCGGCGCCGGTCAACCATGGCATCGTGTTCCGGCGCGTGGACCTGGACCCGGTGGTGGAAGTGCCTGCGAAGGCTGAGCTGGTCACCGAAGTGACGCTGTGCACCGGCCTGACCTGCAACGACGCCAAGATCCAGACCGTCGAACACCTGATGTCGGCCCTGGCCGGCCTGGGTGTGGACAACATCATCGTCGAACTGTCCTCGGCCGAGCTGCCGATCATGGACGGTTCGTCCGGCCCGTTCGTGTTTCTGCTGCAGTCGGCAGGCATCGTGGAACAGGACGCGCCCAAGCGCTTCATCCGCGTACTGAAGACCGTGGAAGTGACCGAGGGCGACAAGATGGCCCGCTTCACGCCCTACGAGGGTTACAAGCTGGGCTTCACCATCCAGTTCGACCACCCGATGATCCCGGCCAAGCAGTCGCGCCAGGAAATCGAGTTCTCGACGATGGCCTACACCAAGGAAATTTCCCGTGCGCGCACCTTCGGGTTCATGCGCGACCTGGAATACATGCGCGAGCGCAACCTCGGCCTGGGCGGTTCGATGGACAACGCCATCGTGCTCGATGAGTTCCGCGTGCTCAACGAAGACGGCCTGCGCTACGCCGACGAATTCGTGCGCCACAAGATCCTCGACGCGATCGGCGACCTTTATCTGGCCGGCGGCCAGGTGTTGGGTGCCTACGAGGGCTTCAAGTCCGGTCACGCGCTCAACAACAAGCTGGTACGGGCATTGATGGCCGATGCTACCGCCTGGGAATGGGTCACTTACGACTCGCCGGCGGTTGCGGACCCCGTGGTGTATGCCACGCCGGCCTATGCTTGATTCCACAGGGTATTGATTTTAAAGACAAAAACGCCGCCTCCCAGGGCGGCGTTTGCGTTTCCGGTATCCCTTGAGGCGCTGGCGCAGTCGGTGACGCGACGGCCGGGCCGAGGTCACGGTTTTGTGAACCTGTTGGATCGGAAGCCTGAATTTAACGTTGTTTTAACAACAATCTAACGACTGGCCCCCCGGGGCCAGCTAGGATGCGATCCGGCCCCCGAAATGTTTCACGCTGCGGTGACACGCGCGACGGGGAGTGGAGCAGGACGCTCCGCTGCTTTCAGGTTTCCCGCTTCGGTTTCGAAGGAAGGTCCTGCAGAGCTGCCAAGGCGTCGCGTAGCCCTTTGTGCGTGGCGGCTGAAACTGCGTGGGGTCCATTCCGGTTGTCGAGCGCTGGGGAGCGCGTGGGAGTGGGAGACGCAGTCTTGACGGTCACCTTGGTGGCCTTCAGCCCGATGGACCGGGCCGCGTCGAGCAACTGGGCTTCGGCAAGCCGCAACTTGGCATGCCAGACCGGGGACTCGACGAGAAAAACGAGGTGTTCCCCGTCCACATTGGCCAGCCGGCAACGGCTGCGCAGAGGTGGCGGCAACTGGGGGCGCAACTGACGGTCCAGCGCGTCGAGCCACATGGCACGCCGCAGCGGGTTCCCGCTTTTGTCCGCCATCACTACATCCAGGGCCGGTTTCGGTCTGGATGCGGGACGAACGCTGGATTTCGGCTCAGACATGAAAACTCACTGATGGCATTTAAAAAGATCGTAATCAAAACGCGTGAAGGACAGGCCAAATCGGCGCTCACGCGTTTGCGGTTCTACTTCGAGGACCGCCCCCGAGCCCTGCTGGGCAGCGTGCTCGGCGCAGGTTGCATTATCGGCCTTGCCGGCGGCATTGGTGCCAGCGCGCTCAATGATTCGCGCCTGCAGGCCAAGGTCGACCGCCAGGAGGCCGAGCTGGCCAAGGTCCAGCGCGATGCGCAGACCCAGGTCAACGCGCTGGCCGCCCGCCTCGGCGAGCTGCAGGCACAGGCCACCCGCCTGAACGCCCTGGGCGAGCGACTGACCCAGATGGGCAAGCTGGAAGACGGCGAATTCGACTTCAACGAGACCCCCGGCCTCGGTGACGGCGATGCCGGCGGCCCGACCGCCGACATTCCGGTGAAGGACGTCAACGCCGACTTACAGGTGCTGGAGCAGCGCTTCGCTGCTTCAGGCCGCCAGTTGTCGGTGATGGAATCGCTGATGTTCGACCACCAGCTGCAGCAGAACGCCGTGCCCTCGCGCATGCCGATCCGCAACAGCTACGTCACCTCCGGCTTCGGTACCCGTGCCGACCCGTTCGGTCGCGGTGCCGCCACCCACAAGGGCATGGACTTCCACGCCCGCGTCGGTGACCCGGTGATGTCGGTGGCCGACGGCGTGGTCAGCTTCTCCGGGGTCAAGGGCGGCTACGGCAACGTGGTCGACGTGGACCACGGCAATGGCTACGTCACCCGCTACGCGCACAATTCGCGCCTGGTGGTGAAGGTCGGCGACCTCGTCCGTGCCGGCCAGGAAGTGGCCAAGGCCGGTTCCACGGGTCGTTCGACCGGCGCCCACGTGCACTTCGAGGTGTGGGAGAACGGCAACGTGGTCAACCCGCGCAAGTTCCTCGGCGATGGCGGCAATACCCCGGTCGGGCGCATCACCCGCGGTTGATCCCGCTTTGGCTTGCCGGCCGGCGGCCGGCACTACCGCCCCCGGAGTACGGGGGCAGCGCCGTAGGCGCGGGGGTGTGGAGGCCAGGTAAGCGGGGCCCGCGGTCCGCGCAGCGGAGCGTGGGAGCGCCAGCGCGCATGCGCTGACGCGTACCCGGCCAGCGGCCGGCACTACCGGAATGTTCGGATGCCAATGCCGCCACAGGGTTGAAACCCCAGCGGCCCATCCCAAGCTACAATGGGTGTTGCCATCGACAGGGCGCCAAGCGCCCTGATTCGTTTGCGGCGGACGGATCCTTCCCGGAGCCGTGCGGCATTTCCATCCAACCCGGTTCCCTCAATGATCAACAGCCTGCTTACCCGCGTATTTGGCAGTCGTAATGAACGACAGCTGCGCCAGCTCAACCGCATCGTCGCCAAGATCAATGCGCTGGAGCCGGAGATCGAGAAGCTTTCCGACGAGCAGCTGCAGGCCAAGACGCCGGAGTTCAAGCAGCGCATCGCCGGTGGTGAAGCCCTGGACAAGGTGTTGCCGGAAGCGTTCGCGGTCTGCCGCGAGGCCGGTCGCCGCGTGCTGGGCATGCGCCACTACGACGTGCAGCTGATCGGCGGCATGGTGCTTCACCTGGGCAAGATCGCAGAAATGCGCACCGGTGAAGGCAAGACCCTGGTGGCGACCCTGCCGGTGTACCTCAACGCGCTGGAAGGCAAGGGCGTGCACGTGGTCACCGTGAACGACTATCTGGCCCGCCGCGATGCCGCGCAGATGGGCAAGCTGTACAACTGGCTGGGCCTGAGCGTGGGCGTGGTCTACCCGGGCATGCCGCACAGCGACAAGCGTGAAGCCTATGGTTCGGACATCACCTACGGCACCAACAACGAATTCGGTTTCGACTACCTGCGCGACAACATGGCGCTGTCCAAGGCTGACCGCTACCAGCGCGGCCTGCACTACGCCATCGTCGACGAAGTCGACTCCATCCTGATCGACGAAGCGCGTACCCCGCTGATCATCTCCGGCCCGGCCGACGATTCCCCGGAGCTGTACATCCGCGTCAACCGCATCGTGCCGAACCTGGTCAAGCAGGAAGCGGAAGACGGCGAAGGCGACTTCTGGGTCGATGAGAAGGGCAAGCAGGTGCACCTGTCCGAAGCGGGCATGGAGCACGCCGAACAGCTGCTGGTGGAAGCGGGCATCCTCGATGCCGAGACCGAAGGCCTGTACGCGGCGCAGAACCTGACCGTGGTCCACCACCTCAACGCCGCCCTGCGCGCGCACGCCATCTACCAGCGTGATGTGGACTACATCGTGCGCGATGGCGAAGTGGTCATCGTCGACGAATTCACCGGCCGTACCCTGGCCGGCCGCCGCTGGTCCGATGGCCTGCACCAGGCGGTGGAAGCGAAGGAAGGCGTGCCGGTTCAGCGCGAGAACCAGACGCTGGCCAGCATCACCTTCCAGAACCTGTTCCGCATGTACAAGAAGCTGTCCGGCATGACCGGTACGGCCGATACCGAAGCGTTCGAATTCCAGAGCATCTATGGCCTGGAAGTGGTGGTGATCCCGACCAACCGCCCGACCATCCGCAAGGACAGCCCGGACCAGGTGTTCCTCAACCGCAAGGGCAAGTTCAATGCGGTGCTGGCCGACATCGAAGAGTGCGCCAAGCGTGGGCAGCCGGTGCTGGTGGGTACCACCTCGATCGAAACCTCGGAAATGCTGTCCGAGCACCTGCGCAAGGCGGGTGTGAAGCACGAAGTGCTCAACGCCAAGCAGCACGACCGCGAAGCGACCATCGTTGCCAACGCCGGTCGTCCGGCTGCCGTGACCATCGCCACCAACATGGCCGGTCGTGGTACCGACATCGTGCTGGGTGGTTCGCTGGAAGCGGAAATCCACGAGCTGGGCGAAGGCGCGACCGACGAGCAGAAGGCCGCGATCAAGGCCGAGTGGCAGAAGCGCCATGACGCGGTCAAGGCTGCGGGCGGCCTGCACATCGTCGGCACCGAGCGCCACGAATCGCGTCGTATCGACAACCAGCTGCGTGGCCGTTCGGGCCGCCAGGGTGATCCGGGTTCGTCCCGTTTCTACCTGTCGCTGGAAGACAACCTGATGCGCATCTTCGCCTCCGACTGGGTGCAGAAGGCCATGCGCATGATGGGCATGAAGGAAGACGACGTCATCGAGGACCGCCTTGTCAGCCGCCAGATTGAAAAGGCACAGCGCAAGGTCGAGGCCCACAACTTCGACATCCGAAAGAACCTGCTGGATTTTGACGACGTCAACAACGACCAGCGCAAGGTGATCTACGCCCAGCGCGACGAACTGCTGGACGCCGAGTCGGTGAAGGACAACGTCGATGGCATCCGCGACGACGTGATCTTCGACATCGTCGCCCGCTTCGTGCCGCCGAACTCGGTGGACGAGCAGTGGGACCTGCGTGGCCTGGAAGCCACCCTGCAGTCGGACTTCGGCGTGGACATGTCGCTGACCGATCTGGTCAAGTCGCACGAGGAACTGGACGCCGAAGGCATCACCGCCAAGGTGCAGGAACGCATCAACCAGCACTTCGCCGAGAAGGAAGCGGGTGTGGGCGAAGAGACCATGCGCGCACTGGAGAAGCACGTGATGCTGACCGTGCTCGACCAGAGCTGGAAGGAACACCTGGCGCGCATGGATTACCTGCGCCAGGGCATCTACCTGCGCGGTTATGCGCAGAAGCAGCCGAAGCAGGAATACAAGAAGGAAGCCTTCGAGCTGTTCTCGGACATGCTGGAGAACGTCAAGCGCGAAGTGGTGACCCTGCTGGCCCGCGTGCGCATCCGCAGCGACGAGGAAGTGCAGGCACTGGAAGCAGCCGAGCGCCAGCAGGTGGAGGCCCGCCTGAGCCAGTCGCAGTTCCAGCACCAGGACGCTGGCGGCTACGGTGCCGACGAAGAGGCGGCGCAGGTGGAGGCCGCCCAGCAGGGCGTGGCGCAGCTGCAGCGTGACGAGCCCAAGATCGGTCGCAACGATCCGTGCCCGTGCGGCAGCGGCAAGAAGTACAAGCACTGCCACGGCCAGCTGAGCTGACCCCCCGGAGAGCCCCGCGAAAGCGGGGCTTTCCTGTTCTGGGCCTTGAAGCGTTCGGCGATTGCGCCGGTGCCCCGGTTTTCGGCATGCTCCCCCCATGCCTTCCCCGAAACGATCGATCCACGTCGTTGCCGCCGTCATCACTGACGCCCGCGGTCGTATCCTGCTCAACCGCCGCACCGAAAGCCGCGACATGGCCGGCCTCTGGGAATTCCCGGGCGGCAAGCGCGAGCCCGGTGAGACCTCCGAACAGGCGCTGGTGCGCGAGCTGCGCGAGGAGCTGGGCATCGAGGCCGAGGTGGGCGAGTGGATCATGGACGTGCCGCAGCGCTACCCGGACAAGGACCTGACCCTGGAAGTGCGCCACGTGCGCAGTTGGAAGGGCGCCCCGCGTGGACGCGAGGGCCAGGCCATCACCTGGGTGACGCCGGACAAGCTGGCCCGTTATTCAATGCCGCCGGCCGACCTGCCGGTGGTGGCCGCACTGCGCCAGCCGGACTGCTACCTGATCACCCCTGTGCCGGACATCGATGAGGGCGGCCTGCAGCGTTGGCACGGCCAGCTGCAGCAGGCGGTGGCTTCGGGGCAGCAACGCATCCAGCTGCGCCTGCCCGCCGAGCATCCGCAGCGTCAGGGCGTGATCGAGCAGGCCGTGCGCGCGCATCGGCGCGGTGTGCAGTGGTTGCTCAACCGCGATATCGAACTGGCGCGCACCCTGGGGGTTGGCGTGCACCTGGGCAGCGAGCAGCTGCAGTCGCTGCAGGAACGCCCGCTGCCGGCCGGGCAGCTGGTGGCGGCCTCCTGCCATGACCTTGAACAGCTGCTGGCCGCACAGCGGCTGGGCTGCGACTTCGCGGTGCTGGGGCCGGTGCAGGCCACTGCGAGCCATCCCGATGCAGTGCCGTTGGGGTGGGAGGCCTTCGCCGCGCTGCGCGCGCAGGTCTCGCTGCCGATCTATGCGCTCGGCGGCATGACACCGCAGCATGTGGCCGAGGCACGCCGTCACGGCGGGCAGGGCATCGCCGCCATCCGCGGACTGTGGCCGGCGTAGCGCCATACACAGGGTCGCAAGCAAGTAGATCCACGCCATGCGTGGATGAGCAGACCCACGTCACGCAGCGACCAGTAGATCCACGCCATGCGTGGATGGCGGTTCAGCAGACCCGCTCACAACGTAATCCAGAAACACCCGTATTGCCGCCGCAGCCCAAGCACCGTCGCCGCTCGCGTCGCGCTGCCCGGCAGGGTCTGCTCCAACCGCAACCCGACCGGGCGCCTTGCAGTCGGTGCAGGTGCCGTATCCGATTCCAATTCCTGCGCGCCAGGGCCCGCGCCCTCATCGACATCCTGCCGCGGATACACCGGCACCACGTCCACCAGCGGTCGTCGCACCACCGATTCCAGCTGGCCAAGAATGCGCTGCGCGCCGGCATCGGACACCGCGCCCCACAGGTACAGCGAAGAGAGCCGGTTCACATCACCGATGCTGACCGCGGTGTTCAAGGCCTGCACCAGTTCGCTCAAACGACGTGGACAGCTGCTGCCGAGGCTGTCGCGTTGCAGGGTATTGCCGGAAGGCGTTGGTGGCGGGCGCCGGGACTGCGCACCCAGGCTATCGCAGGGGCGGTCGGTATAGACACTTTGCCCCTGCGGATCGGTGCATCGGTTCAAGCGCGTGGACTGCGCCTGCGCAACGGCGCAGACGCCGGGCAGCAGCAGGAGCAGCAACAGGGACAGGACGACCTTCATCGACGCAGCGTAGCGCCGATTGCGATAACGCAGCGTACTTTTCAGCCACGCAGCAGCTTCAGAACCGAGACGGTCGGCTTGGCCAGGTTCAGCGTGTAGAAATGCAGGCCAGGGGCGCCGCCTTCGACCAGGCGCTGGCACAGCTTGGCCACGACCTCGGCACCGAACGCGCGGACCGATTCGGCGTCGTCACCGTAGGCCTGCATCTTGCGGCTGATCCAGCGCGGAATTTCCGCACCGCACTGTTCGGAGAAGCGGCGCAGCTGGCTGAAGTTGGAGATCGGCATGATGCCCGGGGTGATCGGCACCTGCACGCCGAGCCGCTGCACTTCGTCGACGAAGTGGAAGTAGGCATCGGGATTGAAGAAGTACTGGGTGATGGCCGCATCGGCACCGGCGTCGATCTTGGCCTTGAAGTGCTTCAGGTCGAGCAGTGCGTCCTGCGCCTGCGGATGCGTTTCCGGATACGCGCCCACTTCGATGCGGAAGGCATCGCCGTGTTCGGCGCGGATGAAGGCGATCAGTTCGGAGGCGTAGCGCATGTCGCCGGGGAAGCCCATGCCCGACGGCAGGTCGCCGCGCAGCGCGACCAAGCGCCGGCAGCCGATGGCACGGTACAGCTTGAGCAGCTCGCGGATCTCCTGGCGGGTGCCACCTACGCAGGACAGATGCGGGGCCGCCTCGAAGCCGTGGTGCTGGTTGAGATGGCGCACGGTCTCGGAGGTGTAGCTGAGGGTCGAGCCACCGGCGCCGAACGTGCACGACACGTACTCGGGTGCGTACTCCTTGAGCTTGGCCGCGGCACGGTCCAGCTGGCTACGCTGTTCATCGGTCTTGGGCGGATAGAACTCGAAGCTGATGGCGGTCATGGCACGGGCGGTGGCGTCGGGTTCGGATCAGTATATCGCTTCATCAAGATGGATGTGCGGTGAACGTGTAGGGTCAGGCCGTCCCGTGCTGGCGACCGTTCGCCCCGCTGAGGGGCCGTTGCTCCGTAATCGCAACCGGGGCACCGGAAGCCAAGCCAGGCTGGTCCCAATCCCGGCACCACCCACGCGATGAAGGAGCAGACGATGAAGATCTTCCAGGCACTCTGGTACGCGATGAAGGCCTTGGCCAGGCTGGCGATGATCGGCTTGGCGATGGCCGTGCTTGGCTCAGGCCCGGCCCATGCCACCGCCGTCGACAAGGCCGCCGTTCCAGGCACAGTGCAGGTCGAGGTGCTCGGCAAGGGCCGTCCCTTGCTGATGATTCCCGGGCTTAACAGCAGTGCGGAGGTCTGGCGTGAGACCTGCCTGGCCCTGAAGGACGTGCAGTGCCATCTGGTGCAACTGCCGGGTTTTGCCGGTGCGGCGCCTGCCGATCCGCGCCCGGCGGATTTCCTGCCGGCAATGCGCGACGAACTACTGGGCTATCTGCAGGCGCGGCACCTGTCGAAGGTTGCCGTGATCGGCCACAGCCTGGGGGGTGTGCTGGCGATGCAACTGGCACTGAAGGCACCCGATACCATCGGTCCGCTGGTGATCGTTGATTCGCTGCCGTTCTATGCGGCGGTGATGAACCCGCAGGCCACCGCGCATAACGTGGGGATGATGGCCGGGCAGCTGCGTGAAGGCCTGCTGGCGGCCGATGAGGCCAGCTTCAATGCACGCAACGATGCGACTGCCAAAGCCCTGACCCGCAGCACCCAGCATCTGCCGGAGCTGCAGCGTTGGGGGCGCGACAGTGATCGCACGAGCATGGCCGATGCGATGTACTCCATGCTGGTGCGCGATCTGCGTGATGACATCGCCGGCATCCACACGCCGGTCCTGGTGCTGGGCAGCTGGGCCGCTTATCAGTCGATGGGGGGTACGGAAGCCAGTACCCGTGCGCAGTTCCAGGCGCAGTACGCGAAGCTGCCGGGTGTGCAGATCGAGATGAGCGCACAGGGTTACCACTTCCTGATGTGGGATGATCCGCGTTGGCTGCAGGCGCAGGTGCGCCGCTTCCTCGCCGCACATCCCTGACCGCCGTATGCCCTTTCCTCCACCGCCAAGGCTGCTCATGGACGCTACCACGCCATCCCGCCGCTTCTGGATCCTCAACGCGCTGGCGTGGGCAGGCTATGCGACGTACAGCCTGTGGCTGGGGGTGCGTATCGGCGGCGGTACGCTGTTCAGCGGCGTGGTGTTGATCTCCCTCAGCATTGCCGTGTCCCTGTGGTTGTGCAGCGGCGCGCTGCGTTCGGTCGCACTGCGGCAGCGCTGGTGGGATGGCAGTCTGGGCAGACTGGTGCTGAAACTGGCAGCTGGCGTGGTGGTCGGCGCCAGCATTGCACAGGGGCTGACGGCGGCATTGCTGTTGCCGGCGCTGGCCCTGGGCTGGGTGCAGTTGCCCGGTGGGCGTGCCGACTATCAGCTGTCGTCGGTCGTGCTGTACTGGATGAACACCGCCCTGTTCCTTTTGATGTGGACGGGGTTGTGGGCGGGCCTGCATGGCTTGCGCCGCGCGCGCCACAGCGAGCTGGCGCGATTGCGCGTGGAGGCGGAGCGCAGCGCCCTGGAGCGCGATGCGTTACGTGCGCGGCTGAATCCGCATTTCATGTTCAACGCATTGAACAACCTGCGAGCGCTGATTCTGGAAGACCCCGAGCGTGCCCGCGACATGGTCACCCGCCTGTCGCGCACGCTGCGCCACGCATTGGCCCACAATCGCAGCGAGCAGGTGACCCTGGCCGAGGAACTGGAAGTGGTCGACGACTATCTGGCCATCGAGGCGATCCACTTCGAACAACGTCTGCAGGTGCGGCGGGAGATAGCCGCAGAGGCTGTGCAGGCACAACTGCCTGCGATGGCATTGCAGCTGTTGGTGGAGAACGCGATAAAACATGGTATTGCCAGCCGCGCGGGCGGCGGCGAGGTACATATCCGCGCGTCGCTGGAAGATGACCTGCTGCGCCTCCAGGTGGACAACCCGCTCTGCACTGGCGGCGAACCTGCGCAAGGGCATGGTGTGGGACTGGCCTACCTGCGCGCGCAGCTTGGCACGCGCGGCCGTTTCGCCCTGCAGCCGATCGGCGACCGCATGCAGGCGCTGCTGGAGATTCCACAATGACGGCCGCGCTGCGTGTGTTGATTGTCGATGATGCACGGCTGGCGCGGCAGGAGCTGCGAACGCTGCTGTCGTCGCTGCCATGGGTGCAGTGCGTGGGCGAGGCCGACGATGTGCCTGCTGCGCGCGAGGCGATCGCCACGCTGGCGCCGGACCTGGTGTTGCTGGATGTGCAGATGCCCTCCGGTACCGGCTTCGATGTACTGGACGGGTTGGAAAGGGTGCCCTCGGTGGTGTTCGTCACTGCCTACGACACCTACGCAGTGCGCGCGTTCCGGGCCAATGCACTGGATTACCTGGTGAAGCCGGTGGAAGCACCGCGACTGCTGGAAGCGCTGGAGCGTGCGCGTCATCATGCGGCGTTGGATACCGAACCTCCCACAGTGCACGGCACGCTGGGTGCGCAGGACCAGGTGTTCGTGCGCGAAGGCGAGCGCTGCTGGTTCGTGTCCATTGCCGAGATCCGTCGGCTGGTGGTGGACGGCAACTACACGCGGCTGTGGTTCCGCGACCAGAACGCATTGCTGGCCCGCAGCCTGAGCGCGTTGGAAGCACGCTTGCCATCGGACCTTTTCTTTCGTGCCAACCGCAACACGCTGGTCAACCTGCGGCGCATTCGCGCGGTCACGCCGAGCATTGGCGATGGTTACGATCTGGCACTGGATGATGGCAGTGAAGTGGAGGTGTCGCGGCGGCAGGCACGGGAGCTGCGCGAGCGGATGGCGCTGTAGCCGCCGATCCTACAGTTCCGCGCTGACCGGGCTGGTCACGAATCCCCACAGCAGCCGCGCCATCACCGCAGGTGAGCGTGCCTGCGCGCGGGAGTAGGCCAGCAGTGCATCCAGCCTTGGACGGTCGTAGAGGTGGCCGGCCAGCAGCACCGCATGCACGCGCCGGCTGTTGCCGATGTCCAGCAGAGGATTGCCGTCCAGCAGCACCAGGTCGGCCGCCTTGCCGACCTCGACACTGCCATGCCGGGCCTGCAGGCGAAGGTGCTGTGCGGCGTGCAACGTGGCTGCGCGCAGCACGTCGGCCTGGCTGAGTCCGGCCTGGTGCAGCAGTTGCAGTTCATCGTGATAGCGGAAGCCGCCAAGCCCGGTGTCGGTGCCCACCAGCACCGGAACACCGGCGCGGTGCGCAGCGCCGGTCAGTGCCAGGCCATGATTGAAATAGGCGTGCAGTGCGCGCTCGCCACGTTGGCCTGGATGGCGGGTGACCGTGGCCTGCAGGTCGTCGCGCCAGGCCCAGCGCGAAAGCGGATCGAGGTACGCCAGTCGCGGATCATCGATGAAGCCCGGATCGCGCGCGCGGGCATCCTCCTCGCGGGTGACATGAGTGGGCACGAAGGCGCTGCCGCTGGCCTGCATCAGCGCGAAGGCGGCCTTGCACCTTGCAGGCGCATAGCTGTCCACCAAGTGCTCGGCCAAGGCTGTCGGGTCTTCACCGTCCAGCGTCCCGCTGCGCCATGCAGCTGCGGAGCCGGAGCAGTGGCGAACGAACAGATGCGCGTGTTCAAAGCTGTGCTGTCCGGCCTGCAGTGCCTCTTCCAGCGCCACCGCCCTGGGCAGGTGGCCCACCAGCGGACGATGCAGTTGCCGCGCCTCGGCAGCCAGCCGTTGGTAGGTATCCGGGCGCAGCCGGTTGTAGACCTTCAGTGCATCCACGCCGCGCTCGGCGTACTCACGCGCGCGACGGACGGCGTCCTGTGGTGCCAGCGCAGGGTCTTCGAAGTAGAAGCTTGCCACCTGCACGAATCGCGGCGCGGTCAACGTGCCAGCGATGGCCTGTGCGCTCCAGCGACGCTTGTCAGCGACGCAGGCGATCAGCGGATCGGTCGGCTGCGGGCAGTCCATCATGTCGCGGGTGCCGGTGATGCCGTTGGCCAGCATCAACGGGAACTGCAGTTGCGGAGACAGCTGCAGTGCGTGGGTATGCATGTCCCAGAAGCCAGGCAGCAGCCAGCGGCCACCGGCGTCGAATACGTGCAAGGTGGCGTCGTGGGGGCCATTGCCGATGGCGATGATGGTGCCGTTGCGCACCGTTACAGTGGTGGGCGCGCTGGCAACGCCGTTCTGCACGTCCACCACCCGCGCATTGATGATCACCCGGCTGTTGCCGACATCGGGTGGCGGCGGCGCTGGCAACGGCCAGATCAGGGCGGCAGCGAACAGCAGGGGCGGAGCGAGAAGCACAGCCGCTACTGCCTTCAGCAGAGGCCGTTGGCGTGATCGAGGGGAAGGGGACAACGCGCGTGCTGCATCCATGAGCCTGCAATCCCTGCGGTAGGTCGAAGGTAGGGTGGGGCAAGTCCGCCGCGGACGCCAGTGACTCTCGGCCTGCTCCCCCTGCACCGCCGGGGGCGGTTACCCTGTGCAGCGGATTCTTCGATCACACCGCGCCATGTCCATCGTCCTCACCGATTTCGCCCGCCCCCGCCTGTTCCCGCGCGTACCGCGCGGCAACACCATCCAGGACTGCAGTGCCGAGCAGTTCCAGGCGCATCTCAACGCGCACCCGCCGCTGAAGGTGCTCGATGGCTATGCACCGTTCTGCAAGCTGTTCGTCTATGAAAACTGGACCAGCACGCGCTGCCTGACCGTGCCGATCACCGACGCCAACCGGCACCAGCTGCGCAGTGGCTACGAGGCGCGCAACCGCGACGAACTGCCGGTGCTGGTGCGCTGGTTCGAGGGCGTGGAATCGCCGCGGGCGAACTTCCTGGTGGTGATCCTGTACAGCGCCGAGCAGTTGGCCAAGGAGGGCTCGCCCATTGATGCGGACTGGGGCATCGTCGGCTGCATCTACACCGCCGAACCGGAAGAAGTACCGATGGCACCGATCACGATGATGCGCAATGCGCTGGGCGTGGAGGAGGGTGGCTCCGGCGTGCCGCTGGACCGTGCGGCGTACCAGCGTGCCGTGGCGTTCTGGGAGAACAACGCCAACTGGCGCCCATGATCGGGACGCTGTGAAACGGCCGCGCAACAACACGCTACGATGGCGGCAGATTGGCGCAGGAGGTGCAGAATGATGATGGGACGCATGAACCCACGGGGCGCTGTGCTGGGGACCGTGCTGCTTGCCGCTGGTGGTTGCTCGGCGGGATACGACGCCGACGCGTCCTGCGGAAGCTTGTCCGAGCCGGCGGCGGTCCGTGATGCCAGTGTCGACCAGTTGCAGGCATCCAGTATCGGAGGGCGCTGTACGTTCCGCGCAACCGGGAGCGATGCAGCAGCGCTGCAACGCCAGCAACGCATGCTGGAGGCGATCTCCCTCATCGCATGTGGCAAACCGGCAAACGCCCAGCCGACGCAGGGAACATCGGGCTTCGAACTGCAGATGCCTTCGCGCTGCGCGCTCTCCGCACGCACGTCGCAGGTTGTCCAGGATGCCGCTGGCTGGCGTCTTGACCGCGCTTCCATGCCGAGCTATCCGGCGGCTGCACGCGCTGACAACCTGCAGGGCAAAGTGAGCATGAGCGTGCTGTTGAATGACCAGGGGCACGCCGAAGCAGTCATCGTTGCGGGGTCCAGCGGTCATCCGCTGCTCGACGAAGCGGCAGTGAAGGCCGCGCTGGGATGGCGATGGAAACGGGAGGGAGGGACCTCCAGCACCCCACGTATGAGCATGGTGCCTGCCACAGCCACGTTTGCGAGCGATTAGCCGGCCGAAGTCCCCGCCATCGGTGTCCACTCCCACCACGGGTAGTGGTACTCGCGATCGATGGCATCCCAGTGCTGGCCGCAGCAGGTGCAGGCCACCCGATGACGGTCGCCCCAGCCGTCCTCGGCTACGCCGAGTTCCAGCAAGCGCACATGACCCTGTTCGATCAGACGGCGTGGGTCGAAGAACAGATAATCCGGATACAGCGCGCACAAGCAGCCGCTGCGTTCACGCCAATAGCGCAGGCGGCGCAGTGCGGCTTTCAGGTGCACATCGTTGCTGACCAGTGCCCCGCCAAGCTGCACGCCCTGGCAGGCCTGCTCGATCCGCTCCGTCTGCGGCGCCAGCGCATCCAGCGTCGTAGCGCTGAACAACCGTGCCACGCGGCTGCTGGCCGCATGGATACGACTGGCATCGCGCGACAGCAGATCCTGCAGCAGCACATCGGCCTGCGGATCGTCCAGCCGCGGTGGCGGCGATGTGGACCAGGGCCAGCGCATCAACGGGGCCTGCCGATCGCGGCGTAGTGGCCGCCGGTCAGGTGCAGCAGGTCGGCCGGGGCCAGTTCCACTTCCAGGCCGCGGCGTCCCGCGCTGACGTGCAGGGTGGGCAGTGCCTGCGCGCTGGCGTCGAGAAAACTGCGCAGGCGCTTCTTCTGCCCAAGCGGGCTGATGCCGCCGACCAGATAGCCGGTTGCGCGCTGCGCGGCATCGACGGCGGCCATCTCGCACTTCTTGCAGCCGGCCGCCTCGGCCAGTGCTTTCAGGTCGAGCTGGCCGGCCACCGGTACGATCGCTACCAGCAGTTCGTGTGTTTCGGTGTTGGCCAGCAGCGTCTTGAATACCTGTGCCGGGTCCAGGCCCAGCTTTTCGACGGCTTCGCCGCCATAGGATTCGGCATGGGCGTCGTGCACGTAGCTGTGCACGGTATGGGCGATCTTCTCGCGCTTGAGCAGGTTGATGGCCGGGGTCATGGGGGAATCGTAGCGCGGGGCGAAGGCGTTGCCTTGACTGAGACTACTGCGTGTGGCCAATGAACAGCATCCACGCGTGGCGTGGATCTACACCACCTTTGTGTCGGATGGATGCAGGGCGGATGACCGAACGCCAACGCAGAACGGGCGCCCGAAGGCGCCCGTCCGTGTGCATCCGTTGCTGGGGTCAGAGCCCTTTCCTGCGGAAAGGGATCCGACCCCGCGCAGGCATCAGTAGCGGTAATGATCCGGCTTGAACGGACCTTCCACCGGCACGCCGATGTAGTCGGCCTGTTCCTGGCTCAGGGTGGTCAGCTTCACGCCGATCTTCTCCAGGTGCAGGCGGGCCACTTCTTCGTCCAGCTTCTTCGGCAGCAGGTACACCTTGTTCTCGTAGGTGCCCTTGTTGGCCCACAGGTCGATCTGGGCCAGGGTCTGGTTGGCGAACGAGTTGGACATCACGAAGCTCGGGTGGCCGGTGGCGCAGCCCAGGTTGACCAGGCGGCCTTCGGCCAGCAGGAAGATCGCGTTGCCGTTGGGGAAGATGTACTTGTCCACCTGCGGCTTGATGTTGACGTGCTTCACGCCCGGGAAGGCGACCAGCGCATCGACCTGGATCTCGTTGTCGAAGTGGCCGATGTTGCAGACGATGGCCTGGTCCTTCATCGCGCTCAGGTGCTCGATGCGGATGATGTCCTTGTTGCCGGTGGTGGTGACGTACAGGTCGGCACGGCCCAGGGTGGATTCGATGGTGTTGACCTCGAAGCCTTCCATCGCCGCCTGCAGGGCGCAGATCGGGTCGATCTCGGTGACGACCACGCGCGCGCCGTAGGCGCGCAGCGAGGCGGCGCAGCCCTTGCCCACGTCACCGTAGCCGCAGACCACGGCGACCTTGCCGGCCAGCATCACGTCCATCGCGCGCTTGAGGCCATCGGCCAGCGACTCGCGGCAGCCGTACAGGTTGTCGAACTTGCTCTTGGTGACCGAGTCGTTGACGTTGATCGCCGGGATCAGCAGGGTGCCGGCCTGGGCCAGCTGGTACAGGCGGTGCACGCCGGTGGTGGTTTCTTCCGAAACGCCCTTCCAGTCCTTGACCACGCGGCCCCAGTAACCCGGGCGCTCCTTGGCCACGCGCTTGAGCAGGTTCTTGATGACCTGCTCTTCGTGCGAAGCAGCCTTTTCGTCGACCCAGGTGCTGCCGTTTTCCAGCTCGTAGCCCTTGTGGATCAGCAGGGTCACGTCACCGCCGTCGTCGACCACCAGCTCCGGGCCGGTCAGGGTGCCGTCGGGCAGGGTGAAGGTCAGCGCGTCCAGGGTGCAGTCCCAGTACTCTTCCAGCGACTCGCCCTTCCAGGCGAACACGGGGGTACCGGTGGCGGCGATCGCCGCAGCGGCGTGGTCCTGGGTCGAGAAGATGTTGCACGAAGCCCAGCGCACGTCGGCGCCGATGTCCTTCAGGGTCTCGATCAGCACCGCGGTCTGGATGGTCATGTGCAGCGAGCCGGTCACGCGCACGCCCTTCAGCGGCAGCTCGGCCTGGTACTTGCGGCGGATGGACATCAGGCCCGGCATTTCGTGCTCGGCGATGTCCAGTTCCTTGCGGCCCCAGTCGGCCAGGGTGATGTCGCGGATCTTGTAATCGCCTTCGGTGGAGAAGGTCTTGGCAACAGCATTCATGCAGTAGCTCCGGTTGTGGGCGAGCGGATGCTCGCATCTGGCCGGGCGCCGTTGTTGCAAAGCCACCTGGCCGAGCCTGGCCGGTCTCAAGGGATCCGGTCGCAGCGCCCCTCGGCAGGGGAGGATGCCCATTATATCGCGCCTCCGCTGTGACACGGCGATGACCCAACCATCGGCAGATGGGCGCAGGTGCATGGCCTGTTAAGGTCGAGGGCTTCACGCAGCGAACAGGTGGAACAATGATGAGCACGCACGCACGCCGCAACCGGCGCTTGACTGGCCTGGTCCTGTCGATGGCACTGCTGGCGGTGGTCCCGCAGGCCTGCGCTGCGGCACCGCAGGCGGCCGCAGCGCAGGCACAGGGCGTGGCCGGTTACGAGCTGCCCTCGGCCGCACTGCAGGCCGTGGTCGACGCGCCGCGGGCGCCGTCGCTGTTCCTGTCGCCGCGCCGGGATGTCGCCGCGCTGATGCAGATGCCGTCGCTGCCGTCGATCCAGGTGGTGGCGCAGCCGGAGCTGAAACTCGCGGGCCTGCGCATCAATCCGAAAACCTTCTCTGACAGCCGCTTCAGCTTCGGCCAGAAGCTGTGGTTGATGAATGTGGCTGACGGCAAGGAGCGGCAGATCAGCGGGTTGCCGGCCTCGCTGTCGATCGCCAGCCTGACGTGGTCGCCGGACCAGAAGTGGCTGGCCTTCAACCAGGTCGATGCCGCTACCGGGGCCAATGAGCTGTGGCTGGTGGACGTGGCTGGCGGCAGCGCCCGTCGCCTGGTCGCCGGCCTGAACACCGTTCTGGGCACTGGCTACCAGTGGTTGCCGGACAGCCGTGGCCTGGTGGTGTTCACCCGCCCGAGCAACCTTGGCGCCGCCCCGGCTGCAGATGGCATCCCGACCGGTCCGGCCGTGCAGCAGACCAGCCAGGGCGGTGGCGTGGTGTCCATCCGCACCTACCAGGACCTGCTGAAGAACGAGGCCGACGCGCGCCAGTTCGATTACTACGCCACCACCCAACCGATGGAAGTGGGCCTGGACGGGCAGAGCCGTGCCATCGGTGCGGCCGGCATCTTCATGGGTTTTGCGGTGTCGCCCGACGGCCGTTTCGTGCTCAGCCAGCCGGTGCAGCGTCCGTACTCCTACGTGGTGCCGCTGAGCAGCTTCCCGCGCCGCATCGAAGTGCTCGACCGCAGCACCGGCAAGCTGGTGCATACCGTGGCCGTACGGCCGCTGGTGGAAGGCCTGCCGACCGGCAACGATGCCGAAGTGACCGGCGTGCGTGACATCAGCTGGCGCGGCGATGCCGATGCCACCCTGGTCTGGGCCGAAGCGCAGGATGGTGGCGACCCGAACAGGGAAGCCAAGGTGCGCGATGCGGTGTTCATGCAGGCCGCACCATTCGACACGCCGCCGGTGACCCTGGCCCAGCTCGGCAGCCGCTATGCCGGCATCAGCTGGGGCCGCGGCGACCTGGCCCTGCTCAACGAATCGTGGTGGAAGACCCGCCGCAGCAAGACCTGGCTGATCGCACCGGACAACGCCAGCGCCGATGCCAGGCTGCTGTGGGATCGCGACGCGCAGGACCGCTACGCCGATCCGGGCCGCCCGCTGATGGCCAGTGATGATCGCGGCCGCTCGCTGCTGCAGACCACCGCTGATGGCGGCAGCCTGTACCTGGCCGGTGCCGGTGCATCGCCGGAAGGCGACCGTCCGTTCGTTGATCGCTTCGACGTGGCCAGCGGCAAGGCAACCCGCCTGTTCCATTCGCAGGCACCGACCTACGCCGCGCCGGTAACGCTGCTGGATGCGCAGGCCAGTTCGCTGCTGATCAGCCGCGAGAGCCCGGACGAGCCGACCAACTTCTACGTGCAGTCGCTGGCCGACACCAACGCCGCACCGCGTGCGCTGACTCATTTCGCCCATCCGCTGCCGCAGCTGAAGGGCGTGCAGAAGGAGCAGATCCGCTACAAGCGCAAGGACGGCGTGGACCTGACCGCGACCCTGCTGCTGCCGCCGGGCTACGACCCCAAGCGCGATGGTCCGCGGCCGCTGCTGATGTGGGCCTACCCGGGTGAGTTCAAGAGCGCGGCGGCCGCCAGCCAGGTGACCGATTCGCCGTACCGCTTCAACGCCATCAGCTACTGGGGCCCGCAGGCGTTCCTGGCCAAGGGCTATGTGGTGCTGGCCAGCCCGTCGATGCCGATCATCGGCGAAGGCGACAAGGAGCCCAACGACACCTACATCGAACAGCTGGTGGCCAATGCGCAGGCAGCGGTGGACGAGGTGGTGCGGCGTGGCGTGACCGACCGCGAGCACATCGCCATCGGTGGCCACTCCTACGGTGCGTTCATGACCGCCAATCTGCTCGCGCACACCCGCCTGTTCAAGGCCGGTATCGCGCGCAGCGGCGCCTACAACCGCACGCTCACCCCGTTTGGTTTCCAGGCCGAAGAGCGCAACTACTGGCAGGCGCAGGACGTGTACCAGAAGATGGCGCCGTTCAATTACGCCGACAGGATCAAGGATCCGATCCTCTTCATCCACGGCGTGGACGACAACAACTCGGGCACCTTCCCGATGCAGAGCGAACGCATGTTTGCCGCAGTGAAGGGGCTGGGCGGCACCGCCCGCCTGGTGATGCTGCCGAACGAATCGCATGCCTACCGTGCACGCGAATCGATCATGACCATGCTGGCCGAAAGTGAGCGCTGGCTGGAGCAGACCATCGGCCCGGCCGAGCAGGGCAAGGCCAAGAAGAAGCGCTGACCGGACCCGGTAGTGCCGGCCGCTGGCCGGCACTACCAGATGAAACCATTTTTGCATCGCAGCACGGCACGCGTTCTGGTTTAGGCTTGGGGTCTGGATCCGTTGACCGAGGCCTGTGCGTCGCCGATGAACGAGTACCGCAGCAGTATCGAATTCGCTTCCCCTGATCTTCCCCTGCGTGACGACGTGCGCCGTCTGGGTGCACTGGTCGGTGACCTGCTGGTCGAGCAGGTGTCGGCCGCCTTTCTCGATGACGTCGAGGACGTGCGTACGCGTGCCATTGCCCGCCGCGAGAACCAGGCGCCGCTGTCCGTGCTGGCCGACGGCTTGGCCGGGCGTGAACCGCAGCAGGCCGAGACCATGGTGCGTGCGTTCAGCACTTACTTCCAGGTGGTCAACATCGCCGAGCGCGTGCATCGCATCCGCCGCCGCCGCGACTACCAGCGCGCCGTTTCCGCCGCACCGCAACCCGACGGTCTGCAGGACGCCCTGCAGCATCTGAAGGCACAGGGCGTCGGCCTGGACGAACTGGCGCAATGGCTGCCACACATCGATATCGAGCCGGTGTTCACCGCGCACCCGACCGAAGCTGTGCGCCGCGCGCTGCTGGAGAAAGAGCAGCTGATGGTGGCGAGCCTGGTCGACAACCTCGACGGTCAACGCACCCCCGGCGAAGCCGCCGCCGATGCCGCGCGCTTCCGCATGGCATTGACCGCCTCGTGGCAGACCACCGATTCCTCGCCGGTGCGCCCGACCGTGGACGACGAACGCGAACACGTCGGCTTCTATCTGGTGCAGGTGCTGTACCGGGTGATCCCGGTGCTGTACGAATCGCTGCAGCAGGCGCTGCGCGATACCTATGGCGAGGAACTGCCGCTGCCACGCCTGCTGCGTTTCGGCACGTGGGTAGGCGGCGACATGGACGGCAATCCCAATGTGGATGCGCACACCATCCGCAATACGCTGGATGCACAGCGCGTTGCCGTACTGGGCCGTTACCAGAAAGAACTGCTGCAGCTGGCCAGCCTGCTCAGCCAATCCACCGAACGGGTGGGAGTGAGCGATGCACTGCAGGCGCGTGTCGCGCATTACCAGCAGTTGCTGCCGCAGGTGCAGTCGCGGCCACGCCATGCCGACATGCCGTACCGGTTGCTCAACGACCGCATGCGCGCACGCCTGCAGGCCACGCTGGATGATGCCGATGGCGCCTACGCCGGTCCGGACGCGCTGATCGACGACCTGCAGCTGATCCTCGACAGCCTGCGCGCGAACCGGGGCGAACATGCCGGCGGCTTCGCGGTGCAGCGCCTGTTGTGGCGGGTGAAGACCTTCGGCTTCCATCTGGCGCGGCTGGATGTGCGCCAGGAATCGAGCGTGCATGCGCGCGCGCTGGCGGCAGTGCTGGGTGGCGATGCTGCATGGGACGCATTGGATGCAGCGGGTCGCGCACGCCTGCTGGCACCGCATGCCAGTGGCGAGACACCCTTGCCCGTTGGCAATGATGAAGGCAACCAGCGCTTGGATGCGGTGTTCGTTGCATTGGCCGATGCACGTGCGCGGCATGGTGGCGACGCGCTGGGCAGCTACATCATCTCGATGGCGCACGACCGTGGCGATGTGCTGGCGGTGCTGGCCCTGGCGCGTCGTGGCGGCCTGGTCGACGACGCCGGCCACGTGCCGCTGGATATCGCGCCGCTGTTCGAAACCGTGGACGACCTCAAGCGCGGCACCGCGACGCTGCGCGATCTGCTGGCCGATCCGGTGTACCGCGCGCATCTGCGTGCACGCGAGGACGTGCAGATGGTGATGCTCGGCTATTCGGACAGCAGCAAGGATGGTGGCATTGCCGCATCACGCTGGGGCCTGCAGCGCGCACAGGTGGAACTGCTGGAGGTGGCCGCCGAAGCGGGCCTGCGCCTGACCTTCTTCCATGGCCGCGGTGGCTCGATCAGCCGCGGTGGTGGCAAGACCACGCACGCGGTCGATGCCTCGCCACGCGGCAGCATCGATGGCCGCCTGCGGGTGACCGAACAGGGCGAGGTGATCCACCGCAAGTACGGCATCCGCGCGCTGGCGTTGCGTTCGCTGGAGCAGGCCACCGGTGCGGTGCTGCGCGCCAGCCTGCGCCCGCGAGCCGCCGAGCCGCGCGAGGACGATTGGCGGCCGGTGATGGACGTGGTCGCCGGTTCCAGCAGCGAGGTCTATCGGGCGTTCGTCGGCCAGCCACGCTTCGTGGACTATTTCCGTACTGCCACGCCGATCGATGTGATCGAACGGATGACGCTGGGGTCGCGGCCGTCGCGCCGGCTCGGCCAGGATGCGGCCTTGACCAACCTGCGTGCGATTCCGTGGGTGTTTGCCTGGAGCCAGGCGCGCGCGGTGATTCCGGGCTGGTATGGGGTCGGCAGCGGCCTGCAGGCGGCGGTGGACGCCGGCCATGAAGCCACGCTGCGCGAAATGGCGCGGGACTGGCCGTTCTTCCGCACCTTCCTGGATGACATCGCGATGGTGCTGTCCAAGGGCGATATCACCATCGCCGAACAGTTCTCGCGCCTGTCCGGCGAGCTGCACGATGCGTTCTTCCCGCAGGTCGAGCGCGAACTGGAGCTGACCCGGCACTGGCTGCTGGCGCTGATGGAGCAGCAGACCCTGCTGGACCACGACGCGCGGCTGGCGTTGTCGATCCGCCTGCGCAATCCGTATGTGGACCCGATCAGCGTGCTGCAGGTGGACCTGCTGCAGCGCTGGCGCGAAAGCGGACGCGAGGACGACGACCTGCTGCGTGCGCTGGTGGCCTGCGTGAATGGTGTTTCGCAGGGCGTGCAGAACACGGGGTGATGCGAGAGGAGTAGTGCCGGCCGCTGGCCGGCAACTGCATGGGCTTGCCTGCTGCGAGGTTGCCGGCCAGCGGCCGGCACTCCCATGATGCCCGATGCACGGCTGCCCCGGCACCTTCCGGTATCCTCCCGCCCCATGAAGCATTCTTGGCGTATCACCAAATACTGGCAGCGGACGCCCGAAGGCTACCTGGGGTCACCGACCGAAGAGTGGACTGACTTCAGCGATGTCGGCAAGCGCGTGAGCATCGAGGATTACCTCGTTGTCGAGGATGCCTATCTGGATGCGATCAGGCGTTTCTGCATCGGCATAGGTGTCGAGTCACTGCGCATCCAGTCGCTTGAATGGCGTGATTCACGCGGCTACCACGAGGGCCAGTCGCTGGATTTGTACGGGATCGAGCGGGTGGTGCGTGACGTTCTGCGCAACGTCATCTGGTGCAAGTTGGTGAGCGATAGCGCCGAAGTGCACTTCGGATACGACTACTACATGTACGTGGTGTCGTCCGTGGATGCAGAGGCTGCACTGGCGGAGGCCGATCCGTTGTTGAACATCGAGCCGTTCCTTTCGCCCTATCTACCTGAGATGGACGAGTAGCGACGAGGAGGTTGCCGGCCAGCGGCCGGCACTACCGGTCTGCCAGGTGCCGAGCCCGGTCGGCCCGCGATCACTCTTCCGGTGACGGCGGATTGGACGCCAGCAGTTCCAGATGCCGTTGTTCCATTTCCTGGCGCAGCTGGCGGCGGATCAGCGCCGCGGCCTGGCGGCGCTTTTCGTCCGAACTGGCCGGCTGCAGCGATGGAACCGGCGTCGGCCGGCCTTCCTCGTCCACGGCCACCATGGTGAAGAAACAGCTGTTGGCGTGGCGCACGCTGCGCTTGAGGATGTCCTCGGCCACCACCTTGACGCCGATTTCCATCGACGAGGTACCGGTGTAGTTCACCGAGGCCAGGAAGGTGACCAGTTCGCCGACCGCGATCGGCTGGCGGAACACCACCTGGTCCACCGACAGGGTGACCACGTAGCGGCCGGCATAGCGGCTGGCGCAGGCATAGGCGACCTGGTCGAGCAGGCGCAGGATCGCGCCGCCGTGGACCTTGCCGGAGAAATTGGCCATTTCCGGCGACATCAGCACGGTCATGGACAGCTGGTGGGATTTGAGTTCGGTCGACATGGGGCGATTGTATCGGCAACCGCCGGCACTACCATCTGCCGGCCAGCGGCCGGCACTACCGAAAGCAGAAGGGCCGCTTGCGCGGCCCTTCTTGAAGGTCAGCCGACTAACAGTCGGCTCTACAGCGGCCCTTCGTGTTTCTTATTTCAGCTTCGCATCGGCGCGCAGGGCGGCGGCGCGATCGGTCTTCTCCCAGGAGAAGGCCGTGGCGTTGACGGTCTCGCCTTCGCCGTTGAGGTAGCTGAACTCCTTCGGCTTGCGGCCGAAGTGGCCATAGGCCGCGGTCTGCTGGTACATCGGGTGGATCAGGTCCAGCATCTTGATGATGCCGTACGGGCGCAGGTCGAAGTGCTTGCGGATCAGCTTCTCGATCTTGTCGTCGCTGATCTTGCCGGTGCCGAAGGTGGTGACCGAGATCGAGGTCGGCTCAGCCACGCCGATGG
Source organism: Stenotrophomonas sp. 01N47 (assembly GCF_056399165.1). Classification (NCBI taxonomy): domain Bacteria; kingdom Pseudomonadati; phylum Pseudomonadota; class Gammaproteobacteria; order Lysobacterales; family Lysobacteraceae; genus Stenotrophomonas; species Stenotrophomonas sp. 01N47. Next base: position 66,311 of record NZ_JBFTQU010000007.1, read on the forward strand.
CGTAGGAGACCTGCACTTCGCAACGGTCGGCCAGGCCGGCGGCCACGACGTTCTTGGCGACGTAGCGGGCAGCGTAGGCGGCCGAACGGTCGACCTTGGACGGATCCTTGCCGGAGAACGCGCCACCACCGTGACGGGCCCAGCCGCCGTAGGTGTCGACGATGATCTTGCGGCCGGTCAGGCCGCAGTCGCCCACCGGGCCGCCGATCTCGAACTTGCCGGTCGGGTTGATGTGGAACTTGGTGCCCTTGTGCAGCCACTTGGCCGGCAGTACCGGCTTGATGATTTCTTCGCGGACGGCCTCGATGAGGTCCTTCTGCTTGATGCCCGGGGCGTGCTGGGTCGACAGGACCACCGCGTCGATGGCCGAGACCACGCCGTTTTCATAGCGCAGGGTGACCTGGCTCTTGGCGTCCGGACGCAGCCACGACAGCGGCGAGTTGCGCTTCTTGCGGATCTTGGCCTGCTGCTCGACCAGACGGTGCGACAGGTGGATCGCCGCCGGCATGTAGCTGTCGGTTTCGTTGGTGGCATAGCCGAACATCAGGCCCTGGTCGCCAGCGCCCATTTCTTCCGGCTTCTTGCGGTCAACGCCCTGGGCGATGTGCGGGGACTGCTTGCCGATCAGGTTCAGCACGCCGCAGGTGGCGCCGTCGAAGCCGACTTCGGAGCTGTCATAGCCGATGTCCACGATGACCTTGCGGGTCAGCGCTTCCAGGTCGATCCAGGCGCTGGTGGTGATTTCGCCGGCAACGATGGCAACGCCGGTCTTGACCATGGTCTCGCAGGCCACACGGGCGCGCTGGTCCTGGGTCAGGATCGCGTCCAGCACCGCATCGGAGATCTGGTCGGCAACCTTGTCCGGATGGCCTTCAGAGACCGACTCGGAGGTGAAGAGGTAGCTGGACATCAGGCTTAATATCCTTTGATTCGGATGGAAAGATGGGCGCGAATGATACACGGGGTGCGCCGCCTGTGCATTGTGAACCCGTATGGGTTGCCGGTGGTTAAGGTGTTGTGCCCGGCAGGGCAAGGCCTGGCGGGCATTGCGGGGGCATCGTGCACAGGCAGTGTTCCACTGGCGTGACCATTGCCGCCCCCGCCGGGACCGGATGCGCCAGCGTCTGCGCCGTCATCATTCTGCCGCCAAACCGCCATCTGGCTGCCGCCTGCCGGGCGCAGGCTCTCGGCCAACCCGGCCGCCGGGCAGGAGGGGACACGCCATGCAGGAACTCGAACAGCGTCTGCAACAACGCTATCCCGACTGGTTCCATGGCCGTCGCGGCCAACTGGCCCGGCCCCTGCTGCGCAGCGTCGGGCGCTGGTCACGGCTGGACCGGATCGAGGCGTTCCTGCGCCGCAACGCCAACGTGCGCGGTTTCGACTTCGTCGCCGCCGGGCTGGAGTTCATCGAGGGCCGCTACCACGTGGACCCCGCCGCGCTGGCGCGGATCCCGGCCACCGGCCGCCTGCTGATCGTGGCCAACCACCCCTCCGGCGCGCTGGATGCGCTGGCACTGCTGGATGCGGTCGGCCGCATCCGCCGTGACGTGCGGATCGTGGCCAACGATCTGCTGGGCGCAATCGGTCCGCTGCAGGACCTGCTCCTGCCGGTACGCATCCTCGGTGGCAAGGTCCAGCGCACCAGCCTGCAGGCGGTGGAGCAGGCACTGGCGGCCGAACAGTGCGTGATCGTGTTCCCGGCCGGCGAGGTCTCGCGGTTGTCGCTGCTGGGCATCCGCGATGGTCGCTGGCAGCGGGGGTTTGTCCGCTTTGCCCGTGCCGCCGCCGCTCCGGTACTACCGGTGCGGGTGGAAGCGCGCAATTCGGCGCTGTTCTACGGCGCCTCGACTCTGTTCAAGCCGGCCGGTACGGCACTGCTGGCGCGCGAGATGTTCGCCCGCCGCGGCCGGCCGCTGCGGCTGCGCATCGGCGAACCGATGCAGCTGGGGCAGGGTGATCCCGGCGCGCAGCTGCTGGCGGTGCGCCGCGCGGTATATGCGCTGGGGCGCGGCACAGCGATTGCTGAAGGCTGCCCGGCAGGGCCCGAGCCGCTGGCCGCGCCGGTGCCGCCTGCACAGGTCGCCGCTGGGATTGCAGCTGCCACCGTGCTGGGGCAGACCGCCGATGGCAAACAGATCCTGCTGGCCAGCTGCGCCGCTGATTCGCCGCTGCTGCACGAGCTGGGGCGGCTGCGCGAACTGACCTTCCGCCAGGTGGGCGAGGGCACGGGCCGCAGTCGCGACCTGGACGACTTCGACCTGCACTACCAGCACATCGTGATCTGGGACGGCACCGCCCAGCGCATCGCCGGTGCCTACCGGATCATGCGGGGCGCGCAGGCGTTGGCGCGCCGGGGCCTGGCGGGGCTCTACAGCGCTTCGCTGTTCCGCTATTCCGACGACGCCATTCCACGCATTGCCGAAGGCCTGGAATTGGGCCGCAGCTTCGTGGTGCCCGATTACTGGGGCAGCCGCAGCCTGGATTACCTGTGGCAGGGCATCGGCGCCTACCTGCAATGCCAGCCTGGCATCCGCTATCTGTTCGGTGCGGTGTCGATCAGCGCAGCACTGCCACGCGATGCGCGCGAGCAGCTGGTGGCCTACTACCAGCGGTATTACGGCGCGGCCGATGGGCGGGTGCAATCAAACCGGCCGTTCCAGTACTTCGCCGCGCCACCTTGCTTTGGTGAGATGGATGCGGCGGCTGCCTTCGACGTGCTCAAAGCCAATCTCGCCGCGCTCGGTACGGGTGTGCCCACCTTGTACCGGCAGTACACAGACCTGTGCGAACCCGGCGGTGCACGGTTCCTGGCGTTCGGCGTCGACCCGGATTTCAGCGACTCGATCGACGGTCTGATCGAAGTCGACCTGCACGCGATCCGGCCACACAAGCGCAAACGCTACCTGCGCGATGCGGGGATGCCGGTATGAGCACGCTGGCGAACCTGGCACCGCATCGCCGCGCCGTGTTCGTCTCGGATGTGCATCTCGGGTCGCGGCATTGCCACGCCACCGAGCTGGCGCGTTTCCTCGGCACCCTGCGCTGCGAGCGACTGTATCTGGTCGGCGACATCATCGATTTGTGGTGGATGGCACACCGACGCGCCACCTGGCGGCAGTCGCACAGCGAGGTCATCCTGGCCCTGCACGCGCTGCGACGCGCCGGTACCGAGATCATCTACATCCCCGGCAACCACGACGCTTCGCTGCGCCAGGTGTGCGGCCTGATGTTGCCGGCGATGCAGGTGCGCCGCCGTGCGATCCACACCACCGCCGATGGCCGCCGGCTGCTGGTGGCGCATGGCGACGACTATGACGGTGTCACCCACTTCGGTGGCCTGCAGGAACGGTTTGGTGACTGGCTGTACTACCGCATCCTCACCGGCAACCATCTGTTGAATGCGGTGCGGCGCCGACTCGGGATGCGCTACTGGTCGCTGTCCGAATTCCTGAAACGGCAGAGTGGCGCCGCTGAACGCTACATCGAGCGCTTCGTGCAGGCCGGCCTGGACGATGTTCGCCGGCGAGGCCTCGACGGCATCATCTGTGGGCACATCCACCGCGCCGCACTGATCGAACGCGACGGTCTGGTCTACGCCAATGACGGCGACTGGGTGGAGAGCCTGACGGCATTGGCCGAGGACCACGACGGCGCCTTGCGGCTGCTGGACCACAACGGGCGGACGTTGGTGGAGCTGCCGGGAGCGCGGTTGTCGCAGGCGGCGTAGCGGGTGGACGCATCCTGGCGCCTTGCGATGCGCTCGACGTACTGGCGCCTATCGAGCAATGGTGGCGCGGTTCGACGCTACCGAGACGGCGTCGACGCAACCCGCTAGCATCGGCCGATGGACTCATTGACCCAGATCGTTCTCGGCGGCGCCGTCGCTGCCGCCATCGCCCCGCCCGGACACCGCCGTGCCGCTCTGCTGGCCGGTGCCGCGCTCGGTACCCTGCCGGACCTGGATGCCCTGTGGCTGGGCTTTGCCGCCGCCGACCCGGTGGCGAACATGACTGACCATCGCAGCTTCAGCCATTCGCTGCTTGTACTGCCGTGGGTGGCCGCGCTGATCTGGTGGCTGTTCAAACGCTTCGGCAACGGCCGGGTGGCGCAATCACCGCTGCGCTGGTTCTGGGCGATCCAGCTGGCGCTGGTCACCCATCCGGTGCTGGATGCGTTCACCGTCTACGGAACGCAGCTGTGGTGGCCGTTGCAGCCACATCCCGCGATGGGCTCGAGTGTCTTCATCATCGATCCCGGCTACACGGTGTGGCTGCTGCTGGGCTGCGTGCTGGCCTGGTTCGGTCGCGCGCGACCGTGGGCGGGCAAGGTGCTCGGCGTTGCGCTGCTGCTCAGCAGTGCGTACCTGGGCTGGGGGGTGATCGCCAAGGCACAGGTCGACCGTGCCGCCCAGCAGAGCCTGGCCGCGATGGGCCTGGGTGACGCGCCGCGGTTCTCGGTGCCGATGCCGTTCAATACCCTGCTGTGGCGGGTCGTGGCGATGACCCCCAATGGCTACGTGGTGGGTGACCGCTCGCTGGTAGCCGACCACGCACCGATGCGTTTCGAGGGGCATCCGTCCAACGTGCAGGCACTGCGCGAAGCAGCGGGAATTCCGGCAGTACAGCGCCTGCAGTGGTTCAACCGTGGCTTCATGCGCGCGCAGGTGGTGCAGGGCAAGGTGGTGCTGAGCGACCTGCGCATGGGCCTGGAGCCGGACTACACCTTCAACTTCGCGGTGGCCGAGCAGGTTGACGGCCAGTGGCGCGCGATCGTGCCCGAGCAGCTGCGGGTGGACTACAGCAGCCCGGCCGCGCGTGCCGATGCCGGCCGCCGGTTGTCGGCGATGTGGCAGCGCATCTGGCACGAACCGGCGGCGGCGGACGGCGCCGCCGCGCACCCGTAGATCCACGCCACGGCCCATCAGCACAGTAGATCCACGCCATGCGTGGATGGCGTAGTGCATCGGCACCCAGTAGATCCACGCCATGCGTGGATGGCGTGTACCGCGGCCGCTCAATACACCGTTGCGCGGCCCTGCACGAACGAATAGAAGAACACCGCGTTCGGATCGTTCTGCACCAGCCGGAACTCGCGGCGCATGCCCTCCACCGTCTCTTCGTCCACCGTGCCGGCCTGCAGCAGCTGGTCGGCCGCCGACAGCAGCAGCTGTTCCCAGAAAGCGATCATCGTCTTGCGACGTGCCGGTTCGCGGTTGTCCAGATGGATGGTCTTGATCTCGGTGTGCACATCGCGGAAGCCACCGGCCAGCAGCAGGTTGCCCAGCTTGGCGCCGACGAACGGATCACCGCCGTGGTCGTACTGGAAATCGTTGAAGGCCATCCAGTAGCGCCAGATGTGCGGCGAATACGGATCAAGCAGGAACGAAGCATTCATCACCTCGGTGATGTAGACCGGCGAGCCCGGGGCCAACACGCGGCGTACTTCACTCAGCACGCGCGCCGGAGAGGGTACGTGTTCCAGCACCCAGCACAGGAAGGCCGCATCGAAGGTGCGCGCCTCGAAGGGCAGTTCGCCGGCATCGGCCTGCTGCAGGGTGTAACGGTCGCTGCACCACGGGGTGCGCGCCAGGTTCTCGCGTGCGGTTTCCAGCTGGGTCTCGCTCAGGTCCACGCCGGTCACGTGCAGCTCGGGGAAGCGACGCAGCAGGATCTCGGTCTGTGCACCCACGCCGCTGCCGACCTCCAGCAGGCGCGTGGCGCCGCTGTAGTCGATCTGGCCGAAGATGCTCGATTCCAGCAGGCGCGCCTGGGTCATCAGCCGCTGCTGCTCGGTGCCGGAGAACCCGTGCAGATAGGTCGGGGAAGAAATCGGCGGGGTCATGATGGCGGGCTCAGGCAGCAGAAGACATCGCCGGTTCCCCGGCGATCAGGCGGTCGAAATAGTCGGTGGTCAGCGCGATCTGGCTGGCCGGATCTTCTGCGCGGTTGACCACCGCGCGGAACGCGGCATTCTCCGGCCGGTCCTTGGCGTACCAGCCCAGGTGCTTGCGCGCGATGCGCACGCCCTGCGGATCGCCATAGAAATCATGCAGTGCGTGCAGGTGGCCGAGCAGGATGTCGCGCACTTCGTCCAGCGACGGCGGCGGCAGTTCTTCGCCGGTGGCCAGGTAATGCGCCACCTCGCGGAAGATCCACGGCCGGCCCTGTGCGGAGCGGCCGATCATCACCGCATCCACGCCGGTCTGCTGCAGTACGAAGGCGGCCTTCTGCGGCGAATCGATGTCGCCGTTGGCGATCACCGGGATGCGCAACGCGGCCTTGATCTCGCCGATCGTGGCGTACTCGGCCTGGCCGGTGTAGTGCTGGTCGCGGGTACGGCCGTGCACGGCCAGGGCGGCGATGCCACTGGCCTCGGCGATGCGGGCGATGACCGGGCCGTTGCGGTGGTCGCAGTCCCAGCCGGTGCGGATCTTCAGCGTCACCGGCACGTCCACCGCGTTGACCACGGCTTCCAGGATGCGCGCGACCAGCTGCTCGTCGCGCATCAGCGCAGAGCCCGCCCAGGCGTTGCACACCTTCTTGGCCGGGCAGCCCATGTTGATGTCGATGATCTGCGCGCCATGGTCGACGTTGTAACGCGCCGCCTCGGCCAGCTGCTGCGGCTCGGTACCGGCGATCTGCACGCTGATCGGCGCGGGTTCACCGGCATGGTCCATGCGGTGGATCGACTTGCGCGTGTTCCAGAAGCGCGGGTCGCTGATGGTCATTTCCGAGGCGGCCAAGCCCGCGCCCAGCCGTTTGCACAGCAGGCGGAAGGGCTTGTCGGTGACGCCGGCCATGGGCGCAAGCACGACGTTGGGGGCAATGGAGTACGGGCCGATCTGCATGCGCCCATTGTAGGGCGCGGCCGGCGCCCCGGCGGAGTTGCCGGCCTGCCGGTTCAGGCCCATCCGGACCGACCTCATGCCGCACGGGCATCAGCAGATGCTTGACCGTTGCTTCCGTCGCCCCCAAGGGCAGGCGATGGTGATCGGCTGGGTGGACCGGCAACGCGCATCCACGCATGGCGTGGATCTACTGCGCGCCCGACCCGCGTGGATGGGGCCTTCGCGCCTCGCGTCCCGGTAGATCCACGCCATGCGTGGATGGGGCCTTGCCCATGAACGTGAAAAGGCCCGGGCATCTGCATGCCCGGGCCCGATCATCATCCCCACGGGGATGTCGCGTTACTTCACTTCGGCATCGGCCGGGGTGAAGCGCGGCATTGCCGCGGCCGCGCCTTCCTTCTCGGTCGAGCGACCGGCGAACTGGTTGGCGAAGCGCACGTGGCGGGCGAACGGAGCGTCCGGCACCTGTGCCATCGAGGCCACCAGCGCACCGTTGAAGGCATCGCCGGCACCGGTAGTGTCGATTGCCTGCACCTGTTCGGCACCCACGCGGTAGTACGGCTGGGCGTCGCCACGCAGGTGCTCGTCGGCATGCGACACGAACACGCCCACCGAACCCAGGGTCACCACCACCGTGCCGTTGCCGACCAGCTTGCGGCACAGCGCGTGCAGGCTGGCGCCGTCCAGCGCGGCGACGTCGTTGGCATCCACGCGCTCGCCGACATGACGGCCGAGCAGGGCGGCGAACTCGGTTTCGTTCGGGGTGATCACATCGGCCAGCTTCAGCAGGCCGATGCTCGACGGGGCATCAGCCGGGGCGGCGTTGAGAACGGTGGTGACACCGGCCTCACGGGCCACGGCCAGGGCCGCTTCGATGGTCTGCACCGGCGATTCCAGCTGCACCAGCACCACTTTGGCGCCGGTCAGCAGGGCCTGCTGTTGCTGTACGAAGTCGGTGCTCAACGCCGCGTTGGCGCCCGGGCCGATGACGATGGTGTTGCGGCCACGGGCATCAACATAGATGCCCGCGGTGCCGGTCGGCTCGCTGCTGGCTTCGGCGATCAGCGCGAAACCATCCTGCGCGGCCAGGTCACGGGCGGTGGCACCACCCGCATCGTCGCCCAGTGCACACAGGAAGCTGGTGTCAGCGCCGGCACGGCAGGCGGCAACGGCCTGGTTGAAGCCCTTGCCACCGGGACCGGTGCTGTAGCGGCCGGCAATGGTCGCACCCGGTGCCGGCAGCGACTCGCACCGCCACACGTGATCGACATTGAAGGAACCGACGACAACGACACTGCTGCTCATAGGGAATCTTTTCTCGAACTAGGGTTCAGCTGAAATGCGTCAGCACGCCGGCGATGGTAGCCGTCATGAAGGTGGCGATGGTACCGCCCAGCACCGCGCGCAGGCCGAACTTGGCCAGGTCGTGGCGTCGTTCCGGTGCCAACCCGCCGATACCGCCGATCTGGATCGCGATCGAACTGAAATTGGCGAAGCCGCACAGGGCGTAGGTGGCGATCAGGCGACCTTCGTCGGACAGGCTCATGCCCGGCACCTGGCCATTCACGATCTTCGACAGTTCGGTGTAGGCGACGAACTCGTTGATCACGACCTTCTGACCAATCAGCGAACCGACGGTGGTGGCGTCGGCCCACGGGGTGCCGATCACCCAGGCGATCGGCGCCAGCACGTAGCCGAAGATGGTCGACAGGTCGGTCGGCTTGCCGATCGCAGCAGCCAGGCCGGTAACTTCACCGAGCCAGGTCAGCGGCGCATTGAGCAGGGCGATCAGGGCGATGAAGGCCAGCAGCATCGCACCGATGTTCAGTGCCAGCTTCAGGCCGTCACCGGCGCCGGCCGCGGCCGCGTCGATGATGTTGCTGGAGGTCTTCTCCACTTCCATCTTGACCGTGCCGCGGGTCAGCGGGGTGCCGGTTTCCGGAATCAGCAGCTTGGCCACGACCAGGGTGGCCGGGGCCGCCATGATGCTGGCCGCCAGCAGATGCTTGGCGTAGAACGCCTGCTGCACCGGATCGCCACCGCCCAGCATGCCCACGTACGCGGCAAGCACGCCGCCGGCGATATGGGCCATGCCGCCGATCATCATCGTCAGCAGCTCGGACTGGGTCATCTTGGCGATGTACGGACGCACCGTCAGCGGTGCCTCGGTCTGGCCGATGAACACGCTGGCGCAGACGCTGGTGGTTTCCGCACCGGACACGCGCATCACCTTGGTGATCGACCAGGCCATCACCCGCACGATCGCCTGCATGACATTGAGGTGGTACATGACCCCCATCAGCGCCGAGAAGAAGATGATCGTCGGCAGCACCTGGAAGGCGAAGATGAAACCGTAGTTCTTGACGTCCATCAACGAGCCGAAGATGAACTTCGAACCTTCGTTGACGAAGCTCAGCACCTTCACGAAGCCCTGGCCCAGCGCATCGAATACGTCGCGCCCGCCCGGTACCAGGATCACCAGGGCTGCAAAGGCGATCTGCAGGGTGATGCCGGTGGCGACCAGCTTCCAGTCCACCGCGCGCTTGTTGTTGGAAAACAGCCAGGTGATGCCGATCAGCACCGCCAAACCGAACAGGCCGAAGCCGATCCTGCCCAAACCTTCGACCATCTGAGTGACTCCCCTGGGGCGTCGCGAAAAACGGGAAGCCTAGTGCAGGGCAGGGGCCGGAGCAAGGAAAAGCCGTCTGCGCGCGGCCATCGGCTCCGATCAGGCCAGCAACAGCAAGGGGTTGCGCCTGCCGGGACAGGTAGAATGGTGGCTTGATCCCGGCCCGTATGCGGGCCCGCAGCAGGAGAATCGCATGCTCTACCGTCGCCTTGGCTCCACCGGCCTGCCGATTTCCGCCCTGTCCTTCGGCGCCTGGGTGACCTTCGGCGACCAGGTGCCACGCGATGAGGCGCGCAACCTGGTGGCGGCGGCCTGGGACCATGGCATCAACTTCTTCGACAACGCCGAGGGCTATGCCAACGGCCGCGCAGAGCAGGTGATGGGCGATGTGCTTGTCGACCTGCGCCTGCCGCGCGATGGTTTCTGCGTGTCCAGCAAGGTGTTCTTCGGCAGTGCCAAGGACCCCCGGCCCACCCAGCGCGGCCTGTCGCGCAAGCATGTGACCGACGCCTGCCACGCTGCGCTCAAGCGCCTGCGGGTGGACTACCTGGACCTTTATTACTGTCATCGTCCGGATCCGGACGCGCCGATCGCTGAGACGGTGCATGCCATGGACACCCTGGTCCGGCAGGGCAAGGTGCTGTACTGGGGTACGTCGGAATGGTCGGCCAACCAGATCCAGGAGGCGGTGGACATCGCCGCGCGCCACAACCTGCAGGCGCCGTCGATGGAGCAGCCGCAGTACAACCTGCTGCACCGTCAGCGCGTGGAAGTGGAGTACGCGCCGCTGTATGCCACTGCCGGACTGGGCACCACGATCTTCTCGCCGCTGGCCTCGGGCCTGCTGAGCGGCAAGTACGACGATGGCGTCCCGGCCGATGCGCGCCTGGGCCGCGAAGGCATGGGCTGGCTGCAGGACCTGGTGCTGGGCGACAACGCCGATGAGCGTTTGGCCCGGGTGCGCCGCTTCAGTGCGGTGGCCCGCGAGCTGGGTCACGCCCCGGCCAGCCTGGCCATCGCCTGGTGCCTGCGCAATCCCAACGTCTCCAGCGTGATCCTCGGCGCCAGCCGGGTCAGCCAGCTGTTGCAGAACCTGCAGGCGCTGGACGTGCTGGCGCAGGTGGACGACGCCGGCTGGGCGCAGGTGGAAGCCGTATTCGCCTGAGGAACGGGGACAGGGGGTAGGGCCGAACCCACGCTCGGTCGGCCCTCCCGCGCCCAGTTGCGCCGGTTTCAATAGATGGTGGCTATCGGATATTAGATTTCGATCATTAATTCCATCAATGAAGTTGAGAATGGTTGTTGATTGTCAACTGAGAATCATTATCATTTAACTCGTCCCTCGCACGAGTCCAGATGCTCATGAATGCTCAACCTGTACTGCTGCGCCCCGAAACGCTGACCCTCCGCGACCGCCCCGTTCGTGTCGTGCCGCCGGAAGAGGTCATCGACAGCGAAGCCCTGCTCAAGGGCCGTCGTGAAATCCTGATCCAGCACGGTGACCGCTTCTACCGTCTGCGTCATACCAGCAACGACAAGCTGATCCTGACCAAGTAACGCGGTCTGGTCGCCCGCCTCCCTCCCTCCTGTCGGCAGCGCCGGCAGGGTGGGCGACCCGTCCGCCCCTGCTCTCTCCCCCTCGGTCTACCTTTCATGCCTGTTTGGCGTGGCGGTGGCCGGGGGTTCCCCTGCCTGACCGAACGATGCCGATGACCCGCCCGACTGCCCTTTCCATTGCCCTGTGGATGGCCCTGCCGCTGTCCGCCCACGCTGCTGCCGATGCCGCGCCCGACGCGCGCGAGTTCGATCGCGTGCAGGTCACCGCCACCCGTACCGAACGTGCGGTCAGCGATGTCGCCGCCACCGTCGATGTGATCGACCGCGAGCAGATGGACCGGCAGCTGGTGCAGGACATCAAGGATCTTGTCCGCTACGAGCCGGGCCTGTCGGTCAGCCGCAGTGCCACCCGTTTCGGCCTCGGCAGCATCCGTATCCGTGGCCTGGACGGCAACCGCGTGCGCATCCAGACCGATGGCATCGCCATGCCGACCAGCTTCAACATCGGCTCGTTCTCCAACGCCAACCGCAACTTCACCGACCTGGACACGCTCAAGCGCGTGGAGATCGTGCGCGGGCCGGCCAGTTCGCTGTACGGCTCGGACGCACTTGGCGGCGTGGTTGCCTTCGTCACCAAGGATCCGGCTGATTACCTCAAGGATGGCAAGGACAGCTACGTCGGCCTGAAATTCGGCTACGACGGCGAGTGGAAAGGCCTGCTCGGTGGCCTCACCAGCGCCTTCGGTGGCGAACACTGGAGTGGCATGGTCAACATCAACCACCGCCAGGGCCAGGAAACCGACAACAAGGGCGATGTGCGCAGCAATGACAACACGCGCACTGCGGCCAACCCGCAGGACCGCGATGGTCGCAGCGGCCTGGCCAAGCTGGTCTATGCGCCCAACGAAGACCAGCGTTTCCGCCTGACCGTGGAAGGCAACGAAGACAACACCGATACCGACGTGCTGTCCTCGATCGACCGCACCACCACCACCGGCATGAAGGCGCGCGACAAGCAGAGCCGCACCCGCGTGTCCTTCGCCCACGAGATGGATGCGCTGGACAAGGGCTTTGCCGACAGCCTGCACTGGCAGGTCTACACGCAGGACAGCGAAACCACGCAGCGCACCGATGAGGCGCGCGCCAATGGCAGTCGCCGCCATCGCGAGTTCAGTTTCGATCAGCGCGTGTATGGCCTGCAGGCGGTGTTCAACAAGGCCTTCAGCACCGGCAGCGTCGAACACGCGCTGACCTATGGCTTCGATGGCGCCCGCACCGAGATCCGCCAGAAGCGCGATGGCTACCAGGTCAGCAACCGTGGCGTGGTCAGCACGACGATCCTGCCCGACGCGTTCCCCGTGCGCGATTTCCCCATCAGCAAGACCACCGAGCTGGGCCTGTACGCGCAGGATGAAATGCGCCTGGCCGACGGCAAGCTGTCGCTGGTGCCGGGCGTGCGCGTGGACCGCTACGAACTGAAGCCGGACGTGGACAGCATCTTCGCCGAGGACAACCCCGGCGTGGCCGTGTCGGAACTGAAGAAGACCAGCGTGTCGCCGAAGTTCGGCCTGGTCTATCGCTTCACCGACGAGTGGTCGCTGTTTGCCGGTTACTCGCGTGGTTTCCGCTCGCCGCCGTACAACGACGTCAACCTCGGCTTCACCAATTTCGCTTTCGGCTACACCGCCATTCCCAATCCGGACCTGAAGCCGGAAACCAGCGACGGCGTCGAGCTGGGCCTGCGCTTCCTGTCGCCGGCGGCGTACGTGAGCCTGAGCGGCTATTACAACGACTACAAGGACTTCATCGAGTCGCAGACGCTGGTGGGTACCAATCCGCAGGGCTTGATGGTGTTCCAGTCGCGCAACATCGCCGACGCACGCATCTACGGCGCCGAACTGAAGGCCGGCGTCGACTTCGGCCAGATCAGTCCCGCACTGCAGGGCTGGGCGCTGCGCAGTGCGGTGGCGTGGTCGCGCGGCGACAACAAGACCGAAGACACGCCGCTGGATTCGGTCGATCCGCTGCGCGGCACCGTCGGCCTGATGTACGACACCGATACCTGGGGTGTTGAACTGGCAGGCACCTTCGTCAAGCGCAAGGACCGGCTGGCCAGCACCACCGCCTATCGCCCGGCCGGTTATGGCGTGGCCGACCTGATGGCGCATTGGAACTTCGCTCCGGGCGCCACTTTCAACGTCGGTGTGTTCAACCTGGGTGACAAGCGTTACATCGATTGGTCCAACGTCGGCTCGACCCTGTCGGCCACCAGTACCGTTCTGGATCGCTATACCAGCCCCGGCCGCACTCTGTCGGCCAGCCTTGCCGTGTCCTGGTGATCCCATGAGCCGAGCCCTGTCCGCGCGTCGCCTGCCGTCCTCCCTGTCGCGTTCGTCGCTGCGGGCCTGGCCCGCGCCGGCACAGCTGGCAGCGCTCGGCACCGTGTTGTGCCTGTATCACGCCGATGGCAACGAGCTGGGCGGTTGGCGCCAGGCGGTATCGGTGCATGCCTGCCAGGGCGTGGACAGCGAGGGCCTGCGCGAAAGCCTGTGCTTCCTCGATGCACGTGGCCGTTGCGTGTGGCGCCTGTACCTGTTGCCGGACAGCGATTTCCTGGCCTGGGACCGGCTGGTGGCGACGCTGCCGCCGGGCCCTTCGCACGATAGCGATGGCAGCGTCGGTGAACGCCTGTGGCGGCGCCTGGCCGGGCACCTGGGCGGACAACGCTGGCGTCTGTGCACGCTGCGCCTGCACGCCGCCGACGAGGGCCGGACCCTGGCCGCCAGCCTGTCCACGCTGTCTTCGCTCGGTGCCGCCACCGCGCGCCGCATCGCACGCATGGAAGGCGCCGAAGGCGAACTGGCGATCGACGACTGCTGCTGCGCCGACGCCGCACGCCGCCCTGCCGCGCGCGCTCCCGGCGACCTGCCGCTGGTCCGCCTGTGACCTGATTGCGATGGATTGCTTGTCGGCCAGGATGGCCTTTCCACGAAACCTGCAACCCCGAAGGAAGACCCGATGAAGTTCCAGACAGCCAGCGTGATGGTGCTGCTCGCCGCCAGTGGCGCCGCCAGCGCGCAGCCCTCCGACATCGCCCGCGACCATGACAGCATCCTTGCCATGCAGGGGGAGTACACGGTGGATTTCGCCTTCGATGAGACCGTGCTGCTGAAGCCGGGCTACGAGCGCGCGCCGGCCATGCGCAGCGGTGGCAACGAAGTGGTGATCGTGGTCGAGGACACGCCGAAGCGCATCGTGCTGCAGCACCTGCTGCTGGACGAGAAGAGCGGCCACGTGACCAAGCACTGGCGGCAGGACTGGGTGTATGAAGCGCCGAACCGCTTCGAGTTCAGCGCCGACCAGACCTGGCAGGTGCGCACGATCGCGGCGGCGACCAACCAGGGCGCCTGGACCCAGTGCGTGTATGAAGTCAGCGATGCACCGCGCTACTGCGGCACCGGCACGTGGACCTACAGCAACAACGTGCCGACCTGGACCAGCGACATCAGCTGGCGCCCGCTGCCACGCCGCGAGTACACCAAGCGCAGCGATTACAACGCGCTGGCCGTAGTCAACCGCCACACCCTGACCCCGAACGGCTGGACCCACGAGCAGTTCAACACCAAGGTGCAGCGCAACGCTGATGGCAGCCAGGTCGAAATCGCCCGCGAATTCGGCTTCAACGACTACATCAGGACCACCGAGGTCGACTTCACCCCGGCGCGCGATTACTGGAAAGCCACTGCCGGTTACTGGAGCAAGGTGCGCCAGCGTTGGGACGGCTTCCTGACCCAGGCCCCGGGCGTGCACCTGAAGACCAAGCTCGACGGCATGGCGATGATCATCCCGTTGTTCACCCAGGCCGAGGACGTGCAGGCCGGCAAGAAGGTGAAGGACAAGCAGATCGACGAAGTCTTCGCCAAGTACGTGGAAAAGGCGCCGAAGGAAGGTTGATCGGCGCGCTGCGGTGCCGGCCTTGCCCGGCACCGTATCCACGCATGGCGTGGATCTACCGGGATCATCGGCACTGCATCCACGCATGACGTGGATCTACTGGGACCATCGGCGCTGCATCCACGCATGGCGTGGATCTACTGGGGCTCGTTAGTAGATCCACGCCATGCGTGGATGCCTTTGCTTTCACAACGGCGTCAGGCCTCCCGCAACGCCAATGCCGGTGGCGTGTGCAGGATCCGCCGGGTCCCCAGCCAGCCGGCCAGCAGGCTCAGCGCGATGCCGAGCAGGCCACCCAGCAGCAGTCCCGGCCACGGCGGCAGCAGCGGCAGTTCGAACACCTTCTGCGACACCGCAACGCCGATCACCGCTGCCGCGCCCACCGCCAGCAGCGCCGCCAGCGCGCCCAGCGCACCGAACTCGACCAGTACCGCGCCACGCAGCTGGCGCCGCGTTGCACCCAGCGTGCGCAGCACCGCGCTGTCATAGCGCCGCTCGCCAGCCGTCGCCTGCAGTGCCGCCAGCAGCACCAGCACGCCGGCCAGCAGGCTGAACACCATCACCAGCTGCACCGCCTGCGCCACCCGTTCCATCACATCGCGCACCTGCGAGATCACTGCATCCACGTCCAGCAGCGACAGGTTCGGCTGCGCGCGCACCAGGGCCCCGAGACCCGCCGCCCGTCCCGCCGGCAGGTGGAACGCCGACAGCAGGTTGTGCGGCGTATCGCCCACCGCGTTCGGGTTCAGCAGCACGAAGAAGTTCGGCCGGAAGGTGTTCCAGTCCGCCTTGCGCACGCTGGTGACGCTGAACTCGCGCTCCTGCTCACCCACCGCAATGGTGATGCGGTCGCCGGGGTACACGCCGTAGCGCTTGGCCCAGCCGATCTCCACCGAGGCCTCGGCGGCGGTGCTGTCCGGCTTCCAGAAGGTGCCGTTGACCAGCGTATTGGCCGGCGGGAACGTGCTGCGCCAACTGAAGTTCAGCGGCCGGTTCTCGTCATCGTCGTCGCGCTGGCCTTCGCCCTGCGGTTGAGTGTCCTCGGCCGGCGTGCGGTCGACCCGCAGCGGCGGCTTGCCGTTGATCGCGATCAGGCGGCCGGTGGCCATCGGTTCGATGCTGGCATCGTGCGCACCCAGGCCCTGCAGTGCAGCCAGCACGCTGTCGCGCTGCTCGGGCTGGATGTTGATCAGGAAATAATTGGGCGTGTCCGCAGGCAGGCGCTCGCGCCACTGCTGCAGCAGGCCGGGGCCGATCACCGCCAGCAACAGCAGGGCGCACAGCGACAGTGACAGCCCCACCAGCTGCATCACCGCCAGCATCCGCCGCCGCGTCAGCGCCGCCAGGCCCAACCGCCAGTTGCCGTGCAGGCGGTGCTGCAGGCCGCGCAGCAGCTGCAGCAGCAGGAACCCGACCACGCCGGCGGCCACCGCCAGCCCGGCCAGGCCACCGAGCACCCACAGTGCCAGTTTCAGATCGCCGGTGACCTGCACCGCCAGTACCAGGCTGGCCGCCAGCGCAGCCACATAGGCCAGCAGCGAGGCCGGCGGCAAGGCAGCGAACGAGCGGTTGAGCACGCGCATCGGCGGCACGCCACGCAGGCGCAGCAGCGGCGGCAGTCCGAAGCCGAACAGCAGCAACAGGCCGATCCCCGCGCCGGTCAGCGCAGGCATGGCTTCGGGCAGCGGCAGGCGTTGCGGCACCAGGCTGCCCAGTACCTGCACCAGTCCTTCCTGTGCCGCCATGCCCAGGCCGATGCCGATCGCACACGCCGGCACCGCCAGCATCAGCAACTGCAGCGCCAGGCCGGCCAGGATGTCGCGCTGGCGTGCGCCCAGGCAGCGCAGGATCGCCACCTGGTCGATGCGACGCAGCGCGAACCGGTTGGCCGCCAGCGCGGTCGCAACACCGGCCAACAGCACCGCCAGCAGCGCGCTCAGGCCGAGGAAACGACCGGCCAGGTCGAAGGCCTGGCGCACACCGCGCTGGGTATCGTTCACGCCGAGCAGGCGCATGCCTTTTACCTGCGGTAGCAGCCATTGCCGGAATGATGCGATGTCGGCGGCAGGGCCGGCGAACATCACCCGGTAATTGATGCGGCTGCCGGGGCCGAGCAGGCCGGTGCCTTCCACGTCGGCGCGGTTGACCAGCAGGGTCGGCGACAGCGTCAGGAGGTCGCCACCGGCATCCGGTTCCGATTCGATGATGCCGGCGATGCGCAGCGTGCCCGCACCGAATTCCAGATCGTCGCCAGCCTTCAGGCCCAGTGCCTGCAGCAGGCGTGGGTCGGCATAGGCCTGGCCCTTGGCCGGCATTCCGGCATCGGCGATCAGCGCGCCGCCGGGCGTGGCGCGCACGCGCAGCGCGCCGCGCAGGGGGTAGCCCGCTTCCACGGCCTTGATGCTGGCCATCTGGCTGGCATCGCCCTGGAACAGCACGCTGCCGAAGCTGGCCAGCCGCGTATGCGCCAGGCCGCGTCGCTGCGCCTCCTCAGCGAACGCGGCGGGCGGGTCATCGCGGCCGGCCACGCCGAGGTCGCCGCCGAGCATTTCCGCTGCGCTGCCGGTCAATGCCAGGTTGACCCGGTTCACCAGCGTGCCCACCGCCGTCATCACCGCCACGCCCAGTACCAGGGCGGCGAACACGGTCAGCAGGTCACCTGCCAGGGCCTCGCGGCGCAGCGCGCGCCACGCATGCCGCAGCAGGTTCATGCGTCCACTCCATGTTCCACCGGCTGCAGGCGGCCGTTGTCGATGCGATGGATGTACTGGCAGCGCTGCGCCAGGCGCAGGTCGTGGGTGACCAGCACCAGCGTGGTACCGCTGCCGGCATTGAGTTCGAACAGCAGATCGCTGATGTGCTGGCCGGTGGCCTGGTCCAGTGAACCGGTGGGTTCGTCGGCGAACAGGATGCGCGGGCGGCTGACAAAGGCGCGGGCAAGGGCGACACGCTGCTGCTCGCCGCCGGACAACTGCCGCGGATAGTGGCGGGCGCGATGCGAGAGCCCGACCGCTGCCAGCACCTCGTCCACCCGCGTGCGGTCCTCGCGCCCGGCCAGTTCCAGCGGCAGCGCGATGTTCTCGGCCGCCGTCAGCGCCGGCAGCAGATGGAAGCTCTGGAAGACGAAGCCGACGTCGCGCGCGCGCAGCTGTGCACGCGCTTCTTCGTCCAGTGCCGTCAGATCCTGGCCCGCCAGCGCGATGCGGCCACGGCTGGGCAGGTCCAGCCCGGCCAGCAGGCCGAGCAGGGTGGTCTTGCCGGAACCAGAGGCGCCGACGATGGCCACGCTGGTGCCTTCATGGACGGTCAGGGTGATGTTGTCCAGTATGTGGACTTCACCCTCCGGGCCATGCACGGATTTGCCGACCTGGTCGACGGCGATGGCGACGGGCGCGCTGCGGGGGGACAGGCTGTCGATGAGGAGACTCCAATGCACAAGACGGAATGGAGCCGGCAAGCCGGCGCAATGATGATGCTGTTGCTAGGGTTGCTGCTGTTGCCGGCACTGGCGTGTGCCAAAGGTCCGGGCGGCGGTACCGTGCTGGTGCTCGGTGACAGCCTCAGTGCCGCCCACAATATCCCGGCCGATGCCGGCTGGGTCAGCCTGCTGCAGCAGCGGGTCAGGCAGCAGTCGAAAACCCCGCCCCGCATCGTCAATGCCAGCATGAGCGGGGAAACCACCGCTGGCGCGCTGACCCGCCTGCCGGGCCTGCTTGGCCGGGAGAAGCCCACGGTGGTGGTGATCGCCCTCGGTGGCAACGATGCGCTGCGCGGGCTGACCCCGGCGCAGGTGCAGGGCAACCTGGAAAAGATGGTGCAGGCCAGCCAGAAGGCCGGTGCCAAGGTGCTGTTGCTGGGCATCGACGTGCCGCCCAACTATGGACCGGGCTACCGCCAGCGCCTGGCTGCGGCGTACCGGGCACTGGCCACGCAGTACAAGGTGCCGTTGCTGCCGTTCCTGCTGGAAGGCGTGGCCCTGCAGCCGGGTTTGATGCAGGCCGACGGCCTGCATCCCACCGCGCAGGCGCAGCCGAAGGTGCTGGACAACGTCTGGCCGCTGCTGAAACCGCTGCTGTGAGCAGGCCATCTTCTTTTCATTGACGCAACTTCACGTCGCGTGCACCGTCGATCGGGCATGTTTCACAAAGCTGAAGAAAGAGGGATTCTCATGCGTCAGACGAAGGAGACTTCCGGCTTGGTGCTGGTGGTCGAAGACAACCGCAATATCTCCGAGATGATCGGTGAATACCTGGAAGGCCGTGGCTTCGAGGTCGACTATGCGCAGGATGGCCTGGACGGCTACCGTCTGGCTGCCGAGAACAGCTACGACGTCGTCGTGCTGGACCTCATGCTGCCGCGGCTGGATGGCATCGAAGTGTGCCGCCGGCTGCGCAACGATGCGCGCAAGTCGACCCCGGTGCTGATGCTGACCGCGCGCGACACGCTGGATGACAAGCTCACCGGTCTTGGCTTTGGTGCCGACGATTACCTGACCAAGCCGTTCGCGATCCAGGAACTGGAAGCCCGCCTGCGCGCGCTGATCCGCCGCGAACGTCGCCAGGTGGGTTCGGAAGTGCTCAAGGTCGCCGACCTGGTGCTCGATCCGGTCAGCATGCGTGCCACCCGTGCTGGCACCGAGCTGCAGTTGTCGCCGATCGGCCTGCGCCTGCTGACCATCCTGATGCGTGAATCGCCGCGTGTGGTCACCCGCCAGGAAATCGAGCGCGAGATCTGGGGCAACGGCCTGCCTGATTCGGACACGTTGCGCAGCCATCTGTACAACCTGCGCAAGATCATCGACAAGCCGTTCGATCGGCCGCTGCTGCACACCGTGCAGAGCGCGGGCTATCGCATCGCCGATATCGCCCAGCCGATGGCCTGATCGACGTCGTGCCGGTGTTGCAGCAGAACCGGCACGGCCGTGGTCGGCAGGGAAGGGGTGAACGTTCCGGATACCGGGTCGTCATCGTCCATGCACGATCACGGCACAGCGCGCTGCCTATAATCGCAGCGCTCTGACCGGGACACCGCAATGCCGCACGGCCTGCCGCGCAAGATCCGTATCGCTTTCATCCTGCAAGCCGTGCTGGCCAGCCTGGGTATCCTGCTGGGTGCCTGGCTGGTTTCGCTGGTGATCAAGCACAGCTTGGTGGGCGCTGCCCTGCGCGAAGAAGCGGCGTACTACTGGACACTGCACGAGGCCTCGCCCGTGCAGCCGCCGCCCAATACCCAGAACATCCGTGGCTACCTGCTGGAACGTGGGCAGTCCAGCCTGTCACTGCCGGCCAACCTGCGCACGTTGGAACCGGGTTTCCACGAACTGCCCGACGACGATCAGCTGGTGCTGGTCGACGCCCGCGAAGAGGGGCGCCTGTACCTGGTGTTCCTGCGCTCGCGCGCGGAAATGTTGGCGTTCTGGTTCGGCATCGTGCCGGTGCTGCTGACCCTGCTGGCGGTATATGGCGCCTCCTGGATCACCTACCGTGCCTCCAAACGCCTGGTATCGCCGGTGAACTGGCTGGCGCGCCGTGTCTCGCGCTGGGACCCGGGTCATCCGGAAGCGGCCGACCTGGAGCCGAACAAGCTGCCGGCGGACATGCAGGGCGAGACCCGGCAGCTGGCGGCAGCACTGCATTCGCTGGCCAACCGGGTCACCGCGCACGTGGCGCGCGAGCGCAACTTCACCCGTGATGCCAGCCATGAACTGCGCACGCCGCTGACGGTGATCCGCGTGGCCAGCGACATGGCGCTGGGCGATGAAAGCCTGGAGCCGCGCCTGCGCCGCAGCCTGCAGCGCATCCAGCGTGCCGGACGGGACATGGAAGCGGTGATCGATGCCTTCCTGATCCTGGCTCGTGAGGCCGACGTCGAGCCGCAGGTGGAACTGTTCGACGTCAACGACATCGTTCGTTACGAAGTGGACAACGCCAACGAGCTGCTGGTGGGACGGCCGCTGGCGGTGCACCTGCACAGCGACGCGGCCGTGCAGCTGCACGCACCACCGCGGGTGCTGCAGGTGGTGGTCAGCAACCTGGTGCGCAACGCCTGCAGCTACACCGATGAAGGCCGCATCGACGTGCACGTGCACAACGACCGGGTGGTGGTGAGCGATACCGGCATCGGCATGTCCGCCGATGCGCTGTCGCGTGCGTTCGAGCCGTTCTATCGTGCCGATCCCAGCCGACCGCAGGGTACCGGCCTGGGGCTGTCGATCGTGCGTCGCCTGTGTGACCGCTTCGGCTGGAAGGTCAGCCTGGCCAGCGAGCTGGGCAAGGGCACCGAGGCGACGGTGATTTTCCGCTGAGGGCCGGGCGGCGCCCGGCACCCGCGGTAGTGCCGGCCGCTGGCCGGCAACCTCAACAGCAACAGCAACAGCAACAGCGGACATTCCGTGGGATGGCGGGGCGCTGTGGGTGTGCGGGGACGCCCACAGCGCCCCGCCTTCGACAGGTTACCGGCTGCTGATTTCGCCACTCAGTAGATCCACGCCATGCGTGGATGGGCATTTCCGGTAGTGCCGGCCGCTGGCCGGCAACCTCGGGATCAATCAGTTGCAGTTGACCTTCGGCGCCAGCGCCTTGGTCCAGATCGCATAGCCGGCCGGGGTCATGTGCAGCATGTCCTCGCGGAACAACGACGCATCGGGCTGGCCGTCGGCCCCGAGCATCGGGGTGTAGATGTCGGTGTAGCCGGTGTTGGGCAGCTTCGCCAACGCGGCCTTGATCTTCGCGTTGGCGTCGTTGATCGCCGGCAGCAGGTGCGCCCGCGATGGGCTGGGCTTGATCGAGACGTATTCCACCTTCGTCTTCGGCAGGTCGCGATGCACGCGCTGCACGAAGGCCACCACGTCATCGCGTACCTGGGTCGCGCTGCGGCCGCTGTTGAGGTCGTTGTCGCCGGCGTAGAAGAACACCTTGCACGGCGCGTACGGCACGATGGCCTGGCCGGCGTACCAGGTGCTGTCGCGTACTTCCGAACCCCCGAAGCCACGGTTGAACACCGGTTGCCCCGGGAAATCCCGGGCCAGGCTGTCCCACATGCGGAAGGACGAGCTGCCGATGAACTCGATGCCGCCGCGCGGCGGCGGAGTAGTCCGGTCGGCGCTGACGAAGGCGGCGATGTCGGCCTCCCAGGCCACGTTGGAGACCTGCGCAGGGATCTGCGGCGGCGCCGGCGGGCTCAGGGCCTGGGCCAGCGGCGCGGCCAGCAGGCCGAGCAGGATCAGGCAGGTGCGGGGACGGGTCATCAGGCACTCCGGCAGGGCAGGGGGTATCCATCATAGAAGCTGGGCTGGCCCCGCGCTTGGCCGTGCTGGGCCGTTTGCGGGGTCGTTCGCAGGGCCTCGCGGCGGGGCGTGCGGGGTGCCGCTGCCGCCCTTGTGGCAAAATGGGGGCTGTCTGCCTATCCCTGTGCACCCATGATTTCCTGCCGTGCGTCTGAGCGGTCGCTGCGCCGCGCCCCTGTTGCTGGATCCATCACCCGTGGCTGATCAGTTTGGCCACATGCCCCGCGGCCCGCGCCGCATCTTCCAGGCCGCCCGCTGGTCCTGGCAGGGCCTGCGTGCTGCCTGGCTGCACGAGTCCTCGTTCCGGCTGGAGGTCTACCTGCTGGTGCTGCTGACCCCGCTGGCGATCTGGCTGGGCCAGACCCCGGTGGAGCGCGCGCTGATGATCGGCTCGATGCTGCTGGTGCTGGCGATGGAGCTGGCCAACTCGGCCATCGAGGCGGTGATCGAGCGCTATGGCGCGGAAATCCACGAACTGGCCGGCCGCGCCAAGGACATGGGCTCGGCGGCGGTGTTCGTGCTGATGATGAACGTGCTGCTGTGCTGGGCCCTGGTGCTGGTGCCGCGATTGTTCCCGGCCAGCGTCGGCTGATCCTTCTTCCTCCCCCCTTGTTGAAGACTTCCCATGTCCCTTGAGCTTCTCGCCGATCCGAACGTCTGGTTGACCCTGTTCACCTTGAGCGCACTGGAAATCGTGCTCGGCATCGACAACCTGGTGTTCATCTCCATCGCCGTCAGCAAGCTGCCCGAAGAGCGCCGCCCGTTCGCGCGCCGCCTCGGCATCGCCGTGGCGTGCATCACCCGTATCGGCCTGCTGGTGTCGCTGGCGTACCTGGCGCACATGCAGGCAAACCTGTTCACCGTGGCCGGCATGGGCATCTCCATCCGCGACCTGGTGCTGATCGTCGGTGGCCTGTTCCTGATCATCAAGGGCTGGATGGAGATCAAGGAGATGATCACCGGTGGCGAGGACGAGGACCCGACCACCACCAAGACCTCGGCCGTGTTCGGCTACGTGATCGCGCAGATCGCGATCATCGACATCGTGTTCTCGCTGGACTCGGTGATCACCGCTGTCGGCATCGCCGACCACGTGCCGGTGATGGTGGCTGCGATCCTGTTGTCGGTGGCGGTGATGCTGCTGGCGGCCAACCCGCTGGGCCGCTTCATCGATGCCAACCCGACCGTGAAGATGCTGGCCCTGGCCTTCATCCTGCTGATCGGCGCGGTGTTGATCCTGGACGGCCTGGACGTGCACGTTCCCAAGCCCTACATCTACGCCGCGATGGGCTTCTCGGTGCTGGTGGAGTGGCTGAACCTGCTGATGCGCCGCCGCGCACGCGAACACCACGTGCCGGGCGCCGGCGACTGGTAAGCAATTCCCGAACCCCCGGCCAGCGCCGGGGGTTCTGCGTTCCAGGCGCCGCCGCGCTCGCCGGGCATGGCCCGGCGCCACCGAAGCGTGGGCCATGCCTGGCGGGGCTTCTTCCCGCAATGCCGGCTTGCACCTTCCACTTGTGAATCGGGATCAACAGTGTTTTCCCGTGCCGAGGCTTACTCCCGGCCGGCAAAGCGCGCAGGCTACGCGCTCATTTTCCACAGGGCCTGCCCCACGCAGGCAATCCCCATGAATTCCAGAGCCGCATTGCTGGCACTCGCCGTCGGCGCCTTCGCCATTGGCACCACCGAGTTCACCCCGATGGGCCTGCTGCCGGTCATCGCCAGCGGAGTGGGCGTCAGCATCCCCACCGCCGGCATGCTGATCACCGCCTATGCGGTGGGCGTGATGCTGGGCGCACCGGTGATGACCCTGCTGATGGGACGCTTCGGCAAGCGCACCGCGCTGATGCTGCTGATGTCGATCTTCGTGGTCGGCAACCTGCTGTCGGCGCTGGCCCCGAACTACGGCCTGCTGCTGCTGTCACGGCTGGTGACCAGCCTCAATCACGGTGCGTTCTTCGGCATCGGCGCGGTGGTCGCCGCCAGCCTGGTGCCGAAGGAGAAGCAGGCCGCGGCAGTGGCGACGATGTTCATGGGCCTGACCATCGCCAACATCGGCGGCGTACCGCTGGCGACCTGGGTCGGCCAGCAACTGGGGTGGCGTTTGGCCTTTGCCGGCACTGCCGTACTTGGCGTGGTGGCGATCACCGCATTGGCGATGGCACTGCCGCCGTCGGCCGCGGGTGCGCGCCCGGATGTTCGACGTGAACTGAAATCGATCATGCAGCCGCAGGTACTGCTGGCGATGGCGACCACGGTGCTGGGCGCAGGTGCGATGTTCACCCTCTACACCTACGTGGCGCCGGTGCTGACTGAACTGACCGGTGCGTCGAATGCCTTCATCGCGCTGTCGCTGGCATTGATCGGCATCGGCTTTACCTTCGGTAACGGTATTGGCGGCCGCATGGCCGACTGGTCGCTGGACGGCGCCACCCGGATCCTGCTGGCGGTACTTGCGGTGCTGATGTTCGTGCTGCCGCTGGCCTTCATGAGCCACGCGACTGCAGCGCTGGGTGTACTGCTGTTCGGTGCGGCGACCTTCGCCATCGTGCCGCCGTTGCAGATCCGGGTGATGCAGGCGGCGAGCGAGGCGCCGGGGCTGGCGTCGTCGATCAACGTCGGTGCGTTCAACCTCGGCAATGCACTGGGCGCGGCGCTGGGTGGTGCGGTGATCAGCCTGGGGCTGGGCTACGCCGCGATTCCGGTGGCCGGTGGCCTGCTGGCGGCATCGGCACTGCTGCTGGCGTGGCTGGGGCGTGCGCGCGTGCCGGTTGCTGAGGCTTGCTGAGAGGTGTGTTCCGGCAGGGCTGCGCCCTGCACCCGCAGAGGCGGTAGTGCCGGCCGCTGGCCGGCAACCTCAACCTCAACAGCAACGGCGGGCGTTCCGTGGGATGGCGGGGTGGGTCCGGTAGCAGGGGACGGCGCAAGTACGTCCCTGTAGCCTCGGTCGCGCCATCCATGGCGCTCACGCCCCTGCCACCGGACCCACCCCGCCTTCGACAGTCTCCCGCCGCTGTCGGAGCGGCGTTCTGTGCTGCTGTTGGTAGGTGTCGACCTTGGTCGACACAAATGTCTGAAGAATCGGCTTTTGCTTTTGATTTTGATTTTTTTCTTTTGATCTTCCCGCGGTGCGCAGGAAACCGTCCGTGGCCGGGAGGGTGGGTTGGCTGGGGGCGTGAGCCGCATGGATGCGGCGCCCGAGCCTACAAGGACGTATTCACGGCGTCCCCCAGCCAACCCACCCTCCCGGCCCACCCCGATATCCAGCAAACACAACCACCGCGGAGGGGGCGGCGCCCGATGGCCGACGATGGCCGACACTCTCCACACGCCCGTTAACACCGACCATGGCATGCTCGGCGCTCAGTCCACCCGGAGCCTTGGCCATGCGCCTGTTGACCCGCCTCATCCCATTGTTGCTGCTGGCCTCCCTGCTGTCCGGCTGCGGCTACAACGCCATCCAGCAGAAGGACGAAGCGGTCAAGGCCAGCTGGTCCGAAGTGCTCAACCAGTACAAGCGCCGCGCTGACCTGGTGCCCAACCTGGTGCAGACCGTGAAGGGTTTCGCCAGCCAGGAAGAGCGCGTGCTGACCGAAGTCACCAACGCCCGCTCGCGCGTTGGCCAGATCAACGTCAACGCCGACGATGAAGCCTCGCTCAAGCAGTTCCAGCAGGCCCAGGGTGAGCTCGGCAGCGCGTTGTCGCGCCTGCTGGTGGTTACCGAGAACTACCCGGTGCTGAAGTCCGACCAGAACTTCCGCGACCTGCAGGCGCAGCTGGAAGGCACCGAGAACCGCATCACCGTTGCCCGTGGCCGCTACATCCAGCAGGTGCAGGACTACAACACCTACATCCGCTCGTTCCCGCAGCTGATCACCGCCAAGATCTTCGGCTACCAGCCCAAGCCGAACTTCACCGTGGAAAACGAAGCGCAGATCTCCAACGCGCCGGCGGTTGATTTCGGCACCGCGCCGCAGCAGCAGCCAGCCCCGGCCCCGGGCCACTGACCGATGCGCCTGGCCGCCACACTGCTGGCCCTGCTGTTGTGGCTGCCGTTGGGCGTGCAGGCGCAGACGCTGGCGCCGATCCCGGCGCTGGATTCGCCGGTGGTCGATACCACCGGCACCTTGGATGCCGCGCAGAAGCAGGCGCTGGTGCAGCAGGCGTTGGACCTGCAGCAACGCAAGGGCAGCCAGATGCAGGTGCTGGTGGTGCCGACCACGCAACCCGAAGACATCGCCCAGTACACCACCCGCGTGTTCGACCAGTGGCAGATCGGTCGCAAGGGGGTGGATGACGGCGTGCTGCTGGTGGTGGCCAAGGACGATCGGCGGGTGCGCATCGAACCGGGCTATGGCCTGGAGGGTGCGATTCCCGATGTGATCGCCAACCGGGTGATCCAGGAGTACCTGGTGCCACGCTTCCGCGCCAATGACTATGCCGGTGGCATCACCGATGCCACGGCGATGCTGGTGAAGATCATCGACGGCGAGCCGCTGCCGGCGCCGGTCAGCAGCCAGCAGGGACGCGCCCCTGACGGTGGCGGCGATACCTGGTTCCTGGCGTTGTTCATTGGTGTGTTCGCCGGCAGCATCCTGCGTGGCGTGTTCTCACGCGTACCACGTCCGCTGCGCGGCCTGCTGGGTGGCGCCGGTGCGGCCGTTGCTGCCTTCCTGTTCACCTCCACCTTGCTGGCCAGTGGCCTGGCCGGCGTGGTTGGCCTGGTTGTGGCGATGCTGTCCGGCCATCCGGGGCGTTTCGCCGGCGGTGGCGGTTGGGGTGGAGGCAGTTGGGGAGGTGGCGGCTTCGGCGGCGGGGGTGGGTTTGGCGGTGGCGGCGGCTGGGGCGGCGGTGGCGGCCGTTCCGGCGGCGGCGGCGCGTCGGGAGGCTGGTGATGATCCGACGTCTCTGCAGGCATCTGTTTTCGCCATCGGTACGGCGGGCGTTCCCGCCGGCCACGCTGCAGGCGATCACCGAGGCGATCGCCGCGGGCGAGCAGCGCCATGGCGGCCAGGTGATGTTTGCCGTGGAGGCCGATCTGCCACTGCATGCGCTGTGGCACAAGGTCACCCCGCGGCAGGCGGCCGAGCATGCCTTCGCGCGCCTGCGCACCTGGGATACCGCGCACAACAACGGCGTGCTGATCTACCTGCTGCTGGCCGACCACGCCATCGAGATCGTCGCCGACCGTGGCCTGCACGGGAGGGTCGCGCCCGAGCAGTGGCAGCGGGTCTGCACGCATCTGCGCGAAGGCCTGCGCGGCTCGCAGCCGGTGGCGGCGCTGCGCGATGCCATCGACGAGGTTTCCTCCCTGGTGGAAGGGCACTTTCCTGCCTCGGCGCGGTCCGATCAGGACGGCCTGCCGGACACGCCGCAGATCCTGGGCTGAAGCCCGGCAATCGGGCGACAGCGGCCAAGACGAGGCCGCTCCCGGGCGGCGCTAGAATATCGGCATCCCTGCAAGGCGCCCTTCATGATCTATTTCCACGACATCGACCCCATCGCCCTCTCGTTGGGACCGATCAAGGTGCACTGGTACGGCATCATGTACCTGCTCGGCTTCACCGCCGCCTGGCTGTTGGGGCGCAAGCGCATCGCCGACGGGCGCCTGCCGGGCGTCGATGCCAACGGCTTCTCCGACCTGCTGTTCTACGCCATGCTCGGCGTGGTGCTGGGCGGCCGCATCGGCTACATGCTGTTCTACGCGCTGGGCGATTTCCTGCACAACCCGCTGCTGCTGTTCAAGGTGTGGGACGGCGGCATGAGCTTCCATGGCGGCCTGCTGGGTGTGATCGCCGCCTGCTGGTGGTGGTCGCGCAAGCACGCGCTGCACTTCTTCGACACCATGGATTTCATGGCGCCGCTGGTGCCGTTGGGCCTGGGTTTTGGCCGCGTCGGCAACTTCATCGGCGCCGAGCTGTGGGGCAAGTACACCGACGGCAGCTGGGGCGTGGTGTTCCCGTCCGGCCTGCCGGCGCCGCTGAACCAGCTCGACCACGCCACCCTGCAGTCGCAGTTCGCCAGCGGCGCGCTGAATCAGTTCGCCCGCCATCCGTCGCAGTTGTATGAAGCACTGCTGGAAGGGCTGGTGATGTTCGTGGTGTTGTGGACGGTGTCGGCCAAGCCGCGCCATCGCTATCTCATCGGCGGCCTGTTCGCGCTGCTGTACGGCATCTTCCGCTTCGCCGTCGAGTTCGTGCGCATGCCCGACAACGGCGTCTATGTGGCCTTCGGCTGGCTGACCAAGGGCCAGATCCTGTGCGTGCCGTTGATCGTCTTCGGCCTGGTGCTGCTGGCGCTGTCGCGCCGCGCGCCGGTGCTGCAGCCGCAGCCGCTGGTGGTCGCCGAGGGTAAGGCATGAAGGCTTACCTGGACCTGCTCTCACACGTGCTCGAACATGGCGCGGAGAAGAGCGACCGTACCGGCACCGGCACCCGCAGCGTGTTCGGCTGGCAGATGCGCTTCAACCTCAACGACGGTTTTCCGCTGGTCACCACCAAGAAGCTGCACCTGCGCTCGATCATCCACGAGCTGCTGTGGTTCCTGAAGGGCGATACCAACATCGGTTACCTCAAGGACAACCAGGTGCGCATCTGGGACGAGTGGGCCGACGACAACGGCGACCTCGGCCCGGTGTACGGCAAGCAGTGGCGCAGCTGGGCCACGGCCGACGGCGGCAGCATCGACCAGATGCAGTGGCTGGTCGATGAGATCAAGCGCAACCCGGATTCACGGCGGCTGGTGGTCAGTGCCTGGAACGTGGGCGAGCTCTCGCAGATGGCGTTGATGCCGTGCCACAACCTGTTCCAGTTCTACGTGGTCGATGGCAAGCTCAGCTGCCAGTTGTACCAGCGCAGTGGCGACATCTTCCTTGGCGTGCCATTCAACATCGCCAGCTACGCACTGCTGACGCACATGGTGGCGCAGGCCACCGGCCTGGGCGTCGGCGATTTCGTGCACACGCTGGGCGATGCGCACCTGTATTCGAACCACTTCGAGCAGGCCCACGAACAGTTGTCGCGTGCGCCGCGCGCGCTGCCGACGTTGTGGTTGAACCCGGAAGTGACCGATCTGTTCGGCTTCCAGTTCGATGACATCCGCATCGACGGCTACGATCCGCATCCGGCGATCAAGGCACCGGTGGCGGTGTGAGTGCGCGCCCACGCGTTGCGGCGCTGCTGGCATTGGCTGGCCTGGCGCCGCTGAGCCTGGTCCAGGCGGCGCCTGCAGACACCCTCGCATTGGCCCGGCAGGTCAACGAGCAGATCGTGCACAAGCACATGCGCGGGGAATTGCAGTCCTTCGTCCGGACGCTCGATAGCGGCGCCCTACTGCCCAGCGACATACCGGCCGGCTGCCAGGCGCAGGTGCGCGAGGCGGTGACCGGCATGTACGCGGCGATGGCCGAGCACCTGAAGGCTGGCATCGAAGAGCCCGCCTACCAGCATGAGCTCGAGCAGCGCCTGGCGGTCGTCTATTCCAGCAAGGATCTGCAGGGATTCCTGGCGCGCAGCGGCGGCACGGACGTTGCCACGCTGTCCAGCGACATCCTGTCGGGACCGGGGCTGAAGGAGATCGAGGACGCGCAGATGCAGAGGATCCTCGAAGGCCTGGACGAGAATTCCACGTCGAACCCCGCGCTGGCTGCGGCGCTGCGCGCGGCCAGTACCGCCAACGAGGCCTGTACACGCCTGCAGATCGACGCCGGCTGAGGAGGCCGCACCATGAAACTCTCGATGATCGTTGCACTGGACCGCAATCGCGGCATCGGCCAGGGCAATGCCATGCCCTGGCACCTGCCGGACGACTTCAAGCACTTCAAGGCGTTGACCCTGGGCAAACCGATCCTGATGGGGCGCAAGACCGCCGAATCGATCGGCCGCGTGCTGCCGGGCCGGACCAACCTGGTGCTGACCCGCAGCGGCCATGTGCCGTTCGAGGGCATGCGCGCGGTGGCCTCGCTGGACGAGGCGAAAGCGATTGCAGAGGGTGAGGGCGCCAGCGAGCTGTGCATCATTGGTGGCGGCGAGATCTTCCGCCAGCTGCTGGACCAGGCCAGCGATCTGTACCTGACCTGGGTGGATGCCGAAGTACCAGCCGACACCCACTTCCCCGAGCTGGACCCGGGTGACTGGCAGGAGGTGAGCAGCGAGCCGCATCCCGCTGACGAACGCCATGCCTACGCCTTCCGCTTCGTGCACTACGTCCGCCGCTGAGCGCGGCGTCCTGTAGAGCCCGGCCTTGCTCGGCTCTACAGGATTGTTTTACGGCATCCGGTAGTGGCCGATGATGGTGTGCTGGAACAGCAGGTTCTCTTCCCGCGTACCGCGCGCGATGTTGTGCAGCACCAGCGGCGTGCCGTCGGCCAGGCGCCGGTCGGAGACGATGCCCACGTGCAGCAGGCCGTTGCCGTTGAGCTTCCAGGCCACTATGTCGCCGGCGGCGAAGTCGCTGGGAAGGGCACTGATCGGCTGCTGCCAACCCTGGCGGTCAAACCAGCGCATCAGGTTGGGCACGCGCCGATGGTCGATGTTCCGATCCGGTCGGGACAGGCCCCAAAGGGCCGGATAGGCGCTGAAATCAGCACGCATGTCTTCGTTCACGCGGACCTGCAGGTCCAGCCCTTGTGTACGCAGGGCGCGGACCACTACGTCGGTGCATACGCCGCGATCAGCGGGCACGTCGCCACCGGGGTAGGCCAGTACCTGATAGGCAGGGTCGTAGCGGGTGGTGACGCCGACCTGCGCGCGCGCGGCAGCGACCAGCGGCGGCGAAGGTGCAGGGGCTGATGCAGGGGCGGCGGTAGCGTCGTCGCCAGCGGTCGCTGGCGACGATGAGGGCTGGCAGCCGCTGGCCAGGGCCAGCGCCAGCAGCAGCACCGTCCATGGTACGCGGTTGCCTGGGGTCATGCCGAAGGAGGCGTTCCGTTGTTGTTGCCCCCACCGCCACCGCCACTACGGCGGCGACGCCGGCGCGGACCACGGTTGCCGGGGGCGCCAGCCGTTGCAGCGTTGCCGTTGCCCTGGCTGTTGTCCTTGCCTTGCCCTCCTGCCGTGCGCTCGTGTGCCGGTCGCGCGGGCGGCCGCGCGTTGGCGACCGGTGCCGGCACGTCGCGTCCCGGTACCTGCACCACGCGCAGCTCATCGGTGTCGAGCTGGATCGCGGTGAGCTTGCCACCCCACACGGCACCGGTGTCGATCGCGTGGATGCCCTGGGTGATGGTCAGGCCGAGCGCGGACCAGTGGCCGCAGACCACCTTCAGGTCGCGCTCGACCCGGCCCGGCACTTCGAACCAGGGATACAGCCCCTGTTCCTGGGTGCCCGGCGTGCCCTTGTCCTCGATGCCGATGCGACCACGCGAGGTGCAGTAACGCATGCGTGTCAGCACGTTGATGATCGCCCGCGAGCGCTCGTAGCCGGTCAGGTTCGGCGCCCAGCTGGGCTTGTCGCCGTACATGTTGCGGAACAGCTTGCGATAGCCGGCGCCGTGCAGCTGCACTTCCACTTCGGCCGCATGCTTCTCGGCCATCTGCGTGGTCCACTTCGGCGCAAGGCCGGCATGCACCATCATCCAGCCAAGCTCACGGTCCACGTGCACCAGCTTCTGCAGGCGCAGCCAGTCCAGCAGCACGTCGCGGTCTTCGGCCTGGACGATGCGCAGCAGGTCCGGGTTGACCTTGCGCTGTTCTTCTTCGGTGCGCGCACCGACGGCCAGCAATGAAAGGTCGTGGTTGCCGAGCACCACCACGCTGTGGTCGCGCAGCGAATGCACCAGCCGCAGCGTTTCCAGTGACTGTCCACCGCGGTTGACCAGGTCGCCGCAGAACCACAGGGTGTCCTGCGACGGATCGAACCGGATCTTCTCCAGCAGGCGCTGGGTTACGTCATAGCAGCCTTGCAGGTCGCCGATCGCCCATACACTCATCGTTCGGCCTCCGTGTCAGTGCAGGGTGCGCGGGATGGCCAGCACGAAGGGTGCGACCGGCGCGGCGAATTCGGTGCCGTCGTCGGCCACCATGTCGTAATGGCCCTGCATCGTGCCGTGCTCGGTGCCGAGCATGACACCCGAGGTGTAATGGAAGTCTTCACCCGGACGCAGTCGCGGTTGTTCGCCGATCACGCCATCGCCATCGACATGCTCGACGCGGCCATTGGCATCGGTGATGCGCCAGTGGCGTGCGACCAGGCGCGCGGCAACGCGGCCCTGGTTGTGGATGCGGATCGTATAGGCGAACGCATAGCGACCGTCTTCCGGCGCGGATTGGTCGTCGAGGAAGCGCGGGGCGACTTCGACGGAGATGGCATAAACGTCAGCGTCTTCCATACCGGCAGTGTAATCAGGTGGCATTGGCCAAAGCGATGAATTCAGCCACGTCCAGCTGTTCGGCGCGGGCATCGGGGCGCACGCCGGCAGCCACGAACTGCTCGGCGCTGACCACGTTGTTCAGGGCATTGCGCAGGGTCTTGCGGCGTTGGCCGAAGGCGGCCTTGACCACCTCAGCGAAGCGCTTGTGGTCCTTGATGTCGATGCTGGCCGGGTCGCGCGGTACCAGGCGCACCACGGCCGAATCGACCTTCGGCGGCGGCCTGAACGCACCCGGCGGCACCACGAACAGCGAGGTCACCTCGCAGTAGGCCTGCAGCATCACGCTGAGGCGGCCGAACACCTTGCTGCCGGGACCGGCAGCCATGCGGTCGACCACTTCCTTCTGCAGCATGAAGTGCATGTCCGAGACCACCGCAGCATGTTCCAGTGCATGGAACAGGATGGGCGAGGAGATGTTGTAGGGCAGGTTGCCGACCAGGCGGATCGGCTGTCCGTCGGCCAGCTCGGTGAAATCGACCCGCAGCACGTCGCGGTTGACGATGGTCAGTTCACCCAGGGGCTCGGCGGCGGCGGTCAACGGCGCGATCAGGTCGCGGTCGAACTCGATCACCGTCATCTTCGGGTGCACGCGCAGCAGCGGCAGGGTGATCGCACCCTGGCCCGGGCCGATCTCGACCAGGCGGTCGCCGTCCTTGGGATTGACCGCCATCACGATCTTGTCGATGTAGTAGCGGTCGGCAAGGAAGTGCTGGCCGAGCTGCTTCTTGGCCGCGGCGGAAAACACCGGGCCGGAGGGGGAATGCGGGGAAGTCATGTGCTCAGTGTACGTTGCCGCGCCAGCCGCGCACACAGTGTTGTGGCGGCCTGCAGGCTGGAAGGATCGGCAATGCCGCGGCCGGCAAGATCCAGCGCGGTGCCGTGGTCCACCGCCACGCGCGGATAGGGCAGGCCCAGGGTCAGGTTCACCGCCTGCTCGAAGCCGGAGTACTTCAGCACCGGCAGGCCCTGGTCGTGGTACATGGCCAGCACGGTGTCGAAGCCGGCCAGCTTGGCCGGCAGGAACGCGGTATCGGCCGGCAGCGGACCGATCAGGTCCATGCCCTCGCTGCGCAGGCGCTGCAGCAGCGGGATGACCAGATCCAGTTCCTCGCGGCCGAGGTGACCGTCTTCGCCGGCGTGCGGGTTCAGGCCAAGCACGGCGATGCGCGGTGCGGCCAAGCCGAACTCGCGGCGCAGCGCGGCATGCACGGTGCGCAGGGTGTGTTCCAGGCCGGGCGCGGTGATCGCATCGGCAACCTCACGCAGCGGCAGGTGGGTCGTGGCCAGGGCAACGCGGACGATGTCGTTGGCCAGCATCATCACCACCTTTACCCCGGCCTGGTCGGCCAGCAGTTCGGTGGTGCCGCTGTAGGCGATGCCGCCCTGGTTGATCACCGCCTTGTGCACCGGGCCGGTCACCACGCCGTGCAGTTCACCGGACAGGCAGGCCTGGCCGGCACCCAGCAGGGCAGCGATCACCGCGCCTGCGTTGGCAGGGTCGGTATGGCCGAAACGGCTGGGGGTGCTGTTGGAGACGGCGCGCAGGCGCAGGTCGCCGGGGACGCGGGCATGCGCGTCTTCGGGCAGCAGTTGCAGAGGCAGGTTCAGCGCGGCAGCGGCCGCGCGCAGGGTATCCGGATCAGCGAATGCCAGCAGCCGGCAATCATCGCGCGGCTGCTGGACCAGTCGGACACACAGTTCCGGGCCGATCCCGGCGGGCTCGCCCGGTACCAGAGCGAGCTCGGGGAGCATGGCTCAGGACTGCGGAGGCGTGGCGGTATTTTCCGCCCGGTCACCGCTGCGGAAGCTGACAAAGGCTTCGCCACGCAGCTCCTGCAGGAAGCGGTTGTACTCGTCTTCCAGCTTGCGGCGACCGATGGTCTCGCGGACCTGGGCGCGCTGGTTGTCACTGCCGACGTCGGTCTGGCGGGTGCCCACGCGCTGCACGATGTGCCAGCCCGCATCGGTGCGGAACGGCTGGCTGACGCCGCCGTCCTGGATGCCTGCCACCTGCTGGCCGAAGGCCGGGCCGAACGCGTCGGCCGGGAACCAGCCCAGATCGCCGCCCTGGCCCTTGCTGTTGGTGTCCTCGGACGATTCCTTGGCCACCTGCTGGAAGTCGGCACCGCCGACAACACGGGCGCGCAGGGTATCGATCTTGGCCTTGGCGGCCGCGTCGGACTGTGCATCGTCCACGCGCACCAGGATGTGGCGGCCGTGGTACTCGGTGACGGTGTGGGTGCCTGCCGCCGCACTGGCGTCGCGCACTTCCACCAGCTTCAGCAGCTGGAAGCCGCTCGGGCCGCGGATCGGGCCGACCACTTCGCCAGCCTTCATCTGCTGCATCGTCTGTGCGAACGCCGCCGGGATTTCATCCAGGGTGCGCCAGCCGAGATCGCCGCCTTCCAGTGCATTGGGGCTGTCGGAATAGCGCACGGCCGCCGCATTGAAGTCCAGTTCGCCCTTGTCCAGCAGGGCCTTCACGCCATCAGCCTTCTTCTGGCCGGTGGCGATCTGCTCGGCGGTGGCACCGTCGGGCAGGGCGACCAGGATGTGTGCCAGGTGGAACTGGTTGCCGGCATCGGCCTGCTGCTTCAGGGCAGCATCGACCTCGCCTTCGCTGACGCTGATGCGGCTCTGCGCGAAGCTCTGGCGCAGGCGCTGCACGGTGATCTCGTCACGCACCGAGGCGCGGAAATCGTTGAAGTCGATGCCGTCATGGGCCAAGCGCTGGCGCAGAGCATCCAGGGTCGAACCGTTCTGCTGCGCGATGGCATTCATCGCCTGGGTCAGTTCCTGGTCGCTGACACGGATACCGCTGCCCTGGGCACGGGCCACCTGCAGCTTGACCAGTACCAGGCGCTCGAGCACCTGGCGGCTGAGCACGTCATCGGGCGGCAGCTGGGCCTCGCGGCCGGCGTACTGCGCCTTGATGTTGGCGATCGCACGCTGGAGCTCGCTCTGCAGGATCACGTCCTCATCGACGACAGCAGCGATGCGGTCCAACGGCTGGGCCTCCTGCGCAAGAACCTGCAGGGGGGCGGACACGCTGGACACCGCCAGAAGCGATGCGAGGAGAACGGGGAAGCTCTTGGTCATGGGATCTGATTCGGATCGTAGTCATCGCGGGTCGCTCCGGTGTTGCTGGGCGGCACGAGATAGAGGTCGTCGCGGTTGTAGCCGAGGATAGCACGGCGCAAAGTGCGGTCCGTGTCCTGGCCGAGGGAGCTCAAGCCCTTGAGCACGAACTCGAGCTGGATGGAGTTGTTCATTTCACCTTCGCGGTTGCGCACGTAGCGGCGGGCCACGGCGCGCACGGCCAGGCAGCAGCTGTCCCACTGTACGCCACCGATGATCTCCAGCGGTTCCTTGTCCTGCAGCGAGTAGTAATAACGGCCCACCAGGCTCCAGCGCTCGTTCAGCGGGTACAGGAACGACAGGTCGGCCTGTTCCAGCAGGGTGCGGTCGTGCTTGTTGGCGTTGGCCGGGGCACCGGAATTGATGCGGTAACGGTAGGTCAGGTTGACCACGCCGTCGTTGGACATCAGGTAGCGGGCACGCACGCTGGCCAGGTCCTCGCGCTTGTACTTGGGATCCCACTGGTAGGTGGCGCCCAGTGTCCAGCGGTCGTTGATCATGTAGTTGCCGTCGGCGATCCAGGCCGACTTGCCCTTTTCAACCGGCGCGCCACCCGGGACCACGCTCACCCGCGACTCGTCGAAGTACTGGATCTGGCCGATGGAGGCCGAGAAACGCTCCTTGCCGGTGGTCTGGTCGATGAATCGGGTACCCAGCGCCAAGGTCAGCTGGTTGGCGTCGTTCTGGCGATCGGCACCGGTATAGCGCGAATCGCGGAACAGCTGGCCCCAGCTGAAGGTGAAGTCGCGGGTATCGAAGATCGGCAGCTCGTCCTGGTTGCGATAGGGCGTGCGCAGGTAGAACAGGCGCGGTTCCAGGGTCTGCAGGAACGACTTGCCACCGAGGGTGGTCTCGCGATCGAAGAACAGGCCGGCATCGAGACTGGCGATCGGCAGGCTGCGGCTGGGCGAGGTATTGCCGCGCAGCTGTTCCGGCGTGGCCGTGTTCGGATCGATGCCCTGCGAGACCAGGATGCTCCTGCGGGTGGCATCGGCCAGCCCGCGGTCCAGCTCGTAGCCGGTGTAGCGATAGGCCAGCGTCGGGGTGATGTACCAGGCCGCGCCGCTGATCGGGAACGACACGTAGGGCTTCACATCCAGGCGCGAGCCGCCGTACATGCGCTGGGTCTGGCCGTTGCGCGTGTACTGCAGGTCGGGACCGGCACTGGCGTCGTACTTGAAGTTGATGTCGTCGTGGGTGAAGCGCACGGCCTCGGCGTAGACACCGGTCTCCAGCCACGGCAGCAGCGGCTTGTCCCAGTTGACGTACAGGCGCGGCTGGCGGTTGTAGGCCAGCGCGCGCTCGTCGAGGGTGTAGTCGGTCAGCTGCCAGCGGTCGGCCATGATGCCGGCCGTCCAGTTCTTGCCGGTGCCGTACAGGCCGACGGTGCTCTGCAGGTTCGACGCGGTGACGCCCACCAGGCGGTTGGCGAAGTCTTCCACGTAGCGCTCGTCGCTGACCCAGGCCAGGTTGGCGCGCGCCTGCCAATGGTCGTCGAGGTTGTGGTAGCCGCCAAACATCACCCGACCGCGGTCGCGGTCGCGCAGCTTGTCGTTGGGCATGAACGCGGTCAGCAGTTCGCCACGGCCGCCTTCGTAGAGGTAGCGGAACTCGTTGTCGAGCATCAGACCGCGCTGGCTCATGTAGCGCGGGGTCAACGTGTCGTCGTAGTTCGGCGCCAGATTGAAGTAGATCGGCTGCGCGTAATCGAAACCGTTGCGGCCGGACATGCCCAGCTGCGGGAACAGCAGGCCGGTCTTGCGCCGGTCATCGATCGGGAACTTGAAGTAGGGCGCCCACAGGATCGGCACCTTGCCGATCCGCAGCACCGCGTTGCGGGCGGTACCGAAGCCTTCGTCGTTGTCGACTTCGATTTCCGGCGCCGTCAGCCGCCATACCGGCTGCGACGGGTCGCAGGTGGTGTAGGTGGAGCGGTGCATCTGCCCGACCGCGCCCTGCAGGTCGACCGATTCGGCTTCGCCATTGCCGCGGCGGGACACCAGCTGGTACTGGATGTCGGTGATCTTGTGGGTGTCGCTTTCCTGGTTGCCCTCGGCGCGCTTGGCGACCATCCGGATCGAGGCATCCTGGTAACGGACGTTGCCGTCGGCGACGTAGTTGCCGCTTTCGGTATCAAAGCTGAGCTTGTCGGTACCCACGAACTGGTCGCCCCGGCGCAGCGCCACGTTGCCCTGGTACTGCGGCACGGTGGTGGTGCCCAGCAGCTGGTCGCCCTCGATGTCGGTGGGCTGCTGTTCGCGCGCAGCACTGGCGGCAGCCTTGTCCTGGCCGGGCACCGGCGTCGGCGCGTCGGTGAACGCAGGGATCACGTCCGTGGCCGGGCAAAGGCCCCAGTTGAGCGGCTTGTCATCAGCCCATGCCGGAAGGCAGACGGCGATGCTCAGGGGCAGGGGAAGCAGGCGGAGGGCTCGGCGCACGCGGTTCGGATTCGGGCGAAAACGGACGGTAGCTTGCCCCATCCCTTGCATAGGGGCAATGAAGGCCTCCCCTGATTGCCGGTTCGGGTTCATCCAGCCCCGTTGCCAGAGGGGGCTGCGATCAGCGCCTGCAGGTGGGCCACGCTGCACTCGGCCAAGGCCTGCAGGTCGTATCCACCCTCCAGCATCGACACCACCCGGCCGGCGGCATGACGGCGTGCCAGCGCGTGCAGTTCGGTGGTGATCCAGGCGAAATCGTCGGTCTCCAGCATCAGATCGGCCTGCGGATCGCGCAGGTGCGCGTCGAAGCCTGCCGAGATCAGCAGCAGCTGAGGGCGGAAGTCGTCGATCGCCGGCAGCATTTCGTCGGCCCAGACATTGCGGAAGCGGAAGCCACCACTGCCCGGCGGCAGCAGGATGTTCATCAGGTTGCCGGCACCGCGGTCACGGCGCAGGCCGGACTCGGGGAACAGGCCGGCCTGGTGGGTGCTGTAGTAGGACACCCGGGCGTCGTGTTGGAAGATGTCCTGGGTGCCGTTGCCATGGTGGACATCGAAGTCGACCACCGCGATCCGCTCCAGACCGTGGCGGTCGCGGGCGTAGGCGGCGGCGATGGCAATGTTGTTGAGCAGGCAGAAGCCCATCGCGGTGCTGCTGGTGGCATGGTGGCCGGGTGGGCGCACCGCGCAGAAGGCCAGCGGATCCTCACCCAGCATCACTGCATCGACGGCTGCGACACCGGCGCCGGCGGCATGCACCGCGGCACTGGCCGAGCCCGGCGAGGTCCAGGTGTCCATGTCCAGCTGGCGCAGCGGTGCGGTCTGCGGTTGCAGCACCAGATCCAGCAGCGCGCTGTCGTGGACCCGGGTCAGTTCACCGAACTTGGCGGGTGGCGCTTCGCGCCACTCCAGTTGGCCGGGGAAGGCCTCGTGCAGCGAGTCGAGCACCACCTGCAGGCGTTGCGGGCATTCAGGATGGCCAGGGCCGGGATCGTGCAGCAGGCAGGCGGGATGGGTGAAGACCAGCATGGCGGCTCAGCGCTGGCGATGCTGTGGTTGCCACAGCGCTTCGCCGTGGCCATCGGCCCGTGCCAGCACCCGGGCCAGCACGAACAGGAGGTCTGACAGCCGGTTGAGGTACTGCAGCGCTTCGCTGCGTACCGGTTCCACCCGGGCCAGGGCCACCGTGTCGCGCTCGGCGCGGCGGACGACGGTGCGCGCGAGGTGGCAGCGCGCAGCGGCCTCGCCACCGGCCGGCAGGATGAACTCCTTCAGCATCGGCAGGTCGGCGTTGTAGTGGTCCAGCTGCTGTTCCAGGGCCGATACGTCGGCGGCGTGGATCGCGGCATGGCCGGGAACGCACAGTTCGGCGCCCAGATCGAACAGCTGGTGCTGCAGGTGCACGACCAGCGCGCGGACGTCCTCCGGCAGCGGCACAGCCAGCAACAGGCCGAGCGTGGCATTGGCTTCGTCGACGGTGCCATAGGACGCAACACGCAGATCATCCTTGCCGACCCGGCTGCCGTCACCCAGACCGGTGCTGCCGTCGTCGCCGGTGCGGGTGTAGATGCGCGAGAGGCGATGACCCATGACGCGGCTCAGTGATGGATGTCGCGGCGGGCCTGCAGGAGCTTCAGCACCTGCTCCACGGCCAGCTGCAGTGCGGCGGCCAGGGCCACGTAGATCGCGGTGGTGCGCAGGTACGGACCGAACCACTGCGCGTAGTTCTGGGCCCAGCCGGCCACGGTCGGCTCGGCGACGTTCTGGCTGGTCCAGTAGAAACCACCCTGCGCCAGCAGATGGCACAGCGCCACCGACGCCACCAGCAGCAACGCACCCTTGCCGAGCACCGCCCACTGCGCGCTGCGGTAGTTGCGGCCCAGCAGCATGCCACCGGACCACATGGCGAAGTACGCCGGCAACAGCAGCCAGTAGCCTGGCGACACGCAGTAGTGCTGCCAGAAATCGAGACCGCTGCTGCGGATCACGATCCAGTCGACCAGCACCGCGAACACCATCAGCAGCGGGAACGCCCAGCGGGTCCAGCGGGCGAGGTAGAAGCCGCCGATGAAGAACACGGCCCAGGAGGCGTCCGGGATTGCCGCGAAGTGATTGACGCGGGTCGCCGCCAGCAACAGCACGAGCACTGACAGGACGAAGGCGCGGGGAGCGGAGTCGGACATGGCGGTGGGGGCCGGAGCGGATTCAGCTTTCATTCTAGCCCGGCGCGGCGCTTGGCGCAGGCGGGGCGGCGTGGGGCTGCCGGCGCGGCGAGCGCGTATCATGCGCCCATGAGTGAACGACATGACGTGCTGATCGTCGGTGGCGGTTTGGTGGGTGCCAGCCTGGCCATCGCCCTGGACCGCTTGGGCCGCGACGTGGGCCTGCTCGAAGCCAGCCCGGCCGGGGAACTGCCGGCGGTGTTCGACCAGCGCAACCTCAGTTTTGCCGCAGCCACGATCAACGCGCTGACCGCGCTGGGGGTCATGCAGAAGCTGTCGATGGCGCCTGGCCCGATCCGCCGCATCCATGTCAGCCGCGCCGGTGATTTCGGCCGCGTGCAGCTCGATGCAGCGGATTACGACCGGCCGTGGTTCGGCCAGGTGGTGGTGGCGCGTGATTTCGGCCAAGCGCTGGAAAGCCGGCTGCAGGAGTTGTCACGACTGCGCCGCTACCGGCCGATGCGTTTCCTTGGCCTGGGCGATGTGATTGACGGCTACCGCCAGGTGCGGGTGGCCGATGGCAGCGGCGAGCGCGTGCTGCTGGCGCGGTTGGTGGTCGGTGCCGACGGCACCAGCAGCGGGGTGCGCGATGCGTTGGGCATCGACGTCGATCGCCACGACTTCCAGCAGACGCTGTTCGTGGCCCGCGTGCGCAGCCAGCGCGCGCCCGATGGCACCGCCTGGGAGCGTTTCACCGATACCGGGCCGACGGCGTTGCTGCCACGTGGCGACCGCCATTTCGGCACCGTGCACGGTGTTGCCCGTGACCAGGCCGAGGCGGTGATGGCGCTGGACGACGCTGCCTGGCTGCAGCGCCTGCAACAGGCCATTGGCTGGCGTGCCGGCCGCCTGCTCGACTCCGGCCCGCGCAGTGCCTATCCGCTGATCCAGGTACTGGCGCGCGCGCTGGTGGGGGAGCGCACGGTGCTGCTGGGCAATGCCGCGCAGACCATCCACCCGCTGGGTGCGCAGGGTTTCAACCTCGGCCTGCGCGATGCATTGACGTTGGCCGAGTTGCTGGAAGTGGAGGGCGACGCCGGCAGCGACGCACTGCTGCGATCCTATGTTGCACGCCGCGAAGAAGATCGACGGCAGACGGTGGCGTTCTCCGGCGGCCTTGCCCGGCTGACCAGCAATCCGGCGCCGCTGCTGCGCCCCTTGCGCAGCCTCGGCCTGGTGGCCGCACAGCGCGCCTCGGTGCAGTCGATGCTGGTCGGTGGTGCGATGGGCTTCCGTGGCGATGTGCCGCGCCTGTGCCGTGGAGAAGCCGCATGAACCGGCGCGCACGCCTGGACGTGGCCATCGTTGGCGGCGGTGTGGTCGGCGCCGCCTGTGCGCTGGCCCTGGCCGATGCCGGCCTTGCCGTGGCGCTGGTGGAAGGGCGCGAACCTGCACCATGGCAGGCCGCACAGCCGGATCTGCGGGTGTTCGCCTTTGCCGCCGACAACG
This sequence comes from Stenotrophomonas sp. 01N47, assembly GCF_056399165.1. NCBI lineage: Bacteria > Pseudomonadati > Pseudomonadota > Gammaproteobacteria > Lysobacterales > Lysobacteraceae > Stenotrophomonas > Stenotrophomonas sp. 01N47. The sequence continues at coordinate 108,198 of NZ_JBFTQU010000007.1, forward strand.
TGCAGTTGCTTGAGCGTCTCGGCGTGTGGCCGACGATCGCGCAGGCACGCGCCTGGCCGTACCGGCGCATGCAGGTGTGGGACGCGGCCGGTGGCGACGACCTGCTGTTCGACGCTGATCGCTTCGGCCGTCGCGAGCTGGGTTTCATCGTCGAAAACGGCTTGCTGCAGGATCGCCTGTGGGCGGCGCTGCCGGCAGCCGGCGTGGAACTGCATTGCCCGGCCCGCGTGGAAGCGCTTGAGCAGGACGAACACGGCGTGCGCCTGCGCCTGGATGATGGCCGACGCATCGAAGCCGCACTGGCCGTCGCTGCCGACGGTGCGGAATCGACCCTGCGCGGACTGGCCGGGATCGAGGTCGAGCGCCACGACTACCAGCAGCGCGGTGTGGTCGCCTATGTGGACAGCGAGCTGCCCAATCAGGCGACGGCCTGGCAGCGCTTCCTGCCGAGCGGTCCGCTGGCGTTGTTGCCGGTGGCCGAGCGCAGCAGCTCCATCGTCTGGACGTTGCCCGACGACGAAGCGGCACGCGTACTGGCGCTGGACGAAGACGCATTCAATCGTGAACTGACCCGTGCCTTCGCCGCGCGCCTGGGCGAACTGCGGCTGGCCTCGCCGCGCGCGGCCTTCCCGCTGCGCCGGCAGCTGGCCCGCCACTACGTGGCCGGTCGTGTGCTGGCGCTGGGCGATGCCGCCCACGTGGTGCATCCGCTGGCCGGGCAGGGCGTCAACCTCGGCCTGCGCGATGTCGCCGCCCTGCAGCACTGGCTGGCGCCATCGGCCGAACGGCGTGGACAACCCCGGTTGTCGCCGCAGCGCGTGCAGCGCTGGGCGCGTGAGCGTCGCAGCGACAACCAGATCGCCGCCTACAGCTTCGAAGGGATCAACCGGCTGTTCTCCAACGACGAGATGCACCTGACCCTGGCGCGTGGCCGCGCGCTGGGTTGCGTGGGCAAGTGGCCGCCGCTGGTGCAGGCCTTCTGGAAGCGCGCCGCAGGGGTGTGACGGCTGGGTGCCAACCAAGGTTGGCAACTACCAACCACGGGTGATGCGGGCCCGCGCCGAATCGCTTCTGGTAGACGCCAACCTTGGTTGGCGCGCGTGCCCGGCGCTACCGCCGTCGTCAGTAGATCCACGCCATGCGTGGATACCGTTACCGCAGTGGCCTCAATCAATCAGCCAACCGGCAAGATCGGCGCGGTCCAGCTTGCCGCGACGCTTCACGTCCAATGCGTTGAACTCATCGGCAAGCGCCGGATTTACCTGCGCCTCCTCACGACTGATGAAGCCATCGCCGTCCACGTCCAGTTCGGCGAAATGGATGCGGTACTGACCGACCACGCTGGCCGGCGCCACCGAGCGCACGGTTACCGGGGTTTCGCCCAGCGGTACCACGATGTCGACGCTGCCGGTCACACGGCCGGCCGACAGTGACTGCTGGCGGACCACGCCACTGTCATCGCGCAGCGGAGCGCTCTGTGCCGGTTGCGGGCGCGCCGGCTGTGCCAGTGCCGGCGATGCCAGCACCGCGGTACACAGCAGCAGGGAAATGCGCGGGATGTTCATCAGCGCAGCGGCGACGCCAGCACCGTGATTTCCTCACGGTCGTGGTACAGCTGCTTGGCACGTACCACCAGCGGCTTGCCGGCCTGCTCCTGGAACAGGTCCAGGCACAGGCGCGTCTCGTCCCAGCGCTTCTTCATCGGCAGCTTCAGGTTGAAGATCGCGTGCCTGCACCAGCCCTCGCGGAACCAGGTGGCCATGCGTTCGGCGACGCGACGCGGCTGCTCGACCATATCGCAGACCATCCAGTCCAGCGGCTGCTCCGGATGCCAATGGAAACCATCGGCGCGCAGGTGTTCGACCAGGCCGGTGTCCAGCACGTGCTGGCGCAGCGGGCCGTTGTCGATGCTCAGCACATGCACGTGCTGGCGGGTCAGTACCCACGTCCAGCCGCCCGGTGCCGCGCCCAGATCAGCCGCGCGCATGCCCGGGCGAACCAGCGCTTCGCGTTCTTCCGGGGCAAGCAGGGTCAGCAGTGCCTCGTCCAGCTTCAATGCCGAGCGCGAGGGTGCGTCGGGCAACAGCTTCAAGCGCGGAATGCCCAACGCCCAGGGTGCGCTGTCGTCCGGGTTGGCCACGCAGATGAAGGCGTGGGTGCCATCGACAAACACCACGTGCAGGCGCGGCAGGCGTGCATTCGGTTTGTCGCTGAGTTTGCCGGCCTTGCGCAGCGCCGGGCGCAGGGCGTTGCCGAAGGCACGCGCGAGCCCGGACAGCGGTTTGCCGGCGTCCGAATCGGAATGTTCCACCCACAGATCACCGAAACGCGGCGCATCGGCCAGCACGTCCAGCATCGGCGTGATGCGGTCGGCCGGGTCCAGCTGCGGCAGCTCGGCCAACACCACCAACTTCTGGCGGGCGAAGATCAGCTCGCGCCACGGCAGTCGCGGTGCAAGCGCTGCGGCTTCATCGCACATGAAGAGCACGTAGCCATCATTGCGCTGGGTACGGGCGTAACCGGCAAAACCGGCGGCGCCTGCGCGGAACTGCAGTTCGCCGGCCAGCTCGGGCTCGAAGCCCTGCCGGCACAGGCACAGCAGGCCGATGCCGGCCTCAGTAACGGGCGCCATCGCTTTCCCCATAGGCACGCAGCACGCTGCGCGCCGCATCGCGGTTCAGGCCCTGCACCACTTCGATGCCGCGCTTGTTGAGTTCGCCCACCCAGTCGGCCGGCAGCGGGCCTTCATCGAACGGGGTCAGTTCTTCCACGTCGGCCGAACTGGCGCCGATCAACAGGCGGTCGATGCCGGCCCACACGGTGGCGCCGTAGCACTGGCAGCACGGCTGCGAGCTGGTGGCCAGGGTGACCGGCGACAGCACTGCGTTCAGGCGCGGGGTCTGCAGGCGCTGCTGGGCCAGCATGTAGGCCATGTTCTCGGCGTGCGCCAGTGAGGTCGAGTGCGGCATCACCCGGTTCACGCCGGCGGCGATCACCTTGTCATCCGGCCCGAACACCACGGCGCCGAACGGGCCGCCACTGGCGTGGTCGACGTTCAGCCGCGACAGCTCGATCGCCAGCGCGACCTTGGCCTCGTCGCCCGGATATCGACGATCCAGGTCGATCTGGTCGTGGATCCAGGCGGGAAGGGTCAGGTGGACTTGCGCGTACAGCATCGCGGGGGTGCCTCGTTGGGAGTGAAAGGAACAGGTGCAACAGATGTCGGCGCGCAGTGTAGCGGCAGTGGCATGTACCGGGCGTGCGCGCTGGATTCAGGCCGCTGAGGGTGAGCCGGTGCGGATCACCACGTACTGCTTGCGGAATTCCAGCCCCGCCTGCGGCCAGCGTGCGGCATAGGCACGCAGCAGCGGCAGTGCAGGGGCGAAGTCATGGCCGTTGACCCGGCAGTCGGCTTCGCACTGGCCCTGCTCGTCGCGCGACGCGAACAGGCGGATGGCCAGGAAGTGGTGGGCCTTCAGCAGGTCGTCGAAGGCGTCGATGCTCTTGGTGAACAGGCAGCAGGGGCAGGAGCCGTGGTCGTCTTCGCTGCACGCAGCAGCGTCGTCCAGTTCGCGGGCGCGGTAATGGGCCAGCGGTCCCAGCACCACGGTGCGCTCGTGTTCCCGGCCGTCTTCGTTGGTCGGGTAGGTCAGCCCCATCATCGGCAGGTCCGGTGCGTCTTCAGCGCCGATGGCGGCCTGCAGGGTCGCCAGGTCCACCCGCACCCAGGTGTCGAAGCCGGACAGCAGGGATTCCTGCTCGGTTGCGCCATTGGCGTGCTGGTATTCGAACAGGCCATCGGCGAACAAGCCCGCGTGACGGGTCTCAATGACGGTGGAGGTCTGCCAGCCGCCGTTGTCGCGTTCGTTGCTGGCGACGCCGTGCGGGGTCAGATGCAGGCCACTGTCGAGCAGCAGTCCGTCGCCCTCGATGGTGCAGGCGATGTCACGGCCCAGCAGGACCTGTTGCAGCAGCGGCAGAAGTGCATTCGGGGCAGCGGACATGGCAGGGCCTGATGGGTAGGAAAGGATGGACGATGATGGCGGCATCCGCTGCGCGACGGCAGTGCGCGCCACGTGCGCAGCACGGCCAGGCCGCGTCCGCTGGTCAGCGATGCGGCTTCACGGGATGGGGCATTCGCCGGGATGACGCGGGCACCTGTGCGGCGCCCGCGCAGGTGCTCAGGCCGACCAGGTGTCGCGCAGGGTCACGCTGCGGTTGAACACCGGCTTGGCTGCGGTGTGGTCGCGGCGGTCGGCAACGAAGTAGCCGGTGCGCTCGAACTGGAACGACTGTTCCGGCGCAGCGGTGGCAGCCGCCGGCTCGACATAGCCGATGACGGTGCGACGTGATTCCGGATTGAGGTAATCGCGGTAGGTCTTGCCTTCCGATTCATCGTCCGGGTTCGGCACCGAGAACAGGCGGTCATACAGGCGGATCTCGGCCGGCATGCCGTGCACCGCGCTGACCCAGTGGATGGTGCCCTTGACCTTGCGGTTGGCGCCTTCCATGCCCGGACGCGATTCCGGGTCCAGCCAGCCGCGCAGTTCGGTGATGGTGCCGTCGGCATCCTTGATCACTTCATCGCAGCGGATGATGCCGGCGCCGCGCAGGCGCACTTCGCCACCGGGAACCAGACGCTTCCATCCCTTCGGCGGCACTTCGGCGAAGTCCTCGCGATCGATCCACACTTCACGTGCGAACGGCACTTCGCGGGTACCGAAGCTTTCGTCCTTCGGGTGGTTGCTGAAGGTCAGCTGCTCTTCGTGGCCGTCGGCCAGGTTGGTCAGCACCAGCTTGACCGGGTCGACCACGGCCATGCGGCGCGGCGCGGCGCTGTCCAGGTCTTCGCGCAGCGCGCCTTCGAGCACGCTGAAATCGATCAGCGAATTCTGCTTGCTGATGCCCACGCGCTCGGCGAACAGGCGCATCGCCGCCGGCGTGTAGCCACGGCGACGCAGGCCCTGCAGGGTCGGCATGCGCGGGTCTTCCCAGCCGTCCACCAGCTGTTCGGTGACCAGCGCCATCAGCTTGCGCTTGCTCATCACCGTGTAGTTGATGTTCAAGCGCGAGAACTCGATCTGGCGCGGCTTGGCCGCTTCGCGCGGCAGGCCGGCGTCGACCAGCGGCTGGGTCAGCGCGTCATCGTGGGCGAAGTCGACGTTGTCCACGCACCAGTCGTACAGCGGGCGGTGGTCTTCGAACTCCAGCGTGCACAGCGAGTGGGTGATGCCTTCGATCGAATCGCCCAGTGCATGGGCGAAGTCGTACATCGGGTAGATCGGCCAGGCGTTGCCGGTGTTCTGGTGTTCGACGTGCTTGATGCGGTACAGGGCCGGATCGCGCAGGTTGATGTTGCCGCTGGCCATGTCGATCTTGGCGCGCACGGTGCGCGCGCCATCGGGGAATTCACCGGCGCGCATGCGGCGGAACAGGTCCAGGTTTTCCTCGACGCTGCGGTCGCGCCACGGCGAGGGCCGGCCCGGTTCGGTCAGGGTGCCGCGGTAGGCGCGCACTTCCTCGGCCGACAGGTCACAGACGTAGGCCTTGCCGTCGGCGATCAGCTTCTCGGCGGCCAGGTAGTAGGCGTCGAAGTAATCCGACGCATGGCGCAGCTCGTTCCACTCAAAGCCCAGCCAGCGCACGTCGTCCTGGATCGCGGCCACGTACTCCGGGTCTTCCTTGGCCGGGTTGGTGTCGTCGAAACGCAGGTTGCAGACGCCGCCGAACTCGCCGGCGACGCCGAAGTTCAGGCAGATCGACTTGGCATGGCCGATGTGCAGGTAGCCGTTCGGCTCGGGCGGGAAGCGGGTCTTGATCGCCTGGTGCTTACCGCTGGCCAGGTCCTCGCGCACGATCTGGCGGATGAAATCGCGCTTCTCGTGGCTGTCGGCGGGGGTCTCGGGGCTGGCGGGGGTGTGCTCTGACATGAGTCGGCGAAAGTAAGGCAGAAAGATTGCCAGTCTAACGCTTACCGGGAAGGGCTGCCCGGGGGGCAGGCAGGGATGGCTGGGGTTGCCGCCCTCGGCACCATTCAGCCCCCGGGCGTATGCTGGAATCCTGTCCCACGGAGCTGCCGCATGCACATCGTGTACAAGGCCGACAATCTGTTCGACGCCCACCTGGTCAAGCACGCGCTGGAAGACGCCGGCATCCCGGCGTTCGTGTTCGGCGAGTCGCTGCTGGGCGGCATGGGCGAGCTGCCGCTGTTCGGCGTGCTGCGGGTCGGTATCCCCGACGCCGCGCGGCCACAGGCCGAAGACATCGTGGCGGTGCTGGACTTGGGCCACGCCACAGATGCCCCCATTTCAGATGCCGACGACATTGCCGGGCTTCCGGCGTAGGAGCGCATCATGTTGGGAATCGGACAGGGCATCCTCGGCATCGGGGCCTTCAAGCAGCGCCTGCCGCGCCCGGAAGAGGCTTTGCCGGGCCGCGACCAGCCGCTGCCGCTGCACAGCAACCAGCACTTCGTGAACAGCCATCCGCTGAAGGACCGTTTCGCCGGCCTGCAGCAGATCCGCTTCGCGCTGGGCTGCTTCTGGGGTGCCGAGCGCAAATTCTGGAACGAGCCGGGGGTGTACAGCACCTCGGTGGGCTATGCCGGTGGAATCACCCCCAACCCCACCTATGAAGAGGTCTGCTCGGGCCTGACCGGCCACACCGAGGTGGTGCAGGTGGTGTTCGACCCGGCGGTTGTCAGCCTGGAGCGCCTGCTGCAGCTGTTCTGGGAAAGCCACGACCCGACCCAGGGTATGCGCCAGGGCAACGATACCGGCACCCAGTACCGTTCGGCGATCCACGCCACCGACGAGGCCCAGTACGCCGCGGCGCTGGCCAGTGGCGAGGCCTACCAGGCGCAGCTGGCTGCAGCGGGGTATGGCCCGATCACCACCGAGATCGTGTATCCGGCACCGACGTACTACTACGCCGAGGACTATCACCAGCAGTACCTGGCCAAGAACCCGAACGGCTACTGCGGCATTGGCGGTACCGGCGTGAGCTGCCCGATCGGGTTGGATGTGGAGGTGCCGCGCTGACGCGCGGTGGTCCGCCTGCGGCGGGCAACGTCAACGGCTGAAATCCAAAGCCAGAGCCAAAGCGGCTCTGGCTTTCTGTGGGTTGGGCGGGGCGGTGTGGGTTGGCAGGACACGCCGTGAACCCGTCCATGGGGGCTCGGTGGCGCCTTGCTCGTGTGCGCTGTCCTGCGCACACGGCAAGACCGGGGTTGGGCGTCCTACCCAACCCGCCCGAGGCATGCCTCGGGCCCATGGCGCCAACGGTCCTGCCAACCCACACCGCCCCGCCCCCGACAGTTTCCCGGTGACGGTGGGCAAGAGCATGGGTTACTGACGACCTGATGGAAAACAAAAAGGACGCGGCGAACGCCGCGTCCTTTTTGTTTGTTTGCTTGTGAGCAAGCGCAGCGCGCGACCCGCTTCTGCTCTTCTTTTCTTTCTTCCGTGGCGGGCGGCCACAGGAAACTGTCAGAGGGCGGGCGGGTTGGGTTCGCGGGGGTGTCCGCCGCATGGATGCGGCGGCCAAGCCTCCAGGGACGGATTCACGGCGTCTCCCGCGAACCCAACCCGCCCGGCCAAGCGCGGCTTTTGCTCATAGCCCCCCGCCACGAGGGGCTCAGCCGTTGGCTGGAATCACAGTTCCGAGCGAATGCGCTCGCGCAGCGCCTGCAGATCCTTGGCAAACGCATCGATACCCGTCGCCAGCTTCTCGGTCGCCATCGGATCGGCGGCCAGGTCGGCTGCGAACTTTGCCGCGTCGATCGGCGTCACCTGCACCGCTTCAGCGGCACCGGCCACCAGCTTGCGCGGCAGCGCGCCGTGGTCGGCGTCGAGCTTCTCCAGCAGGTCCGGTGAAATGGTCAGGCGGTCGCAGCCGGCCAGCGCTTCGATCTGCGCGGTCGAACGGAACGAGGCGCCCATCACCACGGTCGGCGAACCGCGGCGCTTGAATTCGGCATACACCCCACGCACGAACACCACGCCCGGGTCCTCGTCGATGTTCGCCGGGGTCTGGCCGTTGGCCACGTACCAGTCGAGGATGCGGCCGACGAACGGCGAGATCAGGAACGCACCGGCTTCGCTGCAGGCCAGCGCCTGGGTGGGGTTGAAGATCAGGGTCAGGTTGCAGTCGATGCCTTCGGCCTGCAGCACGCGCGCGGCTTCCACGCCTTCCCAGGTCGCAGCGATCTTGATCAGGATCTTCTCGCGCGGCACGCCGGCATCGGCGTACATCTGGATGAACTGACGGGCCTTGGCCACGGTCGCGGCGGTGTCGTGGGCCTGGTCGGCATCCACTTCGGTGGAGACGCGGCCCGGTACCAGCGTGCTCAGCAGCGCGCCGACGCCGATGGTCAGGCGGTCGGCCACGGCGTGCACCACGGCCTCGCGGTCGCCGCCCTGCTGGCGGCCCCAGGCCAGTTCGCGTTCGATCAGTTCCGCATAGACCGGCAGGTCCAGCGCCTTCTTCACCAGGGTCGGATTGGTGGTGCAGTCCACCGGCTGCAGGCGCTTGATCGCCTCGTAGTCACCGGTATCGGCAACGACCACGGACAGTTCGCGCAGCTGGGACAGTTTGGACGGGGTACTCATTACGGCTCCTGGTGCGGGGATTGCAGGGAAACTGATCGCGCGCGGTACGCAGCGCAGGTCAGGGACGGTCGTTGTGGACCGCGCTCACGCGCAGCCGCAGCTTGCGGCCGCCCGGGGCGGTCCAGTCGATGCTCTGGCCAACGGCCAGGCCAAGCAGGGCGCTGCCGACGGGCGCCAGCACGGACACCTTGCCTTCATCGACATTGGCTTCGCGGGGGAAGACCAGGGTCAGGACATGCTTCTCGCCCGACACTTCATCTTCGCACTCCACGCGCGAATGCATCATGACGATGCCTTCGGGAATCTGGTCTGGCGGCAACACGGTTGCCCGGTTGAGCTCATCGGCAAGCGCACGCGCGGCCGGCGTCTGGCTGTGTGCCGGGGATTCGAGCATGGCGTCCAGGCGGTCCATGTCGAGGGTGGAAACAGTGATCGACGGCGGCAGGCCGCTGGCGGTGTTCATGGTGACGCTCCTTGGTTGAAAGCCATGCAAAAGGCGGCACCTGCTGGCGCCGCCTGACTGTATTGTGGGGACAAATGCGGCCGGAATCGACTCCCGGCGGTTTCGATGCCCGGCTGCGGTGTCTCAGCCGTTCAGCACCGGCGTGGGCGGGGTAGCAGTATTGCCGTTTGCCGGGGCCAACGCCTCCAGCGTAAACAGCGCATCGGGCAGGCGCTTGAACTGCTCGGCCAGCTCCATCAGGAACTCGTTCATCGCCGAGCTGCGCCGCCAGATCATGGCGATGCGACGGCTGGGACGGCCCTCGCCGACGAAGTCGATCAGGCGGATGTTGTTCGAGCGTGGCACCGGCGGCTGTACCGACAGGCTGGGCAGCAGGGTGATGCCAACGTCGGCGGCGACCATCTGTCGCAGCGTTTCCAGGCTGGTGGCGCGGAATTCCGACTTTTCATTGGCGCCGAACAGGCGACAGACTTCCAGCGCCTGGTCACGCAGGCAGTGGCCGTCTTCCAGCAGCAGCAGCTTCTGCGTGGCCAGTTCCTGTACGTCCAGATGCTCGCGCGTGGCCAGCGGGTGGCGGCCGGAAACGGCCAGCAGGAACGGTTCCTCGAACAGGAATTCGGCGTGCAGCTGGTCGTCGATCACCGGCAGCGCCAACAGCGCGGCATCAAGCTTGCCCTCGCGCAGGCGCTCCAGCAGCACATCGCTCTTTTCTTCCACCAGCAGCAGTTCCAGCTCGGGGAAGCGGGTGCGGATGCGCGGAATCACGTGCGGCAGCAGGTACGGGCCCAGGGTCGGGAAGATCCCCAGGCGCACCGTACCCGCTTCCGGATCGCGGCTGCGTCGCGCCGCTTCCTTCAACTGCTCCACTTCGGCCACGATCACCCGTGCCCGTGCGGCCGCTTCGTGGCCGGCAGGGGTCAGCATCACCTTCCGCGGCGCGCGTTCCACCAGCGGCAGGCCCAGTTCCTCTTCCAGCTTGCGGATCTGGGTCGACAGCGTCGGCTGGCTGACGAAGCAGGAGGCGGCGGCCCGGCCAAAGTGCTTGTGATCGGCCAGGGCCACCAGGTATTTCAGGTCACGCAGGTTCATCCTCAGACCTCTCGGGGTACTGCACCGGCAGGGCGTTGCCCCGCCGGTTGATGGTGCTCCCGATGGCCTGGGAACGTTGGATCAGGCCGCTTCGGCCACCGCACCGCTGCTCTTGGGAACCGAGGAGCGGATCAGGTGATCGAAAGCGCTCAGTGCGGCGGTCGAACCGGCGCCCATCGCGATGATGATCTGCTTGTAGGGTACCGTCGTGCAATCGCCCGCGGCGAATACCCCCGGCAGACTGGTCTGCCCGCGGTCATCGATGACGATCTCGCCACGCGGCGAAAGGGCCACGGTGTCCTTCAGCCATTCGGTGTTCGGCAGCAGGCCGATCTGCACGAAGATGCCCTCCAGTTCAACGCGATGGGAATCGCCGCCGACACGGTCCTTGTAGACGAGGCCGGTGACGCGGCTGCCGTCGCCCAGCACTTCGGTGGTCTGCGCGCTGGTCAGCACGGTGACGTTGGCCAGGCTGCGCAGCTTCTTCTGCAGCACTTCATCGGCACGCAGGCTGGAATCGAATTCCAGCAGGGTCACATGCGACACGATGCCGGCCAGATCGATGGCGGCTTCAACGCCGGAATTGCCACCGCCGATCACCGCCACGCGCTTGCCCTTGAACAGCGGGCCGTCGCAGTGCGGGCAGTAAGCCACGCCCTTGTTGCGGTACTGGTCTTCGCCGGGCACGTTCATCTGCCGCCAGCGGGCGCCGGTGGACAGGATCACCGAGCGCGACTTCAGCACCGCGCCGTTTTCCAGCTGCACCTGCACCAGGCCGTCTTCACCGGCCGGCACCAGCGCACTGGCGCGCTGCAGGTCCATGATGTCGACCTCGTATTCGCGTACGTGCTGCTCCAGCGCCGCGGCCAGCTTCGGGCCTTCGGTCTCCTTCACCGAAATGAAGTTCTCGATCGCCATGGTGTCCAGCACCTGGCCACCGAAACGCTCGGCGGCGATGCCGGTACGGATGCCCTTGCGCGCAGCGTAGATCGCTGCAGCGGCACCGGCCGGGCCACCACCGACCACCAGCACGTCGAAGGCGTCCTTGGCGGCGATCTTCTCGGCGTCGCGCTTGCTGGCGTTGGTGTCCAGCTTGGCCACGATCTGCTCGAGGGTCATGCGGCCCTGGTCGAACACCGCGCCGTTGAGGTAGACGGTCGGCACCGACATGATCTCGCGCTGCTCGACTTCCTCCTGGAACAGCGCGCCGTCGATGGCCACGTGCTGGATGCGCGGGTTGAGCACGGCAGCCAGGTTCAGCGCCTGCACCACGTCCGGGCAGTTCTGGCAGGACAGCGAGAAATAGGTTTCAAACCGGTAGTCGCCTTCCAGGTTCTGCACCTGCTCGATCAGCTCGGCAGTGGCCTTGGACGGATGCCCGCCGACCTGCAGCAGGGCCAGCACCAGCGAGGTGAATTCGTGGCCCATCGGCAGGCCGGCGAAGGTCAGGTGGATGTCCTGGCCCGGCGTGCCCAGGTCGAAGGACGGCACGCGGCCCTGGCCATCGCGCAGCACCTGCAGCGAGATCTTGTCCGACAGGCTTTCCAGGGTCTGCAGCAGGTCCAGCATCTCCTGCGACTTGGCACCGTCGTCGGCATGCGCGGTGATCTGGATCGGGCGGGTCACGCGCTCCAGATAGGTCTTCAGCTGCGACTGCAGGTTGGCGTCCAACATGGTCTTCTCCTGGCTTCAGGCAAAACGGGGGCGTGGCACCGCTGTAGAAGGTAGCGGACCAGCGAGGGGTAGGGGTGAACCCAAGAGGGCAGCGCGGACCTGTGGAAGGGGCGATGCGGGCGCGGCCGTCTTGGGTTCACCCCCACGCCGGCGATGTGGCCGGCACGGGGATGGGCGCGCCGCAGCGTGGGGCTGCGGCAGGCCGGTGCTGCTTTAGATCTTGCCGACCAGGTCCAGCGACGGGGTCAGGGTCTTCTCGCCTTCCTTCCACTTGGCCGGGCAGACCTGGTTCGGGTTGGCGGCGGTGAACTGGGCAGCCTTCAGCTTGCGCAGGGTCTCGGAGACGTCACGGGCGATCTCGTTGGAGTGGATCTCCAGGGTCTTGATCACGCCTTCCGGGTTGATGATGAAGGTGCCGCGCAGGGCCAGGCCTTCTTCTTCAATATGCACGCCGAAAGCGCGGGTCAGCTGGTGGGTCGGGTCGCCGACCAGCGGGAACTGGGCCTTGCCCACGGCCGGCGAGGTTTCGTGCCAGACCTTGTGCGAGAAGTGGGTGTCGGTGGTGACGATGTAGACCTCGGCGCCAGCCTTCTTGAACTCGGCGTAATGGTCAGCGGCGTCTTCGATCTCGGTCGGGCAGTTGAAGGTGAAGGCTGCCGGCATGAAGATCAGGACCGACCACTGGCCCTTCAGGGTGCTGTCGGAGACCTTGATGAACTCGCCATTCAGGTAAGCGTTGGCTTCGAACGGCTGGATCTGGGTGTTGATCAGGGACATCGTTTTTCCTCTGGGTGAAGGGGAGTGGGTGAATCGACAGGACCTAGGTTACTGGTTCCATTTCGATAAGGACAATGCATTGATTACATCCATTTGATAGATGCAATCTATTGATGTGCGCTGAGCCGGCAATGAATCAGGCCACCTGCATCCTGCAACCCGCTGTATGACAAGGGAAATCGTCAGCGGCTGCGGAAACCGGTCGATAGGTCTCTCATATCCCACCGCAGCGAATCCCGCTCCAGCGAACCTGAACGGTTTCCAGACTCTACAATTGCGGGCCCACCGCCCGCGCCAGTGCCTGCCATGCCCGCCGATTCCGAACCGTCCCTGCGCCAGGTCGTGGCCGACGCCAGCGGCCGCCTGGGTGGCGCCGAGGCCCGTCATGAAGCGGAGCTGCTGCTGCTGCATGTGCTGCAGCGACCGCGCAGCTGGTTGTTCGCGCATGCCACCGATTCACTGCCCGCCGCCGAGCAGGCCGCCTTCGAAACCTTGCTGGACCGGCGCCTCGCGGGCGAGCCGGTGGCCTACCTGACCGGCCGCCGTGGTTTCTGGACCCTCGATCTGGAAGTCGACCCGGCCACCCTGATTCCGCGGCCGGAAACCGAACTGCTGGTGGAGCTGGCGCTGGATCGCCTTCCGCCGGACCGCACGCTGCAGCTGGCCGACCTCGGTACCGGCAGCGGCGCCATCGCCCTGGCCCTGGCCAGCGAGCGGCCGCAGGCGCAGGTGCTGGCCACCGACGCCAGTGTCGCTGCACTGGCGGTGGCGGCCCGCAACGCCGCGCGCCACGAGCTGGGCAACGTGCGTTTTGCCGAAGGTGGTCTCGACTGGTACGCGCCGCTGCACGGTGAACGCTTCGACCTGATCGCCAGCAATCCTCCCTATATCGCCAGCGACGACCCGCACCTGGAGCAGGGCGACCTGCGCTTCGAGCCGGCCACGGCACTGGCCTCGGGCGTTGATGGGCTGGATGACATCCGTCGCATCGTCGCCGGCGGCGGCGACCACCTGCAGCCCGGCGGCTGGCTGCTGATCGAACACGGCTGGGACCAGGGAGATGCCATCCGCGCGCTGTTCGAACAGGCGGGCTACACCGACGTGCAGACCGTGCAGGACCTGGAGCAGCGCGACCGGGTCACCCTGGGCCAGCGACCGGCCTAGAATGGGGGTTCTCCTGCCAAGGGCAGGGCACCACCACGGAGCTGCAAGCATGCGTACGCTGTACCCCGCCATCACCCCTTACGACGTCGGCACCCTGAAGGTCGACGACCGCCACACGCTGTACTTCGAACAGTGCGGCAACCCGGACGGCAAGCCGGTGGTGATGCTGCATGGTGGGCCCGGCGGCGGCTGCAGCGACAAGATGCGCCAGTTCCACGACCCGGCCAAGTACCGCATCATCCTGTTCGATCAGCGCGGTGCCGGTCGTTCCACCCCGCACGCCGATCTGGTGGACAACACCACCTGGGACCTGGTGGCCGACATCGAGAAGCTGCGCGAGCACCTGAAGGTCGATCGCTGGCAGGTGTTCGGTGGCAGCTGGGGCTCGACCCTGGCGCTGGCCTATGCGCAGACCCATCCGCAGCGCGTGACCGAACTGGTGCTGCGCGGCATCTTCATGCTGCGCCGCTGGGAGCTGGAATGGTTCTACCAGGAAGGCGCCAACCGCCTGTTCCCGGATGCGTGGGAGCACTACCTCAAGCCGATTCCGGCAGTAGAACGCCATGATCTGATCTCCGCTTTCCATCGCCGCCTGACCAGCGAAGACGAAGCAACGCGCCTGGACGCAGCCAAGGCCTGGGCGGTTTGGGAGGGCGCGACCAGCTTCCTGCACGTGGACGACGACTTCATCAACAGCCATGAAGACCCCCACTTCGCGCTGGCGTTTGCCCGCATCGAGAACCACTACTTCGTCAACGGCGGTTTCTTCGAAGTGGAAGACCAGCTGCTGCGCGACGCGCACCGCATCGCCGACATCCCGGGCGTGATCGTGCACGGCCGCTACGACGTGGTCTGTCCGCTGGCCAATGCCTGGGACCTGACCAAGGTGTGGCCGAAGGCGAAGCTGGAGATCACCCCGGCCTCGGGGCATTCGGCGTTCGAAGCAGAGAACGTCGACGCGCTGGTGCGTGCCACCGATAGTTTCGCCTGATCGGGAGGTGGTAGTGCCGGCCGCTGGCCGGCAACGCCTTACCGGGAGCGCCGGGCCATGCCCGGCTGCCTTTGCATCCGCGCATGGCTTGGATCTACTACGGCCCAGTAGGGCCAGGCCATGCTTGGCCGCTTTTGCATTGAAACGCTCATCCACGCGCGGCGTGGATCTACCAATCCCCGGCCAACAACGCGTTGGCCAGCACCTGCAGTTTCGGTGAGTGCTGGCGCGACGGCGGGTAGATCAACGACAGCGCGCGGCTGCGGCCTTCGAACGGCTGCAGCACGCGCTGCAGGCGGCCATCGGCCAGCGCGTCGGCCACCGCGAAATCCATCACCTGCACGATGCCGATGCCCGCAATCGCTGCCTCCACCAGCGGGTCGCCGCAGTCGAACACCATCCGCGTCGGCGGCGTGACCTCGCGCAGCTGCCCGTCCTGCAGGAACTGCCAGTCCACCAGCCGGCCGCTGCGCAGGTTGCGCACCGCCAGGCAGGCATGGTTCTGCAATGCCGCCACATCGGCCGGCTCACCCTGCGCGGCCAGGTAGGCCGGGCTGGCCACGGTCACCCAGCGCAGTGGCTTCAACGGCCGCGCCACCATGCGCTGGTCAGCGATGGTGCCGGTGCGCAGGGCGGCGTCGAAGCCTTCCTCCACCAGATCCACCAGCCGGTCGCTGAGCACCGCTTCCACTTGCAGTTGCGGGTGCCGCTCCAGCAACGGCCCCAGCAACGGCACCAGCACCCTGCGCCCGAACATCGAGGGCGCGCTGATCTTCAGCACACCCGAGGGCGTGCAGGGGCGGTCGGCCAGCAGCCGCTCGGCGTCTTCCATCCCGCACAGCAACGGTCCCACCTGCTCGACGAACTGCTGGCCATCCGGGGTCAGCGCGACATTGCGCGTATTCCGCTGCAGCAGCTTCACCCCCAGCGAGGCTTCCAGCCGGCCGATCGCGCGTGACAGCCCGGACTGGCTCAAGCCGAGCTGGCCGGCGGCGACGGTGAAGCTGCGCGCCTCAGCCACCTGCACCAGCATGCGCACTGCATTGAGGTCCATCGAGGATCCATTCATGCGGAAAATCATGACAGAAATCGCGCTGAGGGGGTTTATTGATTCAGCTGCATCAATGAGACTGCCGTCCCCCCTCCGAACCGGGCGCCGCATGCCTCCCCTGAAATACCCGCGCTGGGCGCTGACCCTGCTGGCCACCGCGCAGCTGATCATCGCTCTGGACGCCACCATCATCTTCGTCGCCCTGCACGACATGGGCCGCGCGCTGCAGATCAATGCGCAGCAGCTGCAGTGGGTGGTCAGCGCCTATACGGTGGCCTTTGGCGGCAGCCTGCTGCTGGGCGGGCGTGCGGCCGATCTGCTGGGACGCCGCCGCTTCTACCGGCTGGGCATGCTGCTGTTCGCCCTGGCTTCGCTGCTGGGTGCGCTGGCGCCCAATGCCACACTGCTGATCGTGGCACGTGCGGCGCAGGGCATCGGTGCGGCGCTGCTGTTTCCGGCCACCCTGGCCCTGATCAATACGCTGTATGCAGAAGGCCCGGTGCGCAACCGCGCGCTGGCAATCTGGAGCATGGCCAGCGCGGCGGGCCTCGCGCTGGGGACGCTGCTGGGCGGTGTACTGACCCAAGCCTTCGGTTGGCCGGCGGTGCTGGCGGTGATCGTGCCGTTGGCCACGGCCTGTGCCGTCGCCGCGGGCGCGTGGCTGCCGGCCGATGGCCCGCGCGTGCGCGGCCGTTCCTTCGATCTGGCCGGTTGCCTCACCGTCACCGCCGGCGGCAGCCTGCTGGTCACCACCCTGGTGCAGGGGCCGGAATGGGGCTGGACCGCACCGGCCACGCTCATCTGCCTGTTGCTGTCAGCCGTGCTGCTGACGGTGTTCGTGCAGATCGAAAAGCGCAGCCGCGACCCGCTGATGCAGTTCGCGCTGCTGCGCCTGCCAGGCCTGCGTGCAGCACTCGGCCTGACCTTCGCGTTCATGAGCAGCTATGGCGTGCAGTACTACTTCCTGGCGCTGTACTTCCAGGATGGCTATGGCTGGAGCCCGCTGCAGGCCGGCATGGCCTTCCTGCTGCCGACGCTGGTGTGCACCTTCGGCATCTGCATTGCCGAGCGCATGCTGCAGCGCCGTTCGCCACGGCAGGTGCTGGCCTGGGGCTTCGCCGCCGGTGCCATCGGCATCACTGCGGTGGCGCTGGCGATGCCGCACGGCGCCAGCTACTGGCCGCTGCTGCCGGGCATCGTGGTGCTCAGCGTGGGCCAGGGCATGAGCTGGACGGCGATGTGGATCGTGGCCGGGCAGGGCGTACCGGGTCCGCAGCAGGGTGTGGCGTCCGGCATGGCCGCTACCGCACAGCAGATCGGCGGCGCGTTGGGCCTGGCAGTACTGGTGATGGTGGCAAACGCCGCACGCGGCACGCAGGCGGCAACCAGTCCTGATGCCCTGCAGGGCATGGTCAATGCGCAGTACGGTGCCGCGCTGTTCGCCGCGCTCGGCGTGGTCATCGCGCTGGGCCTGCGTCCGGCACGGGTAGACTGCAGCTCTCCCGACGCCCTGCCAAACGACGCATGATTGCACTGCTTGATCTTCGCCAGACGCTGGACGCGTTTGCCGCCTGCAATGACGACCACGACGTATGGGAATCGTTCGGCTGGGTGCATGCCAGCGAGGGCGATCTGCTGACAGCGCGTTTCTGGTTGCCGGCAGATGAAGACGCCGCGTTCGATGATGACGGTGAGGTGCCCGAGGCCGTGCAGGCGTTCCCGTGGATGGATGCGCCGCTGCTGCGGTAGTGCCGGCCGCTGGCCGGCAACTGCAATGATCCAGCTACCCTGAGGTTGCCGGCCAGCGGCCGGCACTACCAATCCCGGGCAGATCCACACCATGCGTGGATGTACCGATCCCGGGCAGATCCACACCATGCGTGGATGTACCGATCCCGGGCAGATTTACGCCATGCGTGGATGCGGTCATCCGAACGCCAACAACTGCGGCTGCAACGCGCTGAAAATACGCGCCAGCCGCTCCGCCCACGCCTGTTGCCCGGCGGCATCGGCGATCAGGTCCTGGCGGATCTCCAGTTCCACATGCACCAGGCCGCGACCTTCGCCATGCACTGGCACCGCGTAGTCGCTGCTGCTGTTGACCGAATACGGTTCGTTGTCACCCACCACCAGGTCGCCTTCATCGCGCAGCGCCTGTAGCAAGGCGTGGGCAAAGCGGGTGTCCTGGTGGTACAGCACGCCGGCATGCCACGGACGCTGCATGCCGTTCATCACCGGGGTGAAGCTGTGCATCATCACCAGCACTGTTGGCCGTGCCGCATCGCGGCGTGCATCCAGTTCGGCATCGATGCGTGCATGGTAGGGCGCGTGGATCGCATCGATGCGCTGCTGCCGCTGTGCGGGCGACAGCCCGGCATTGCCCGGCACCACGGTATGGTCGCTGACCTCGGGTATCAGCGTCGGCGAAACCAGCGGGCGGTTGCAGTCGATCAGCAGCCGCGAATAGGTCTGCTCGATCGCCCACGCATCCAGCCGCTCGGCCGTTGCACGGGTGGTGCCGCCGATGCCGATGTCCCAGCCGATATGCCGGTCCAGTTCGGCCTGCGGCAATCCAAGATCGGCCAGTGCACGCGGCACCTGTTGGCCGGCATGATCAGCCAGCAGCAGGAACGGCGAGGCGCCCTGCGCACGGTGCACGCTGAAGATCGCCGGATCGTCGGCGCCCAGCAGTGCCGGCAGCGCGTGCAGGCCGGCGTCAGCCACGGGGCCGTCCGTCCAGGTGGTGCTCGATCATCCACAGGCCGGCCCACAGCTTGGCATCGGCTTCATAGCCTTCGGCCATTTTCTGCACCAGCCAGGCGGCGGCCTGCGTGCGCGGCACTTCATGCACGGTGATGTCCTCGCTCTCGTCGCCGCCGCCTTCGCCGATGCGACGCAGGCCGGTGGCACGCACGAAGGCGATCTTCTCGCTGCTGGCACCGGAGGAGGTGGGGCCGATCATCAGCACTTCGGCGTGCTCGGCGGTCCAGCCGGTTTCCTCTTCCAGCTCGCGTACAGCGGAAACTTCGATGGACTCGCCCGCATCGATGTCGCCGACCAGCCCGGCCGGCATCTCGATGGTCGACGCCTGCAGTGGTACGCGGAACTGTTCGACGAACAGCACGTTGTCCTCGGGGGTGACGGCAATGATGATCGCGGCCAGGCCGCCGGCGTGGGTGCGTTCGCTGTATTCCCAGCTGCCGCGCACGACCATGCGCTGGTACTTGCCTTCGTAGACGACACGCGGTGCTTCGGTGTTGCGCTGGCTCATGCGGGCTCGCTGGAAGTAGGGACGGGGTCGGAAATGCCGGCGGCACTGAACAGCCGGCGACGGGTCATGGGGCCGAAGCGCAGGGTCTGGCACAGGCCGCCGAGCAGCTCTGGATCGGCCGCCTGGCGCGGCATGCCGGGCTGGCAGCCTTCCAACGGTGCGTCCAGGGCGATGGTGGTCAGCTGGCGCCAGAGCTGGGCGTGCTCGCGCTGCTCACGCAGGCGCACCGCCATCTGGGCCGCGCCGCGCAGGCGCAGGAACGGCACTTCGTCCAGGCGTTCGTACAGCACGTCCATGCTGCCGAAATGGGCCAGCAGCACGGCCGCCGACTTGGCGCCGACACCGCTGATGCCCGGAATGTTGTCGACCGCATCGCCGCACAGCGCCAGGTAATCGGCAATCTGGTGTGCGTGCACGCCGTGCCGGGCCTTGACGCCGGCCACGTCCCAGCGCTGGTTGCGTGCGTAATCCCATTGCTCGTCATGGTCGAGCAGCAGCTGCGACAGGTCCTTGTCGGCGGAAATGATCACGCCGCGATGGCTGCTGCGGTGGCCATGCAGGGCGCTGCCGATCAGGTCGTCGGCTTCGTAATCATGATGCGCCAGTACCACCAGGCCGAGCGCTGCGCACAGCGCCTTGCAGTGCACGAACTGGCGCTTGAGCGCTTCCGGCGCCGGGTCCCGGTTGGCCTTGTAGGCCGGGTACAGGCGGTGACGGAAGCCACTGTCCAATGCCTCGTCGAAGGCGATGGCGATGTGCCGGGGGCGTTCGCGCTCCAGCAGGTCCAGCAGGAAACGGGCGAATCCATGCACGGCGTTGGTCGGCCAGCCCTGGCTGTCCTGGAATTCGTCCGGCAGCGAATGCCAGGCGCGGAACACGTAGATGCTGGCGTCGACCAGGTACAGCGGCGGCGGTATCGCCACGGGAATCACGGCGCTCACTGGCCGGTCCAGTCCTGCAGCAGGGCCGCGGCATCGGGGCGCTCGCGTTCGGGCACTTCGGCCTTGGGCGTGCCGATGTGGATGAAACCGGCAATGCCTTCGCCCTCGGCCAGCCCCAGATGGGCGTGCACGGCGGGATCGAAGGCCATCCATGCGGTCAGCCACTGCGCGCCGAAGCCCAGTGCCTGGGCGGCCTGCAACAGGGCAAAGCACACGCAGCCGGCGGTCATCAGCTGTTCCTGTGCGGGAACTTTCGGGTCCGGGCGGGGGCTGGCCACCACCACGATCACCAGCGGTGCATGGCTGAAGCGCTGGCGGTCCTTCTCGAACACGGCGTCGCCGGCATGCGGGTCGCGCTCACGGCTGCGCGCGGCCAGGAAGTCGCCCAGAGTGTGACGCGCATCGCCGGCGATCTTCAGGAAGCGGAACGGTACGCGCTTGCCGTGGTCGGGCACGCGGACCGCCGAGGTCAGCATCCGCTGCAGGGTGGCCGGATCCGGTCCGGGCTCGCCCAGTTGCCGCGAGGGCACCGAGCGGCGGGCATCCAGGGCAATCAGGGCAGCAGGGTCGGGCATGGAGTCTGAACCGGTCATCACGGGTCGCTGATTATAGTCGGGGAGGTAGATGACGCCGTTTGTGTCGCGTCAGACCCCTGAATAGCAAACTGTGATGAACATCATGCCACTGGCGGATCACGGAGCCCCGCTTCCCCTCGCCTCGCAGGCCCTGCACGGCTTACGATACGTAATATTGCCGGGCCGCCGTTCATGAGGTTTGAAGTGAGGACTGTTTCACTGTCCGCGATGGGCTGGGCGGCCTACCATCGAGGGACCGGTGCATGGGGTGTACCGGCCGTCGCGATGTCCATGATGTCTGTCGCACCAGAGAAGGTGGGGAGCCTTCCCGAATGATGAGCGCGCCCACTCCGATGGGATCGCCGGGCCGTGACCCGGCCCAGCTCCAGCTTGCCCGGGACATCGTCCTGCCGGCGTTGTGCCAGGCCTTTGGCGCGGCACTGGCCCGCTTCGATGATGCCCTGTTCGACCGTGCCGGCAATGCCGGCTCGTCGCAGTTGCTGTTCCTGGACGCGATGCGCGAGCTGCGCCGCCGCCGTGAGGAGATTGCCGGTGCTTTTGCCGCCCATCTTGGCCATGCCTGGGCCGGTCTGGCTGCGGGCGAGCCCGTCTCCGCCGAGCTGACCCTGTCCGGGCAGGCCCAGGACGGCCTCAGCCTGGTGCCGGAACATGTACTGGAATCGCGGTTGGCGGTGCGCAACTTCGCCACCGTGCTGCTGCGCGACTTCAAGCCGGTGCTGGCGCGGCTCGACCGCCGCCTGGGCTGGCTGGGCGGCGGTATCGAACTGGATGCCGACCGCAACCCGATCAGCCCCGAACACCTGGGCGTGGCCATCCACGAAGCCTTTGCCGGCTGCGAGCTGGCACCGGAAGTCCACCTGGTGCTGATCAAGCTGTGCGAGCGCGATATGCGCGCGCCGGTGGGCCGCATCTACGAGAAGCTGGACGAGCACCTGGCCGCAGCCGGGGTGATGTCGCAGATGGGTGCCCCGCGCCGACCACTGGCGTCGGCCCCGGCGCAGCACGTTCCGCATGGCCTGGATGATCTGGTCGAGCAGCGCGCGGCACCGGGCGTTGACAACGAATTCAAGGACGACGAACAGGCCGCCCCGGCTTGGGCGCAGCGTTTCGCCGCGCGCTGGTCCGAGCGTCGTGGCCATATGCAGCAGCATGCGGGTGGTGAAGAGAGCCCTTCCGGTGAAGCCTATTCCGGCCAGCAGGGCATGTTGCTGGAAGCCCTGCACGAACTGCTGCAGCAGACCCGCCACGTGCGCGAGGACGCAACCTCTGCGGCTCAGGTCGCGGTCGGCCAGCATCGTCCGTTGAGCCAGCGCGAAATGATGTCGGTGCTGTCGCTGCTGCAGGCCACGCCCAGCGCAACCCTGCGTGCGGCGATCGGCGAGGACGGCGAATCATTGGCGCAGCGGCTGAAGAGCGAAGTGTTGTCCAGCGCCACGCGGCTGGGTGTCGATCCGGGCCAGACCCGGCTGGACGCGCAGGACGAGGATGCCATCGACCTGGTCGGCATGCTGTTCGACGTGATGCTCGATGAGCGTGAACTGGAAGGCCGCTCGCGTGAGCTCATTGGCCGCCTGGTGGTTCCGTTCGTGAAGGTGGCGATGCTGGACCGCCGCATGTTCGTGCAGAAGACCCACCCGGCGCGCAAGCTGCTGAACTCGCTGGCCGAGGCCTGCGAGGGCAACACCGGGGAAAGCCAGGCCGAACGCATGCTGATGGCCAAGGTGGAAGAGATCATCGAGCGGTTGGTGGCCGAGTTCAACGAGAACCTGGCGATCTTCCTGACCCTGGAAGAAGAATTCCGCGATTTCCTGGTGCAGCACCGCCGTCGCGTGGAAATCGCCGAGCGGCGGGCCGCCGAGACCCAGCGCGGCCAGGAAAAGCTGGAGATGGCCCGTACCCGTGCCGGTGCCGAACTGGATCGCCGCATCGGCGATGCCACCCTGCCGTCGGCGATCGCCGAATTCCTGCGCCAGCCCTGGCAGCACCATCTGACCCTGGCGCTGCTGCGCGAGGGCGAGGAGGGGGCTTCGGTGGCCGAGGCGCTGACGTTGGCCGATGGCCTGCTGGAGGAAGTGGCCGAGGCCCGCCGGCAGATTGTCGGCAAGCCGTGGCTGCAGGCCTGGCAGCCGCTGCTGGCCAAGGTGTTTGCCAGCGTCGGCGTGCATGGCGACGCAGCCACCGCAGCCGTCGATGCGCTGCACGACACATTGCAGGGCATCGCCGAATCGCGACCGGAGCTGCAGCGCGCGTTGCCCGAGCTGCCGCAGGTGGTGCTGCCCGCACCGCCGGCTCCGGAAACGCCGGCTGTCGAGCTGGGCGGTAACTTCAATACCGACGATTTCGACAACGCCGATGCCGATCGCTTCCGGCGGATGGAGATCGGCAACTGGCTGGACTTCGTCGACAAGGACGGCAAGGTGCAGGCGGGCAAGTTGTCCTGGATCAGCCCGATTTCCGCGCGCCTGCTGTTCGTCAACCGTCGTGGCGTGCGCTTCTGCGTGGCCTCGCCTGAGGAGCTGGCGGTGATGGTGCGGTTGGGTCGCCTGCGTCCCCACATCGACGATGGCGCCTTCGACAGCGCCATGCAGGGCGTGCTCGACCGCCTCGACCCGGGTGGTGCGACGCTGCACTGAGCCGCGTACGCCTGCTAGGATCGGACCCACTCACCGATCATCGGAATTCTGCATGGCCGTGGCGTTGCTGGGGATCAAGGAGACCGCGCCGGGCGAACGGCGCGTTGCGCTCACGCCGGAGACGGCGCGCAAGCTCGCTGCGCTGGGCATCACTGTGTGGTACCAGCCCGGCGCGGGCCAGGCCGCTGGCTTCACCGATGCCGCTTACGACGACGCAGGTGCCCGCGCCTTCGACGCCGGCCGTTGGGCCGAGATCGACATCCTGCTGTGCGTGCAGGCGCCACCGGCCGAGGTGCTGGCCCAGCTCAAGCCGGGCGCCAGTGTGGTCGGCCTGCTGACCCCCGCAGCTGACCCGGCGTTGGCCGCATTGGCTTCGGATGACCGCCTGCACCTGTTCCCGCTGCAGCAGTTGCCGCGCACCACGCGCGCGCAGGCGATGGACGTACTCAGTTCGCAGGCCGGCATGGCCGGCTACAAGGCGGCATTGATCGCTGCCGAACGTGCGCCGCGCTTCTTCCCGATGCTGACCACTGCGGCCGGTACCGTGCGTCCAGCCAAGGTGCTGGTGATCGGCGCCGGTGTCGCCGGCCTGCAGGCCATTGCCACCTCACGCCGCCTGGGTGCGCAGGTGGAGGGCTTCGACGTGCGCCCGGAAACCCGCGAACAGATCCAGTCGCTCGGTGCACGCTTCCTCGACCTGGGGGTGAGCGCGGCCGGCGAGGGCGGTTATGCGCGGGCGCTGACCGATGAAGAGCGTGCCGAACAGCAGCGCCGTCTTGGCGACCATCTGCGCAGCGTGGACGTGGTGATCTGCACTGCCGCGGTGCCGGGACGTCAGGCGCCGACGATCGTCACCGCCGCGATGGTCGAAGGCATGGCCGCCGGCAGCGTGATCGTCGATCTGGCCGCCGAGAGCGGTGGCAACTGCGCGCTGACCGAACCCGGCCAATGCATCGAGCACCAGGGCGTGACCATCGATGGCCCGCTGGGTCTGGCCAGCCGAGGTGCAACCCAGGCCAGCGAGATGTATGCGCGCAACCTGATGAACTTCGTCGCTCTGTTCGTACGTGATGGCCAGCTGGGCTTCGACTGGGAAGACGAGCTGCTGGCGAAAACGCGCTGGCAGGCGTGATCGGCATGGGGTCAGATCCCTTTGCCGCAGGCAAAGGGATCTGACCCCATGTCTTGCCTTCGGATGGCGGGTTACCGCGGCTTGGCCGGCGGCGGGTTGTCCCGCACCCATTCCCTGCGTTCGTCTGAGGTCATCTGCGACCAGCGCTCGCGCATGGCATCGCGCTGGGCCGGACTGAGGTCACGCATCTGGCCGAACAACGCCCTGGCCTGCTCGCGCTGCTCCGGGCTCATGTGTTCGAAGCGGCGCAGGCCGCGGCGGGCCTTGTCGCGCTCTTCCGGGCTCATCGACTGCCAGCGCTGGCCGTGCGACAGCATGCGCTGGCGCTGCGCGGGATCGGCGCCGTTCCAGCGGTCACGCAGCGGGGCCAACAGCGCTTCGCGTTGGGCCGTGCTCAGCTGTTCCCAGTTCGGCAGCGGCGCGGCAGCAGGTGTCGGCCGCGCGGCAGGCGCCGGCGCGGTGGCCTGCGCCAGTGCCGATGCAGCGGGCAGCAGGGTCAGGGCGATCAGCAGGGGCAGGGAGGGGTATCGCAGCATGGTTCACTCCATCGCCAGGTCGTTGTCGCCCAGCCACAGGTACAGATCGGGATTCTCGTCGTACAGCACGCCATTGTCTTCTTCCGCAGCGACGATCGGCGTGCTGATCGGGCCCTGATGATCGCCCGGACCGACGAACTGGACGCCGATGCCCAGCGCGATCACCAGCGAACAGGCGCTGGCCAGCCACCAGCGCCAGCGACCGGCGTGCGCCGCACCGGCGTTGTGACGGGCACTGCGCAGGCGTGCCAGGGTGGCCGGCGACAGCGCCTGCAGCGACTGCGCGTGCAGGCTGCGCAGGGCGTCATCGGAAGGCAGGGGGCGGTTCACGGGTGCATCTCCAGTTGATTCTGCAGCGCCTGTCGGGCGCGCGCCAGATGGGTCTTTACCGCGCCTTCGCTGCAGCCCATGGCGCGGGCGGTGGTGGCCCCGTCCAGGTCCTGCAGCACGCGCAGGGTGAATGCCTCGCGCTGGCGGGCGGGCAGGTCGCGCAGTGCCTGCACCAGCTGCTGGTACTGCTGGCGCTGCTCGTGCGCCTGCGAGGGGTCCGGGCCGGGGTCGGCCCAGTCGATCTCGCCACCGTCGGCGTCCTGGTTGTCGCGCCAGAACGGCAGGCGGAAGCGGCGGCGGCGCTGCACGTCGATCACCCGCCGGCGCAGGATGCTCCAGAACAACGGCGCCCACTCGGCGGCCGGCTTGTCGGCGTAGTCCAACATGCGCAGCAGCGCGTCCTGCACCGCATCCAGCGCGTCATCACGCTGGCGCAGGCCGGCCTCGGCGAAGCGGAAGGCGCGCGGCCCGACGCTGGCCAGGAACGCTTCCAGCGAGGCCGGAACGGTGTCGGCATCGGTGGTTGAGGGGACAGGGCTGCTCACCAGCACAGGGTACGGTTCCTCGGCAGGGGTCACCATCGACAACGCGTGAGCGCGGCCGTGGTTGACCGGAACGCGCGCAGGGTTCAGCCCGTGGTTATGATGGGACGACGAAGACAGAGCAGGAGCGTTGCCGGTGAGTGACGGGTTCGTGGCGCTGTACATCTTCATGCTGGCCGCCATTGCCGGCCACGTGATCATTTCCCGGGTCCCGGTGATCCTGCATACCCCGCTGATGTCGGGCTCCAACTTCATCCATGGCATCGTGCTGATCGGCGCGATGGTGGTGCTGGGGCACGCGCAGACGCCGTTGGAGAAGGTGCTGGGGTTCATTGCCGTGGTGCTCGGCGCCGGCAACGCAGCCGGTGGCTATGTGGTCACCGCGCGCATGCTGGAAATGTTCAAGCCGAGCGTGCGCAAGGCCGGCAACGATGAACCGAAGGAGCCGCAGGCTTGAACATCAGCACCGTCGAACTGCTCGATTGGCTGGTCAAGGCCAGCTACCTGGTCGCCGCCACCCTGTTCCTGCTCGGCCTGCAGCGCATGGCCTCGCCGATGACCGCGAGCAGCGGTATCCGCTGGGCGGGGCTGGGCATGCTGCTCGCCACGGTGGCGACCTTCTTCCTGCCCGAACTGCACAACGTGCCGCTGATCCTGGTGGCACTGCTGCTGGGTGCCGGCCTGGCCTGGTGGTCGGCGGGCAAGGTCGCCGTCACCGACATGCCGCAGATGGTCGCGCTGTACAACGGCATGGGCGGCGGCTCGGCGGCCGCCATCGGTGCGGTGGAACTGCTGCGTTATGCGTTCCTGGCCAACCGCGATACCACCCACTGGAGTGCGCAGGCGCTGGCCGATCTGGCCGCGCGGCAGCCGTCCGGCACGGTGCTGGTGCTGGCGGTGGTGGGCGCGGCGATCGGTGCGGTGTCGCTGTCCGGCTCGGTGATCGCCTGGGCCAAACTCGATGGCCGCCTCGACAAGCGCGTGACCTGGCCGGGCCAGCAGGTGATGAACCTGCTGGTGGCGCTGGCCGTAGTGGTGCTGGGCATCATCGCCGCCAGCACGCTCAGCACCTGGGCCATCGTTGCCTTCTTCGTGCTGGCACTGGCGCTGGGCGTGTTGATGACGTTGCCGATCGGTGGCGCCGACATGCCGGTGGTGATCTCGCTGTACAACGCGTTCACCGGCCTGGCGGTGTCGTTCGAAGGCTACGTGCTGGGCAACGAGGCGCTGATCATTGCCGGCATGATGGTCGGCGCAGCGGGCATCCTGCTGACCCGGTTGATGGCCAAGGCGATGAACCGGCCGATCCGCAACGTGCTGTTCTCCAACTTCGGTGGTGGCGCCGGGGGTGAAGCGCAGGCGATCTCCGGTTCGCAGAAGCCCATCGAAGCGGCCGACGTGGCGGCGATGATGGGCTTTGCCGAACGCGTGGTGATCGTGCCCGGTTATGGCATGGCCGTGGCCCAGGCCCAGCACAAGATCTGGGAGCTGGCGCAGCGGCTGATCACGCGCGGGGTGAAGGTCAAGTTCGCCATCCACCCGGTGGCCGGGCGCATGCCCGGGCACATGAACGTGCTGCTGGCCGAAGCGGGGGTGCCGTATGACCTGATCGCGGACATGGATGACATCAATCCCGAGTTCGCCACTACCGACGTGGTGCTGGTGATCGGTGCCAACGACGTGGTCAACCCGGTGGCGCGCACCGATCCGGCCAGTCCGATCTACGGCATGCCGGTGCTGGACGTGGTCAACGCGCGCAACGTGGTGGTGATCAAGCGCGGCAAGGGCACCGGCTTTGCGGGTATCGAGAATGCGCTGTTCTACGCCGATAACACCCGCATGCTGTACGGCGATGGTGCCGAGGCGGCGGCGTCGCTGGTCAGCGAACTGAAGGCGCTTGACGGCGGGCATTGAGGGTTGGGGTCGGATCCCTTTCCGCAGGAAAGGGCTCTGACCCCGGATCCAACCACCCCATCCACGCATGGCGTGGATCTACCAGGGCATCACCGGCGAGATCAACGCGCCAGCCAGGCGCCTACGGCGACGCCCACCGCCAGCCACAGCCACTCGACCACGCCATTGGCCAGGGTGATCAGCGTCCAGGCCAGGTGCGGGCCCATCCGCAGCGAGGCGTCCCAGGGGTTCAGGCCCATCGATCCGCCCATCCAGGCACTGGCGATGGCCCAGTTCGAGATCGCGGCCACCAGCAGCGTACCCAGCACGACCAGGGCGATACGCAGCTTGCCGGGACCGAGCGTGCCCAGGCGCAGCATGAACACCAGTTCCAGGGCGGTCAGTACCGCCATCCAGCCGACGGGACGGCCGGTGAACAGGGCGATCAGCATCCAGGCGAGGGGGGCGGTGGCCAGCGCCAGCAACAACATGAAGGGCCAGAGCCAGGTAACGGTCCTGGCGCGTGCGGCATTGGAGGACATCGAAGCTCCTGAAGGTCGCCCACAGGATACTGTGGTTTGCCGCAGTGCACCGGCGAGGGCGGGGCGCCTACGCTAGAATGGCCGCTTGCGTGGCTTATGCCGCAGCCCCATATCGGTCCCCATGTATTCCCGTAGCAGCGAACCTGTCCACTTCGAACGCGATTGCGAGGCCGTGATGGTCCCGCAGGGCGACACCGTGACCCTGCCCGCCGGCAGCTATGGGTACATCACCCAGGCGCTGGGTGGCAGTTATTCGGTGTTCGTCGAGGGCAATCTGTTCCGCATCGCCGGCAAGGATGGCGATGCCATCGGCAAGGAAGCGCCGGCACCGCTGGAACTGCCCGACGATGCCAGCGACGAGCAGGTCGAACAACTGGTCTGGCAGCAGCTCCGCACCTGTTTCGACCCCGAAATTCCGGTGAACATCGTCGAACTGGGCCTGGTCTACGAGGTGGAGATCAAGCACTTGGACGAAGGACAGCGCGAGATCGACGTGAAGATGACCCTGACCGCGCCTGCGTGCGGCATGGGCGACATCCTGGTCGACGACGTGCGCAGCAAGCTTGAAATGATCCCGACGGTGGCCGAGGCCGACGTCGAGCTGGTCTTCGATCCGCCGTGGAACCAGCACATGATGTCCGAGGCCGCGCGCCTCGAAACCGGCATGCTTTGACCCACGGCCCGCAGTGACGCGGGCCCGGCATTACCCGCAACCAGAACAGGAAATCTCCGGTGTCCCAGTCCATTCCCAGCTTCGCCGTCACCCGTTCGGACCACCCGCGCAGCGCTGAAGAGCGCGCCCAGATCCTGGAGAAGCCGGGCTTCGGCCTGCACTTCACCGACCACATGGTGGAAGTGCGCTGGGACAAGGATGCCGGCTGGCACAACGCCAGCGTGCGCGCCTATGGTCCGCTGCAGCTGGACCCGGCCGCGGCCGTGCTGCACTACGGCCAGGAGATCTTCGAGGGCATCAAGGCCTACCGCCATGCCGATGGTTCGATCTGGACCTTCCGCCCCGATGCCAATGGCCGTCGCCTGCAGCGTTCGGCGCAGCGCCTGGCGTTGCCGGAACTGCCGGTGGAGATCTTCGTCGAATCGCTGAAGCAGATGATCGCCGTCGACAGCGCCTGGGTGCCGTCGGCCGATGAGTCGAGCTTGTATTTCCGTCCGTTCATGATCGGCGATGAAGCGTTCCTTGGCGTGCGCGGCGCGCACAAGGCCGGCTACTACGTGATCGCCAGCCCGGCCGGCCCGTACTTCGCCAAGGGCGTCGCCCCGGTGTCGATCTGGCTGTCCACCGAGTACGCGCGTGCGGCCAAGGGTGGCACCGGTGCGGCCAAGTGCGGTGGCAACTACGCCGCCTCGCTGCTGCCGCAGCAGAAGGCGCAGGCGCAGGGTTGCTCGCAGGTGCTGTTCCTGGACCCGGTCGAAGGCAAGTACCTGGAAGAACTGGGCGGCATGAACGTGTTCCTGGTCTACAAGGACGGCACCCTGGTCACGCCGGAACTGTCCGGCAGCATCCTCGAGGGCATCACCCGCGAGAGCATCCTGCAGCTGGCCCGCGACCGCGGCATGAAGGTCGAAGAGCGCAAGGTCACCATCGATGAGTGGAAGCAGGGCGTGACCTCCGGCGAGATCGCCGAAGTGTTCGCCTGTGGTACCGCTGCGGTGGTCACCCCGATCGGCCAGCTCAAGGGCGAGGGCTTCTCGGTGGGCGACATCAACGCGCCGGCCGGTGAAGTGACCATGTCGCTGCGCAAGGAGCTGACCGACATCCAGTACGGTCGCCTGCCGGACCGCCACGGCTGGCTGGTCAAGCTGGGCTGATCGCCTGCGCTGAATATCGGAGCCGGGCCATGCCCGGCTGCCTTCCTGGAAAGCCCGTCCTCGTGACGGGCTTTCTGCGTTTGGGGAGGCGCGCGCCATGCCTTGCAAATCACACCCGCCGATGTCGGCAAAGACATGGTGAGACAGGACATTCCGCAGTCAGGTACGTGCAGCTGACGCGAAAGTTCCTTCACCTTCACAAACCCTCGACCCGGAAAGTCTCAGATCCAACATTTCATCTTGCTGAAAAGACGCTGAAAATCTTGTGGTGTCCGGCTTGAGCCACTAGCGTCATCAACACAGCGGATGGGCAGGGGAATCCGCTGGCTCGCCGGACCCGAACCTCGCCATCGCAAGCCAGCCCACGGTTCAGGCCGGTGCTTCTGCCGATTCCGGCATTCCTACCATTAGAAGGGAAATCCGATGTCCCAGGTAACGCAACCGCGTGTGCGTCGTGTGTGGGTGGTCCTTGGTGCGTCCGTCCTGTCATCGCTGCTGCTGGCCACGCCTGCGCTGGCCGGTGATGTCCAGCTCAGCGGCCTGCAGTCCGCGCAGACCCACCAGCGCTTCATCGTCAAGTTCCGCGACGGCAGTGCGCCGGTGGCCAACACCACCGCGCTGGCCTCTTCGCTGAAGACGGCCGCTGCCGGCATCGCCAGCAGCCAGGGCCGCGCGCTGGGCCTGCAGCAGGTCCGCAGGCTTGCGGTCGGCTCCACCGTGGTCAGGACCGACCGTGCGCTGGACCAGGCCGAATCCGAGCTGCTGATGCGCAAGCTGGCCGCCGACCCGAACGTCGAATACGTCGAAGTCGACCAGATCATGCGCGCGACGCTGACCCCCAACGACACCCGTTTCAGCGAGCAATGGGGCTTCGGTACGTCCAACGCCTCGATCAACGTGCGTCCGGCCTGGGACAAGGCCACCGGCACCGGCGTGGTCGTGGCCGTGATCGATACCGGCATCACCAACCATGCCGACCTCAACGCCAACATCCTGCCCGGCTATGACTTCATCAGCGACGCGGCGATGGCGCGCGATGGTGGTGGTCGTGACAGCAATCCCAACGACGAGGGTGACTGGTACGGCGACAACGAGTGCCAGGCCGGTTATCCGGGCTCGAACTCCAGCTGGCATGGCACCCACGTGGCCGGCACGGTCGCTGCTGTGACCAACAACAGCACCGGCGTGGCCGGTACCGCCTTCAACGCCAAGGTCGTGCCGGTGCGCGTGCTCGGCAAGTGCGGCGGCTACACCTCCGACATCGCCGACGCGATCGTCTGGGCCTCCGGTGGCACGGTCAGCGGTGTGCCGGCCAACGCCAATCCGGCCGAGGTCATCAACCTCTCGCTCGGTGGCGGCGGCAGCTGCTCGACCACCTACCAGAACGCCATCAACGGCGCGGTCGGCCGTGGCACCACCGTGGTGGTCGCTGCCGGCAACAGCAACACCAACGTATCCTCGTCGGTACCGGCGAACTGCCCGAACGTGATCGCGGTGGCGGCGACCACCTCGGCAGGCGCACGTGCCAGCTTCTCCAACTACGGCACCGGCATCGATATCTCCGCACCGGGCCAGAGCATCCTGTCCACCCTCAACAGCGGCACCACCACCCCGGGCAGCGCCAGTTACGCGTCCTACAACGGCACCTCGATGGCGGCGCCGCACGTGGCGGGCGTGGTTGCACTGATGCAGTCGGTGGCACCGAGCCCGCTCAGCCCGGCGCAGGTGGAAAGCATCATCAAGAGCACCGCGCGTCCGCTGCCGGGTGCGTGCTCGGGTGGTTGCGGCGCCGGCATCATCGACGCCGATGCCGCGGTGACTGCCGCGATCAACGGCACCACGCCCAACCCGGGTGGCACCGTGCTGCAGAACAACGTGCCGGTTACCGGCCTCGGCGCAGCCAGCGGCGCATCGCTCAGCTATACCGTCAACGTCCCGGCTGGCAGCACGCAGCTGCGCGTGGCGATCAGCGGCGGCAGCGGTGATGCCGACCTGTACCTGCGCCAGGGCAGTGCCCCGACCGACACCGTCTACACCTGCCGCCCGTACCTGAGCGGCAACAACGAGACCTGCACCGTCAACAGCCCCACCGCCGGTACCTGGTACGTGCGGGTGAAGGCGTACAGCACTTTCTCGGGCGTGACCGTCAACGCCCAGTACTGAGCCCAAGCCCCTCTCCATGGGCACGCCCCGGCCTCGGCCGGGGCGTTTTTTTAGGGGCGGCGAAGCGGAGAAAGCAATGTGCAGCAGTGCATTTTCTCTTGCTCTGCTCTTGACCCTGCTGGCCGCGCACCGGCAACTGTCTGGAGAGGCTCAGGCTCCCATCGCAGGACCGTTGGCGCCATGGATGGCGCCATCGAGCCCCCATGGATGGGTTTACGGCGTGTCCTGCGATGGGAGCCTGAGCCTCTCACCACTACAGCAACCGAAACGCCGACGCGCGACAGCGCGCCTCAATCCCTCAAACCGACTCGAACCGGTTCGCCGCCACGTTCTTGCGCACATGCTTCGGATCGAAGATCCGGCCGTTCATTGCGATGAACACTCCCGCCGGCAGCGACTGCACCGCACCGATCGCACAGCCGATGTTGAACTCCGCATCCGAACCACGGAACCGTGCCGGGCTCAGCGCACCGGTCATCACGATGGTCTTGTCCGGGATCGTCGCCAGCACCTTGCCGGTCTGCACCATCGAATCGGTGCCGTGGGTCACCAGCACGTGGCGGGTGGGCTGCGCGGCGATCGTCGCGCGGATCAGCTCACGATCGTCGTCGTTGATGTGCAGCGAATCCTTGCGCAGGATCGGAATCACGTTGAAACGGAACGTGACCCCCAGTTCGCGCAGGATCATGCCGATCTGCGGGTCGCCGATCTGGTAGTCCGACTTGTCGTCGAAATAGATCTTGTCGATCGTGCCACCGGTGGTGACGACCAGGAGCTCTTCCATCATGTGCATGCGCGAAACCAAGGCAGGTACAGCGGCGCGGGGCCGGGAACGCAGATGATACGGCCCACCGGGCGCAGCGTCAGCGCCGCCGCCCGAAACGGGCGCGCAGGCCGGGCAGGCTGGCCGAAAAGATCACCAGCAGCGCCAGCACGATTTCGATCAGTGCCAGCCAGCGGGTCTCGGGATGGCTCCAGGCGCTCATCACGCCGTGGCTGAACCAGCCCAGGGCCAGCACCGCCGCCCAGAACCCGGCCTTGCGCCAGCCCAGCCGCAGGGCGATGGCCAGCGCCAGCGGCGGCGCAGTGAACACCAGCTGGGTGGCCAGCCAGTGCCTGTCGTTGATGAACCAGCCGGCAAACAGCGCCGCCAGCCCCATCAGGGCCAGCAGCAGCACGGTGCGCGGCGCGGTGCTCATCGCGCCAGCCGCTGCGCGATGTCGGCCACGCGCCGGCCCAGCGCCCGCGCCAGTACCGCCTCATCGTCGGTGGGTTGCGGGTCGTCGGCGGCGCCGGCCACGTGGCTGGCGCCATACGGCGTGCCGCCACTGGTGGTGTGGCTCAGCGCCGGCTCGGTGAACGGAATGCCGACGATCAGGCAGCCGTGGTGCAGCAGCGGTACCTGCATCGACAGCAGGGTCGACTCCTGGCCGCCATGCATCGACGCAGTGGACGTGAACACCCCGGCCGGCTTGCCTGCCAGCGTGCCGTTCACCCATTCGGCGCCGAGGCCGTCAAGGAAATGCTTGACCGGCGCGGCCATGTTGCCGAAACGGGTAGGGCTGCCCAGCAGCAGTCCCTGGCACTCCACCAGGTCCTGCACGCTTACATAGGGCGCGCCATCGTCCGGCACCGGAGGTTGTGCAGTCTGGGTGACGGCAGCCACCGGCGGCACCGTGCGCAGCCGCGCAGCCATGCCCGGCACCTCGCCGATGCCCCGCGCGATCTGGCGCGCCAGCCGTGCCACCGAACCGCCGCGGCTGTAGTACAGCACCAGGATTTCGCCCATCGCGCCCAGCTCTCCTCATCGTGTGGACGCCAGTATGGCTATCCTGCATCGATTCCGCATCGGGTACCCTTGCGCCGATGGAACCTTTGGATACGCTCAATTTGTGGATGGAGCGCGCGCGGGATCGCGCACGCGCCGCCAGCTTCGGCCGCTTCCTGTGGCGCCGCTTCCTCGACGACCGCCTGTTCCAGGCTGCCGCCGCGCTGGCCTACACCACGGTGTTCGCGCTGGTGCCGCTGGCGATCGTGGTATTCGGCGTGCTCTCGGCCTTCCCGGTGTTCGATCGCTGGAGCGACCAGCTCAGTGACTACGTCTTCTCCAACTTCGTGCCCAATGCCGCGCGCGCCGCCGAAGGCTACCTGCGGCAGTTCTCGGCCAGCGCGGGCCAGCTCACTGCCGCTGGCTTCATCGCCCTGGTCATCTCGCTGCTGATCACCCTCAACAGTGTTGAAGAGACCTTCAACCAGATCTGGCGCGTCGGCAGCAGTCGGCCGCGGCTGACCCGCTTCTTGGTCTACTGGACGGTGCTGACGCTCGGCGCGATGCTCGCCGCTGCGTCGCTGGCGGTGTCTGCGCGGGTGTTCGCGATGCCGTTGTTCGGCACGCAGGAGGGACGCTGGCTGGCCGATCTCGCCTTGCGGCTGGCGCCGATCCTGATCGAATTCGTCTGCATCACCCTGATGTTCCGGGTGGTGCCACATCACACCGTGAAATGGCGCCACGCGGTTCCGGGTGCGATTCTCGCCGCGGTGATCCTGGAGCTGGTGAAGTGGGGCATCGGCGCCTACCTGGGCAGCTTCCAGTCCTACCAGAAGCTGTATGGCACGGTGGCCTTCGTGCCGATCCTGCTGTTGTGGATCTACCTGTGCTGGGTGGCCGTGCTGCTGGGTGCATCACTGGCGTCGTCGATGGCGGCCTTCCGCTACCAGCCGGTGGAACTGCGCCTGCCGCAGGGCTACGAGTTCTATGGCCTGCTGCGCCTGCTCGGGCGCTTCCAGCACGCACGCGCCAAGGGCAGGGGCCTGGCCGACGACGAGATCCTGCGGCTGGAACCGATGCTGACCGACTCGCTGCTGCAGGACCTGGCCTGCCACCTGGAGGGCATCGGCCTGCTGCGCCGCGATGAGCGCGGCGAATGGCTGCTGGCCCGCGATCTGGACCAGGTCAGCCTGGGCGATCTGTACGAATGCACGCAGCTGCGCATTCCGGTGGCCGAACAACACCTGCCTTACCGCGATGACAGCCTCGGCCGGGCCGCCTTGGCCGCGCTGGATGAACTGCGCCTGCCGCTGCGTGAGCGCCTCAAGCGTCGCGTCAGCGACATCTACCCTGATTCTGGAGACGCCCCATGACCTGCAAGACCCCGTTGCTGCTGGCTGCGCTGCTGGCCTTGGCCGCCTGCAAACCCGCACAGGAGCCGACCCCGGCCAGCAGCCAGCCGCCGGCACAGGCACCGACCCCTGCCGCGCCGGCGCCGGTGGAGGACACGCCCGCCGAGCGTGTCACTGCCGAGTTCCCGACGCTGAAGATGAAGGCGGTCGATGGCAGCGATTACGACCTGGCCGCGCATCGTGGCAAGTGGGTGGTGGTGAATTTCTGGGCGACCTGGTGCGCGCCCTGCCGCAAGGAAATGCCCGAGCTGTCGGCGTTGCATGCCATGCGCAGCAACATCGAAGTGGTGGGCCTGGCCTACGAGGACATCGAGGTGCCGGAGATGCAGTCGTTCCTGACCAAGCATCCGGTGACCTATCCGATCGTGATCGTCGATCCGTTCGACCCACCGGCCGACTTCGCCACCCCGCGTGGCCTGCCGCTGACCCATCTGATCGACCCGCAGGGCAAGCTGGCCCACAGCTTCCTGGGCCCGGTCACTGCCGCCGACATCGAACAGCAGATCGCTGCTGCCAAATAAGGGGAGGGGCAGGGCTGCGCCCTGCACCCACCGAAGCGGTAGTGCCGGCCGCTGGCCGGCAACCTCGACAGCAACAGCCAAAGCCGAAGCCAAAGCGGGTTTCCTGAGGGATGGCGGGGTGGGTCCGGTTGCGGGGGACGCCGTAAATACGTCCCTGTAGGCTCGGTCGCGCCTTGCTCGTGTGCGCTGTCCTGCGCACACGGCAAGACCGGGGTTGGGCGTCCTGCCCAACCCGCCCGAGGCATGCCTCGGGCCCATGGCGCTCACGCCCCCGCAACCGGACCCACCCCGCCTTCGACAGTTTCTGGCGACCTGCCGGAATGACATGGCCTGCTCTTGGTGGGTGTCGACCTTGGTCGACACGTACATCCACGCCATGCGTGGATGCTCTTCGTTCAATTGTCGAAATATTCGATTTCGATGGACATACATTCACGCATGGCGTGAATCCATCAGCCACCGGAAATCTGTCGAAGATGGGGCGGTGTCGGATTGCGGGGTGTCAGCCGCATGGATGCGGCTGCCAAGCCCCCATGGACGGGTTCACGGCGTCCCCGCAATCCGGCACCGCCCCGCCAACTCACAGAAGGCCCGCTTTTGACGTTGACGTTGCCTCTGCAGGTGCAGTGCCGCAGGCCCTGCCGACCCACCCTATTCTTCGACCGGAAAATCCTCGATCGGCTTCAGCACGTCGTAGTGCTCGCGATGCAGCTTGCCCTTCAGCTTCGGCAGCTCGGGCAGCGGCGCATCCACCCGCGTGTCCGGCAATCGGTCCAGCAGGTTGCGGGCCAGGGTCAGGCGACCCAGGCGTTGGTCGTTGAAATCCACCAGCGTCCACGGCGCACCGTCGCGATGGGTCGCGCGCAGCATCGCCTCGCGCGCTTCGGTGTACGCGCTGTACTTGCTGCGCGACTTCAGATCCACCGGCGACAGCTTCCACCCCTTCAACGGATCAAGATGGCGTTCGGCGAAACGCTTCTCCTGCTGCTCCTGGTCCACGCACAGCCAGTACTTGAACAGCAGGATGCCGTCATCCACCAGTAGTTGTTCGAACACCGGTGCCTGATGCAGGAACTGCTGGTATTCGGTCTCGCTGCAGTAGCCCATCACCCGTTCCACGCCCGCGCGGTTGTACCAGCTGCGGTCCATCAGCACGATCTCGCCGGCGGCCGGCAGATGCGTGGCGTAGCGCTGGAAATACCATTGCGTGGCTTCGCGGTCGGTGGGTTTGGGCAGCGCCACCACCCTGCATTGGCGTGGGTTGAGGTGCTCGCTGATGGTCTGGATCGCGCCACCCTTGCCGGCGGTATCGCGTCCTTCGAACAGCACCAGCAGGCGTTGCCCGCTGTGCTGCACCCAGCGCGCCATCGCAGCTAGTTCCAGCTGCAGCGGCTGCAGCAGTTCGTCGTATTCCTTGCGCTTGAGCTTGGCCATCGTCATACCACGCGGGAAGGAGGCCCGAGCGTAGCCTAGGGCGATGTCAGGGCGTGTCGAGGCCCTGCCAGCCCTGCTCGCGGGCCAGCTGCTGCAGCAGTGCGGACAGATCGCGCGCGAAAGCCGCCATGTCGAACAGGCCGCTGCGTTCGCGTGCCTGCGCCAGTTCGGCGCGCACTGCGGCCAAGGCGGCCGGGTCGTTGCCGAGTGCGCTGGCGGTGGCGACGAACGACGCGTCGTCGGCGACGTTCATGTGCTCCAGGCCCAGCTGATGGTTGAGGCTGCCGGCCACGCGCGCGGCGAAGGTGGCGCCGGGGCAGGTCAGCACCGGACAGCCGGCCCACAGGGAATCCGACGCAGTAGTGTGCGCGTTGTACGGGTTCGTATCCAGGAACAGGTCGGCCAGCTGATAGCGGGCCAGATACTGCGGATGCGGCAGCTTGGCCATGAACACCAGGCGCGCCGGATCCAGTCCTGCAGCCTTCGCGGCTGAACGCAGCCGTGCATCGGCCTGGCCGGGGCCGGACAGCAGCCACAGCACGCTGCCAGGTACTGCCTGCAGCACCGCGAACGCACGGCCCGTGCTGCGCGGGTTGAGTTTGTAACTGTTGTTGAAGCAGCAGAACACCGTGCCCTGCGCGGGCAGCCCGCACGCCACGCGGTCCGGTGCCGGCTCCAGCGTGCGGGTGTTGTCCGAGGGCTGGAACGCGCGCGGCAGGCGCAGCACGCGTTCGCTGTAGTGCGGTTCCAGCGAGGACGGCAGCGTGAAGTCGTCAGCGATCACTGCATCCAGCCACGATGCACCGGAGGTGCCGGGGTAGGCCAGCCAGTTGAGCTGCAGCGGGGCAGGGCGCATCGCCAGTACTTCCGGCGTGCCGCCACCACCCCAGCCGCGCAGGTCGAACAGCAGGTCGATGCCCTGTGCACGGATGCGCGCGGCCGTATCGGCATGGCGCAACCCGGCCATGTCATGCAACCGCGTGGCGGCCTGCAGGCGTTGGCGGATGCGGCTGCCATCGTCCGCGTTGAGTGCGAACAGATGCAGTTGCAGGGCCGGGTCCTGGCTCATGTGCTCCAGCAGCGCCACCGTCAGCAATCCGGTGGGATGGGCGCCGAAGCCGTTGGAAAGGAAACCCACGCGAATTGGGCCTCGTTCGCGCAGCTTCGCCGGCGGCAGTGGCCGCACCGATGCCGCCACCGCGGCGGCGCGTGCACGCGCGCAGGCCAGCTGTTCGGCCGCGCTGGCGTCTTCGCTGAGAAACGCGAAGGGTTCCACTACGCCCTGGCCGGACACCAGTGCACCGCGCACCTGATCGGCCAGCGCATCCACGTCCTGCCAATCGCACAGGCGACGCTGCCAGGCGAGGCGCTGTGCGGCGATATAGGGTTCATCGGGCATCAGTGCATGTGCGCGGCGATAGGCTGCTGATGCACCTTCGGCATCGTTGGCATCTTCCAGCGCGTGCCCCAGCCACAACGCGATGCCCGGGTGCTCCGGTGCCAGCGCCGAGGCCTGGCCCAACAGCTTGGCGGCGTCGGCATGCGCTCCTGCCATCCACGCTACCCGGCCCAGCCGGGCAAGTGCTTCAGGATGATTGGGCCGCAGCTGCAGCGCGCGTCGCGCGGCCTGCTCGCCGGCCGCAATGTCGCCGGCTTCCAGTTCCAGGTCGGCCAGCATCACCCAGGCGACAAAGTCGCCGGGCTGGCGCGTGATCGCCTGCTGCAATTGCTGCCGCTGCTGCCAGGCCGACATGCTGGTCAACCCGCCGAAAGCTGGGCCAGGGCGTCGACCTGGTGCTCGTGGCTCAGTCGCTGCAGCAGCGGATCCAGGTCGCCGGCCAGTACGTTGGGCAGGTCGTACAGGGTCAGCCCTTCCACGCGGTGGTCGGTGATCCGGCCCTGCGGGAAGTTGTAGGTGCGGATGCGCTGGCTGCGGTCGCCGCTGCCGACCTGCAGGCGCCGTGATTCCGCCTGCGCCGCGTCGTGGCGCTGGCGTTCGGCATCGAGCAGCTGCGCCTTCAGGCGTTTCATCGCCTTGTCGCGGTTGGCGTGCTGGCTGCGCTCGGTCTGGCATTCCACCACCACGCCGCTGGGCACGTGGGTGATGCGGATCGCCGATTCGGTCTTGTTGACGTGCTGGCCACCGGCGCCGGAGGAGCGGTAGGTATCAACCCTCAGGTCAGCCGGGTTGATGACGATTTCATCGACTTCGTCGGCTTCCGGGATGATCGCCACGGTGGCCGCCGAGGTGTGGATGCGGCCCTGCGATTCGGTGGCCGGCACGCGCTGCACGCGGTGCGTGCCCGATTCGAATTTCAGGCGCGAGAACGCGCCACGGCCGACCACGCGTGCCACCACTTCCTTGTAGCCGCCATGTTCGCCGGGGTTGTCCGATTCGATCTCGACCTTCCAGCCCTGTCGCTCGGCGTAACGGGCGTACATGCGGAACAGGTCGCCAGCGAAGATTGCCGCCTCGTCGCCACCGGTGCCAGCGCGTACTTCCAGGAACAGGTTGCCTTCATCGCGCGGGTCGCGCGGCACCAGCAGCAGTGCCAGCTCCTGCTCCAGTTCCTGCAGGCGGGCCTGTGCGGCAGCGATTTCCTCGTCGGCCAGTTCGCGCAGGTCCGGGTCCGCACGCATGCTCTCGGCCGCGGTCAGGTCGGCCTTGGCGCGTGCTTCATCGGCCAGCGCGGTGGCGATCGGTTCGAGCTGGGAAAACTCGCGCGAAAGATCGCGGAAGCGCGCGTTGTTGGCGACCACCTCCGGTTCGGCGAGCAGACGTTCCAGTTCTTCGCGGCGCTCGGCCAGCGCTTCCAACTTACGGCGCAGGGTCGGCGTCATCGGTTCTCACAGGTGGGTGGCGGTAACCCGGCGTCGCCGGGAACAGGCGCTCGGCGGCGCGGGTCAGGTCGGCATCGCCGCTGAGCGCGGCCGCACGCAGGGCGGCGGTCGGCGGGTGCAGCAGGCGGTTGGTCAATCCGTGGGCAAGCAGTTCCAGCACTTCGTCGGCCGGCTTGCCGTTGGCCAGTTGCTGGCGCGCGCGTTCCAGCAGTTCGGCACGGGTGGCCTCGCCGAAGGCGCGCAGCTGCCGCAGCGGTGCCTGGTGGGCGCTGGCCTGCAGGGTTTCGACGAAGCGCGAAACCTGCAGGTCGATGATCGTTTCCGCTTCGGCGGCCGCCTCGCGGCGGCTGCGGCGGTTGTCTTCCACCGCACGCTCGAGATCGTCCACCGTGTACAGGAACGCATCGTTGAGACTGGCAACGTCGGCTTCGATGTCGCGCGGCACGGCCAGGTCGAACAGCAGCATCGGTTTGTGCCGGCGTGCGCGCAGGGCATTGGCCACCGCGGCACGGTGGATCACCGGTTCACGTGCAGCGGTGGCCGAGAACACCACATCGGCCTCGGCCAGGTGGCGCTCCAGTTCGGTCAGCGGCAGCGCCACACCGCCGTGCCGGCTGGCCAGTTCCTGCGCATGGGCGAGGGTGCGGTTGGCGATCAGCAGCCGCCGCACCTTGCCTTCGCTGAGGTGGCGTGCTGCCAGTTCGATGGTCTCGCCGGCGCCGACCAGCAGCACGGTGGAATCGTCCAGGCGGGCAAATGCGTTCTGTGCCAGGCGTACCGCTGCCGAGGCCACCGATACAGGGTTGGCGCCGACCTGGGTATCGGTACGCGCGCGCTTGGCCACCGAGAACGTCTGCTGGAACAGCCGGTCCAGGCGCTGGCCGAGCAGGCCGTGGTCGCGCGCAGTCGACCAGGCATCCTTCACCTGGCCCAGGATCTGCGGCTCACCGAGCACCATCGAATCCAGCCCCGTCGCCACCCGGAACAGGTGGCGTACGGCATCGGCATCGGCGTGCTGGTACAGATAGCCGTGCAGGTCGCCAGCCTGGGCGCGCAGCCACTGGTCCAGTGCCTGCGCGGACTCGGCCACGGCATACAGCTCGGTGCGGTTGCAGGTGGACAGCAGTACCGCCTCGGCGATCTGCGGGGTATCGCGCAGCGAACCGAGCGCGCGCGGCAACGCGTCACCGGCGAAGGCTGCGCGTTCGCGCAGTTCCACCGGTGCGGTCTGGTGATTCAGTCCGAGCACCCACAGGGTCATTGTTCAGTTGCTTGCGATAAGCTGCTAGCCATTGGACGACATTTTAAGGCCCCGATGCCGACGATGCCCGCATTGATTCGCATCCCCAGTGTTCTGCTGCTGTCTCTGGCCTGTGCCCAGGCCCTGGCGGCGGTGCCCGCCAAGGCGCCTGCACGGCCTGCGGTGACTGAGGAACTGGCGCTGGAACCGGTCCTGGCTGGCGAGTTCGCCCTGCAGGCGGGCAAGCTGGCCGAGGCCGCGCGCTGGTACCTGCAGGCCGCCCAGCAGACCGACGGCGATGCCGGCCTGGCCGAGCGGGCGACCCGCATCGCCATGCTGGCCAACGAGGATGATGCTGCGGCCAAGGGCCTGGCCCTGTGGCAGCAACGTGCGCCGCGCTCATTGGCGATGCGCAGCGCCGCCGGTGCGCTGGCGATGCGCCAGGGCGATGTGAAGGCCGCGCGCAGCGAGCTTCAGGCCTTGTTGCAGGACCCGGGGGATGAGGGCTGGAAGTTCGCCCTGGGCGCCTTGATCGGCGGTGGCCGCGATCCGGCCGTGCCGGCCCAGGTACTGGGCGACCTGGTCGATGCCAACGCCATTCCCCAGAAGATCGAGGCCTGGCAGGAGTTTGGACGCCTGGCGTTGCGCATGGAAAAGCCCGAGCTGGCGCGGCGCATGATCGATGAGGTGGTCAAGCGCTTCCCCGAGGAGCCGCGCGTCGCCTTGCTGCGCGCCAGCCAGCTGCAGCAGGCCGGGCAGACCGACCAGGCACTGTCGCTGCTGCGTGGGGTGGAACCGAAGACCCGTCAGGATCCGGAACTGCGCAATGCGGTGGCCATCGCCTATGACAGCCTTGGCCAGCCGGCAGCGGCCGAGCGCGTGCTGGCGGTCGGTCCCCAGGATGTGCAGACGTGGGGTATGCGCGCGTCGCTGCTGGCCAAGCAGGGCGACAAGGCCGCGCTGTCCAATCTGTACAACGAACTGTCGCGGCAGGCGGCCAAGCCGGACCCGGCGCAGCGCCTGTTGCTGGGCAAGATCGCCGAGTACCTCAAGCGCTACCCGGAGGCGGTCAACTGGTATCACAGCGTGCCCGGCGGCGATGAACTGAATGAAGCGCGCCTGCGCGCGGCCAATGCACAGGGGCTGGCCGGCCGGCAGTCGCTGGCGCTGGATGAAGTGCATGCGATCCAGTCCGATGCCGGGGTGGATGACGATGTGCGGCGCGATGCGTATCTGCTGGAAGCCGAGCTGCGCCAGCGCGCTGACGACCTTCCCGGCGAGATCGATGCACTGGCCCGTGGCCTGGCTGCGTATCCGGACGAGAACGGTCTGTTGTATGCCCGTGCGCTGGCCTGGGAGCGCCGCGATGACATCGCCCGTGCCGAGGCCGACCTGCGCAAGATCCTGGTGACCGAGCCGGAGAACGTGCCGGCACTGAACGCACTGGGCTACACCTTGGCCGACCGGACCGGTCGCTACCAGGAAGCGCTCGAACTGATCGACCGCGCGCGCGTGGCCGAGCCGGACAACGCCGCCATCGTCGACAGCTATGGCTGGGTGCTGTATCGGCTGGGGCGCAACGCCGACGCGCTGGTGCAGCTGCGCCGCGCCTGGACGCTGGCCAAGGACCCGGAAATCGCCGCCCACGTGGGCGAGGTGCTGTGGGTGCTGGGCAAGCACGATGAAGCCCGTCACTTCTTCGAGGAAGCGGCCAGGCTCGACCCTGAAAACCGCGCGCTGCTGCGCGCCCGCGAGAAATTCAATCCATGAGTGTTTCCACGATCCGGCCACTCCTGCTGGTGGCCGTGACCCTGGCCCTGAGTGCCTGTACCACCGTTGGCCGGCAGAAAACACCGGCGCCAGCCGTTGTCACCACCGTTTCGGCCGAAGCGACCGCCGCCGAGGCCGCGCGCGTGGACGCGCTGCGATCGGCGTCGGAGTGGAATTTCCAGGGCCGGGTGGCGGTCAGCAAGGGCAAGGATGGTGGCAGCGGCCGCATCGACTGGAAACAGGAAGGCCAACGCTATGTCGTCGAACTGAGCGCGCCGGTGACCCGCCAGAGCTGGAAGTTGAGCGGTGATAGCCATCATGAAGCCGGCCGTCTGGAAGGACTGGCCGGTGGTCCGCGAGACGGTGAAGACGCGCAGGCCCTGTTGCTGGAAGCCACCGGCTGGGACATCCCGGTCAACCAGCTGCCGGACTGGGTACGCGGCCTGGTCGCCGGCGACAGCGCTGGGCCGGGAAAGATCGAGCGTGATGCTGATGGTCGTCCGCGGCGCATGCAGCAGATGGGGTGGGTGATCCAGTATCTGGACTGGTACCCGGCCGAAGCCGGGCGGCCGGCCCTGCCGCGCAGGGTCGAGGCGGTCAATGGCGACGCCAAGGTGCGCCTGCTGGTCGACCAGTGGGGCCAGGGCGCGCCATGAACGCGCGGGTGGATGACGCGGGCTGGTCCTGGTGGCCGGCCCCGGCCAAGCTGAACCTGTTCCTGCACATCACCGGCCGCCGTGCCGACGGCTACCACGAGCTGCAGACCGTGTTCCGCCTGCTCGACTGGGGCGACCGGATCGGCCTGCGCCTGCGTGAAGACGGCCAGGTGCGGCGGCAGGGCGATGGCCTGGCCGGTGTCGCGGAGGCGGATGATCTGGCGGTTCGCGCAGCGCGGCTGCTCAAAGAGGTGACGAATGTCGAGAAAGGTGTCGACATCATCGTCGAAAAGCACGTTCCGGCGGGCGGCGGT
Source organism: Stenotrophomonas sp. 01N47 (assembly GCF_056399165.1). Taxonomy (NCBI): domain Bacteria; kingdom Pseudomonadati; phylum Pseudomonadota; class Gammaproteobacteria; order Lysobacterales; family Lysobacteraceae; genus Stenotrophomonas; species Stenotrophomonas sp. 01N47. Next base: position 152,378 of record NZ_JBFTQU010000007.1, read on the forward strand.
TTCGGCGGCGGTTCGTCCGATGCGGCCACCGTGCTGGTGGTGTTGAACCGCCTCTGGGATGCCGGCCTGGACGAAAATGCGCTGGCGGCGCTGGGGTTGCGCCTCGGCGCCGATGTTCCTGTGTTCGTGCGTGGCCACAACGCCTGGGCAGAAGGGGTGGGTGAGCGGCTACGGCCGATCACCCTGCCGCAGGCCTGGTATGTGGTGGTCGAACCGGGCGTTCATGTGCCCACGCCCCTGCTGTTCGCTGATCCGGATTTGACGCGCGACAGTCCACAGGCGAAAATAGAGGACTTCGCTTCCGGCACGCTGGTCGGGAACGTGTTCGAACCGGTGCTGCGCCGCCGTGAGCCTGCCGTCGAGGCGGTGCTTGCTGCGTTGAGCGACATCGGCACGGCACGACTGACCGGTTCGGGAAGTGGTTGTTTCGTCGAGTTCGATTCGCAGGCTGCCGCCGAGCAGGGACGAGCGAAGTTGTCGAAGGAGTTGCGGGCAAGGGTGGCTGCGGGCGTTGCACGTTCGCCACTGCTGGATGCACTCGAGCAACACTGATTCATCAATGCAGGGGCGTCGCCAAGAGGCCCAAGGCACCAGGTTTTGATCCTGGCATTCGGAGGTTCGAATCCTCCCGCCCCTGCCAATGCGGCTGCGTCCGCGCCTTCCAGCGCATCACCTGCGCGGGACGTGGGAACAGTCGCGGTGTTGTCAGCAGCAGGGGCCGAAGTGGTCCTTGCCGCTACCGGATCCCCGCCACTCGTCCCCGCCCGAGACAATCATGATGCAAGAGTCCCCGAACCTGCTGGTCTTTTCCGGCAACGCCAACAAACGTCTGGCGCAGAACATCTGCAAGGAACTGGGAGTGCGCCCGGGCAAGGCGCTGGTCTCGCACTTCTCCGATGGTGAAGTGCAGGTGGAAATCGAAGAGAACGTCCGCAAGCAGGACGTGTTCGTGATCCAGCCGACCTCGGCGCCGAGCGCGGAAAACCTGATGGAACTGCTGGTGCTGATCGACGCGCTCAAGCGCGCATCGGTCGCCAGCGTGACCGCCGTGGTGCCGTACTTCGGCTACTCGCGCCAGGATCGCCGCATGCGTTCCTCGCGCGTGCCGATCACCGCCAAGCTGGCGGCGAAGATGTTCAGCACCGCCGGCGCTGATCGTGTGCTGACCGTCGACCTGCACGCCGACCAGATCCAGGGTTTCTTCGATATTCCGGTCGACAACGTGTATGCCTCTCCGCTGCTGCTGGCCGACATCTGGCGCGCCTACGGCACCGAGAACCTGATCGTCGTGTCGCCGGACGTGGGCGGCGTGGTCCGCGCCCGTGCGGTGGCCAAGCGCCTGGATGACGCCGACCTGGCGATCATCGACAAGCGCCGTCCGCGCGCCAACGTCTCCACCGTGATGAACATCATCGGTGACGTCGAAGGCAAGACCTGCGTGATGGTCGATGACATCGTCGATACCGCCGGCACCCTGTGCGCCGCTGCCGCTGCCCTGAAGGCGCGCGGTGCGCTCAAGGTCGCCGCCTACTGCACCCACGCGGTGCTGTCGGGCCCGGCGGTGGACAACATCACCAATTCCCAGCTCGATGAGCTGGTGGTGACCGACACCATCCCGCTGAAGGACGCCGCGCGGGTGTGCAGCAAGATCCGCCAGCTGAGCGTGGCGGAAATGCTGGCCGAAACGATGCGCCGCATCGCCTTCGGCGAGTCGGTCAGCTCGCTGTACGTCGATTGATTTTTTCGTCCCCGCCGGCAACGGCAGGGACACACTGGGCACTTCTGGTCGCGGAAGTGCCTTCAACCGCCAAGCCGCAAGGCAAGGCAACAACCGAGTAGTCGAAAATGTCGAAGACCCATGAAATCAAGGTCACCAAGCGTGAACTGCAGCGTAAGGGTGCGAGCCGCCGCCTGCGTACCGCTGGTGTGATCCCGGCGATCGTGTACGGCGGCAACGCCGAACCGGTCGCCATCAGCCTGGACCACAACGAAATCTGGCTGGCCCAGCAGAACGAGTGGTTCTATGCCTCGATCCTGGACCTGAACCTGGACGGCCAGGTGCAGAAGGTGCTGCTGCGTGACATGCAGCGCCATCCGTTCAAGCAGCTGATCATGCACCTGGACTTCCTGCGCGTGAACGAGAACGAGAAGCTGACCGCTTCGGTTCCGCTGCACTTCATCAACGAAGACACCTCGCCGGCTGGCAAGGCTGCCGACGTCGTGGTCACCCACGAACTGAAGGAAGTGGCCATCAGCTGCCTGCCGAAGGACCTGCCGGAGTCGATCGAAGTCGACCTGGGCGAGCTGAAGGCTGGCGACGTGGTGTACCTGTCGGACATCAAGCTGCCGAAGGGCGTGGAAATCCCGGCGCTGGCGCTGGGCAAGGACCACGACGACGCCATCGTCACTGCCAAGCACGGCAAGCAGGACGCTGCCGACGCTGAAGAAGCAGCGGCCGAGTAATACCCCGCGGCGCCTGTCCTTCGGGGCAGGCGCCGTATCTGGATGGAACGATGGCAGGATTGCGACTGATCGTCGGTCTGGGCAACCCCGGATCGGAGCACGCCCGGACCCGGCACAATGCCGGGTTTCATTTCGTTGAGGCCCTGGCTGAAAAGGCCGGTGCGCGATGGAACGTGGACAGCAAGTTGTTTGGCGAGACCGCCAAGGTCGACATTGCCGGACAGACCGTGTGGCTGCTCAAGCCGGCCACCTTCATGAACCTCAGCGGCAAGTCGGTCACCGCCGCGCAGCGGTTCTGGAAGATCGAGCCGGAGGAAACCCTGCTGGCCCACGACGAACTGGATCTGGCGCCCGGCGTGGCGCGCTTGAAGTTTGACGGTGGACACGGTGGCCAGAACGGCCTGCGTGACACCATCCGGTTGCTCGGCCACGGCAAGTTCCATCGCCTGCGCGTGGGCATCGGCCATCCCGGCCACAAGGATCGCGTGGTGGGTTGGGTGCTGGGACGTCCCTCCAAGGACGATGAAGTACTGATCTCGCGCGCCATCGACGATGCGATCGACGTGCTGCCGTTGGCGGTGCAGGGCGATTTCAGCGAAGCGATGAAGCGTCTGCACACCCCGAAATAACCGGTAGTGCCGGCCGCTGGCCGGCAACGGGTGCCAACCGGCCCCGGTAGGTGCCAACCTTGGTTGGCACAGATGTTGATCGACGACACCGAGATGGATTGGCCAAGCGGCGCGTGCGCTGTTTCACCAATCACTTTCACCCCAGAGAGCTGTCACCCATGGGTATCAAATGCGGCATCGTCGGCCTGCCCAACGTCGGCAAGTCGACCCTGTTCAACGCGCTGACCAAGGCGGGCATCGCCGCGGCGAACTTCCCGTTCTGCACCATCGAGCCCAACGTCGGCATCGTGCCGGTGCCGGATCCGCGCCTGAACGAGCTGGCGGCGATCATCAACCCGCAGAAGGTCATCCCGACCGCGGTGGAGTTCGTCGACATCGCCGGCCTGGTGGCCGGTGCGGCCAGTGGCGAAGGCCTGGGCAACAAGTTCCTGGCCCACATCCGCGAAGTGGATGCGATCACCCATGTGGTGCGCTGCTTCGAGAACGCTGACGTCATCCACGTCAACAACAAGGTCGACCCGATCTCGGACATCGACACCATCGATACCGAGCTGGCCCTGGCCGACCTGGACAGCGTCGAGAAGGCACTGAACCGCGCCGAGCGTGCGGCCAAGGGCGGCGACAAGGACGCAGCGGCACGCAAGCCGGTGCTGGCCAAGCTGCAGGCCGCGCTGGCTGACGGCAAGGCCGGCCGTTCGGCGGGCCTGGACGAGGAAGAGAAGGCGCTGGTGCGCGATCTGTTCCTGCTGACCCTGAAGCCGGTGATGTACATCGCCAACGTGCTGGAAGACGGTTTCGAGAACAATCCGCACCTGGACGCCGTGCGAGCCCGTGCCGCCGAAGAAGGCGCGCAGGTGGTGCCGGTGTCGGCGGCGATCGAAGAAGAGCTGTCGCAGCTGGACGACGAAGACCGCGATACCTTCCTGGCCGACCTCGGCCTGAGCGAGCCGGGCCTGAACCGCGTGATCAACGCGGCTTACAGCCTGCTCGGCCTGCAGACCTACTTCACCGCTGGCGTGAAGGAAGTCCGCGCGTGGACGGTGCGCAAGGGCGCCACCGCGCCGCAGGCTGCCGCGGTCATCCACACCGACTTCGAGAAGGGCTTCATCCGCGCCGAAACCATCGCGTATGACGACTTCATCAAGTACAAGGGCGAAGCCGGTGCGAAGGAAGCCGGTCGCCTGCGCCTGGAGGGCAAGGAATACCGCGTGCAGGAAGGTGACATCCTGCATTTCCGCTTCAACGTCTGATCGACGCAGCGCAGTGATTGCCCACAGGACCCCGCAATGCGGGGTCTTGTTGTATCGGGCGCCTGTCAGAACGGGCGCACGACGACTGTGGCATTGCACGTTTCCGCTGCGGAAGCGCCAGCCCACTGCTGCGGGTGGCAGTGGACAGAAATTCACCACGCGTTGAAACGCTTGGCCTGCATGGCTCGCGGCTACTTGTCCACATCAAACCCCCACGGCTTTCCACGTGGCGTGTGGAAAACCGATGAGGCCACTGGACAAAAAACAGCCACGCCTTGAAACGCTTGCGGCGTAATGTTCAAGGCGGGTTGTCCACATCAAGTTCGCATCGCTTTCCACCTGTCGTGTGGAAAACACACACCTGCCCGCATTCTGGGTAGGCTGGACAAAAAATGACCGGCGCTGAAAACGCTTGTCGTGCGTGGCTCATGGCCACTTGTCCACATCCAACCCCCATCGATTTCCACGCGTGGTGTGGAAAACAACAAGGGGTCCGACGACGCATCGCCGGACCCCTCGCTGGGATCACCCGTCGCAGCGCTTACCAGCGGTAAGAGACGCCCAGCTGGCCGCTGGTATCGCGGAAGCCCATGCCGCCGGTCTGGTGGCTGATCTCACCCCAGCCGCGCCAGCCACCCGACAGATTCACCTGCACGCCGGCCTTGGCTTCGTAGATGTCACGCGGCAACTGCCGGCGCAGGCGTTCTCCGTCTACGGCGATGGTCGCGTCGTTGCCACCGGACCACCAGTTCACCGCGACGAACGGCTGTACCTGCCCCTGGCGCTGCGTCAGCGAACGCGTGTACAGGCGCAGTCCCACACGCGTGGTGGTGCTGTCCTTGTCGCGTCCTTCAACCACCGTGCCGTTGGCCTCGACCACGCGGTCGGCGTCGTAGCGGCTGTGGATCACCTGCAGCTGTGGCTCCAGGTAGACACCGCGCTGGGCCGTGCGCTGCACGGGCAGCACATAGCCTGCCTCGGCCGAACCGGTCCAGCTGTGCGAACGATAGTGCTCCTTCTGCAGCCCTTCGCCCTGCACGCTGTTGCGGAAACGCCCGTACTGCAGCCAGCCGTCCACATACGCACCGTGCTCCATCCGCGCGTCCTGCAACCAGGTCGTATACAGGCCCAGGCTGGTGCCGTTGACCACACCGTGCGCGGTGTAACCGGTCACCTGCGAGCGACTGTCATTGCGTGCCCGGCCCTGGCCAGCCATCACACCTGCCTGCAGCTGGCCGCCGGCATTGGCTTCGAAGCGACGACCGACGCCCAGCAGTACGCTGTTGAGTTCGCTGTCCACATCCACCTGGTGGCCGCGGCTGCCGGGCGCGCTGCCGCGCACCTGTGCCCATGCAATGGCGTCGCTGCCACCGTCGGTCGCACCGGCAGGATCACCGCTGCGGTCGTACAGGCTGTGCCGGAACATGCCCAGCGCACTGCTCTGGTTGGCCATGTACACCGCCGGCTCCGGTCGCTCCACGCGCGGCGGGGTCGGCGGAAGCGGCGGATCGACCGGCGGGACCACCGGCGGATCGATCGGCGGAGTCGGCGGATCAATCGGCGGATCAATCGGCGGATCAATCGGTGGCTCCGGCGGGTCGGGCGGTTCCGGCGGATCGACCGGCGGTACGTATTCCGAGCGCAGGTACCAGTTGCCGTCGTTCGGCGTGGAGACGCCACCCTTGTACAGGAAGTAGTCGTAAGCGCCGGCCACCGCGCGTCCCTGCAGCGAGAACTGCGCATCGGACTGGCCGCCCACGCTGATCAGGCGGATGCCTTCGCTGGTCAGGGCGCCTGCGCCCCCTGCGTTGCGCACGCTGACGGAGGCGGTGCCACTGCTGTTGCCCTGGATCACCAACTGGTCACCCAGCGAGGCATCGTCGCCCAGCGCGCGGTTGAAAAGCCAGTGGCCATCGTTGCCGACATAGTCGCCGGTGACGGTCAGGGTCTTGAAGTCGTCGGTGGTGGGGGCGACGAAGGCGATGGTGCCGGCATGGTCCAGCGAACCGACGCTGGAACTGGAACGCACGTTCCATTGGCTGCTGCCGTCCATCGCCAGCTGCGCGACCTGGTAGCCCGAATCGTTGCGCAGCGCGCCGTTGAACACGGTGCCGTTGCGCAGCGTCATCTGCACGTTGGCGGTGGCGCTGTCGACCACGACGTCGCCAGTCAGGCGGCTGTTGTCGGCAGTGAACAGAATGTCTGCAGTGGCGACCGAGCTTCCGTCGGTGAACACCGTGTCACTCACCCGCAGCAGGCGGCCACCGTCGAGGTTGCCCTGCTGGCGCGCGATGACATCGGTGTTGTTGAGCGTCAGCTCGTGGTTGCTGCCCTGCAGCCACAGCGCGGGGCCGTCCTGGGTCTGCAGGGAGCTGTTGTTGAACACCAGACGGTCCCAGTACGGCCCGAACACGGTGATGTAGGAGCGATAGGCACCCGAATTCGTGCCCTGCGCATGGATGCTCAAGTTGTCGGCGGTGAGCTTGGCCGTGTTCATCTGCACGATGCCGAACGAGGATGCACCCAGTGTGGTTATCGAGCCTCCGTCCAGCTGCGCATCGGCCGTGCTGCCGCCAAGGAAGACGCCGCCACCGCCGGTGCCATGGGTGGTGATGTCCAGGTTCTTGGCGCGGATGCGCGAGTAGGGCGTCGGCGGATTGCTGCCCGAGGCACGCAGGCCGTAGACACCATCGCCGTGGGTATCGATGCTGCCGCCGGTGATCGTGGCAGTACCACCCCAGACGTCCACGCCATGGCCGTAGCCGTTGTCGCCATAGGTGCTGAGCGTGGTATCGGTGAGGTCGGCCAGCGAGTCCGCGCCGGACAACCAGATGCCGGAATAGCCGTCGCGCACGGTGAAGTGGGCACCGTTGGTGGTCAGCTTGGCCCAGCTGTTGACGTTGACGCCGTAGCCGCCGACGGTCTCGAAACGGCCGCCGGTGATATCGGCGGTGGAGTACACGCGGTTGCCCCTGTTGCCGAGCAGGCGGATGCTGCTGCCGCTGCTGCTGGCACTGCCGCCCACGATCTGCAGCGTGCCACCGTTGTCGATGTCGAAGTAGCCGTTGACCACGTCCACGTCGCGCAGCGACAGCACGCTGCCGCTGCCGCCGGAGGACAGACGGCCGCTGTAGCCGCTGCTGGCTTCGTCGAAGGTCATCTTCAGCGATTCCAGCGACAGCAGCGCGCCACCCTCGGCGTACACTGCGCTGTTGGCACCGTTGTTGATCTCCGTACCGGTCACGTGCAGTTCGCTGCCACGCCCAGTGGAGTACAGAGCGTGCCCGCCGCTGCTGACACGGCCACCGTTCAACCACACCTTGCCGCCACCGGTGGCATTGACCGTCCCGTAGCCGGAGCCATTGCGGAAGGCATTGATGACCAGGTTGTTGGCGCGGATCACGCTGCCCGCACCGCTGGCGTTCAGCGCATAGCCGACGGTGGTGCTGCCGCTGCCGCTGCCGACCTGCAGGATGCCGCCCTCGAGCAGGACGCTGCCACCGGCGCTGGCAAGGATTCCGCTGCCTCCTCCGGTGCTCGAGATCCAGCTGCCGTTGACCGTAATGCTGCTGCCGACACCATTGGCCTCCAGCGCGTAGCCGCCTGCACTGTGCTGCAGGGTGTCGTCGGCCCCCAGCTGCAGGCTGCCACCATCGGTAACCTTCAACGGCCCCTGCAGTTCGGCCGCATGCACGGGCAGGGCGGCCCACAAGGCGCTGGCCAGCAGGCTGGGAATCAAGGGAAGGCGCGCCACGCGCGCGCAGGCGGGCGCACGGCGGCGCCGTGGGGGAGAGGCGTTCATGCTGTTGGATTCCTGTGGCAGGGCGCAGCGCGGCTGCGCGATCTGGCGCGGCAGGGCCGCGTCGCTGTGGAAACCGCGTGCGATGGCCGCTGCAGGCGCCATCCGGTTTCCCTCCCGCCGGTAACGCGATGACGATGGGACGTCGTCACCGTGGCGGGATGCATCCAGACTAGAAATCAGCCCTGTCCTATGGAATCAGGCGTTTCCTAAAGCACTTCGTGCCCGGCGCATGGGCCGGGCACGGTTCAGCGTTGTGGACGCCTCAGGCGAACAACGAGGCCTGCAGGCAGTACTCGATCAGCGCCTGGTCGCTGTCCACGCCCAGTTTGCGCATCGCGCTGATCTTCTGGGTGCTGACCGTCTTCGCGCTGCGCTGCAGTTGGCGGGCGATGTCGCCCACGCTCATGCCGCCGGTGAACAGGCGGATCACTTCCAGTTCCCGTGGGGAAAGGCGTGCCAGCACCACCGCGGCATCGGCCGGTTCCGCCGCGGCAACCGGCATCAGTCCGGGCGGGCGATAGATGCGGTCGGCCAGCACCGTGCGCAGCGCCTGCACCAGGCTGCCCAGGCCGTGGCTCTTGAGCACCACGCCGCCCGCGCCAGCGGCATACATGGCTGCCACCAGCGAAGGGTTGGAGACCATCGTCAATACCAGTACATGCGTGTCCGGGAAGCTGCGGCGAAGGAAGGAGATCAGCTTGATGCCATCGCCGAAGCTGTCACCACCGGGCATGCTGTAATCGGTGATCACCGCATGGGGCCGGGTGCTCGTCATCAGCTCGATCAGGGTCGCCGGATCGGCGGCCTCGCCGACCACGTCCAGGTCCAGTTCGCCGGCCAGGACATCGCGGATGCCGGCAAGCACGATCGGGTGGTCGTCAGCGATGAGGATGCGGGTGGTCATGGCAGTGTCGGGTTGCGGGAAGGTGAGGGGGCGGCGATGTGCGTCAATGGTTCCAGCAGCCGCTGCAGGCGCCGTTGGAAGTGGTCGAGCGCCCCGGCCAGTGCAGGCAGCGTGTCGCCGTCGCCGATCTGTTGTTCGATCTGCTGGCCGTGTGCCACCAGTGCCGGTGCGCCGACGATCACCAGTGCGCCGCGGATGCGGTGCAGCACCTGTGCCACGCGTTCGGGCGAGGCATCGCCGATCGCCCGCTGCAGGCTGTCCAGGTCGGTCTGCATGGTCTGCACGAACAACGCCTGCATCTTTTCCGGAACCTGCAGCGGAGCATCGGCATCGTCGTCGCTGGGTTCGCTGTGCGGCCCGGCCGCAACCTGGGTCAGCAGGCGCTGCAGTGCTGCCAGGGTGATCGGCTTGACCAACACCCCCTGCATCCCTGCCTCGTGGCAGCGTTGCCGTTCGGCCGGGTCGGCGTTGGCGGTTGCGCCATGGATCGGTACGCCAACCCCACGCGCGCGCAATGCACGGGCCAGACCGTAACCGTCCAGTCCCGGCATGTTGAGGTCGGTCAACACCAAGGCAAAAGGACGCTGCGGCCAATAGCGCAGGGCCTCATTGCCGTCGCTGGCGACCACAGCGTGGCAGCCGAGCTGCTCCAGCTGGTCACGCAGGATCGCCTGGTTGATCGGGTTGTCTTCGGCGACCAGTACCTGCAGCCCACCGAACCTGCGTGTCGCGGGCAGACGCCCGTTGACCTCGGCGGGCAGTGCCCGCCCTGCCGCAGCCGCCAGCGCCATCACGATCGCATCCAGGCGATGCACGCCGACCTGCCAATGTCCCTGCACCTGTTGCGGCTGCATTCCGCCTTCGCGGCAGGCCACCACCTGCGGTCCACTCCACGCAGGCACACCCTCGTCCAGCACAAGGTCGAGCATCACCGTGCCAGGGTCGGCAAGCGCCGGCGCATCGTCGCGGTGCACGCTGGCCTGTGCGCCACGCTGCTGCAGCCGATCGCATATCGATTGTGCAAGCTCGCGAACGCTGCCGCGAACCTGCACCGGTAGCCCTGCCGGCAACTGCGGTGAGGCCGCCTGCAGCGGATCGGGTACTGCCTCAGGCAGCGGCAGTTCGACCGAGAAACTGCTGCCCAGGCCGCTTTCGCTGACCACCCGCAGGTGGCCGTCCATCATCGCGGTCAGGTGTGCACAGATCGCCAGGCCCAGTCCGGTGCCACGCATGGCATCGGTGCCCGGGTTGGCCTGGAAGAACGGTTCGAACAGATGTGCCTGGTGCTCGCTGGCGATGCCGATGCCGGTATCGGCCACCTGCCAGCGCAGCCAGCAGCGATCATCGACGTGCTGTGCACCCAGGCGTACCACGACCCGACCGCTGTCGGTGAACTTCAGCGCATTGCTGATCAGGTTGTTGAGGATCTGGCGGATGCGCGCGGCATCACCGTTGACCGCAGCCGGCACGTCCGGGTCGATGCAGGCGTAGAACTGAAGGCCCTTGTGTGCGGCGGCAGCGGCGTAGGAGTCCAGTGCGTCTTCGGTCAACCGCACCGGATCGAACGCGCCGGGTTCCAGGCTCAGCTGGTCGGCCTCGGCCTTGCTGACATCCAGAATGTCGCTGATCAGCTGCATCAATGTCGATGACGAGCGCTGGATCGTGTCCAGGTAGTCCTGCTGGCGCGCATCCAGCGGGGTCAGGCCAAGCAGTTCCAGCGTGCCGAGCACACCGTACAGCGGGGTGCGTATCTCATGGCTCATGGTGGCCAGGAACTGGCTCTTGGCGCGGTTGGCCTGGTCGGCCGCACGCCGTGCCTGCTGCTGCACCTGCTCGGCCTCGTGCTGGCTGCTGAGGTCGATGAACAGGCACAGCACAGCGGGTTCGCCGCGATAGCGCGCGGGCGTGGCGGTGATCAGCAGGTGGCGGTTGTCCGGCGTGGTGTAGGCCAGGCCGTCGCCCGTGGCGGTGCCGCCGGCGGCGAGCACGCTGCGTCGCCAGGGCCCGTGCCAGCCACCCTCGTCGTGGTCTTCCCCCAACCACTGACGCGCCAGCGCGTTGTCCAGCAGCACGCGGCCATCGGTGCGACGCAGCAGGCACAATCCGATCGGTGCGTTGTCGAGGATGGTACGGCTGAAGGCTTCGCTTTCCAGCAACCGCGCATGGTTGCGGCGCAGTGGTTCGATCACCGAACGCCGGTAGGCACGCAGGATCAGCACGCCACCGGTGGCCAGCAGCAGTGCCACCACCATGCTGCCCAGCAGGGGCCCGCGCGGGTGCTGGAACACCTGTTGCCAGCCCACGTGATACACCGCCAGCCAGCCGTGTTCGCTGCGCATGCGGAACAGCAGGCCGTCCAGTCCCGCGCGCCAGGACGTAGCGGCGCGGCTGGCATCGCTGGCATCACCGAGCAGCAGGCGGCCGTTGCCATCGAACAGTGACATCCGTTCGAACACCGGCGTACCCATCACCTGGCGGTAGTCATCGACGCGGCCGGGATCCAGCAGGCAGGCCACGGCGGCCAGTGACTCGTCCTCGTTCTCGCCCCACAGGCGGGCATCCTGCGGTGCGTGCGCGATGGCAAGCAGCCGGGTCTGGCCTTCGCGCCAGGCCACCGGTGTCCAGACCACGCTGCCGCGGCGCAGCGCTGGACGTTCGCGCAGGACCTGGTGGATGGCGGCCAGTGCCGGATGCAGGTGATGCGGGCTGCTTTGGCCCGGATCACCACGCGTTGTCTGGATCGGCGCAAGCAGGCCACGGCGGCCCTGGCCATCGACCAGCAGGCATTGCGGAGGCGGAAACCGGGAGGCCGACCAGAAGGCGCCATAGAAACGCAGGAAGCGGTCGCCCAGTTCGTCCGCTGCCTGTGCCGAAGCGCCGCTGTCGGCACCGATCCGGGCGAAACCGGCGAACAAGGGGCTGGGCGGCGCACGCGAGGCAGATTCGTCCACTGGCTGCCCGCGACTGCCCACGTCATGCAGGCGCCATTGCCGCAGGAAGCGGTCCTGTTCCTGCAGCGTGCCGTCCAGGCGACGGAAGTGATAGCGGATCTTGCTCTGTTCTTCGTTGAACAGCTGGCTGCCGGTGGACAGCAGCAGGCCGGCCTGCAGGGTTGCCAGCACCACCACGCCAATCAGCAGGGCATGTACGCGCAGGGAGCGGCGGGCGAGTCGGCGTACGGGAGCGGCCTCGGCCGGCATGGGCAGGTCTCGGAGCAGTAGGCGGTCGATGGCGGCCCGAAGGGCCCGGGGCACGGCCGGTACCGCCGCGCAGAGAGGATCGTCAATGACTCTTGATGGGATTGTGAAGCCTTTCAGCCTCGACTGTCAGCGCGATGCTGCACGGCTGCCGCGCGCGCCCTCATCCGGAGCATCTTCGTCCAGCAGTCGGGTGAAGTCGTCCGAGGGCAGCGCCTGCGAAATCAGGAAGCCCTGCACCTGGTTGCAGCCGAGCTGGCGCAGCGCGGCCAGATCGGCATCGCTCTCCACGCCTTCGGCAACGATGGTCAGGCCGAGCTGGTTGGCCAGCGCGATCACGGTGGTCAAGGTCAGGTGCAGGGCGGGATCACGCGCGCAGCCGCTGACCAGCGCACGATCGATCTTGACCTCGGTGAAGGGGGTGTTGACCAGGTTGTGCACCGAGCTCAGGCCTTGGCCGAAGTCGTCCTGGGCCAGGCCGAACCCCTTCATCCGCAACCGGCACGCACCTGCATAGAAGTCGCTGACGTGGCGGGTGGTGCTGTTCTCCATCAGTTCGAAGCACAGGTCAGCCGGGTTGCCACCGGCGGCCAGGGTCAATGCCAGCAGCTCATCGGGAAGATCGGACTGCTCCAGCAGATGCGGCGGCAGGTTGATCGATACCGGCACGCGGAATCCCTGGGAGCGCCAGCGCGCCTGCGCCTGGATGCTGGCGGTGAGCATCGCGCGCAGCAGTTCGCCCTCCAGGCCATGACGGCACAGTGCCGGCAGGAAGCTTCCAGGCGCCAGTGTTCCGAGCTGCGGATGGCGCCAGCGCACCAGTGCTTCGGCGGCAACCACGCGCCCGGACTGCAACGACTTCTTCGGCTGGAACCAGGCGGTCAGGCTGCCGTCGGCAAGTGCCTGCCGCAGCTGCACCGCGTCCGGCTCGGGAGTCAGTGCAGCCGGGCTGGTGCGCACGGCTGGCCGGGTCTGCGCCAGTGCATCGAGCAGCGCATCCACATCGCTGGCGGCGACCGGCTTGGCCAACAGCCCGACCACGTCCAGGCCCAGTGATTCAGCCATCAACCGTGCCGAACTCATCATCCGCCGCGAGGCTGCGCTGACCACGGCAAGCCGCGGCGGACGCGGCTGCGCGGCCAGTGCCTGGATGAACTGGATGCCATCCTGGCCGGGCATCAACAGATCGCTCACCACCAGGTCATAGGCCTGGCAGGCACACAGGGCGATAGCCGCATCGACGTCTTCGCAGGCGTCGACCTGCACGCCGGCGCGCGCGCTGAACAGATTGACGAGATAGCCGCGTTGGAACGGCTGGTCTTCCAGGATCAGGACACGGCGGGTCATGCGGGATCTCCTTGGCGAACGGCGGAAAGCGCCTGACGCAGGCGTGCGATGTCGATGGGTTTGCTCAGATAGCCCTGCATGCCACTGGCCAGGCATCGCTCGCGCTCCTCGGCGGTAGCGTTGGCGGTGGCGCCGATCACCGGCAGCAGAACGCCTTCCGCCCGCAGCCGGCGCGCCAGGGTGTGGCCGTCCATGCGCGGCATGTTGATGTCGGTGACCACCAGGTCGAAGTCATGGGTCTGGCACAGCTGCAACGCCTCGACACCATCCTGCGCAAGCTCCACCTCGCAGCCCAGGGCCTGCAGCTGTTCGGCCAGGATCACCCGGTTGATGGGATTGTCTTCCACGGCCAACACCCGCAGTCCCAGCGGGCCTGGCTGCACATCGCGCGCTGCGGTCGGCAACGTTGCGCATTGGCGCTGCTGGCGTGCCACCGCCAGGGCGATCGAGGACATGCCATGCAGGGTGACCAGCAGCGCGCCATCGGCGGCAGGTGCCGGTTGGTCGCCACCATCGATCGACGCCAACACCCGCGGTCCCTGCCAGGCCAACGGCTGTTCCGCCTCGCCATCCATCAGGATCGCGCCGGCGTGGTCGAGCAGGGCAGGATCGCCCTGCAGGGGCTGCGCATTGGCACCCCAGCGGCGCAGCCAGCCACAGGCACTGTCGACCAGCTCGCGATCGCGGCCTCGCACGTACACCGGCGGTTCGGCCAGCAATGCGGGGCCATCCTCGGTCGCGGCCAGCACCGGCAAGGGAAGGCGCACGGTGAAACTGCTGCCCAGTCCCGGTTCGCTGACCACGCGCAGTTCGCCACTCATCAACCGCACCAGTCGGTCGCTGATCGACAGGCCCAGCCCGGTGCCCTGCGCGCTGGCAGCGCCACGGACCTGACGGAAGGGCTCGAACAGGCGTGCCTGTTCCTCGGTGGCAATGCCCACACCGGTATCGGTGACCTGCCAGGCCAGCACGCTCGACTCGCCTTCGCGCTGCACCAGTCGTACGCGCAGCACCACCCGGCCATGCTCGGTGAACTTGATGGCATTGCTAAGCAGGTTGCCGAGCACCTGGCGGATCCGGTCGGCATCACCGAGCACCCGTGTCGGCAACCGGGGATCGGTGCAGACCAGTACCTGCAGGCCCTTGCGCGTCGCCGCAGCGGCGAAGCTTCGCAGCACGCTCTCGGTCAGCTCGCGCGGCGAGAACGATGCCGGCTCCAGGCTCAGCTGGCCCGATTCGATCTTGGACACGTCCAGCACGTCGCTGATCAGTTGCAACAGCACCGACGAGGAACTCTCGATGGTGCGCAGGTACTGCGACTGGCGCGCATCCAAGGGCGTGCGCCCGAGCAGCTCCAGCGTGCCAAGCACCCCGTACAGCGGCGTGCGGATCTCATGGCTCATGGTCGCCAGGAACGCGCTCTTGGCCTGGTTGGCGGCGTCGGCCGCCTGCCGCGCCGAGGACAGCGCCGCCTGCGCCTGGCGATGGCGTGAGATGTCATGGAACACGCACAGCAGCACGTCGTCATCCTGGTAACGGCAGGCCGCATGCAGTACCTGCAGCTGGCGACCGTCGCGTGCGGTGAACTCCAGCCCGCGACCGCGTTCGCCGGCGTGCCCGCGCCACGGTGCCTGCCAATCGCTGTCCGTCCCTTCCTCGCCCAGCCAGTCGCGCAGCAGCTGGTTGGACAGCAGCAGCTGGCGGTCGCTGCGGCGCAGGACACAGATGCCGACCGGCGCCAGGTCGATCACCGTGGAACTGAAATCCAGGCTTTCCAGCAGGCGCCGGTGCTGCAGCAGGGCCGGCTGGATCAACTGGCGGTCGACGCGATGCCGCAGCAGGCGCAGCGCGATGCCCGCCAGCAGCAGCAACGCACTGCTGATCAGCAGCGAGGTCGCCATGTCGCCGAGCAGCAGGCGTGGAGGCAGGTGATAGACCAGCCGCCAGCCGTCATTGCCTACGCCCTTCACCAAGGCCACGCCGCGTGGCAGGCCTGTGCTCCAGAGCACGCCGAAACTGTCGTCCTGGCGCTGCTGCAGTGCTTTCCAGCCTGCGCTGTCCAGGCGCGGAGCCAGGCTCGACAGGGCGGGCTGCCCGTCGCGGTCCAGCAGGGCGTAGCCGCCGATGCCTTGGCCATCGATCATGTCCGAGGCGGCCGCACTGTCCAGCAGCAGCATCAACCACTGGCCCGGCTGCGGTCCGGCCTGTACCGGTTGTGCCAAGGCGACCCCGGCGTCGCCCGCGCGCAGCCAGTACACCGGATCGGTACCGGCAGGCGTGCCGCTGCGCTGCTGCAGTACGTGCAGCGTGGGCAGGCCGGCGATGTCCACGTCGGCCTGACCGCCGGCCAGCCAATGCGTTCCCTGCGCGTCGACCAGCAGCAGATGGGTCTGCAGGGTCTGCAGCGTGTGTTCTGCGCGCGGCGACAGCAGCAGGCGCTGGCCCGGCTTTCCGCCCGGCCCGTCCAACGGCAGCTGGCGTACGCCCTCGCTGGACGGCGCCGACGGATCACCCACCACCACCGAATCGCCCAGATAGCGCAGCAGGGCCTCACGCTGGTCGAAGTAGATCTGCGCCCTGTACGCGGCGGCATTCATGTCGCGGCGGTGGCTGGAGATATCTTCGGTCAACGCGGTCAGCAGGTAGAAGCCGGTGGCGGCAGCCAGGCACAGGAACACGCACACCGTCAGCCAGCGCAGCAGCACCGAGGCGGTGGTCGGCGGTGCGACCAGGGGCAGGGAAGGGCGAGGGAATCGGAACATGCACCGATCCTAGGGAGGACGGTCACCCGCCCGGAATCAGCCATGTCCTAAAAAGCGGCGCGCCCGCCGTGGAGGCCGCCGCCGGCGGGGAACCGTTCAGGCTGGGGCAGCGGCAGGCGGTCAAAAAAAGACCCCCGCCGAAGCGGGGGTCTGTGGCGAGCCACCAGCAGGGCGTCCTTACAGCGCGCTGCCGCCGAACTTGTGGGTGTACTGCAGGTTGATGGTACGGCCGACGCTGTCGAACCAGGACACGTCGTAGTACGGGTACGCCGTATAGGTCTTGTCCTTCGGCGGCATCTTGTTGAACACATTGACCACCGACAGCGACAACCGCGAGTGATCGTCGAAGCGGTACTGCAGCGAAGCGTTGTAGCGGTAGGTCGCCTTGATCCACGGGCTGTCGCCGCTTTCCTCGTCGAACACCTGGTCGTAGCTGTCCGAGGTCGGCAGCTTGCCCAGGCGCGAGCCGTACACGGTGGCCGACCAGGCGTCCTTTTCCCAGGTCACGCTGACGCTGGTCTTGGTGCGCGGAATATCGAAGCCGCTGTTGATCGCGAACTGGTCTTCGGTCACATCGCCGGCATAGCGCTGGAAGTCATGCTTCTTCACCCAGGTGTGGGTGCCATTGAAGATGAAGTCGCCGATGCCGGTCTGCAGGCGGTAGCGCAGGCCGACGTCGATGCCAGAGGTGGACTCGCGCGCCACGTTGATCGGATTGACGTGCACACCGTACAGACGGCCGTCGGCGGTGCGGGTGATGCGGGCCAGGGCATCCACGCAGGTCGGCGAGCCGATGTCGGCGCTGCCCAGCCGGCAGTTCGCTTCGCTGGCCAGGATCGTACGCACGTCCATGTCCTGAACCTGGTCGCGCATGTCGATGTTGAACCAGTCTGCTGACACGTCCAGGCCGGCGGCCGGCGACCACACGAAACCCGCGCTCCAGGAGGTGCTGGTTTCCGGTTCCAGCTCGCGGTTGCCACTGCGGCTGCGGATCACGTTGCGCTCGTAATCGGCGCAATCATCGGCGGCGTCGGCGCGGCAGTTGTACAGATCTTCCGCGCTGGTCTCGTCGTTGCCCGGGCCGGCGAACACATAGTGCAGGTCCGGCGCACGGAACGCGGTGCCGTACGAGCCGCGCACCAGCAGCGTGTCGATCGGGCGCCATTCCAGGCCGCCGCTCCAGGTCGCCTTGCCGATGGTGTGGCCCGAATAGCGGTACTGGTCGTAACGGCCGGCCACGCTCAGGTTGACCGTTTCATGCAGCGGCATGCGCAGCTCGGCGGCAGTCGCCCAGCGGTTGCGCGACCCCTTGCCGTCCGAATCCTTCCAGCTGTAGTAGTAATAGCCGGTCGCCAGCGGGTCCGGGTTGAGCGCGTAGGCCTGCTGGCCCACTTCCACCGTCGCGGCAAAGCCGGCATCGCCACCGGGCAGGGTGAACAGCGCGCCATTGGTCAGGGTCAACGCTGCCGTCTCGGTGCGCGACTTCGGCGTATAGGTGGTGCGTGCGGCGATCGAATCGTACTCGGCACGGGTCAGCGGCCGGTACAGGCGCGACGGATCGGCGTTGTAGATCGGGAAGCCGTCATCGTCCTCGCCCAGCTGCGGGCCCAGGAACAGGTCATTGGCCTTGGATGCGATGATCTGCGCCCAGCTGATCCGCGACTGGTACTGCGAATGGCTCAGCGCCGCCTCGTAGTCCCAGTTGCCGGTCAGGTTGCCCTTGAAGCCGGTGGTCACGCTGAAGGTCTTCTGCGTGCTGCGCACCGTCGCATTGTCCAGCCCGCCCATTTCCTCGGGCGAGAACTGGCGCTGCCAGAACTCGATCTCGCCGGTCGCTTCATTGTTGAAGTAACCCGACTCATCGCCGTCGGCGGCCATGCGGCCCCACTTGGTGACATCGCGCATCAGCGACATCGTGTGGTAGCCCAGCTGCACGTCGGCGAACCACTGCTGGCCGTTGTCGAAGTCGTAGCTGAGCGAGGCATAGCCGTTGGCGCCGCGGCGCTTGCTGAGGATGGTGCCGTAGGCGATAGAGCTGTCGCTGCCGCAGTAATAGCCATACCTCGGACGGAACGCGCGGTAGGTGCTGCCCTTGTTCTGTCCCGCCAGCACGTCGCAGGTCGCCGCACCCGGATCCAGGTAATCGTCGTTGTAGTCGGTGCGCAGGTACGCGCGGCGGGCAATGCGCGCGCCTTCGGTCGGGCCGTCCTGGGTCGAGTCCTGGATGTCGCGGTCGTAGGCCCACAGCGGCGTCTGCGACTGCAGTTCGACGCTGTACACCGCGTTGAAGTTGCCGCTGCTGAAGCCGCTGGCCAGGCTCATGTCGAACGACTCACCACCGCCTTCGGTAGTGGTGCCCATGCGCATGTCGATGGTGGTGCCATCGGCCTTCTTCTTCAGGATGAAATTGACCACGCCGGCAATCGCATCCGAGCCGTAGATGGCCGACGCACTGCCGGTCAGCACTTCAATGCGGTCGATCATGCCCAGCGGAATGTTGGACACATCGGTGAAGTTGCTGCGGCCCTTGAACGGCATCGGGAAGTCGGCGATGCGGCGGCCGTTGACCAGCACCAGCGTGTGGTTCGGGCCCAGCCCACGCAGGTCGACCTGCTGCGCGCCCGGCGAGAAGTCGGCACCCCCCGAGGACTGCTGGCTCTGCGTCTCACCGCCGTTCTGGGTCATCGCGCGCAGCACGTCCGGCACAGTGGTGAAGCCGCTGGAGCGGATCTGCTCTGCGTTGATGACGGTGATCGGCGCCGGTCCTTCCACCTGGGCGCGCGGGATGCGCGAGCCGGTCACCTGCACCGCATCCAGCTGTTGTACCGAAGAGGAAGCGGGAGTCTGTGCCGCCGCCGAAGCAGCAACGCCCATCAACGCCAGCTGGATCGACCACGCCATCGCCTGTCTACGCATGAGAAATTCTCGGAAGTAATGCCGGCCCACAGAGGAGGGGCCCTGTCCCCCATTCACATTTCAGCAATGGGCGCGCGCATTTAACGCCTTTTTTATGTCCTTGACTACTGGGGATATGTCTGGCAAAGAGTGAAAACGGTTGCAGGTCGTTTTTGTTCAGGGAGATCAAGATGCGACGCCTTCGCTACGGGCTGCGTGGCCCGCTCATCGCCCTGCTGCTGTCGGCGCTCTGCTGGTCATCGCCGGCGACAGCACAGGAACTGATGGACCCGGGCTTCGCCTACTACGAAGTGGGCGATCTGGATGCGCCGCGGCCCGGGCCGCGAGCCCCCGCGATGATGCTGATGGGTGGCGGCGAATGGGTGCCTGAAGCCTTCCAGTGGTGGCTGCGCCAAGCCGGCAATGGCCGTGTGCTGATCCTGCGCGCCTCCGGCACGGATGAGTTGCAGGACCGTCTGTACCGGGAGATTGGTGGCGCCACCGCCGTGCAGACCCTGGTGTTCGACAACCGCCGCGGCGCCGATGACCCGGCCGTACTGCGGGTCGTGGCTGCGGCCGATGCGATCTTCATCGCCGGCGGCGATCAGTCCCGCTACATCCGCTTCTGGAAGGGCACCGCACTCAATCGCGCACTGAATGCGCACGTGCGCGCCGGCAAGCCGATTGCCGGCACCAGCGCCGGGCTGGCCATCCTCGGCGGCTACGCCTATGGCGCGCTGGACGGCGGCAGCATCGATTCGGCCAGCGCCATGGCCGATCCGATGGGCGAGGCCGTCACCCTGGATCGCGGCTTCCTGCAGTTGCCCTATCTGCAGCGGGTGGTCACCGACACCCACTTCGACAAGCGCGACCGTCTCGGTCGCCTGATCGTGTTCGTGGCCCGCGCGGCGCATGACAGTGGTGACCCGGACATGGTCGGTATCGGCGTCGACGAAGACACGGCCCTGTGCGTGGAGCCTGATGGCCAGGCCCAGGTCTACAGTGCCGACGGCGAAGGCAAAGTCTGGGTGGTCAGCCCCGGACGCGATGCCGATCGGCTGGTGGAAGGTGAACCCCTGCGCTTCCATGCGGTACCGGTGACTGTGGTTGCCAGCGGCAGTCGCATGCGCCTGGATGACCTGCAGGCCGACGCGGCTTACGAGGCCTTGGCTGACATCAACGACGGCGAGATTGAGGTCGTCCGCCGGTAGTGCCGGCCGCTGGCCGGCCCCCCTGGATGCATCATTGGCAAGGCGTTGCCGGCCAGCGGCCGGCACTACCAGCACAGCCATTCCCTGAACTACCCTGGAGACGTACCCGATGAAACTGCGCCTGGCGTTGTCCGCGCTGTTGTCCCTGCCACTGCTGGCCCAGGCCGCACCCGCTGCATCACCGCTGCTGGTCATCCACGGCGGTGCCGGCGTGGAGCGCAAGGATCTCTCTCCGGCGGAAGAGCAGGCCGCGCGCGCTGCGCTGAAGGCTGCATTGCTGAAGGGCCATGCCGAACTTGCAGCCGGGCGTCCGGCATTGGCGGCGGTCACCGCGGCCATCACCGTGCTCGAGGACGATCCGACCTTCAACGCGGGCAAGGGCGCGGTGTTCACCCACGAAGGCCGCAATGAACTGGACGCCGCGGTGATGGACGGTGCCACCCAGGCAGCCGGCGCAGTGGCCGGCGTGCAGCGCGTGCGCAACCCGATCCTCCTCGCGCAGACGGTGATGCAGAAGTCCAGGCACGTGATGATGGTGGGGCAGGGCGCCGAAGCTTTCGCCACCGAACAGGGCGTGACCCTGGTCGACCCCTCCTACTTCCGCACCGACAAGCGTTGGCAGCAGCTGCAGCGTGCATTGAAGGAAGAAGCGAGTGGGCAGGCGCATGCCGACCTGGAAACCGCCAAGCACTTCGGCACGGTCGGTGCGGTGGCCCTGGATGCGCAGGGGCATCTTGCTGCGGGCACTTCCACCGGCGGCATGACCAACAAGCGCTATGGGCGTGTCGGCGATTCGCCGATCATCGGTGCCGGCACCTGGGCCGATGCGCGTTGTGCGGTATCGGGTACCGGTTGGGGCGAGTACTACATCCGCACCGCGGCAGCCCATGAGATCTGCGCGCGCATGCGCTACCTCGGTCAATCGCCGGAACAGGCGGGCAAGGGCGTGATCAACGACGCGATTCCGCAGATGGGCGGCGACGGCGGGGCGATCGTGCTCTCTGCAGATGGAAAAGCGGCAGCACCATTCAACACCCAGGGCATGTACCGGGGCTGGATCGGGGCCGATGGCGTTGCCCACGTGGCCATCTTTGCCGACGAGACAATCGCACTGCCCTGAGCAGACCCTTGCGTATCAAGGGGTTTGCGACGCGTGTGAAAAAAAGTGAAAAAAAGCGTTGACAGACCCCCGCTTCATCTCCAGAATTGCGGGCTCACCACCACACACCGCAACGCTTCGGCGGCACGGGACGGGGTGGTAAAAGGAGGGATACCCAAGCGGCCAACGGGGGCAGACTGTAAATCTGCTGGCTTACGCCTTCGGTGGTTCGAATCCACCTCCCTCCACCAGCTTCACGTTGTGGCACATTCCCGGTGCGGGAGTAGTTCAATGGTAGAACCTCAGCCTTCCAAGCTGATGGTGCGGGTTCGATCCCCGTCTCCCGCTCCATTGAGTGAACTTTGAATATTATCGAGTTCATGCCATAATGCAAAACTCGCTCACATAGCTCAGTCGGTAGAGCACTTCCTTGGTAAGGAAGAGGTCGAAGGTTCGATTCCTTTTGTGAGCACCATCTTCAGCACCACACCAGACGAATTCGAGATAAGCAGCCATGGCCAAGGGTAAGTTCGAGCGCACCAAGCCGCACGTCAACGTCGGCACCATCGGTCACGTCGACCACGGCAAGACCACGCTGACCGCCGCACTGACCAAGATCGGTGCAGAGCGCTTCGGTGGCGAGTTCAAGGATTACTCCGCGATCGACGCCGCGCCGGAAGAAAAGGCACGTGGCATCACGATCTCGACCGCGCACGTCGAATACGAATCCACCGTTCGTCACTACGCCCACGTCGATTGCCCGGGCCATGCTGA
>NZ_JBFTQU010000008.1:0-162668 GCF_056399165.1 Stenotrophomonas sp. 01N47
CGTGCGATCAACCCCAACCTGACCCTGCTGGCGCGCGCACACAGCGATGCCGAAGTGAAGCATCTGCTTGAACACGGTGCCGACGGCACGGTGATGGCCGAGCGCGAGCTGGCCTACTCGCTGGCGGAAATGGTGATGGCCACCCCGCCTTCGACAATTTCCCGCTGCTGTTGGTGGATGAACGATTTGGTAGGTGTCGACCTTGGTCGACAGTAGATCCACGCCATGCGTGGATGCTTTTCGATGCACCGTCGGACTATTCGATTCCGATGGGGATTCATCCACGCATGGCGTGGGGTTGGCTGACCCCAAAAAAAATCCCCGGCCGACCCGCATCGGCCGGGGATGATATCGCCACGCCCTTGGAGAGCGTCTCTACCGTAACGCTTTCCTGCAGTGGTGGTGATCGCCTCTGGCGATGACGACCAAGCCAGCAGGCATCAGGCGTCCGCCAACGCCTGTTCCAGGTCCGCGCGCAGATCTTCGATGTGCTCGATGCCGATCGACAGGCGCACGGTGTCCTCGCTGACCCCGGCCCTGGCCAGCTCAGCCGCATCCAGCTGGCGATGGGTGGTCGACGCCGGATGGGTGGCCAGTGACTTGGCATCCCCCAGGTTCACCAGCCGGGTGAACAGTTTCAGGGCATCGAGGAAGCGGGCGCCGGCCACGCGCCCACCCGGCAGGCCGAAGGTCAGCACACCGGAGCCGTGGCCGCCCAGATAGCGCTGCGCCGCCGCGTGTTCGGGGTCGTCGGCAAGCCCTGCATAACGCACCCAGGCTACCTTCGGATGGGCGCGCAGGTACTGCGCCACGGCCAGCGCATTGGCGTTGATCCGCTCCATGCGCAGGGCCAGGGTCTCGATGCCCTGCAGGATCAGGAAGGCATTGAAAGGTGACAACGCTGCGCCGGTGTTGCGCAACGGCACCACCCGCGCCCGACCGATGTAGGCCGCCGCGCCGAGCGCTTCGGTATAGACCACGCCGTGATAGCTCGGATCGGGCTGGTTCAAGCGGGCGAAGCGTTGCGGCTGTGCCGTCCAGTCGAAGCGGCCCGAATCGACGATCGCCCCGCCCAGGCTGGTGCCGTGGCCGCCGAGGTACTTGGTCAGCGAGTGCACCACGATGTCGGCGCCATGTTCGAACGGGCGCAGCAGGAATGGCGTGGCCACCGTGTTGTCGACGATCAACGGCACGCCGGCCGCATGCGCGACCTCGGCGATGGCGGCGATGTCGGTGACGTTGCCGCGCGGGTTGCCGATCGATTCGACGAACACCGCCTTGGTGCGTTCATCGATCAAGGCCGCGAACGCCGACGGGTCAGCCGGATCTGCGAAACGCGCCTGGATGCCGTACTGCGGCAGCGTGTGCGCCAGCAGGTTGAGGCTGCCGCCATACAGCGCACTGGCAGCGACGATGTTGTCGCCGGCCTCGGCAATGGTCTGGATCGCATAGGTGATCGCGGCCTGCCCGGAAGCCAGTGCCAACGCGCCGATGCCCCCTTCCAGCGCCGCAACGCGCTGCTCCAGCACGTCGGTGGTGGGATTCATGATGCGCGTATAGATGTTGCCCGGCACCTTCAGGTCGAACAGGTCCGCCCCGTGCTGGGTGTCATCGAATGCGTAGGCCACGGTCTGGTAGATCGGCACCGCCACCGCGCGGGTGGTCGGGTCGGGGCGGTAGCCGCCGTGCACGGCCAGGGTTTCCAGTTGCCACTGCGGATCGCTCATTGCGCCAGGCTCCATCCGGGGAAACGCCCACCATAGGCCAGCCATCGACCGCCATTGAGAGCCCCTGGCGATGACGCCAGTACCGGCGGTTATCAGGTTGCCCGGGATTCAGGCAGTCGTCATGGGCCATTGCTAGGCTTCGCCGCCGGGCCCTTTGCCCCGGACAAGGACGCCCTACCCGATGCAGCCCTTCCCGTGGACTCCCGCCGCCGGCAACCCGACCCAGGTGCTGCTGGTCGAGGACGACCGCCGCCTGGCCGAGCTGGTCAGCGACTACCTGAGCGAACATGGATTTGCCGTGCAGCACGTGCCGCGTGGCGACCTGGCCA
Source organism: Stenotrophomonas sp. 01N47 (assembly GCF_056399165.1). Classification (NCBI taxonomy): domain Bacteria; kingdom Pseudomonadati; phylum Pseudomonadota; class Gammaproteobacteria; order Lysobacterales; family Lysobacteraceae; genus Stenotrophomonas; species Stenotrophomonas sp. 01N47. The sequence goes on from NZ_JBFTQU010000008.1 coordinate 2,057, forward strand.
GCGCGGCCTGCCGCCAGCACGCGCCGGAACTGGTGGTGCTGGACCTGATGCTGCCTGGCCTCGGTGGCATCGACGTGTGCCGGCAGATCCGCAGCTTTTCCGACGTGCCGATCCTGATGCTGACAGCGTGCGAGGACGATATCGAACAGGTGCTGGGCCTGGAGTCCGGTGCCGATGACTATGTGCACAAGCCGATCGAGCCACGCCTGCTGCTGGCGCGCCTGCGTGCGCTGCTGCGCCGTCGCCATGGCAGCGGCCCTGCCGGCGTGCCGTGCAGGTTGATGCATGGCGAACTGCTGATCGATCGCGTGCAGCGCGAGGTTCACCTGCATGGGCAGCCGGTGGAAATGGGCACCACCGAATTCGAGATCCTCTGGCTGCTGGCCAGCCAGCCCGGGCGGATCCTCTCGCGCGACCAGATCCTGCAGGCGGCACGCGGCATCGGTTTCGATGGCCTGGATCGCAGCGTGGATGTCTGCATCGGCAAGCTGCGTCGCAAGCTTGGCGATGACGCGCGCGAACCGCGCCGGATCAAGACCGTGTGGGGCCGCGGTTACCAGTTCAACCCCTCGGCCTGGTCGGCGTGAAGCGCCTGTTCCTGTGGTTGTGGTTCGTCACCGGCGGCTGCCTGCTGGTGTCGGTGTTCAGCCTCAACCATCTGCTGGACCGCATCTACACGCCTCTGCAGGAACGAGTCTTCGTCGAACAGGTGCGCGGACAGGTGTATGCGCTGCGCAGCGGACTGGCCGGCCTGGACCGCCAGCAGCAACAGCAGCGCCTGCTGCAGTGGCAGCCGCATTACGGCATTGCGCTGTCACTGCTGGATGCACCGCCCGTGCTCGATGACGACGAGCGCAGTGCCCTGCGCGGGGACGGCTTCATCGTCCGTGACCGCTACCAGCAGGTGCTGATGCCCATCGCGGGGGCTGACGGACGCTGGCTGCAGCTGCACTTTCCCGGCGAGGTGCAGATGACCCTGTACATGACCGCCGCCGCCTACCTGTGCATCCTGCTGCTGGTCGGCGCCTGCCTGTATGCCTGGGTACGCCTGCTGTGGCGCGACCTGGAAGCGCTGCGGGGTCATGCCGATCGCATCGGTGCCGGCGATCTGCAGGCGCGTGCGCAGGTATCGCCACGTTCGCAGATCCGGGTCATCGTCGAGCATTCCAACCGCATGGCCGCGCGCGTGGCCGAACTGGTGCAACGGCAGCGCGATCTTACCCATGCCATTTCCCACGAGCTGCGCACGCCGATCGCACGCCTGGCCTTCGGCCTGGATCTGATGCAGGACAGCAACGACCCGGCGCGGCGGGCACACCTCGCTAGCGGCCTGCGTGGTGATCTGGCCGAGCTCAACCGATTGGTCAGTGAGCTGCTGGCCTATGAGCGGTTGGAGCATCCCAACGACGCCGAGCCCATGCAGCGGATCGAGGCGAATGACTGGCTGCAGGCCTGCATGGAAGACGCACGGCGCGATGCCGAGCGCGCGGGCCTGGTGCTGCAGGTCTGGCCCAGCGCGCTGCCACGCGTGGATGCCGAGCCACGCCTGCTGCAGCTGGCCCTGAGCAACCTGGTCGGCAACGCGATGCGCTATGCACGCACCCGTGTGGAGGTGTCACTGGTCAGCGTGGCCGGCAAGGCCTGCCTGCGCGTGGATGACGATGGCCCCGGCATTGCCGAAGGCGATCGCGAGAAGGTGTTGCGCCCGTTCACCCGTCTGGATGACAGCCGCAGCCGCGACACCGGCGGCTTTGGTCTTGGCCTGGCCATCGCCGGGCGCATCGCGGTTCGTCACCACGGCGAGCTGCGCGTGGGACGCGCGACCCTGGGCGGTGCACGCCTGGAAATGCACTGGCCACTGGCTGCCAGCTGAACGCCACGGGCCGCGCTTACAGTTGCTTACAACTCCCGCACAACTGCGGACGGATTGGTCGGTGGCATCCCGCCACGCTGTCGACCCAGCAGCACGCGCCGGATGCGCGCACTGCATTTCCTCCCACTGTAGAGAGTTGCCATGTCCCACCGTCGCCGTTTCCCCACCCTGCTCGGCCTGGCCCTGCTGCCCTTGTTCGCAACGTCGACAGCGCATGCCAAGGAGGATCAATGGACCTTCGAGCTTGCCGCCGGTGGCGGCGTTGCCCCGCGCTACAGCGGCAGCGAGGAATTCCAGGCCGCACCGACGCTGTCGTTCGACGTGACTTCGCCGGGCGGCTGGTTTCTGGGTACCAGCGGTGCGGGTTGGGGCACGGCGATCGGCGAACACACCCGCGTGCGTGCCTACGTCGGCGGCAGCGGCAGCCGACGGGAGAAGAACTCGATCCTCGGCGGCTCGGACTTCCTGCGAGGCATGGGTGATATCGGTACCCGGCCCCTGGTCGGCCTGGCGGCTGGCTATACGCTGGGCGAGGCGGTGTTGAGTGGTTCCTGGCAATACACGATGAAAGACGACGACAAGGGCGACAACGGCCTTGCCACCCAGCAGATCCACCTGAACCTGGAGATGCCGCTGTTCGATCTGGCCGGTGGCGTGGTCAGCGGCAGCGTGTCCACCGACTACGGCAACCGCGGCTACCTGCAGACCTGGTACGGCGTCAGCCCCGACCAGGCCGCACGTACCGGTTTCGCCCAGCACAAGCCCAAGGCCGGCCTGGTCAGCGCCGGGCTGGGCATGAAATGGAGCCATCGCGCTGGTCGCAACGGCAACTGGTACATCGCCGTGGAAGGCACCCGCCTGCTCGGCGACGCCGCCGACAGCCCGATCGTGCAGAAGGCCAACCAGTTCGGGTTGATGACCGGGTATACGCACCGGTTCTGAGCATTGCCGCCGAGCGCCGGACACCGACGTTCGCGCTGGCAAAGAGACGGGGCGCTGCGATCATGCAGCGCCCCGTTGCACGCATCAGGCCTTGGCGAACACCAGATGGCCACCGTCGTTGCCCACTTCGATGGTATCGCCGTTGACGAACGCACCGGACAGGATCTTCTGCGCCAGCGGGTTTTCCAGCTGTGCCTGGATCGCACGCTTCAGCGGACGCGCACCGTAGACCGGATCGAAGCCGACGTTGCCGAGCAGGTCGAACGCCGCATCGGACACCACCAGCTTCAGGCCACGCTCGGCCAGGCGCTTTTCCAGGCCACGCATCTGGATGCGCGCGATCTGCTTGATCTGCTGCTTGTCCAGCGGATGGAACACCACGATGTCATCCAACCGGTTGATGAACTCCGGACGGAAGTGCGCCTGCACCACGCCCATCACCGCCGCCTTCATCTGCGTGTAGGCTTCCGGCGTGTCATCGCCGCTCATGTCCTGGATCTGGTGCGAGCCCAGGTTGGAGGTCATCACGATGACGGTATTGCGGAAGTCCACCGTGCGGCCCTGGCCATCGGTCAGGCGACCGTCGTCCAGTACCTGCAGCAGGATGTTGAACACATCCGGATGCGCCTTTTCCACCTCGTCCAGCAGGATCAGCGAATACGGGCGACGGCGCACGGCCTCGGTGAGGTAACCACCTTCCTCATAGCCCACGTAGCCGGGGGGCGCACCGATCAGGCGTGCGACGCTGTGCTTCTCCATGAACTCGCTCATGTCGATGCGGATCATCGCGTCGGCGCTGTCGAACAGGAATTCGGCCAGCGACTTGCACAATTCGGTCTTGCCCACGCCGGTCGGCCCCAGGAACAGGAACGATCCCCCCGGTCGATTCGGATCGGACAAGCCAGCGCGCGAACGACGCACCGCGTCGGACACCACCTTGATCGCCTCTTCCTGGCCGACCACGCGGTTGTGCAGCACCTCTTCCATGCGCAGCAGCTTGTCACGCTCGCCTTCGAGCATCTTGTTGACCGGGATGCCGGTCCAGCGCGAGACGACCTCGGCGATCTCCTCGTCGGTGACACGGTCCTGCACCAGCTTGAAGTCGTGGTTCTCCACTTCCTGGGCGGCAGCCAGCTGCTTTTCCAGCTGCGGCAGCACGCCATACTGGATCTCGCTCATGCGCGCGAAATCCTGCCGGCGCTGCGCCGACTCCAGTTCAACCTTGGCCTGCTCGACCTGTTCCTTGATCTTGGTCGTGCCCTGCAGCGCGGCCTTCTCCGATTTCCAGACTTCGTTGAGATCGGAGAACTCGCGCTCCAGCGCATCGATATCGTTTTCCAGATCGGCCAGGCGCTGCCGCGAAGCGTCGTCCTTTTCCTTCTTCAGCATCTCGCGCTGGATCTTCAGCTGGATCAGGCGACGTTCCAGCCGGTCCAGTTCCTCCGGCTTGGAATCGATCTCCATGCGCAGCCGTGAAGCGGCCTCGTCCATCAGATCGATGGCCTTGTCCGGCAGCTGGCGGTCGGTGATGTAGCGGTTGGACAGGGTGGCCGCAGCGACGATGGCCGGGTCGGTGATCTCCACCCCGTGGTGCACCGCGTACTTTTCCTTCAGGCCACGCAGGATCGCGATGGTGTCCTCCACCGTCGGCTCGCCCACGAACACCTTCTGGAAGCGGCGCTCCAGTGCTGCGTCCTTTTCGATGTACTTGCGGTACTCGTCCAGCGTGGTCGCACCGACGCAGTGCAGTTCACCGCGCGCGAGTGCCGGTTTGAGCATGTTGCCGGCATCCATCGCACCGTCGGCCTTGCCCGCGCCAACCATGGTGTGCAGCTCGTCGATGAACAGGATGATCTGGCCTTCACTCTTGGCCAGGTCGTTGAGCACGCCCTTCAGGCGCTCTTCGAATTCACCGCGGAACTTCGCACCGGCGATCAGCGCGCCCATGTCCAGCGACAGCACGCGCTTGCCGCGCAGGCCTTCAGGCACTTCGTCATTGATGATGCGCTGGGCCAGGCCTTCGACGATCGCGGTCTTGCCCACGCCGGGTTCGCCGATCAGCACCGGGTTGTTCTTGGTACGACGCTGCAGCACCTGGATGGTGCGGCGGATTTCTTCATCGCGACCGATCACCGGATCGAGCTTGCCGCTCTCGGCGCGTGCGGTCAGGTCGATGGTGTATTTCTCCAGCGCCTGCCGCTGCTCTTCGGCGTTCTCCGACTGCACGTTCTCGCCACCACGCAGTTTGTCGATGGCGGTCTGCAGGCGCGCCTTGTCGGCACCGGCAGCGCGCATCGCCATGCCCAGCGTGCCGCCGTCTTCCAGCGCGGCCAGCACGAACCACTCGCTGGCGATGAAGGCATCGCCCTGCTGCTGTGCCAGCTTGTCGGTGTGGTTGAGCAGGCGGTTGAGATCGTTGCCGATCGACAGGTTGCCGGCCTGGCCGGACACCTTCGGCAGCGCTTCAAGCGCCTCGTCCAGGCGCTCGCGCAGCACCGGTACGTTGACGCCGGCCTGGGCCAGCAACGGCCGGGTGCTGCCACCCTGCTGGTCCAGCAGGGCACTGAACACGTGCACCGGTTCAATGATGCTGTTGTCGCGGCCAACTGCCAGCGACTGCGCGTCTGCCAGCGCCTGCTGGAAACGCGAGGTGAGCTTGTCCATTCGCATTGCGAAACCTCATCGGTCATCTTGGCCGGCCCGCGCCGGCGATGCTGGAAAGATGCGGTTGCCCCACCCCGTTTCAAGGGTGGCTGCGACTGCATTCGAAGGCCAGTCAGCCTGCGGCCAGCATGCCGGACGGGGTGTTGTCGGCGCGTTGATCCGGATCAGATCCGCACGATGGGTTGGCTCAACGGGTGATCGCGCCCCGGATCGCCCGCAGCTGCTGCTTGACCGCCCGCGCCTGCGCCACGCCCATGCGCAGCAAGGCCTTCTGCCCGATCGAGCGCGACTGCAGGGTGGCGTCGACGAAGCGGTAGCGGCCGCGCGCATCGCGCTCCACCAGCGGCGCTTGAGCCAGCTCCGGGGTGTCCAGCAGGTGATCAATGACTGACACCAGGCGATCATTGAAGTAGCCATCGGGCTTTCCAAGATCGACGTAGGCCTGCTGGATCAACGGATAGAAGCGCTTGTAGGCAACGCCTGCGGCCGCCGGGTCAATCGCGGTGAAGGCCTGCACATAGGGCGCATAGCGCGCCGCATTGGCCGCGGCGATGCGCTCGCCGCCCTCACCCAGCTCCACCTGCAGGCTGCCCGCTAGCGGCCGTGCAGCCAGCGCGGTAGGCGGCACACTGGCCTTGTCCAGGTTGTCGACCTGGGTGACCAGGCGCTGGATCAGGTGATCGCGCAGCAGCGCAGTCAACGCGCCCTCGCCCTTGAACAGTTCGCTCAATGTGCTCCAGGCGGCGGCATCGCTGTCGGCCAGGTTCGGCAACGCAGGGTCGGCGGCGGCCTCGGAATCCAGCGGATGCTTGATCGGAGAGGGCGCGGGTTCCTGCGTAGCAGCAGGCTTCGGTGCGGCACCTGCGGAGGTCGGCGCGGATTGCTCCGGCACCGCTACGCCATCTGCCAGGTGCTGCAACTGGTCGCGGAACAACCACGTGCCCGCGCCGCCCACCACCACCACGCCCAGAACCCAGGGCCAGACCACTTTTCCACTCTGCATGATGCAGAACCTCGCCTTTCAGCTGCATGGACAAGGTGTGACTGCCCTGATTCGGCGGGGTTCCCCAGCCATTCCACTGCCGTTGTGGTTCACGCCTGCTTTGCGCGGCGCGCGCGACCCTGTTGTTCCTGTTGGGTGGAGAAGCTTCATGCAGTACGCGCTGTACTACTGGACCGGCATCCAAGGCCGTGGCGAGCTCGTGCGGCTGGCGCTGGAAGATGCCGGCGCCGATTACGTGGACATGGCGCGGGTGCACGGCGACGCCGTGATGCAGCCGTTCCTCGATGGCCACAGCGAAGGTGCTCAACCTTTCGCGCCACCGTTCCTGAAGGCGGGGCGACAGGTCATCGCACAGGTCGCGGCCATTCTCGATTTCCTCGGCCCGACGCTGGATCTGGTTCCGCAGGCCGCCTCGCGGCGTATGCAGGCGCTGCAGTTGCAGCTGACCATCGCCGATCTGGTGGCCGAAGTGCACGACACCCACCATCCGATCGCCGCGTCGAAGTACTACGAAGACCAGAAGACCGAGGCCAGGGCGCGCGCGGCAGCGATGCGCGATGAGCGCCTGCCGAAATTCCTTGGCTACTTCGAGCAGGTGCTGAAGGCCAATGGCGGTCGCCACCCGCTGCGCGAACACTCCTACGTGGACCTGTCGCTGTTCCAGTTGCTGAGCGGGCTGGACTATATGTTCCCACGCCGCATGCAGGCGCTATGGCCGACGTTGCCACTGCTGCGCGCGCTGAAGGATCGGGTGGAACAACGGCCCGGCATCGCCGTCTATCTCGCTTCGGAGCGGCGGCTGCCCTTCAACACCAACGGCATCTTCCGGCATTACCCGGAACTGGATTCAGATCGGTAGTGCCGGCCGCTGGCCGGCAACTGCACGATCCAACCGGAGCCTCTGAGGGTGCCGGCCATGCCGGCACCACCCGTGATCAGTCGTTCCCAGCCAGCGGCTTCACTGCCTGCTTCTGCAGCGACAGCAGCCCCAGCAGGATGGCCAGCGCCACATAGGCGCCGGCGAACTGCCAGCTGATGACGCGGGCCAGGCCCTGCAGATCCCACGGCAGGTAGATGCCGCCGCGCGGATCCACCGAATGGATCAGGCCGAACAGGGTGAGCACCGCCGCCACCAGCAGGAAGCCGCAGGCACGGCGCAGGCGACCATCGACCATCGCCGCGACCGTGGCGATCCACAGCATCGAGGTGATGATGAAACCATTGCCGAGCGCGAAGATCACCGCCAGTTCCGGCAGGCCATGACCATCGACGTGGGTCAGCAGCGCGCCCATCTGCTCGGCCGGAATCCAGCCCGGCGCCTTGATCGCCAGCAGGTAGGCCGCCGACGGCAGGAAGCCCAGCACCATCGCACCGGCATGCTGGCGCGGCGTCGCCTGGAAGGCCTGGGTGGTGATGTCGATCGACACGTACACGATGATCGGCGCCAGCACCGCGAGCGGCAGCCACTGCACCAGCCCGGAAATGATGCCAAGCATGCCGCCGATGCCGACGAACAGGCCGGTCAGCAGCGTGTAGCCGCTGCGCGCGCCCATGTGCTTGTAGGCCGGCTGGCCGATGTACGGAGTGGTCTGCGCCACGCCACCGCAGACGCCGGCCACCAGCGTGGCCACCGCTTCCACCAGCAGGATGTCGCGGGTGCGGTAGTCATCGCCGGCCGCGCGCGCGCTCTCGGAGACGTTGATGCCACCGACCACCATCAGCAGGCCGAACGGCAGCAGCAGCGGCAGGTAGGTCATCGCGGTCGGCAGGCCCTCGATGAAGCCCAGCGTCGGCAGCGGCAGCACCACCTGCGGCGGCACCCAGGCCGGAATCTGGAAGCCGGGCACACCCAGCCCGGCCAGACCGAGCCCGTAGTACAGGACGGTGCCGAACACGAACGCCAGCAGCACACCGGGGCCACGCAGCGGCAGCTTGCCCTTGGCGATCAGCACATACAGCAGCAGGCCCAGCGTGGTGAAGCCGACCAGCGGCGAGCGCAGGGTTTCCAGCAGCGGCAGCAGGCCCATCAGCACCAGTGCGATGCCAGCGATGGAGCCAAGCAGCGCGGCACGCGGCAGCGCGCGGGTCACCGCTTCACCGAAGAACGACAGGATCAGCTTGAGCACGCCCATGATGACCAGCGAGGCCATGCCCAGCTGCCAGGTGGCGATGGCCGCAGCGTGCGGGTCCATGCCCTGCTGCTTGAAGGCCAGGAAGGCCGGGCCCAGCACAAGCAGCGCCATGCCGATGCTGGTCGGCGCATCCAGGCCGAGCGGCATGGCGGTGACATCGTCGCGCCCGGTCCGCGCGGCCAGGCGCCGTGCCATCAGGGTGTACAGCAGGTTGCCGACCAGCACGCCCAGGGCGGTGCCGGGGAACATGCGGCCGAAGACCACGTCGGCGGGGAACTGGAACATCCCGACCAGGGCCATGGCGATGAAACCGAGGATGGAGAGGTTGTCGACGACCAGGCCGAAGAAGCCATTGAAGTCGCCAGCGACGAACCAGCGGCGCGGCGCGGTGGAAGCGGGAGCGGACATGGAAGGGGCGGTGGGGGTGGGGACCGCCGATGGTAGGCCCAGCGGGGCCGGCGCGCCAATTCCCGAGTGGAATGATGGGTTCCAGCCAACGGCGGAGCCCCTCGTGGTTGGTCGCTGAAAGCAGGTTCTGGGGGTGGGCCGGGCGGGTAGGCTGCGCAGGGGGCGCTGCAAGTACGTCCATGTAAGCTCGGTCGCCGCATCCATGCGGCTCACGCCCCTGCGCAGCCTACCCGCCCGGCCACGGACAGTTTCCTGCGGGCGCCAGCCACGGATGAGAATCAAAAGATCAAAAGCAGAAGCCGGTTGCTGCGCGCTCAAGCGCCGGATCGCAGGCATCTGCCTGGTTGCCGGCCAGCGGCCGGCACTACTGGGAAGGATCCACGCATGGCGTGGATCTACCGTGTCGACCAAGGTCGACACCCATCAGAAACAGGCCATGCCATTCCGACAGATCGTGGGAATCTGTCGAAGGCGGGGTGGGTCCGGTTGCGGGGGTGTCCGCGGCATGAATGCCGCGGCCAAGCCCCCAAGTATGGGTTTACGGCGTCCCCCGCAACCGGACCCACCCCGCCATCCCACCGATACCCCGCTTTTGACGTTGACGTTGACGTTGATTCGGCGGGTGCAGGGCGCAGCCCTGCATCAGACCCCAACCCTCACTTCTTCAGGAAGTTGTCCACCAGCAGATGCTTCACGTCGTCGATGCGACCGCTCAGTACCGCCTTGGCCGCATACAACGCCGTGCCCGCCACCTGCTTGGCTTCGATCTGCGGTGGCATCACCAGCTCCGCGCGACTGGTATGTACATCCAGCAGCGCCGGCCCACGCTGGGCAAGGAAATCCTGCACCGCTTCTTCCAGGTCCTCGCTGCGGGTCACCGTGCGGCCATGGAAGCCGATCACCTCGGCCAATCGGCCGAAATCCGGATTCTTCAGGTCGGTGTAGTTGTCCAGCAGCCCTTCCACCTTCTGCTCCAGCTCGACGAAATTCAGCGAGCCGTTGTTGAACACCACCACCTTGATCGGAAGATTCTCCTGCACCGCGGTCAGCAGGTCGCCCAGCAACATCGCCAACCCACCATCGCCGGACAACGAAATCACCTGCCGCCCCGGGAAGGCCTTCTGCAGACCCAGCGCCTGCGGCATCGCGTTGGCCATCGTGCCGTGCAGCAGGCTGGTCAGCGTGCGGCGCCGGCCGTTCACCCGGATGTGCCGCAGCACCCACACCATCGGCGAGCCACCATCCGCGGTGAACAGCGCATCGTCGGTGGCGTACTTCGACAGCAGCGCGGTCAGGTGCTGCGGATGGATCAGCTCACCCTCACCCGGCTGCTCCTCCTGCTCGCGCTTCTTCAGCGCCTTGTCGCGGTGCTCGATGCATTCGTCCAGGAAACTGCTGTCTTCGCGCGGGGGCAGCATCGGCAGCAGCGCATCCAGCGTCGGTGCGATATCGCCGACCACGCCCAGGTTCACCGGATGGCGGCGACCGAGGTGGCTGCCGTCGCGGTCGACCTGGATGATCGTGGCCTTGTCCGGATAGAACTGGCCCCAGGCGAAATCCGCGCCGAGCAGCAGCAGCGTGTCGCACTCCATCAACGTGTGGAACCCGGATTCGATGCCGAAGACTCCGGTCATGCCCATGTTGTACGGGTTGTCCGGTTCGACGAAATCCTTGGCGCGCGATGTGTGCGCCACCGGTGCCTGCAGGCGCCGCGCCAGTTCCAGCAGCTGCGCATGTGCCCCCTGGCAACCGGCGCCGGCATAGATGCCGATACGCTTGCCCTGCCCCAGCAGTTCGGCGATGTGCTGCAGCTCGGCCTCGGAGGGGCGCAGCACCGGCTGGGTGTAATGCACCGAGAACGGCACATCGTGCTTCACTTCCGCTTCGCTGATGTCGGCCGGCAGGATCACCACCGCCACACCGCGGCGGCTGATCGCCGCCTGGCAGGCCAGCGCCACCACGCGCCGTGCCTGGGCCGGGCTGTGCACCTGCTCGCAGAACACGGTGCAGCTGCCGTACACCGCCTTGAAATCCACTTCCTGCGGGAACTCCATGCCCAGTTCGCTGGTGACCACCTGGCTGGCGATAAGCACCATCGGCGCGCGGTTGCGGTTGCTCTCGAAGATGCCGTTGATGAAGTGCAGACCGCCAGGACCGCACGAACCCGCGCAGGCGGTCAGCTGGCCGCTGATCAATGAATCGGCACCGGCCGCGAACGCCGCGACCTCTTCATGGCGGACATGCACCCACTCGATCTCACTGCGATGCAGTGCGTCGGTGACATGGTTCAGGGTGTCGCCGACGATGCCATAACAACGGCGGACGCCCGCCTGCTGCAGGGTATCGACGACGATCTCGGCAACGCGCTTGCTCATGGGACTACAGCCTTGCAAGGGGGAACCCCGAGGCTAGTCCCGGTGAAGTGATGCTCCCGTGGGCAAGAGACCGATCGCCTTGTCGTGCAAACTCCGGGCAGGGCTGCCGTCAATCGTTGACGTTGATCCACCCCGTCACCGCGCCGTGCTTCGGGTTGCGATAACGCAGCTTCACCCAACCATCCTGCTCATCCAGCATCTCCACGCGATCACCCTGCACCAGGTAGCGCTGCGTGCTGGACGCACCGGGCTGATCGAACAGGAACAGGCGCGCAGGCAGCACGCTCGCCATCAACCCCAGCAGCGGCGCACCGCTTGCTGGTGCGCCGAGCCCGTCACCGATGGCGCTTTCCAGCACCTTGCCGGAGGGATCGTAGGTACGCCACACCGCCAGTGGCCCTTGGTTCCCGGTCTCTTCCCAGTGCAGCGCCCGGTTCAGCGTATCGCCCAGCATCAACACGCTCTCACTGCGGTACAGATAGAGCTGCGGTCCGTTGAAGCGATACACGTCGGTGTACCACATCGGCCCGCTGCGGCAGCTGGCGGTCAGCGTGCGCGTGGCGGCGTCGGCGGTAAGGCCCATCAGGTCACCGCACTGGTCGTGTCCATGGGTCACCGCCTTCAGTGCGCGGAACTGACCGCTGCCTACGTCGAAGCGATAGACCGCAACGGCCTCATTGACCATGCCCACCGCCGCGCGCGCAACCAGCTCGGGGCGCCCGTCGAAATCGAGATCCTCTGCGCCCAGGCGCGAATGTCCCTCGGCGTCCGGCGCGCCAGGCAGGCGCTGCCGCTTCCCTGCCGGCTGCAGGAGCACGGCTAGCATGCCGTCCTCCTGTACCTCTACCGCCGCCTGCACGCCCGCTGCCGGCGAAAACCGCAGCGGGCCCCGGTCCTCGTCCTGCGCCTGTGCCGCCGGCGCCAACAGACCGGCCAGCATCACCGCCATCAGCACACCCCTGGGTGTCATCGTCATTCCCTGCAGCGCCACAGTGGCGCGTCGAGGTCAGAACGATACGTCAACTGCCTGCCGCGACCACAGTACCGACTGATGCCTGGACTGCTGCTTCCACGCCAGACGGATCGCTTCGATGTCGGCGCGGCGCTGCGGGCTGTCCTCGTGCAGCACTACCAGCACCTTGGTGCGCAGGCGGTTCGGGGCAGCATCGCCACGGAACAGCCACTGGCCGTAGGCATCGAACACGGTCAGGCCGTCCGGGAAGCGCGGCGTCACTTCCTTGTCCAGGAACGCGCGCCACTGCGCATCGCTGATGGTGCCGGCCTGCGGGCGGTCACCGGCGCCCTGCTCTTCGCCCACGCCGAAATAAAGCTCGCTGCGCACCCAGCCGTGGCCGCTGGACGGACGCGCGGCGTCGCCCTGCAGGTCGGCGGTGGTGGCATAGGCGCTGGGCGCCTTGGAGGACAGGCTGGCGCAGCCACTGGTGGCCAGCAGCACGGCGAAGACAAGGCCAAGGTGTTTCATCGGGAACAGCACTCCGGGAAGGGGAAAAAGCACGACGAAGGGGCACGGAGGGTACACCTGCGCCTCGGTTGCGGCTGCAACCAATTCCCTCATGCCGGCAGGGCATGAAGTGATGCAATGGGAGCCGGGACTTGCATCGCACCGCCTCCTCACGCCAAGATAATATATCGCTTCATCCGGATGGATGTAAGTGAAACTATCTACCTCCCCCTTCCCCACGTCGTTGCTGCTGGAGTCCGCATGTCCCCCCGCCTGTCCGCGTCGCCGCTCGGCCTCGCCATCGCGCTCGCCCTGTCCCCCGCCCTGGCTTCGGCCCAGGACGCCGCCACCAACCTGGACACGGTGATCGTCACCGGCACCCGCGCCGCCGACCGCACCGTGCTTGAATCCACGTCGCCGGTGGACGTGCTGACCGCCGAGGACATCCGCAAGGCCGGCGTGGTCAATGGCGAGCTGGGCAGCGCCCTGCAGGCCCTGCTGCCCTCGTTCAACTTCCCGCGCCAGTCCAACTCCGGCGGCGCCGACCACGTGCGCGCCGCGCAGCTGCGCGGGCTGTCGCCGGACCAGGTGCTGGTGCTGGTCAACGGCAAGCGCCGCCACCACACCGCGCTGGTCAACACCGACAGCAAGATCGGCAAGGGCACCACGCCGGTCGACTTCAACGCAATCCCGGTCAGCGCCATCAAGCGCATCGAAGTACTGCGCGATGGCGCCGGTGCGCTGTACGGCTCTGACGCCGTGGCCGGCGTGATCAACGTGATCCTCGACAACGGCGGCGACGGCGGCGAGATCGAAGCCAGCTACGGCGCCAACCACACCGACCTCAAGCCGATCGGCCGCACCCTCACCGACGGCCAGACGGGCAACCTCAGTGCCAAGGTCGGCACCTCGCTGGGCGAAGACGGCGGCTTCCTGCGCGTCGGCCTGGAATACAAGAAGCGCAACGGCACCAACCGCGCCGGCTTCGACCAGATTCCGCCGTGGGACCAGACCGAGGCCAATCTTGCCCTGCAGGGCAAGCGCAACTACGTGCTCGGCGATGGCGCCAGCAAGGACATCAATCTGTGGCTGAACACCGAGACTCCGGTGGGCAAGACCGCGACGTTCTATGCGTTCGGTACCTTCAACCAGCGTGATACCGAAGGCGCGAACTACTTCCGCTACCCCGATGGCGATGCCAACTGGAAGGAGGTCTACCCCAATGGCTACCGGCCGATCTCCGAAGGCGAGAACCGCGACGTGCAAGCGGTGGCCGGTATCCGTGGGCAGTGGGGTGAATGGAGCTATGACGGCAGCCTGGATTACGGCCAGAACGACTTCACCTATCGTCTGCGCGATTCGCTGAATGCCTCGCTGGGCCCGACCAGCCCGACCCGCTTCAAGACCGCGGACTACGAGTACGCGCAGACCGTGGGCAACGTCGACCTGAGCCGCGTGTTCTCGCAGAGCGACAGCATCAGCCACACCCTGGGCCTGGGCGCCGAAGCCCGCCACGAGCGCTACCAGACCCGTCCAGGCGACCCGGCCAGCTACGCCGCCGGCCCGCACACCGATCGTCCGACCGGCTCGCAGGCAGGCGGTGGCCTGACTCCGCAGGACGCGGCGACCCTGTCACGCGATGTGGCCAGCGCCTACGCCAGCCTGTCCAGCCAGTTCGGCGAAAAATTCTCCACCGACCTGGCCGCGCGCTACGAGCACAGCGATGACTTCGGCGGCGAACTGACCGGCAAGCTCGGACTGCGCTACGAGTTCACCCCGGCATTCGCCCTGCGCGGCGCGATCTCCAACAATTTCCGCGCACCGTCGCTGGCGCAGATCGGCTACGAATCCACCTCCACCGGTTACAACGCCGGCGGCCAGCTGGTGCAGGGCCGCCTGCTCTCGGTCAACAACCCCATCGCCCGTGGCCTGGGTGCGCAGGACCTGAAGCCGGAGAAGTCGCTGAACACCTCGCTCGGCTTCACCAGCCGCATCGGCGAGCACTTCGACCTGTCGCTGGACTTCTTCCAGATCGACATCGACGACCGCATCGCACTGTCCGAGAGCATCACCGGCGATGCGCTGACCGATTACGTGGCCACCAACTACGGTGTTGGCGGCCTGCAGAGCGCCAGCTTCTTCGTCAACGCCGCCGACACGCGCACCCGCGGCGCCGAGCTGGTGAGCAACTGGCGGCAGTCGCTGGGCGATGGCCAGCTGCTGTTGACCGGCACCTACGCCTACACCAAGACCACGCTGAAGAACGTGCTGGCCACACCGGCGCAGCTGCAGGCGCTGGACCCGGACTACGTGCTGTTCGGCATCGAAGAGACCAATACGCTGACCGACGCCACCCCGCGCACCCGTGGCAGTTTCTCAGCCGCTTGGAGCAACGACCACTGGTCGCTGAGCAGCCGGGTGAACCGCTACGGCAGCGCGACCCGCGTATTCAACTTCGGTGATGGCTACATTCCCCGCCAGACCTACCAGGCCGAGTGGCAGCTGGATGCGGAAGTGGAATACCGCATCACCCCGCAGTGGAGCGTGGCCATCGGTGGGCAGAACCTGACCGACAACTACCCGGATCGCTCCAACGAGGACATCCACTACTTCGGCAACCTGCCCTACGACGTGCTGTCGCCGATCGGCAGCAACGGTGCCTACTACTACGGTCGCGTGCGCTACACGTTCTGATTGCTCTGGGTGTGATTGCCTTGGGTGGGTGCGGACCGTTGGTCCGCACAGCATGCCGACCAACGGTCGGCACCCACCGGGACGCGATGGATCGCTGCGGGTGGGTGCGGACCGTTGGTCCGCACCAGCCGTAGCCTGACCTCGACCCCGCGTACACGTCGCCGCTGGCATGGTGGTCGCCATGGCTGAACCGCTCCCCCTGCGTCCGCCACCTCCATTGCTGGACGACGCGTGCGCGTTGTTCCTCGATGTGGATGGCACCCTGATCGAATTCGCTGCACGTCCCGACGCCGTGCAGCTTCTCCCCGATGTGCGTGAAGCCATCGGCCGCATCAGCGATCGCCTGGAAGGTGCCGTGGCACTGGTCAGTGGTCGCCCGCTTGAACAGCTGGACCAGTTGTTCGCGCCGCTCAAGCTTCCCGCTGCGGGCCTGCATGGCCACGAACTGCGTGCGCAGGACGGGCACGTGATACGCGATGAGCATGCTGACGACACCGCCGACTGGTTGCATGCGCTTCATCAACAAGCCATGCGTTTCGCCCATGGTCACCCCGGCGTACTGGTCGAGAACAAGGGCGTAGGCCTGGCCCTGCACTGGCGTGGCGCACCGCATGCAGCCAACGATGTGCGCGCCTTCGCCGACCGCCACGTTCGCGGCCGTGCCAGCTATCGCCTGCAGCCGGGCGACCATGTCGTCGAATTCGTCCCGGTGGCTACCAACAAAGGCAGAGCCGTACGTCGGCTGATGCAGTACCTGCCGTTCCGTGGTCGTCTGCCGGTGTTCCTCGGCGATGACCTGACCGATGAATTCGGCTTCGATGCGGCCAATGGCCTGCATGGCTGGAGCGTGTTGATCGGCGAACGTGAACCCAGTGCAGCGGTGTTCGCGCTGCCCGACATACGCAGCGTGCACGCCTGGCTGCGTGAGAATGCGTATTGACCCCGGCCCCCACGGCCGCAACCGAGATGTACCGCGTGATGACCCAACCCGATCTTGATCTGGGCGTGGTCGGCAACGGCAGCTTCGGCGCCCTTATCGACAAGCACGCCCGTGTTGTCTGGAGTTGCCTGCCGACCTTCGACGGCGACCCGACCTTCTGTGCCCTGCTCAGCCCCAACCAGCAGACCGGCGGCGACTTCGCCATCGAGCTGGAGGACTTCGCCGGCAGCGAACAGGAATACCTCACCAATACCGCGATCCTGCGCACCGTGCTGCGCGATGCGCATGGCGGCGCGCTGGAAATCCTCGATTTCGCCCCGCGCTGGCGCCAGAACGACCGTTTTTACCGGCCGGTCAGCCTCATCCGCCAGGTGCGCCCGTTGTCAGGCAGCCCGCGCATCGTGATCCGCGCACGACCACTGGTCGACTGGGGCGCGCGCGTGCCCGAGTCCACCTGGGGCAGCAACCACGTGCGCTGGATCCTGCCCGAGCATGTGCTGCGCCTGACCACCGACGTTCCTGTGCGCTTCGTGCGTGATGGCCTGCCGTTCGTGCTCAACCATCCCATCCACCTGATCCTGGGCGTGGATGAATCGCTCAACCGCTCCATCAGCGGCTACGTGCAGGAAGCCTTCCAGCGCACCCGCGACTACTGGCGCGAATGGGTGCGCTACCTGTCCATCCCGCTGGAATGGCAGGACGCGGTGATCCGCAGTGCGATCACCCTCAAACTCTGCCAGTACGAGGACAGCGGCGCGATCATCGCGGCAATGACCACCTCGATTCCGGAAGCGCCCGGCAGCGTCCGCAACTGGGACTACCGCTACTGCTGGCTGCGCGATGCCGCCTTCGTGGTGCGCGCGCTGAACCGTCTGGGCGCCACCCGCACGATGGAGCAATTCCTGGGCTACATCTTCAACCTGGCCACCACCGACGGCACGCTGCAGCCGCTGTACGGCATCGGCTTCGAAGCCAAGCTGGACGAGGACGAAGTACCCAGCCTGTCCGGCTACCGTGGCATGGGGCCGGTGCGGCGCGGCAACCTGGCCTGGGTACAGCGCCAGCACGATGTGTACGGCAGCGTGGTGCTGGCCTCCACCCAGCTGTTCTTCGACCGTCGCCTGCAGGATCCGGGTGACAGCCACACCTTCGCTCGGCTGGAACCGCTGGGTGAACAGGCTTTCGCACTGCACGACGTGCCCGACGCGGGCCTGTGGGAATTCCGCGGCCGCACCGAAGTGCATACCTACACCAGCGCGATGTGCTGGGCGGCGTGCGATCGCCTGTGCAAGATCGCCGTGCGCCTGAAGCGTGATGATCGCGCGCAGTACTGGCGCGAGCGTGCCGACACCATCCACGCACGCATCATGGAAAAAGCCTGGAGCGAAGAGCTCGGCCACTTCACCGATACCTTCGATGGCCATCGCCTGGATGCCTCGTTGCTGCTGCTGGCCGACATCGGCTTCATCGACGCCAACGACGCACGCTTCGTCGCCACCGTCGAGGCCATCGGCCGTGACCTCAAGCATGGCAACGCGCTGTATCGCTATATCGCGCCGGATGATTTCGGCGAACCGGAAACCAGCTTCACCATCTGCACGTTCTGGTACATCGATGCGCTCGCCGCCATCGGCCGCATGGATGAAGCCCGTGAGATGTTCGAAGCGCTGCTGCAGCAACGCAATCATCTGGGCCTGCTGTCGGAGGACCTTGCCTTCGACGGTGGTGAAGCCTGGGGCAACTTCCCGCAGACCTACTCGCATGTCGGCCTGATCACCGCGGCGATGCGCCTGTCGCGTTCCTGGCAGGAGGCCTCATGAGCCGTCTTGTCATTGTTTCCAACCGCGTGGCCGTCCCCGGCGAGAGCCGCGCCGGCGGCCTCGCCGTGGGCCTGCTGGCGGCACTGAAGGAGCGCGGCGGGCTGTGGTTCGGCTGGAGTGGCAAGAGCGTGCGCGAGGCCAGTGGCACGCTGCACGAACAGCGCGATGGTGACATCGAGTACGTCACCATGGACCTGGCCAAGCGCGATGTGGATGGCTACTACAACGGCTTCGCCAATCGCACGCTGTGGCCCCTGCTGCACTTCCGCCTGGACCTGGTCGACTACGACCGCGGCACCCGCGAGACCTATCACCGTGTCAACGCGCTGTTCGCCGACAAGCTGGCGCCGTTGCTGCGCGAAGACGACATCGTCTGGATCCACGATTACCACCTGATTCCGCTCGGCGCGATGCTGCGTGAGCGCGGCATCGGCTGCCGCATCGGTTTTTTCCTGCACATTCCGATGCCCTCGGCCGACCTGCTGCAGGCCATGCCCGACCATCTGCGATTGTTCTCGGCGCTGTATGCCTACGACCTGGTCGGCTTCCAGACCCAGCGCGATGCGGATCGCTTCCAGACCTACCTGCGCCTGTTCGGCGGCGGTCGTGTGCTCGACAACGGCAACCTCGAAGCGCCCGGTGGACGCCACTTCCGTGCCGCGGCGTTCCCGATCGGCATCGACACCGAGCTGATCGCGCGCCAGGCCAGCACCGCCGCCAGCAAGGCGGCAGTGAAGAACCTGCGCAGCAGCCTGCGCGACCGCCAGCTCGCCATCGGCGTGGATCGCCTGGACTATTCCAAGGGCCTGCCCGAACGGTTCCTCGGCTTCGAACGCTACCTGCAGCGCCATCCCGACCAGCGTGGATCGCTCACCTACCTGCAGATCGCGCCGGTCTCGCGCGGCGATGTCACCGAGTACCGGCAACTGCGCAGCCAGCTGGAGCAGATCGCCGGCCACATCAATGGTGGCCACGCCGAACCCGACTGGACCCCGCTGCGCTACGTCAACCAGAACTTCACCCACGCCACCCTGACCGGTTTCTACCGCGCCGCCGCTGTCGGCCTGGTCACCCCGCTGCGCGATGGCATGAACCTGGTCGCCAAGGAATACGTGGCCTCGCAGGACCCGGAAGATCCCGGTGTGCTGGTGCTGTCCCTGCTGGCCGGCGCCGCCGATGAACTGAAGCAGGCGCTGCTGGTCAACCCGCACGACCTGGACGGCGTGGCCGATGCCATCGCCACCGCCGCGACGATGTCACTGCGCAAGCGCCAGGAACGCTGGCACGCGATGATGGAACATCTGCGCACCTACGACATCAACCACTGGCGCCGCAGCTACCTCGAGGCGCTGGAAGGCTGAGGCAAGAGCTCCTGTAGAGCCGAGCCATGCTCGGCTGGCTTTTGTAGAGTCAAGCCATGCTCGATTGCTCCGCTCAACTCTGCGGAAAAGCCGGCCGAGCATGGCTCGGCTCTACAACAACAGGCGATCAATCGAGGAAGCGCGCGGCCTGTGACGGCGTCGGCAGGAAGCAGGCGTCATGCCGCCCGAACCAGCGATAGCGGTTGCGTGCCAGCACACGGTACGCACCATCGCGCCAGCGCCGTGGCAGCACGCGCAGCACGGCCGCCAGGCGCCAAGCACCGCCCAGTGCGTCCAGAACGCGCAGGATCGCATCGGTATCGGTCCACGCGCCCTGCCCGTCCAGCAGCAGGAACGACGTCGGGTCGTGCGCGTCCAGGCCGTGCGCCCGCAACAGCGCGCTGCCCTGCGCGCCCTGCATTGCCGCGAAGCGAAAGCGCTCCTGCCGGTCGAACCGCAGCAGGAAACGCACCCAGCGGCTGCACAAGGCGCAGACGCCATCGAAGACGATCACGCCGCCAGGCTCTCCACCCGCAGCGCGATCCTCGCGCATCAGTCCATCCACACCAGCGTCGCCATCCGGCCGGTACGGCGGTCGCGACGGTGCGAGTACAGATCCGCATCGGCCATGGTCGAGACCGTGCCGCCGTGGATGTTGCCCAACTCCATGCCCGCCGCCTGCAGGCGCTGTCGCGCCAGCGCGAATAGATCCACCTTCCAGTGACCGGGCCGGGTTGCCACGAAGGCCGCCGCAGCGGCCGCGTCGTGGCCGACGAAGGCGTGGTACACCTCTTCGCCGATCTCGTAGTCGGCTGGTCCCGCTGCCGGGCCCAGCCACGCGCGCAGCTGTGCCGGCGGCGTCTGCATGGCGGCCACGGTGGCCTCCAGCATGCCGTCGGCCAGGCCACGCCAACCGGCATGGGCGGCGCCTACCTCGCTGCCATCGACGGCGGCGAACACCACCGGCAGGCAGTCCGCGGTGAGGATCGCCAGCACCACGCCGGGTACCGACGTCAGCGCGGCATCGGCCACCGGTTCGCTGGCGCCCTCCACCGGCGGCGCGGCGAAACGCAGCACGGTGCTGCTGTGCACCTGGCGCAGCCAATGCGGCGCCGACGGCAACGCCAGGCCCTGCTGCAGCAGCTGCCGGTTGTGCTCGACGTTGGCCGGGGTGTCACCGTCGGCCGCGTGCCGGTTGCCCAGGTTGAACTGGGCGAACGGCTCCGGCGAGACCCCCGCGCCGTGCCGGCGCGTGGTCAGTGCATGCACGCCCGGGGGCGCCGGCCAATCGGCCTGCAGCAGCGGCAGCGCGGTAGTCATTACCAGCGGTTCCGCTCGCGCTCGGCGAAGGCAGCGCTGTCTTCGCGCAGCACCTTCATCAGGTGCAGCATGTCGGCCGGCGCCGGCGCCGTGTTGCGCACCGGCTCACCACTGATCGGATGCACGAACTCCAGGGTCTCTGCATGCAGGGCCTGGCGCTTGAAGCCGCGCAGCGCGGCCACCAGCTCGTCGCTGGCGCCCTTGGGCAGCTTCAGCGCACCGCCGTACAGCTGATCGCCCACGATCGGATGGCGCAGGTGCGCCATGTGCACGCGGATCTGGTGGGTACGCCCGGTTTCCAGACGGCATTCCAGCGCGGTATGCGCGCGGAAGCGCTCGCGCAGGCGGTAATGGGTCACCGCTTCCTTGCCATCCTCGCGCACGCCCATCTTCAGGCGGTCGCGCGGGTGGCGGTCGATCGGCGCATCTGCGGTACCACCGGCCACCAGCGCCCCCATCACCACGGCCAGGTACTGGCGGTGCACGTCACGGGCAGCCAGCTGCTCGACCAGCGCGGTCTGCGCTTCCAGCGTGCGGGCCACGACCATCACGCCGCTGGTGTCCTTGTCCAGGCGATGCACGATGCCCGCGCGCGGCAACACCGCCACCGACGGATCGCGGTACAGCAGCGCATTGACCAGAGTACCGCTGTGGTTGCCGGCACCGGGGTGCACGACCAGGCCGACCGGCTTGTTGATCACCAGCAGGTGCTCGTCCTCGAACAGCACATCCAGCGGGATGTCTTCCGGCTCGGCGGTGGTCTGGGTTTCCAGCACCACCTGCAGGGTGACCACCTCGCCGCCGCGCAGCGCGTCGCGCGGGCGTGCCTGCGCGCCGTCCAGCAGGACGTCGCCAGCCTTGATCCACTCGGTCAGGCGGGAGCGGGAGTATTCGGGGAACAGCTCGGCCACGACCGCGTCGAAACGACGGCCGGCGGAGGTGTCGGGGACAATGGCCTGGCGGGCCGATTCGGAGGGTTGTTCAGACATGGCAGGGGGCATCTTTGAAATTTTGGGGTCCCGGCGAGCCGGTTTCAGTCGCTGGACAGGACACTAGGCTATCATCGACCCTTCGTATTCCAGCCGCGTCCCGCATTGACCCCATGATCCGACGCTCCGTCCTGCTCTCCGCGCCCGTCCGCCTGACCGCCCTCCTGCTGGTGCTGGTCATCGTCGCCACTGGCTGCAACCGCGGCACCAAGGGCGATCGCCCTGATGAAGGCACCCCGGTCGAACAGCTCTACGAAAAGAGCCACAAGCTGATGCAAGGCGGCAACTGGAGCGGCGCCGAAGCCAGCTTCCGTCGCCTGGTGGCACAGTATCCCTACGGCCCGTACACCGAGCAGGCGATGATCGAATCGGCCTACGCCCAGTACAAGGCCGGCAAGCACGATGACGCGGTGTCCAGCATCGACCGCTTCATCCGTACCTACCCGACCCACCGCAACATCGCGTACCTGTACTACCTGCGCGGCCTGGCCAATTCCAATCGCAATACGGTATTCCTGCGTCGCGTATGGTCCCTGGACGCAAGCCGCCGCGATCTGTCCACGCCGCACCAGGCGTATTCAGACTTCAACATCGTGGTCGACCGCTACCCCAACAGCCGCTATGCCGCCGATGCGCGTCAGCGGATGCTGGTACTGCGTGACGTATTCGCCCAGCACGAGCTCGACAACGCGCTCTACTACATGCGCCGTGGCGCCTGGGTCTCGGCCGCCGGCCGCGCCAACTACCTGCTGGAAACCTATCCGCAGAGCGCGTTCCAGAACGACGCTGTTGCGGTTCTGGCCGACTCCTACACCCACCTGGGCAACAAGACCCTGGCCGACGACGCCCGCCGCGTCCTGCAGCTGAACCAGCCGGACCACCCGTGGCTGGAAGGCAAGTGGCCGAAGTATCCGTGGATGATCCGCAAGCTGAACCCGTTTGCCGGCGAGAAGTCCGCCGCCACCGGCCAGCGCAACGCGCGACTGGAAAAGAAGTAAGAAAGAGGCCCCGCAAGGGGCCTTTTTTTCGTGGCGTCATCGCTAGGAATTCTCCGAATCCGCGATCGCTGCGACGTCCGTCCCAGTCAGCGCGAAGGGACAGCTTCCAGACTGCGGCGCAAAGGCCATCCCGGCCTGCATGGAGCGCCACATGTCCTCATCGTCCCAGCGGTTCCGACCCCGCCCGACCCTGCTGGTCACTGCCCTGCTCGCGCTGGCCGCCAGTCCCCTTGTCGCGATGGCGGCGGAGCCGGGTGACCTGCTCTCGGCCGCGCCCTACCGCGCCAGCTGGGTGCCCTCCAAGGCCGCCCAGGCCTACAAGCTGGCCTACCGCACCCCCGATCATCACGGACGCCTGGCCGAGGCGACCGGGCTGGTCTACCTGCCCGCCGGGCCTGCGCCGGCAGGTGGCTGGCCAGTGGTGTCCTGGGCACACGGCACCCAGGGCATCGCCGATCACTGCGCCCCTTCGGTGTCCGGCCCCTACCAGCCCGAGCGCGATGGCCGCTTTCTCGACCAGTTCCTGGATCAGGGCTATGCAGTGTTCGCCGCCGATTACCAGGGGCTGGGCAGCCCGGGCGACCACGCCTACCTGCACGTGCGCACCGCCGCGCGCAACGCCATCGATCTGGTGAAGGCGGGCCACCGGTTCCTGGGCAGCGCCACGCTGTCGCCGCGCTGGGTATCGGTGGGCCACTCGCAGGGTGGCGCCGCCGCGCTCACTGCTGGTCATCTGGCGCCATCCTATGGTGGGACGTCGCTGCAGTACCAGGGCAGCTTCACCACCGGCACGCCCACCGCCGTGGAGGTGACCGGCCTGGTGATGAAGCCGGACAACCGTACGCCGAATCCGGGCGCGCTCAATGCCTACCATGCCTACCTGCTCGATGGCCTGCTGCAGGTGGAGCCACGCATCGCGCAGGTGCTCAGCGCTGAGGGCCACGCACGCGTCGCATTGGCGCGCCAGCAGTGCCTGGGCCCGCTGGCTGTCACCCTGGAGGGCGCCAACACAGGAGAGATGTTCAACGCGCCGTTGAGCTCGGTACCGGGCATCTGGACATTGCTGCATGACTATCTGGGCGTGCCACGCCGGGGCTTCAGCCAGCCGCTGATGCTGGGCCACGGCAGCCAGGACCGCGACGTGCCCTATCTGACCACCCTGCTGTATGCCGCCGGCTTGGCCGTGCGCGGCGAACCGGTGGCCTTCCGACGCTACCCGGTCGACCATCGCGGCACCCTGGACGCAGCAGCGGCCGATGCCCTGGCATTCGTGCGCGCGCGGCTGGGGGACAGCCATTTTGACGACGCCGCCGAAACCGCCGGCCTGGAGCAACTGCTCAACGAAGCCCAGTAGATCCACGCCATGCGTGGATGGGCGGTACACCCGGTTGCCGGCCAGCGGCCGGCACTACCGATGGATCCATCGAACATTGGTAGCGCCGGGCCATGCCCGGCGACCGGTCCTCAGCTCTTGTAGCCGTTGCTGATCGGATAGCGGCGCTCACGCCCGAACGCGCGGCGCGAGACCTTCGGGCCCGGCGCGGCCTGGTGGCGCTTCCACTCGCTGATCCGCACCAGCCGCAGCACACGATCCACCACCGCCGCGTCATAGCCTGCGGCGACGATCTCCGTGCGCGACTGCTCCTGGTCGATGTAGCGGTACAGGATGCCGTCCAGCACGTCGTAGGCCGGCAGCGAATCCTGGTCGGTCTGGTTTTCGCGCAGTTCGGCCGAAGGCGGGCGGCTGATCACCGCCGGCGGGATCACCGGCGCACCGCCAACGGTGTTGCGCCACTTGGACAGGCCGAACACCTCGGTCTTGTACAGGTCCTTCAGCGGCGCATAGCCGCCACACATGTCGCCATAGATGGTGGCGTAACCGACCGCGTACTCGCTCTTGTTGCCGGTAGTCAGCAACAGGCCACCGAACTTGTTGGCCAGCGCCATCAGGATCACGCCACGGCTGCGCGACTGCAGGTTCTCCTCGGTCACATCCGGCGTGGTGCCCTCGAACATCGGTGCCAGCGCCTGCATCAGGCCCTGGAACGCCGGCTCGATGGAAACGGCTTCCAGCTTAACGCCCAGCGCCTCGCACTGCTCGGCGGCCAAGTCGTTGGACATGCCGGCGGTATAGCGCGACGGCAGGCGCACCGCAGTGACGTTCTCGGCGCCCAGCGCATCGACCGCCATGGCCAGCACGATCGCCGAGTCGATGCCACCGGACAGACCCAGCCACACCTTCTTGAAACCGTTCTTGCTGCAGTAGTCCTGGATGCCGCGGGTGACCGCGCGCCAGGCCAGCGCATCCATGCTCTCGTCACCATCGTCCATCCATACCTGCGGCAGGAAGCTACGGGTAGCGCCGTCGTAGTCCACCACCAGCCACTGGTCGACGAAGGCCGCCGCGGCCGGGTGCACCGTGCCATCGCCATCGGCCACCACCGATGCACCATCGAACACCAGCGCGTCCTGGCCGCCCACCACATTGAGGTAGGCGATGGCCGCACCGCTTTCGCGGGTACGTGCAGCCAGCACGGCGTCACGCTGGGCATGCTTGCCGCGCTCGTAGGGTGAAGCGTTCGGCACCACCACCAGCTGCGCGCCAGCACGCACCGTATCGGCCAGCGGCTCGGCGAACCACAGGTCTTCGCAGATCAGCAGGCCAACCGGAATACCGTCAACCTCGAACACGCAGCTGCCACCGTCGGGGTCGACATCGAAGTAGCGGCGCTCGTCGAACACGGCGTAATTGGGCAGCTCGCGCTTGCGATAGGTCTGCTCCACCAGGCCATCGCGCAGCACGCTGGCCGCGTTGTAGACCACCGCGCCGGCCGCCTGTGGCCAACCGACCACGGCGGTGATGCCACGGCACGCAGCTGCAATGCGGGTCATCGCCTGCTCGCACTCGTACAGGAAGCCCGGGCGCAGCAGCAGGTCCTCCGGCGGATAGCCGCTGACCGCCAGTTCGGGGAACATCACCAGCCCGGCGCCGTACTCGTCGCGCGCCTGGCCGATCATCTCGATGATGCGCTCGGTGTTGCCGGCGACATCGCCAACCGGGAAGTCGAACTGCGCCATCGCGATGCGGATCGAAGCCATGAGGGTCCAGCCTGTGGTTGCAATACGCACATTGTAGATCCACGCCATGCGTGGATGGAGCGCACCTGGGTGTGTGCCACAGTAGTTCCACGCCATGCGTGGATGCGGTTCAGCGGGTCGCCGATACCCGGACGCAGAAAGGCCGCCCGGAGGCGGCCCTTCTGTTTCAGACAGCCGGCCAGCGGCCGGCTTTACAAACACGTAGCCGCTGCGCGGCTGCGGTCTTATTTCACCAGCTTGGCGATGGCAGCGCCCAGGTCGCCCGGCGAACGCACGGTGACGACGCCAGCAGCTTCCATGGCAGCAAACTTGCCTTCGGCAGTGCCCTTGCCGCCCGATGCGATCGCACCGGCGTGGCCCATGCGCTTGCCAGCCGGAGCCGAAGCACCCGCGATGAAACCGACGACCGGCTTCTTCACGTGGTTCTTGATGTACTCGGCACCGGCTTCTTCAGCGTCGCCGCCGATTTCGCCGACCATGATGATGCCTTCGGTCTGCGGGTCTTCGTTGAACAGCTTCAGGCAGTCGACGAAGTTCAGGCCGTTGATCGGGTCACCACCGATGCCGATGCAGGTGGACTGGCCCAGGCCGACTTCGGTGGTCTGCTTGACCGCTTCATAGGTCAGGGTGCCCGAACGCGACACGATGCCGATCTTGCCCGGCTTGTGGATGTGGCCCGGCATGATGCCGATCTTGCACTCACCCGGGGTGATGACGCCCGGGCAGTTCGGCCCGATCAGCACGGTGTCCGGATGCGAACGGGTCAGCACGTTCTTGACGCGCAGCATGTCCAGCACCGGGATGCCTTCGGTGATGCAGACGATGACCTTGATGCCGGCAGCAGCAGCTTCCAGGATCGCGTCAGCCGCGTACGGCGGCGGCACGTAGATGACCGAAGCGTTGGCGCCGGTGCTCTGCACGGCGTCGGCAACGGTGTTGAAGACCGGCAGGTCGATATGGGTGGTGCCACCCTTGCCCGGGGTCACGCCGCCAACAACCTGGGTGCCGTACTCGATCATCTGAGTGGCGTGGAAGGTGCCCTGCTGGCCGGTGAAGCCCTGCACGATCACCTTGGTGTTCTTATTGATCAAAACTGACATTGGATTTCCTTCGGTGTCGGATCAGGCGGCGTTCTTGACAGCTTCGACGACCTTCTTGGCACCGTCGTTGATGTTGTCGGCCGGGATGATGGCCATGCCGCTGTCACGCAGCAGCTGCTTGCCTTCTTCCACGTTGGTGCCTTCCAGACGCACCACGACCGGAACCTTGACGCCCACTTCCTTCACGGCGGCGATGATGCCTTCGGCAATCATGTCGCAGCGGACGATGCCGCCGAAGATGTTGACGAAGATGCCTTCGACCTTGTCCGAGGACAGGATCAGCTTGAACGCTTCGATGACGCGCTGCTTGTTGGCACCGCCGCCCACGTCCAGGAAGTTCGCCGGCTCGCCGCCGTTGAGCTTGATGACGTCCATGGTGGCCATGGCCAGGCCTGCGCCGTTGACCATGCAACCGATGTTGCCGTCCATGGTGACGTAGTTGATGTCCAGCTCCGAAGCGATCACTTCGGTCGGATCTTCCTGGGTCTTGTCGCGCATGGCGACCAGGGCCTTCTGGCGGAACGCGGCGTTGTCGTCGCTGTCGAACTTGCCGTCCAGCGCGTACAGGTTGCCGTCGTCCAGGATGGCCAGCGGGTTGATTTCAACCAGCGCCAGGTCCTTTTCGTTGAACAGGCGGTACAGGTTCACCATGATGTTGGCGAACTGGCCGGCCTGCTTGGCGGTCAGGCCCAGCTTGAAGCCGAAATCACGGCCGTGGTAACCCTGCACGCCTTCGACGAAGTCGACGTTCAGCGAGTGGATCAGCTCCGGGGTTTCAGCGGCGACCTGCTCGATCTCCACGCCGCCTTCCGAAGAGGCGATGTAGGTGATGGTCTTGGTGCCACGGTCAACCAGCACCGACAGGTACAGTTCCTTGACGATCTCGCCAGCGGTGGTCACCAGCACCAGGTTGACCGGCAGTTCAACGCCAGCGGTCTGGTAGGTGGCCATCTTGGTGCCGAGCATCTTGGCCGCAGCGGCCTTCACGTCGTCGGTGGTCTTGCAGAACTTGACGCCGCCAGCCTTGCCGCGGCCGCCAGCGTGGATCTGCGCCTTGACCATCCAGGGGCCCTGGCCCAGGGAGTTGGCAGCGGCAACAGCTTCGTCCGGGGTCGCAGCGACCTTGCCGGCCGGGACCGGGATGCCGTACTCGGCAAGCAGTTGTTTTGACTGGTATTCGTGGAAATTCATGCGTCACCGTGGGAATAGGAACGACCGCACGCAATTCCTCAGGGCCCCGGCGGGGCGCCGGCATGGACCGCGGCGGGCCCACTATTGTGGCCGAGCCGGCGCCGGGGCGCAAAGAAGTATGGACAAAAGGCCGCAACCGGCCAGATTTCCACGGGCATTCAGGCAGTTGCGGCACGGCACGGCTCGCCCCCCAAAGGCCGGGCCGGGTCGATTGCGCAGCCCAGCCCGGTACAGGCCCCCTATACTGGTCCCGTAAATTCGAGCCCACGGTGCCGGCAACCGGGCAGCGAGCAGATCCGACGATCGGGGGACGTCGGGCAGGTTCGGCCCACCGCCGTCATGATCCAGTTCCAGGCAGCCAGAAGGGGAGTTCCGGCGTGTCACCCAGTGCTTCATTGATCGACCGCATCGAATCGATACCGCGGCGCGAGCTGTATTTCTTCGCCCTGTACCGGGTGCTGATCGCCTCGGTCATCGCCGCCCTGCTGTACAGCCCGTTGTCGGCGATGGTCGGCGAAGCCCACCACCCGCGCCTGGCCTATTCGGTCGGCGCCGCCTATCTGCTGCTGTCCCTGTTGTGGCTGGTGATCGGCCGCAACGAACGCTGGCTGCGGCAGATCGTGGTCGGCGGCGTTCTGCTGGATATCGTCGCCGCCAGCCTGCTGGCGCACGCCCTGCCCGGCGCCAGCGCCGGCATCTCGATGTCGCTGCTGTTCAACATCGCCGCCGCCGCCACCCTGCTGCCGCTCAGCTGGGGCCTGCTGCTGGCGCTGGCCGCCAGCGTCGCCACTGCTGCCGAATACCTGTGGAAGGTGCTGGAAGGCGGCGACCCCACCCGCACCCTGGCCGAACTGGCGATGTTCGCCACCAGCTACCTGGCGCTGGCCTTCATCAGCTACCAGGTCGGCAACCGTGCACGACGCAACCAGCAGCTGGCCAATCAGCGTGGCGACGAAGTGGCCAACCTGTTCCAGATCAACGAACTGATCATCCGCCGCATGCGCACCGGCGTGGTGGTGGTGGACGCCGACAACCGCATCACCCTGGCCAACGAAGCCGCCTCGATCCTGCTGGGCGACCGCGATGGCAACAGTGATTCGGGCCGCCTCGACCTGGCCAGTGTCGCCCCCGAACTTGCGCGGCGCCTGCAACGCTGGCGCAACGGCTGGGCACAGGATGAAATGCCGCTGCAGCTCAACCCCGACCAGCCGGAAGTGCAGCCACGCTTCGCCCGCCTCCTGGCCGGCAGCGACCTGGTGCTGGTGTTCCTGGACGACTCCAGCGTGGTCTCACGCCGCGCCGAATCACTCACTCTGTCGGCGATGGGGCGCTTCTCGGCCAGCCTCGCGCACGAGATCCGCAACCCGCTGGCGGCCATCAACTATGCCGTGCAGCTGCTGGAAGAAGGTACCGGCTTCAACGAAAGCGACCGTCGCCTGCTGCAGATCATCCACCAGCAGTGCCAGCGCACCAACGGCATCGTTGAAAGCGTGCTGGGCCTGGCCCGGCGCGAACGCGCCAACCCGGAAAACGTGGATCTGGCCGCCTTCGTGCGCCGCTTCGTGCTGGAGTACAAGCAGGGCCAGACGCTGGAAACCGACAGCATCGAACCGATCATCAACGACACATCAGTGCCGGCCCAGGTCGACCCGCGCCATCTGTACCAGGTGCTGACCGTGCTGGTGCACAACGCACTGAAGTACGGCCGCATCGGCGAGCAGCCCGCGCGCGTAAGGCTGCGCGTGGCCCAGCACGAACGCAGTGCGGTGATCGATGTGATGGACCGTGGCCCCGGCATCCCGGAGACCGTCGCCGCTCAGCTGTTCCGCCCCTTCTTCACCACCTCCGAGCACGGCACCGGGCTGGGGCTGTACATCGCCCGTGAGCTGTGCCGGGCCAACCAGGCGCGACTGGATTACATCCCCGTCCCCGCCGGCGGCTCCTGCTTCCGCCTGGTTCTGCCTGGACCGCACACGCTGTTTCCGGACTGATTCCGCCCGTCAAACATTTGTCGCATCCCACCCCCTCGGCTATCTTTCCCACCCATGAACGAAACCCGCAGCGCCCTCGTCGTCGACGATGAACGCGATATCCGCGAACTGCTGGTGTTGACCCTCGGCCGCATGGGCCTGCGCATCAGCACCGCCGCCAACCTCGCCGAAGCCCGCGAACTGCTGGCCAGCAATCCCTATGACCTGTGCATCACCGACATGCGTCTGCCGGACGGCAACGGCATCGAACTGGTCAGCGAGATCGCCCAGCACTACCCGCGCACGCCGGTGGCGATGATCACCGCCTTCGGCAGCATGGACCTGGCCGTGGAAGCACTGAAAGCCGGTGCCTTCGATTTCGTCAGCAAGCCGGTGGACATCACCGTGCTGCGCGGCCTGGTCAAGCATGCGCTGGAACTCAACAACAGCGAACGCCCCGTTGCCGGGCCTGCTGCCGAACAGGCCGCGCGCCTGCTTGGCGAATCGCCGGCCATGGACGTGCTGCGCGCCACCATCAGCAAGGTCGCGCGCAGCCAGGCGCCGGTCTACATCCTGGGCGAATCCGGGGTGGGCAAGGAACTGGTCGCACGCACCATCCACGCGCAGGGCGCACGCGCCGCCGGGCCGTTCGTGCCGGTCAACTGTGGCGCCATCCCCACCGAATTGATGGAAAGCGAGTTCTTCGGCCACCGCAAGGGCAGCTTCACCGGCGCCCATGCCGACAAGCCGGGACTGTTCCAGACCGCGCACGGCGGCACCCTGTTCCTGGATGAAGTGGCCGAGCTTCCGCTGCAGATGCAGGTGAAGCTGCTGCGTGCGATCCAGGAAAAATCGGTGCGCGCGGTTGGCGCCCCCAGCGAAGAACCGGTGGATGTGCGCATCCTCTCGGCCACCCACAGGGATCTGGCCGAGCTGGTCGAAGACGGGCGTTTCCGCCACGACCTCTACTACCGCATCAATGTGATCGAACTGCGCGTGCCGCCGCTGCGCGAACGCCGCCAGGACCTGCCCGCGCTTGCCGCGTCGATCCTGGCACGACTGGCCCGCAGCCATGGCCGCGCCACCCCGCTGCTGGCGCCTTCGGCGCTGGACGCATTGGCCCAGTACGGTTTCCCGGGCAACGTGCGCGAGCTGGAGAACATCCTCGAACGCGCACTGGCACTGGCCGAGGAAGACCGTATCGGCGCCGACGATCTGCGCCTGCCGCAGCATGCGCCTCGCTCACCCGGCAGCGCTGCGCACGCCGAAGCGGTGGTGGATCTGCATCCGGGCAGTGCCGCCCTGCCCTCGTATATCGAGCAGCTCGAGCGCAGTGCCATCCAGCGCGCGCTGGAAGAAAACCGCTGGAACAAGACCCGCACTGCCGCGCAGCTGGGCATTACCTTCCGTGCGCTGCGCTACAAGCTGAAGAAGCTGGGGATGGAATAAGGCTACCCCGTGGTGGTGCCGGCCGCTGGCCGGCAACCTCATGCACCGCGCATCCACGCATGGCGTGGATCTACTGAAAACTGCCATCCACGCATGGCGTGGATCTACTGGGCGTGCTGCATCGAAATGGTAGTGCCGGCCGCTGGCCGGCATCCTCATGCACCGCGCCATCCACGCATGGCGTGGATCTACTGCATCAATCCTTGGTGACGCGGTTGATCTCGGCCAGGCTGGTGACACCCGCAGCCGCCTTCTTCAACGCCGACTGCCGCAGGTCGTTCACGCCGATCGCCTGCGCGGCCTCGGCAATCTGCAACGCATTGCCGCCAGCCAACACGATGGTTGCGATTTCATCTGTCATCGGCATGACCTGGTAGAGACCGGTACGGCCCTTGTACCCCTCGGTGCACTCATCGCAGCCCACCGCCTCGTACAGCTCGATGCCCGCATCCAGCTGCGCCTGGGTGAAACCCTCGGCCAGCAGCGCATGCGCCGGCAGGTTGGCCGGGCGCTTGCAGTTGCCGCACAAACGGCGTGCCAGTCGCTGGGCGATCACCAGCGTCACCGAACTGGTGATGTTGTACGGCGCGATGCCCATGTTCATCAGGCGCGCGATGGTCTGCGGCGCATCATTGGTATGCAGCGTGGACAGCACCATGTGACCGGTCTGGGCCGCCTTGATCGCGATCTCGGCCGTCTCCAGGTCGCGGATTTCGCCCACCATGATGATGTCCGGATCCTGACGAAGGAAGGAACGCAGCGCTACTGCGAAGGTCATGCCGCGCTTGTTGTTCTGCTGCACCTGATTGACGCCGGGCAGGCGGATTTCCACCGGATCTTCGGCAGTGGAAATATTGCGGGTCTCATCGTTGAGGATACCCAGCGCGGTATACAGCGACACCGTCTTGCCCGAACCGGTCGGGCCAGTCACCAGCACCATGCCGTACGGCTTGTGGATCGCTTCCAGGAACAGCTTCTGCTGCTCTGGCTCGTAACCCAGCTTGTCGATACCCAGCTTGGCCGCGCTGCCATCGAGGATACGCAGCACCACCTTCTCACCGAACAGGGTGGGCAGCGTGCTGACGCGGAAATCGATCTGCTTGGTCTTGGAAAGATTGAGCTTGATGCGCCCGTCCTGCGGCACGCGCTTTTCGGCAATGTCCAGCTGCGACATCACCTTCAGGCGCGCGGCAATGCGCTGGCTGAGCTTGACCGGCGCGCGCGCGACCAGCTTCAGCAGGCCATCAATGCGCAGGCGCACCCGGTAGTCGTCTTCGTAAGGCTCGAAATGAATGTCCGACGCCCCCTTGCGGATGGCATCGATCAGCACCTTGTTTACGAACTTCACCACCGGCGTATCGTCGCCTTTGGCATCGATGCCCGAATCGTTGCCTCCACCCTCATCGTCACCAAGACCGACATCGAGATTGGCCATGCCCTCGTCGTCGCCACCCAAGGCATCGCCCATGGTGTCGTGGCTGGCATGCCACTGCTCCAGCGTGCGGCGGATCTGGTCCTCGTCCACCAGGATCGGTTCAACCACCAGATTGGTGTGGAACTTGATCTCGTCCAGAGAATGGGTGGGGTTGCTGGTGCCGACGAACAGCTTGCCGCCGCGCTTGAACAGCGGCAGCACGTTGTGCTTGCGCAGCAATTCCTCGCTGACCAGGCTCATCGCGTTCTGGCTGGCATCGAATACCGACACGTCGAACAGCGGCATGCCGAACTCGACCGCATTGGCCGCGGCCAGCTGCGACGGCGAGACCACCTTGTTCTGCGCGAACCAGGTGGGCAGCGGCTGACGGGCAGCGGTGGC
Organism: Stenotrophomonas sp. 01N47; assembly: GCF_056399165.1. Classification (NCBI taxonomy): domain Bacteria; kingdom Pseudomonadati; phylum Pseudomonadota; class Gammaproteobacteria; order Lysobacterales; family Lysobacteraceae; genus Stenotrophomonas; species Stenotrophomonas sp. 01N47. Next base: position 35,663 of record NZ_JBFTQU010000008.1, read on the forward strand.
CTTGGCCATGGCGTCGCGCGCAGCGCCTTCGTCGAGCGCGCCGTCCTGGACGAGACGACGGGCGATGCCGGTTATGCCGACGAGGTTAGGAGCATTCATGGTGTTCCTCAGTGGGCTGGCTCAGGGGACTGGAACGCCTTTGACAGCCATGTCAACGGATACGTTACCGACATGATAACCGGCTCCCTTCCCTCGCCGAGCACCGACAACGGCGGACTTTCCACATCAATCGGCAGGCCCTGTACGTCCTTGGATTGGGCTGCCGCCCCCAATCTCCGGGATTCACCGCCTGTGGGGCCACCAGGATGAAGTTGCCAACGCTTTGAAAGGTGCCCATATCTGGGCGAGGAAAGAGTTGTGTCCTTCGTCCATCAACCCGGTTGGCAAATGGCAGGCACTGGGCACGTAGTAGGTGCCGAATGCCTGATCAAACACGGAAAAAATGGTCGCAAAATTCTTACCCACGCCCTGCCCTTCACGTACATGGTGCCAGCGATGCATCGCCGGTGACACCAGCACGCGGCCAAGCCAGCCGAATGTCCAAGGAACATTGGCGTGTGTAAGCAGACCGTAGTAATGCCGGGCAAGGGCATTGGCATAGATCGCCCACAGGGGAACACCGATCAGCAACAGAAGACCGATGTCGAAAACAACTGCGCCAAGTCGGTTCAAGGGGTGCTGGCGATAGGCAGAGAACCAGCTCAGCTCGCGATCGCTGTGATGCATGCCGTGGACAGGCCAGAGCCAACGGGTATGTTCCAGCCGGTGCCGGGCGTAGCTGATGCCATCGGCGATGAACAACGTTGCGGCAAAGGCTAGCAGGGGCGACAACTCTGTCCAGAAACCCCGCAGGTCGACACCTAGCCCCATTCCCGCCATCTCGTGCATCCACACCATCAGTATGCCAAGCAGCGGCATGATCAGAATCACTTCCATCAGTAGGCAGATGAAATTGACCGTCGCCCCTTGCGGCCATATTTTCGCTATTACCGCGATAAGATTCTTTCGCTGCAGGATCAGCGACAACAGCAAGAACGCCCCAGCCTCAACCGACACCATTGAGTATGCGGAACTCAGGTGATCCAGAAGATTGAAGTTCATCGCCGGAACGATGGTGGCCACGACGTTCAAGGGCCCTCCGGGGTTCATTAACAGTGAGCTGGCCAGACAAAACACAACCTACAAAAAAAAAGTCCCGCGTCATGCGGGACTTTCTTCATTGCCGCCGCAGTATCAGAGAGCCGCAGCCTTCGCGCCCTGGCAGCTACCCGGACGGTACTTGGACTCGATGCTGCCTTCGCAGGTCCACTTCGGGATCACGCCGTTGGTGACGTTGCTGTCGTCAGCCAGCAGAGTGATGTTCTTGCCGTCGATATCACCCGAGATGTTCTGCGCCGTCGCGGTGATCTTCTTGGTGGTCGAATCCCAGGTCAGGGCCGACACATACTGGGTGGTCTGGACGTCCGGCTTCCAAGTTGCCGGCGGCAGCGAATTATTCGTTGCCACATACTCCGACACGTCGGTACGCAGCGAAGAAGCCGCCAGGATCACTTCCGAGACCTTGGCCTTCTTGGTGTAGTTGGAGTAAGCCGGCAGCGCAATGGCGGCCAGGATCGCGATGATCGCAACAACGATCATCAGTTCGATAAGGGTGAAGCCCTTCTGGTTCTTCATAGTGATACATCCCCAAGATAGTGGTGGTTGAGTCAGTGCGCTGGATCGGTCCGGCCTACGGCCGGCTGAGCGTGTCCTGCACCCCGCGGGTGGATCAACGCAGGTTGCGTGCCAACCCCGGCACGCCTCCCCCTGGATTCCCCGCGCCCATGATGGCAGCAATTTCCGGGATGTGAACCCCCCAGTCATCATTCTGCGACGAATCCGGCAATGTGACGCAGTGCGTCACCTTTGGCCGGCGTCCGGCACGAATTCGCACTTCCGCCCCTCCCGGCTCTGCCAAGACGGCAATGAACCCGCTACCATCGGCAGATGCCCGTCTGGGGATGGCGGGCCGGGGAGCCAACATGTCTGTCAGTCGCAGTGCGATCAAGAAAGAGCCCGTGGCGCGAAGCACCATGGAGTTGCAGCCGTTTGTCTGGGAGGGGACCGACAAGCGGGGAATCAAGATGAAAGGCGAACAGTTGGCGAAGAACGCCAATCTGCTGCGCGCCGAACTACGCCGCCAGGGCATCAACCCCGGCCAGGTGAAGGTAAAGCCAAAGCCGTTGTTCGGTGCTGCCGGCAAGCCGGTATCGGCGAAGGACATTGCGTTCTTCAGCCGGCAGATGGCCACAATGATGAAGTCCGGCGTGCCGATCGTGTCGGCGCTGGAAATCATCGGCAGCGGCCATAAGAACCCACGGATGAAGAAGATGGTCGATGCCATTCGCACCGACATCGAGGGCGGCTCGTCACTGCACGAGGCGATCAGTCGCCACCCCGTGCAGTTCGACGAGCTCTACCGCAATCTGGTGCGCGCTGGCGAAAGTGCAGGTGTGCTGGAAACGGTGCTCGATACCATCGCCGCCTACAAAGAGAACATCGAGGCCCTGAAGGGCAAGATCAAGAAGGCCCTGTTCTACCCGGCGATGGTTTTGGTGGTCGCATTCTTGGTGAGCACCGTCCTGCTGGTCTGGGTGGTGCCGCAATTCGAAGAGGTCTTCAAGAGCTTTGGCGCCGATCTGCCGGCCTTCACGCAGATGGTGGTTAATCTGTCCCGGTTCATGGTGTCGTGGTGGTGGCTGATGGCCATCGTGATGATCGGCTCTGTGGTGGCCATCGCGATGATGTACCGGCGATCAGAAAAGATGCAGCACACAGTCGACCGCCTGATTCTGAAGGTACCGGTGATCGGCCAGATCATGCACAACAGCGCCATTGCGCGCTTCGCCCGCACCACAGCGGTGACGTTCAAGGCCGGCGTCCCGTTGGTCGAGGCCTTGGGCATCGTCGCCGGTGCAACCGGCAACAAGGTCTACAGCGAAGGCGTGCTGCGCATGCGCGACGACGTGTCGGTAGGCTATCCGGTCAACATGGCCATGAAGCAGCTCAACCTGTTCCCGCACATGGTCATCCAGATGACCGGCATCGGCGAAGAGGCGGGTGCCCTGGATGCGATGCTGTTCAAGGTGGCCGAGTACTATGAGCAGGAGGTCAACAACGCAGTGGACGCCCTGAGCAGCCTGTTGGAACCGATGATCATGGTGTTTATCGGTACCATTGTCGGTGGCTTGGTCATCGCGATGTACCTGCCCATCTTCAAACTCGGCGCCGTCGTCGGCTAAAGGTAACAATGGCATTTCTCGACCAGCATCCCGGCCTCGGCTATCCCGCCGCGGCCGGCCTGGGACTGCTTCTCGGCAGCTTCCTCAACGTCGTCATCCTGCGCCTGCCCAAGCGGCTGGAGTGGGAGTGGAAGCGCGACGCCCGCGAAGTACTGGAGGAGCCGGACTTCTACGAGCCGCCCCCGCCGGGCATCGTGGTTGAGCCTTCGCACTGCCCGCACTGCAAGCACAAGCTGGCCTGGTACGAGAACATCCCGCTGTTCAGCTGGATGATCCAGGGCGGCAAGTGCCGCCACTGCAAGGCGCCGATCTCCATCCAGTACCCGCTGGTGGAAGCGCTGACCGCGGTGATGGTGCTGGCCTGCGTGTGGCAGTTCGGCTTTGGCTGGCAGGGCTTCGGCGCGATCGTACTGACCTGCTTCCTGATCGCCCTGTCCGGCATCGACCTGCGCACCCAGTTGTTGCCGGATCAATTGACCCTGCCGCTGATGTGGTTGGGGTTGATAGGCAGCATCGACAACCTGTACATGCCGGCCAAGCCCGCCCTGCTCGGCGCCTTGCTCGGCTACCTGTCGCTGTGGTCGGTGTGGTGGCTGTTCAAGCAGCTGACCGGCAAGGAGGGCATGGGCCACGGTGATTTCAAGCTGCTGGCCGCGCTGGGCGCCTGGTGCGGGATGAAGGGCATCCTGCCGATCATCCTGATGTCGTCGGTGCTGGGCGCCCTCATCGGCTCGATCTGGCTGTACAGCCGTGGCCGTGACCGGGCGACGCCGATTCCCTTCGGCCCTTATCTGGCCCTGGCCGGCTGGCTGTTCTTCATGTGGGGCGAGCCGCTGTTGAACCAGTATCTGGTGATGAGCGGGCTGCGCTGAGGGGAGTCCCCATGAGCCAGTATGTGGTTGGCCTGACCGGCGGCATCGCCTCGGGCAAGAGCGAGGTGACCCGGCGCTTCGAGGCGCTGGGGATTGTCGTGGCCGACGCCGATCTTGCCGCACGCGCGGTGGTGACGGTGGGCAGTCCTGCCCTGTCCCTGATTGCCGAACGCTTCGGCGCGGACATGCTGCTGGCCGACGGCAGCCTGGGCCGGGCGCGCCTGCGTGCCCACATCTTTGCAGACCCAGTCGAGCGGGCGGCGCTGGAAGCGATCACCCACCCGGCCATCCGCCGGTTGATGCAGCAGCAGTGCGAGCAGGCCGCCAGCCCCTATGCGCTGGCGGCGATCCCGCTGTTGACCGAAGTGGGCGGCCGCCAGGCCTACCCGTGGCTGGACCGGGTGCTGCTGGTGGACGCGCCCGAGGCCGTACAGCACGCCCGCCTGATGCAGCGCGACGGCATCGACGCGGCGCTGGCCGACCAGATGATCGCCGCCCAGGCCAGCCGCGCACAGCGCTTGGCGCTGTCCGATGACGTGGTCGTCAATGATGGCCATCCGGATGACCTGCAGGCGCAGGTGGAGCGGTTGCATCTGCGGTATCTGGGGTTGGCTAGCGGGTAAGCCGGCAGGTCTACCGGCTCCGCCCGAAGAGGCATCCACGCATGGCGTGGATCTACTTCACCTGCTCCGCCCGAACAGGCATCCACGCATGGCGTGGATCTACTCCAGTTGCTGGCGGGCGTAGCGGGCCAGTTCGCGCGCGGCCAGCAACAGGCCTTCCACTACGTCCGGCGGCAGTTGCTGGCCTGCACTCCCCTGCACCCGGGCCGCTTCGGCCGCGTGCAGCATCTGGATCAATGCATTGAGACCGGCCAGGGTGCGGCTGAGGCTGGCCAGGGTTACCGCCTGCGACGGAGTGAGACCTGGCCCCTGCCGGGTCTGGCCATCGGCGTTGTCGCGGCCATCCATGCGCGCCATCAGTGCCGGTAGCAGGTCGCTGGGTTCGGCCAGCACGTCTTCGATGCGTTCGGCGATGTCGGCCGGCAACTGGTCGGCGGATTCGCCGACCAGGCGGCGCAGGTTCGGGTAGGTGGTGCGTGTAGACATGGCAGTGCTCCTCGCAGACGGCAAGGCCACCCGCAGATGCGAGGTGGCGGACGGTGCGGGTTGGCGTACCGGATCACAACAATCAACAAAACACTCCGGCGGACTCTTCAAAGTCCCCACGCACCGCCCGCCAAAGCAAGGGCATCGCGATGCATTTTCCATGACGGCCTTCGGCGCATCAGAGGTTTGTTGATTGTTGGGTCGATTTCAGGACGCCAATCCCGGCCAGGGCGATGACCCCAGCCATGCCATCTCGCCAGCTGCATGCAATGCGGTCATGAGGCGAAAACGCCATGTGGGCCAACCGTCTGCGGAACCGTGCGGTGTGACACGCACAGGGCGCGGAGTGCGTCACGCAGGTGTCGTGCTGGGCCAGAGACGCCGCGTCTTCGCGAAAGCTGCATTGGCGTTGCATGCGACATTTCGCGCCGAGTGGAAAATTTTAGCGTCGGTACTCTTGCGTCGACCGACGTCGCGAAGACCCAAGCAGATTCAATGGACGCACATTTACAGCACCTCCGACGAGTACTCTATAGGGGGGCATCTGAATCTGTGACCAGCATCGCAATAGTGATTTGAGTCAATCTGATCCCACCATTCCTAGCAACCAGGCTGCAAGACACCTTCAACCTATCGCCGCTTGACGTTGACACATCACGCCAACCTGAGCTAAACATTCATGGACTTGTTCAATCAGGAACAAGTTACTTTTCATTTTGAGACAAGGAAGAAGCATGAAAGAGCTGACTGCAAAGGAAGTAGAAGCCGTTTCGGGTGGCGCCGACCGCCTCCCTGTTCACTCAGGAACGGTTGAAAGCCGAGGCAAGAATCCCTTCTCAGGTCCGGTTCCGTCGGACGGCACCGTTCCTTACGTGCGCTACGTCCAGAAATGATTCTTGGCTCCGCCCTTCACGGGGCGGAGCTTTACCGGGATCCAAGTGAGAAACGTCAGAGTCAGCTCTCTTAGACTGGGTCTGACCCTATTCTCACGAAAACAGTCGCGTCCTAGGACTACAACGGCTTCGGCGAGAACGTCAGCGTGGCGATCACGCCGCGGGCGCCCCCCGGGCGCACGCTTACCTGCCAGCCGTACAGATCGCACAGGCGACTGACGATCGACAGGCCGATACCGCCGCCCTGCGAGTGGCCAGCATGGGTGCCGCGGTAGCCGCGCTGGAACAGCTTGGCGGCATCTTCCTCGCTCAGGCCCGGCCCGCTGTCGGTCACCGATACGGCGTTGGCGCCCACATGTACGCGCACCTCGCCATCCTGCGAGTACTTCACCGCGTTGCCGATCAGGTTGCCCAGCGCCACCGACAACGCCGCTTCGGGGGCGTCGATGACCAGGTCGCGCTCGCCATCCAGGTGCAGTTCCAGCGGCTTGCCACCCAACTGCGCGCGATGCGCATCCAGCAGCTGTTCGGCCACACGAGCCACATTGCTGCTGCCCTGCCCGCGTTCGTTGCGCGACAGCAGCAACAGTGCGCCGATCAGATCGCTGCACTGCTGCTCGGCACGCTGGATGCGCTGCAGGCGCTGCAGCACCTTCTCGTCCAGGCCCGGGCGGGCCAGCAGCAGCTCGGTGGCGCCACGGATCACCGCCAACGGCGTGCGCAGTTCGTGACTGACGTCCGCATTGAACTCACGGTCGCGCTGCACCACTTCGGTCAGCCGCGAAGAATAGTCATCGAGCGCCTGGGCCAGCTGCCCCACTTCGTCATCAGGGAAGCGCGGCGCCAAAGGTTCGGGATCGCTGGTGCCTCCACGGTACGCACGCAGGCGCGCGGCCAGATCCGAGACCGGCTTCATCACCTTGGAGGCCGACCACCAGCCCAGAACCAGCGACAGAACGCTGAACACCAGCACCGACAGCACAAGCGCGCGGTTGAGCTGTTTGCCACCGCGCACGCTGTCGGTCATGTCATAGGCGAGGAAGAACCAAGCGTCAGGCGTCTTGCGCACCGCCAGCTTGTACGAATACGCCTCACCTTGCTCGTCACCACTGACGCTGTGGATGCCATCGGAGAAGCCCGCCCACTGCGCGCGCTCTTCGCGCACCCGATCGAACTTGTCCTTGGAATAGGCATACGCACGGATCTGCAGCACCGGAGCATCCGGGTTGTGCCCCGGGTGCTCGTAGTAGCGGCGGGCGTATTCGTCGATGTTGCGATTCATCAGCTCTTCCACCAGCTGATTTTCCACGCGAAGACGGGCCCAGTTGGTGGCGAACGCGAACAGTGTCGTCAGGCAGAAACCCAACAACACGAACGAGACGATGATGCGGCTGCGCAGACGCCGCCGATAAGGCGTGCGTCGGCGCTCCCCCTTGCTTGCCACAGAATCAGGCTTCCGGCGTGGCGATGCGGTATCCGATGCCATGGCGGGTCTGGATCATCGGCACTTCAAAGGGCTTGTCCACCACGGCGCGCAGGCCATGGATGTGCACGCGCAGCGAATCGGAGTCCGGCAGCTCTTCGCCCCAGACGCGGGTTTCCAGCTCCTGCCGGGTGACCACGGCCGGGGCCGCTTCCATCAACGCCTGCAGGATCTTCAGTGCGGTCGGGTTGAGCTGCAGCAGCTTGCCTTGGCGGCGCACTTCCAGCGTGTCCAGGTTGTATTCCAGATCACCGGTTTCCAGCACGCGGGTCTGCACGCCCTTGCCGCGACGCGACAGGGCGTTCAGACGCACTTCCACTTCCTGCAGCGCGAACGGCTTGATCAGGTAGTCGTCAGCACCGGAATCGAAGCCGGCCAGTTTGTTGTCCAGCGAATCGCGCGCGGTCAACATCAGCACCGGAGTCTGCTTGCGCGCTTCGTTGCGAAGCTTGCGGCAGACCTCGATACCGTCCATGCCCGGCAGGTTGAGATCCAGGACAATCGCGTCGAACTCGTGCACGACAGCCAGATGCAACCCGGTCACTCCGTCGGCAGCGAAGTCCACGGTGTGGCCCCGGTCCTCCAGGTAGTCGCCCAGATTGGCCGCAATGTCGCTGTTGTCTTCGATTACCAGGATTCTCACTGTCACCTCTAATTAACGAATTTACCGACGCGCTGGGCCTGGCCCATGTCGCGCTGTGCCTTGTCCTTCTGCCGAGCACGCTCGGCGACGGTCATGCATTGCGTGGACGACATGTTGGAACCGATGGCCTTCTCACGTCGGCATATTAGACGACTATCTTCACGCGCCTGTGTCAAAACGGTGTTCACGACCTGCTGATCGTTGAAGACCTCAGTTCGTACCGATTCAGGCATCGCGTCCCTGGTCGGATACTGTTCGGCGGCGGTACGGATGCGAACCAGGGTCTCACGGACCTTGCCGCGCTCTTCCTGGCGCAGTTCGGAATAGGTTTCGCCGTCGTTGAGCTCGATCTCGATGCGCTCAACCTGCTGCAGCAGCGGCTTGCCCGGCAGGAATACCTCTTCGGCACTCTTGGCCCCTGCCGAGGCGGCAACCAGGGCCAATGCCGAGACCAGAACCGCTGATATCACTGGATACTTCATGACAAACGAATCCCTGTTTGAGGTGAACGCCGACTGTATGCGGATGCGCGCTCTGCCAGCAAGTGCTGGCAGGCAGGGTGCACGTGGCCCTAAAGCTTGGAATCCGGGTTCAGATTGCTGTAGGTGCGCTGGTCATTGAGCAGGGCCTTGCCCTTCTCTTCGATACGGCGCCGCTGGGCGACGGTCAGGCAGCGGCTCTTAGGCATGTTGCTGCCCGTGGTGCGCTGGTACGAGCAGATCTGCCGACTGTCGTTGTGGGCGCGCGTCAGGATGCTGTTGACCCGCTCCTGATCGTTGAAAACGTCATTCTGCACCTGCGGCGGCAGCTCCTGGACGGTCTGCCGGTCGCCCATCCGCTGGGTGATCCGCGCCAGTGCCTGCTGGACCTGACTGCGGTCCTCGGCGGAGATTTCGTTGTAATCGCCCTGCTGCAGGGCTTTTTCGACCTGGCGGACCTGCTCGGCCACCGGACTCTGGCGGTCCATCTGCACAGCCGCCTTTTCCGGCTTGGCCAGTGCAACGCCAGGCAGGCACAGCAACAGCACGATCATCGTGGTGCGGTACATCGCCAACCTCCCGATCCTTCGGAACGAAGGCCCAACTCTACGAGTGTCCCCGCGCGCCCACAAGGGACCCTTGGCAGGGGCACCGGACATAAAAAAGACCCAGGCGGTGCACCCGCCTGGGCCTGAAGTTGTATCCCGATACCGATCCTGCTGAGAGGCAGAGCTGCGGTTCGTTGAAGGCTACGCCCGGGGCGATTAAAGCGGCGTTAAACCCGCCAACCCCGCCTGAATTAAATTTCAAGCCACTGAAATATCAGGTTTTTTTTATTTTCTCGACATGCGCGATGATGCGCGCGGCCACGTCCACCCCGCAGGCAGCCTCGATCCCTTCCAGGCCCGGGGTGGAGTTCACCTCCAGCACCAGCGGGCCGCGCTCGGAGCGGATCAGGTCCACGCCACAGACGCCCAGCCCCAGTGCCTTGGCAGAACGCACCGCCACCTGCTGCTCGGACCGGCTGGCCTTGGACGCCACCGCAGTGCCGCCGGCATGCAGGTTCGAACGGAAATCCCCTTCCGGGGCCTGGCGCTGCATCGACGCCACCACCTGGTCGCCGACCACGAAGCAGCGCAGGTCGGCGCCCTTGGCCTCGCCGATGAACTCCTGCATCAGGAAGTTGGCATACAACCCACGCAGGGCTTCGACGATGCCGCGCGAAGCGCTGGCCTTCTCGGTGAGGATCACACCGCGGCCCTGGGTGCCTTCATTGAGCTTCACCACATGCGGCGGCGGGCCGAGCATGGACAACAGGTCGACGGTGTCATCCGGGTTGTCGCCAAAGACGGTGACCGGCATGTCGATGCCCTTGGCTGCCAGCAGCTGGTGCGCCCGCAGCTTGTCGCGCGAGCGCAGGATCGCGTCGGACGGGTTGGGCGTGCGTGCGCCCATCAGTTCGAACTGGCGCAACACGGCCGTGCCATAGCGGGTGACTGAAGCGCCGATGCGCGGGATGACCGCGTCCACGCCTGTCATCGGTCGCCCCTTGTAGTGCATGGAGAAGCCATCGGCGGCGATGCGCATGTAGCAGCGCAGCGGATCCAGGATGCGTACGGTATGGCCCCGCGCGCGCGCGGCCTCGACCAGCCGACGGGTGGAGTACAGCCGGGTGTTGCGGGACAGGATGGCGAGCTTCATCGCAGTGGGATCGGTCGGCAGGCGCGCAGCATAGCGTGGGCGCGTGGCCAGACAAGCAGACGATGACGCGAGAAGCCCGTTCAAGATGCTTCTGACACATTCCATCCAGACAGTCCGCCGACTGAAATCACACCCATTCGGTCTCCCACGCCTCTGAAGCGTGGATGTTTTGCAATACCCTCAGCTACAGATAATTTAATCGCATCAAGCAAGACTGCCAAGCATTGCCCCCCCCTACATTCGAATGCGCCTTGCACACTGCACTGGGATCGTATCCACTTCGCGCTATTGACTGCAGGTTACAGATGCCGCGCGTGCCGCGCGCCCATTACCGACTACGCCAAAAACAGCCGTCGTGCCAGAGCAACATCACAGCACCTTTCGAACAACAATCACATCACCCCCATTAAACAAACAATTTCTATAGCCTCAAGCTCGCCTACCCTGACGGCAAGCGAGCTGCGGCTAATTAAGCCTTCTGATAATGCACATAAGGATTGGTTCCGCCCGGGGACGTGAACGGATTGCGGCCGGTGGAGGGAATGCTCGTAGTAGGACCGGGACTGGGCGGTGCAGGCGGGTTCCCAGCAAAGGGATTCTTACCACCACCAGCAACCAAGAGCACATCCGAAGCAGTCAACTCTTTCACAGAAATTCCTTTATTGTGAGAAGCCAAATGACGCAGATATCATAGATAACTGCGTCACCCAGTGTTTACCACGCTCGCAATTCGGAGTCAATCGAGCACACAAGCATCGTAAGTGAGAGACCGACTCCACGCTGCAGCGAGATGGAAACAAGCAGTCGTGATGGAGAGACTTAGCAGCCAGTGAATGCAACAAAGATCGGACCGAGCTTTTCCATTCATATGTCCGGGATCAACATCAAAATCGCGAGCGATTGCTGGATCGCCGCAGTCTCGTTTGCGACAGCAAAGATCTAGAAAATAGATAAGATTAACAGCGGCGCTGCAACTGCACTCACCCGACATACCACTGAATGCACATATCCTAGTGCCCACGCCCCTCTGGGTAAACTATGGCGGCGAGAATTTTCAACATTTAACTGTTCGCACCACCGCCCCATGCCCTCCAAAAGAGTACAAATTCGCTCGACAACCAAGGCCCGGATACAGCACATGGGCCCAACAGGAATGTAGGCTGTGGCGACACTGGTTTTGAGAGATGAACTGACACATCTGCATGCCTGTCCACAATACGCGATTTTCGCGCAAGGGTTCGGCAGGGATAAGACTGACAGTTTGGCCGCTTACGATGGCTAGCCACCCACCTTGCCAGTAACAGAGTAGAGAGGTTCCAACAGCCATTCATAGAGCTTACGACGCTCGCCCATGATATCGGCCTCAAGCTGCATGCCCGGACGGAGCGGCTCCGTTCTCCCGTATGCCAGCACTCCCTGTTGATCCAGCGAGACCAAAACTCGATATAGCGACTGCTGCGTATCGCTTTCCTTCTGGGTTCTCGTCAAAGCGCTGCGTGAGATGCGAATGACCGTTCCTTCATGCGCTCCAAACTTCTGGTAAGGATAGGCTTGGTAGCGCAGGAGAACTCGATCGCCTGATTTAACGAAACCGATGGCCGAACTGGGCACTAGTAGCTGTGCTCGAAGCTCGGAGCCCTTGGGAAGCAGGCTAAGAATGGGCTGTCCCGGCTGCACTGCCTGGCCGGCCTCAACGAGGCGATTTGCTACCAATCCAGTTACCGGTGCGCGAAGGAGCAGCTCACCTTCGGCCTCCATCCGGACGGCCTCTTGACTCAACGCGGCCAGATCACGTTCAGAGGCCGCCTTGGCGGAGAGCCTCTGATGGGGAATTTCTTCGAGCCGCTGTTTGAGTTCGGCCAGGTTCCGCCGAATCGCGGTCGCTTGGCGCTGAAGGGCTTGCTGTGCGTTGACCGCCTCAAGCATCGATTGCTCTTGCTGGTTGATCTGAACCAGGCTGACATAGTGCTGATCCTCGACGCTCCGATATCGGGCGAGGGTCTCGCGACCAATTCTCACCTGCTCGCCGCGGGTATGGATCTCTGCCTCGATCTGCGAAAGCTCGCGCAGCATCGCGGAGTGTTGAGCCTTCGCACCCTCCTGCTGTGCTGCGAGCTGCCTGTCCTGAAACTCTCTCATCGCCTCCACACTTGTCATGCGGGAGCGTTGTGCCTCGATCAACGTAGATACGGTGTCCCGGCCGGAGGAGGTGACACGCGGCACGTTGATCGTCAGTAGCCCGTCCTGGTGCTGGACGTGATCCCCTTCTTCGACATCCAGTCTCGCGACCACGCCTGCCGACGGAGCGACCACGGTGGAAAGTCCGAGATCAGGGACAAGTTCACCCAAAACCCTGGATCTGCGTGAATACTCGCCGAGGTAAAGGAAGCTAACGATAGCCGAGGCGGCCATTGTCGCGAACACAGCCAGAATCCAGAAACGGAGCGGTTGCGCCAGGGATACCCCGCCGAGCCAGCTTCGCCGCTGGGCATCGATGGCTTCCTTGCGAAAGAGGCCGCTCATACGGGGACCTCCTCAACCCCACCCCGTTCCGCCTTCACCGAGCTTGATGCGTTCTGCGTCAGCACGCGTGCTACAGCACCCGCGTCCATGACCAGCACTCGATCGGCGCTGGCGATGGTTTCCGGGCGATGGGCGATGATCACCCGAGTCAGTTCAAGCTGCCTGACGGCTTCATTCACAAGCCTTTCCCGTTCAACATCCAAGTGACTGGTCGCCTCGTCCAGGAAGAGCAATTGGGGTTTGCGATACAGAGCGCGGGCGAGGATCACCCGTTGCTTCTGACCTCCGGAAAGGGTCGTGCCCATGTCGCCAATCAGGCTGTTGTAGCCCATTGGCATAGCCGCGATGTCGTCATGCACAGCAGCCAACTGCGCCGCCTTATGTACTCTGCATTCATCATAGTGTTCATCCTCGAAGGCAATGTTGTCGCTGACACTGCCTGCAAAGAGCTGGTCATCCTGCATAACCGCCCCAATCATGCGCCGGTAGTCGCTCACGCTGATCTTTGACAAGGGCACGCCACCAATGCGGATCTGACCTTCGGTCGGCTGAAGAAGACCAAGAAGTATCTTGACCAGCGTGGTCTTCCCGCAGCCAGACGGACCGACGATGGCGACCGATTCACCGGCGTCCACTGCAAAGCTGCAGTTCTTCAGCACCCATGGTTCCCCAGGGGCGTAGCGGAAGCCAAGCCCCTCAACCTCAATACGCAGACCGTCCGGTAGCAGGGCGCCCGCATTGGGAGAGTGGTCCTCTGGTTCGGTGAGAACAATGTCGGAGAGACGCTCGCCGTGAAGGCGCAACATGCGGAACTCCACCCACTTGTCGATCAACGCCCCGACGCGCTGGGAAAACTGATCTTTGTAAGCGAGGTAGGCAATCAGCATGCCGACGGAGAACACGCTATCCATGGCTAATAGCGCGCCCAGCCAAATCACCGCAATCCGTTCCAAGCCAAACAGCAACTGATTGGCCCCACCGAAGCTCAGTCCAAACTTCGAAAGCCAAACGTCATGATTGACAGTCTCGTTCATGAGATTGAAGTAGCCAGCTTGGCGAATGGATTCTCGACCGGCAACTTTTACCGACTGGACTCCGCGAATGGATTCAAGCAGATGGCTCTCCTGCCGTGCAGCGGCGATCAACTGCTTCTCTGTGCCACGTCGAAGGGGTGCGAATGCACAGGCGCGTGCAATTGCATACAGGGCAACCGCAAGCAGCGTGATCAGCGCGAGCTTCCAACTGTACAACAGCATCATTCCCAGCGTCACCATCGCCATAAGCCCGTCAATGAGCGCTTCTACGAAACTGATTGTCAACGTTTGCTGAATGAACTGGACGCTTCCCATTCGTGAGCTGACATCGCCCAAGTGGCGCTTCTCAAAGTAGTCCAAGGGCAAATGCATGAGATGCTGGAAGACGTTTCCGGTCCATTGGAGGTTGAGTCGGCTTGATAGGTAGATGACCGCCCTGCCTCGTATCTGCCCAATGCAGACCTGCAGCAGCAGCGCCAAGGCGAATCCAATGCCTAGCACGGTCAGCAAATCACTGTCATATGCGACGAGCGCTTGATCTACGGTCCATTGCATGAAGAACGGCGCTACCAGGACGAATACCTGAAGAGCAACAGACAAGAGCAGCAACAGGCTTAGAGCCCGCCAAAGCCCCTCAACCCTTCCTGTGAGCTGTGCAAGTGAAACCGCCGGCGGGCGAGGTCTCGCTTGGAACTCAGCAGTTGGGTGCAGCTCTAGCGCGACTCCAGTGAAGTGACGTGAGACCTCCTTTAAGGGGAGCTTGCGCTTGCCAAAAGCCGGGTCCAACACAGTGACGCCGCTGTGATGGACCTTGCTGATTACGACGAAGTGATTGAGGTCCCAGTGCGCAATGCAGGGTACCTGTAGTTGGCTCAAGTGCTCCAAGTCCAAGCGCAAGGGGCGGCAACGAAAGCCAAGGTTTCCTGCAATTTCTATAAGTTGGGTAAGAGTTGCCCCTTTGAGCGAAAGGGCATGACGACGGCGGAGCTCTCGAAGCCCAACGTTGTTGCCATGATGAGACGCAACCATGGCTAGGCACGCCAAACCGCACTCTGCCGCCTCAGATTGAACCGCAGCCTCCATGCAACCACCTACCTGTGAGAGATTCGCTATATTTCTACGAGGCAAGTCCAGACTCAAGTGCGATCCAAGGCTGGACTGCTGGAACGCCTCTTATAGTTATAGATAACGGCGTCGCCTCCAAGCCTTGTTTGCGCAAGGAAGCTCCGAGGGCCTGCAGTCGAGGGCCTGCAGTTAAGGTGAGCAGCTAGACAATTTTCATCTCCATTGTTCCACAGCTCCATCCTCTGCCGATCGACCACAAACTGACTGAGGCCATAGATGGCAAGTGGAGTGGCAGGTCTGAAATTTGCATGCCTCGCCACTCGATCCGGCAGGTCCCCCGAACAATATGGAGCTTCTCCGGCACGCCCTAGGTTCTACCCCCGTTTTCACGGACGCTTACGAGAAGGCCGATTCAGGCCATAAAGAGCGTTCATGTCAAAGCGTAAGAAGTTCAGTGCCGAGTTCAAGCGCGGAGGGGTGGAGCAGGCGAGCCAGCCTGGGCCACCTGCGCCCAGGTGGCCCGGGAGCTGGGGATTCGCGACACCCTGCTGACCGGCTGGAAACGCGAGGCACAGAGCCCGGGGGCTATCGCCTTCTGGGGCACCGGGACACCTCGGGATGAGGAGTTGGCACGCCTCAAGCGTGAGCTGGCGCGGGTAAAGAAGATACGGGATTCTTTGCGAGAAGCGGCGACGTTCTTTGCCAAGGGATCATCCTGAGGTATCAGGTGATCCAACGTTGCCGCGATGAGTTTCCGATCCGGCTGATGTGCCGGTGCCTGTGGCAGCGGCAAGGAAGCGATGAGGTGATTCTGCATTCGGATCGTGGCAGTCAGTTTCGCAGCGGCGACTACCAAGGGTATTTCGCGGCTAACGGGCTGATCTGCTCAATGAGCGCTGTGAGGCACTGCGGCGACAACGCGGCCTGCGAAGGCTTTTTTGGGCTGCTGAAGCGCGAGCGGATCTATCGAACGAGCTACCCCACACTGGATGCAGCAAGAGCGGATGTGTTTGACTACATCGAGCGACGCGACAACCCAAGGATGCGGCGAAGGGTCGCCAAGCAGGATCAGAAGGTTACAACTCTTTTAGAAGCGTCCGTGACATCGGGGTAGAACCCCTTCAGCCCGCTCCGCCCGGCGAGACCGTTACATCAATTCGCCGGATATGACGGCATAGGACGGAGTGTCCAACTACGCCTGAGCGATAGGCATGCCGTCCAGCAGTGTCACGTCGCTCAGCGTTAGCTCTTTGATCGCCCCAATGCGAACCTTCTTCAGCAGGTCGTTCAGATCCATGGGCGGAATTTGCAGCACGGCGCTGAACGCTGAGCATAGCGCCACTCCCACAATGGCGGAGACGAGCCCTGCATGATCGCTGCAGCAAGCTCCAAGTGAGCGCACGACATAACGCATACCAACGATGGTCCGCAAGTCTGCAGGAACAAAGAAGCGTGCGTAGAGCGCAGCTGGACGCGCCCGCAACAAGGCTTGGACATGATTGATACCTCAGGGGGCATCCCTCGGAATCATCAGTTGGCCCAAATTGCCAGCTCAATCAGACAGCTGTTGATTGAGTGGTCTCGATGGAGCGGGCGATGGGAATCCAATCCCAACCCGCCCAACCGAAGCGGCAGGGTCCATGTTGGTCAACCAAATCTATTCTCTTCCTCGCTGCCGGGGAGAAGCATCACCGGAAACAGAACGAACACCCCTAAAGGAACCAACGCAATCACAACGAACCATCCAGACTCATCAATGTCGTGCAGTCTTCGGACGGTCAGCGCGAGCATTGGCAGAGGGAAAAGTATGAGTGCAACCAACGCTACCAACCGTCCCGCATCCCCGAGACGCGAGGACAGTTCCCAGCTGTGTAGATCGGTACCGATCAGCCAGTATCCGGCATTGTCCAAGCTATAGCTGAGCGCCGCGACGAGAGCAGCAAGCAGAAAGAACGACCAGAATTCTGTCCGGTTGGATCGCCCTGAAAAATCAAGGCATCGCCTGAATGGCAAAAGTGCAGCGATCATTCGCGCTCCGGACAACGGATGATGAAAACCTCTAGCTAACGATCTTTTAGCATCTCCAAACCAAGCAACAACTGAACTATCGGCTCGACAAGAACCGGAAGGCCGAAGGGGGAGCGAAGGGGATTTCCAGTTTCGCGATCTCCACGCCATGACGGCGCAGACAGGGCCTGTTTGGCAATCGACATTCGCGAGGTGCCGGCCCGGCTGGGGCATTCACCGGTCACCACGACCGGGATCCACGTGCAGAAGAAAAGACGTTCCAAAGCCACTTCAACGCATTGAATTGCGGAGCGGTCCGGATATCGCGGAGCGGCTGGAAAAGCCGCGGACCTTTGGGAGGCATGGAGCGGGCGAAGGGAATCGAACCCTCGTCAGTAGCTTGGGAAGCTACTGCTCTACCATTGAGCTACGCCCGCGTTGCCCGACAAGTCTATGCGGGGCACGTGTTCAAACGCAACGGGCAGGCCCTTGCAGCCTGCCCCTTGAGTAGACGGCAGGCCCGCAGGCCTGCCGTCGTGCGCATCAGAAGCTGCCGCTGAAGCTGGCAAACAGCGTCGCGTCCTGCGCACGCTTCTGCAGAGTGGTGGCGCTCAGGCCGATGTTGCTCTGCAGGCCGAACAGTTCCATGCGCGCGCCCAGGATGGCGGTCGCATAGTTCTTGTCGAAGTCCATGCCCGGCACGCGGTACATGCCCACGTCCGGCAGGCTCTGCACCCAGGCGCTGGCCTGCTTGGTGTCTTCGAACTCGTGGTCGTAGGTCACCTGCACGTACGGCTTGACGGTGCCGCCGTCGAAGCGGGCCTGCCAACCGATACGGCCCACGGTGGAATCGACATCCTGCTTGCCGTAACCCAGCGCGGTGGCGAGGGTGCCGGCATCGGCGCTTTCGGTGTAACCGTCGATCTTGACCTGCTGCCAGATCACCGAGGCGATCGGGCCGTGGCGGAAGCCGCCTTCGGTGCCGAACTCGTAACCGGCGTTCAGGGCGGCGGTCAGATTGCTGCCGTCCGGCGAGCCGCTGTGCTCACGGGTTGCCGGGCCGAGCTGGACCTTGCGGTTCACGTCATAGGACAACCAGGTGTAGCTGACCTGGCCATTGACCCAGATGCGGTCGCCGTACCAGCCAGCGAACAGACCTGCGGTCGTGTCCTTCTGGGTGAAGTCGCCACGGCTGTTGCCGAAGTCGGCATTCAGACGGCCAAAGCCGGCGAAGCCGCCGAAGACCATGCCGTCACGTGCCCAGTCGATACCGAACAGGCCGGCCGGGGCCAGACCGTCGTACAGATCGGCGTGGTCGTAGCGCTGCATGTCGCCGCGCACGCCGCCCCACCACGACAGACCGTCAGCCGGGCGACCCGCCTGGTGCAGGCTGACCTGGTCGGCACGCGAGCGGCCGATGGTCTGTGCCGAATGGCTCAGCACCTGCTGCAGGCGCGGACCTTCGAGGATCGACACCGCGTACTGGCCCAGCAGCGCATGGCCGGCGGTGGTCGGGTGCACGCCGTCGGCGAACAGGTAGGCGGTGGCCGCATCCGGGCTGACGTAGCTGGTCGGGTTGCAGGTGAGGATGCTGGTGGTGGTATCGGCGGGGTTGATCCTGCAACCGGTGTCGGTGACGTTGCGGAAACCGTACATGCCCGGGTTGGCCGCCACTTCACGCAGCACGGTGAAGGTGTCGAGCGGGATGAACTCGATGCCGGCCTGCTTCAGGCCGCCATACAGGGCCTTGTTGTAACCGGCCGCCAGTGCGGTGGCCTGCGCGGCACCGGCCGGACCCAGCGAGCGGAACTGCGGGGCAATGCCGACGTCCGGCAGGTTGGGCACCAGCACGTACTCGGCACCGGCCTGCTTGAGGGCGCCAACCAGGGCGACCTGATCGGTGACGGCCGCGCCGATGATGGCCTGCGCCTGGGCCGGCGCACGCGCTGCGGCGAACAGGTCGTTGGCACCGCCCCAGACCGTGTACAGGGCATTGGCGTCAGCCTTGCCGCCGTTGGCAGCCAGGTAGCGGGCCGTCTGGCTCTTCAACGATGGGATGGTGCCCAGGGCACTGGCCACGTCGACGCCGACACGGGCACCGCCGACAGCGTAGTTGTCGCCGTTCTGGCCGTTGCCGTTGGCAGCGCCATTGAGGCCGTAGTAGTTGGCCACCTGCTGCGACCACACCCAGCCCGGGTTGGTGGTGAACTGGCCAGTGACCGGGCGCACGTCGGCCGGCAGCAGCGGACGGAAGTAGCCGGCGTCGGTCAGGCTGTCGCCGAAGAAGACCGCGTGGCTGTAGGGGGATTCGCCTGCCATGGCCGGCAGCGCGGCCAGCGCGATCGCGGCCGCCATGAGGGAGCGGATCGGGCGTTTGCTGAGCAGCATGTAAAAACTCCTGTGGGGATATCGTTGAGGTTCCGACGCACGTACGCCGGCGCACGGTGAATGGTTTCACTGCGCCGCCAATTGCTCACGCTGCGCCGCCGCATGGATTGTCGCCCGAGCCAGGCCTGGTGGGCTTTGCCGGTGCGGGCGTAGCGCGCAACTTGCAACGGTTCCGATGCGAACCGGCGATCAGCGACAATGGCCGCATGAACATCCAGCTCAATGGCGAACCCCGCACCCTGCCCGCTTCGGCGACCCTCCTGGACCTGCTCGCGGCCGAGCAGCTGCTGCAACGCCGGGTGGCGGTGGAGGTCAACGGCGAGATCGTCAGCCGCAGCCGTCATGCCGAGCATGTGCTGGCCGAGGGTGATGTGGTTGAGATCGTGCATGCGCTTGGCGGTGGTTGAAGCAAGGCCCGTGCCCTGCGCTCGCCGGGCATGGCCCGGCGCTACCCGCGCTGACGTCTCCGGCGGGGTCGACACGACGACCCCATCTTCAGGCGGATAAGCGATAATCGCGCCATGAACGCTCATGTCTCCCCCGATTCGCTGGTGATCGCCGGCAAGACCTACAGCTCGCGGCTGCTCACCGGCACCGGCAAGTTCAAGGATCTGGAAGAAACCCGCCTGGCCACCGAGGCCGCAGGCGCCCGGATCGTCACCGTGGCCATCCGCCGCACCAACATCGGGCAGAACCCGGGCGAACCGAACCTGCTCGACGTGCTGCCGCCGGACCGTTACACCATCCTGCCCAACACCGCCGGCTGCTACACCGCTGAGGATGCCGTGCGCACCTGCCGCCTGGCCCGCGAACTGCTGGACGGCCATAACCTGACCAAGCTGGAAGTACTGGGCGACCAGAAGTCGCTGTACCCGGACGTGGTGCAGACCCTCAAGGCCGCCGAGCAGCTGGTCAAGGACGGTTTCGAGGTGATGGTCTATACCTCCGACGATCCGATCCTGGCCAAGCGCCTGGAAGAGATCGGCTGCGCTGCGGTGATGCCGCTGGCCGCGCCGATCGGCTCGGGCCTTGGCATCCAGAACAAGTACAACCTGCTGCAGATCATCGAAGACGCCAAGGTGCCGATCATCGTCGACGCCGGCGTGGGCACTGCTTCGGACGCGGCGATCGCGATGGAGCTGGGCTGCGACGGCGTGCTGATGAACACCGCCATTGCCGGTGCGCGCCACCCGGTGCTGATGGCCAGCGCGATGCGCAAGGCCGTTGAAGCAGGCCGCGAGGCGTTCCTGGCCGGCCGCATTCCGCGCAAGCGCTACGCCAGTGCGTCCTCGCCGATCGATGGGTTGATCGGCTGATGACCAATCCATTCGACAGCGCCGGTTCGAAGGCGCAGCCCAAGCCGTTCACGGTCAACGAAGGCCGCCGCGAAGTGCGCAGCTTCGTGCTGCGTCAGGGCCGTTTCACCCCAGCCCAGCAGCGCGCGTTCGACGAGCGCTGGCCGCGTTTCGGCCTGGATTTCAGCGGTGAACCGCGTGATCTGGATGCCACCTTCGGCCGCGATGCACGCAAGGTGCTGGAAATCGGCTTCGGCAACGGTGCCGCGCTGCGCTTTGCCGCACAGCACGACCCGAGCCGTGACTACATCGGCCTGGAAGTGCACGCGCCCGGCGTCGGCCGCCTGCTGAACGCGCTGGCCGACGACAACGCCGACCACGTGCGCCTGTACCACCACGACGCGGTGGAAGTGCTGGAAAAGGAAATCGCCGATGGCGCGCTGGACGAAGTGCGCATCTATTTCCCCGACCCGTGGCACAAGAAGCGCCACAACAAGCGTCGCCTGATCCAGCCGGGCTTTGCCGAGCTGCTGGTGCGCAAACTGCGCTCCGGTGGCCGTCTGCACTGCGCCACCGACTGGGAAGATTACGCCGAGCAGATGTGGGACGTGCTGGATGCCACCCCCGGCCTGGTCAATCGTGCCGGCCCGCGTGGCAGCGTGCCGCGTCCGGACTGGCGCCCGCAGACCCACTTCGAGACCCGCGGCCAGAAGCTCGGCCATGGTGTCTGGGACCTGTTGTACGACCGCACCTGATGAACGCCTGAGGACGCCGCGCCCCACATGGATACCGCGCTGACGCTGACCACTGACATGAAGCTCGTACTCGGGCTGGTCGGCTTCACAATGGCGATGTTCTTGTTCGAGCGCATCCGCGCCGACGTGGTCGCGCTGGTGGTGCTGGTGGTGCTGGGCGTGACCGGCCTGATCGCGCCGGAGGAGATCTTCGGCGGTTTTTCCGGCAACGCGGTGATGAGCATCATCGCCACCACCATCCTCGGCGCGGGCCTGGACCGCACCGGCGCGCTGAACCGCCTTGCGGCCTGGCTGCTGCGGCGAGGCCACGGTGTGGAGCAGCGGCTGCTGATGATGACCACGGCCATCGCCGGCCTGAACTCGTCCTTCATGCAGAACCCATCGGTGATGGCGTTGTACCTGCC
Organism: Stenotrophomonas sp. 01N47; assembly: GCF_056399165.1. NCBI lineage: Bacteria > Pseudomonadati > Pseudomonadota > Gammaproteobacteria > Lysobacterales > Lysobacteraceae > Stenotrophomonas > Stenotrophomonas sp. 01N47. Next base: position 57,595 of record NZ_JBFTQU010000008.1, read on the forward strand.
GGTCGCCTCGCGCCTGGCCGCGCGCACCGGGCTGACCATGCAGCGCCTGCTGCTGCCGATCTCGGCGGCGATCGTGATGGGTGGCGCGCTGACCATGGTCGGCAACTCGCCGCTGATCCTGCTGAACGATCTGCTGGCCTCGGCCAACAACAACCTGCCCTCCGGCCTGGCCACCATCGAGCCGCTGCGCATGTTCGCGCCGCTGCCGATCGGCATCGCCCTGCTGATCGCCTCGCTGCTGTATTTCCGCTACTACGGCGACCGCAAGCTGGTGGAAGAGGAAAGCCTGGTCAACGACGGCACCACGCCGGCCCGCACCGAGAGCTACTTCGCCAAGACCTACGGCATCGAAGGCGATGTGTTCGAGCTGGTGGTCACCGCCGAGAGTCCGCTGGTCGGCATGACCTTGGGCGAAGCGGAGAACCTGCACGATTCACCGCTGCTGCTGGCGCTGAAGACCGGCAACGACACCCGCTTGGCGCCGCCAGCGGAAATGCGCATCTGGGTGGGCAGCGTGCTGGGGGCGATGGGCCCGCGCGAACAGATCCACGATTTCGCGCAGAACCAGTTCCTGCGCATGTCCTCGCGCCTGAAACACCTGGGCGACCTGTTCAATCCCAGCCGCGCCGGCATTTCCGAAGCGGTGGTGCCGCCGACGTCGAACGTGATCGGCAAGAGCGCGGCCGACCTGCGCCTGCGCAAGGAACGCGGTATCAGCCTGCTGGCGATCAACCGCGACAAGCAGGTGATCCGCGAAGATGTGCGCGATGTGCAGCTGCGCGCCGGCGACATGCTGGTCTTCCACAGCATCTGGACCGACCTGGCGCAGGCCGCCAAGAGCCGCGACTTCGTGGTGGTCACCGACTACCCGACCGGCGAGCAGCGTCCGCACAAGTTCAAGATCGCCATGGCGATCTTCGCCCTGACCATCCTGATCGCGCTGACCAGCAAGCTGCCGGTGGCGCTGACCCTGATGACCGGCGTGGCCGGGATGCTGTTGACCGGCGTGCTGCGCATGGACGAGGCCTATGCCTCGATCAACTGGAAGACGGTGTTCATGATGGCCGGGCTGATTCCGCTTGGCTGGGCGATGGATTCCAGCGGCGCCGCGGCGTGGGTGGCCGGCCATACCATCGACAAGCTGCCCACCGGCATTCCGGTCTGGGTGCTGGAGCTGGCGCTGGCCCTGCTGACCACGGTGTTCTCCCTGGTGATCAGCCATGTGGGCGCGACGATCGTGATGGTGCCGATCGCGGTGAACCTGGCGCTGGCGGCAGGCGGTAATCCCACTGCGTTCGCGCTGATCGTGGCGCTGTCGGCGTCCAACAACCTGATGACGGCGTCGAACCCGGTGATTTCGATGATCACCGGCCCGGCCAACTACACCCCGCGCGAGATGTGGCGGGTCGGCGGCCCGCTGTCGCTGATCTACACCTGCGTGGTGGTGGTGATGATCAACCTGATGTTCTGAGGGTTGGGGTTTGTTGGCAGGGCTGCGCCCTGCACCCGCAGAGGCAACGGCAACAGCCGGAGCAACGGCAAAAGCTGGCTATCCGTGGGATGGCGGGGTGGGCCCGGTGGCGGGGGACGCTGCAAGTACGTCCCTGTAAGCTCGGTCGCGCCATCCATGGCGCTCACGCCCCCGCAACCGGACCCACCCCGCCTTCGACGGATTTCCGCGAGCTGTCGAAACCGCATTCTGTGCTGCTGTTGGTAGGTGTCGACCTTGGTCGACACGGTAGATCCACGCCATGCGTGGATGAATCTCTGGATACCCATTGATCCTGTGGGTGCGGACCGTTGGTCCGCACACCGATGCATCAGGCCAGGTAGACCTGCCCATCTCGCACGTCCACCGGCACTGCACGCAGGCGGTCGCCCTTGCAGGGGCCGGCAATACAGTCGCCGCTGTCCAGCGCGAACGAGGCGCCGTGGGCGGCGCAGACCAGGTGGCCTTCGCGGCTCTTCAGGAACTGGCCGGGTGCCCAGTCCAGGCGGCGGCCCGCGTGCGGGCAGATGTTCAGGAACGCGCGCACCTGTTCACCGTCGCGGTACAGCAGCAGCGACTCGGCATCGCCATCAACCACCGCTTCAACCTCGGCAAACGCGCCATCGGCAATGGCATCAAGGGTGATCAGGGCGACAGCGGCAGTCATGGCGAAGGCTCGGACGGAATCGCGCATTGTCGCATGCCTGGTCATGTGACTAGCTGCGACATGAACACAAGTCATTGATCCGTAATAAGCCAAGGCTATATTTAACGAGTTTTTCACTCAATGACAGTGGCAGCTGCCGATACTCATGGCTCGCTGATTTCCAGCCTATCGAGCCACCATGTTCAATCGCGATTTCGCCTTCAACCAGTTCCGCACCCTGTTTGCCCCGCGCAAGCCGCGCCATCCGCTGGTGCGCGTTGCCGTGGGCCTGCTCGGCCTGGCGATCCTGGCCGCGATGGTGTTCATCGGCGTATTCGTCGGTGCGGCCATGATCCTGGTGGGCCTGGCGTGGAAGCTGCTGGCTTCGCGCAAGCCCGGCCCGAGCCGCCCGGCCGACCCGAACGTGGTCGAGGGCGAGTACCACGTGGTGCGCAAGTCGGCGCTGCCGGCCTCGCGCTGATCGACGCTGCCCGCTGACGGCGGGCCTTGCTGCGTTCTAGACTGCGGGCACTCCCTTCCTGGATGCCCGCATGTCCGATGTCTCCGATGTGATCCCTGCTGCAGCCACGCCGCGTGTACCGGTCGTGGGTGGCGGCAGTTTTCCCGTGCACCGCATCTACTGCGTCGGCCGCAACTTCGCCGACCATGCGCGTGAGATGGGTGCTGCCGTGCCTGCAGCAGACGATCGCGGCCGCCCGATGTTCTTCACCAAGCCGGCCGACGCCATCGTGGTCGGCCACGATGATGTGATCCCCTACCCGCCTGCCACCCGCAACCTGCATCACGAGGTGGAACTGGTGGTGGCGATCGGCCGTGACGCGCCCGCCGGCGAGCTGGCCGTGGCCGATGCCGAGGCACTGGTGTATGGCTATGCCGTGGGCCTGGACCTGACCCGCCGCGACCTGCAGGCCGCCGCCAAGGAAAAGGGCCACCCGTGGGATTCGGCCAAGGGTTTCGATGCCTCTGCGCCGATCAGTGAGATCGTGCATGCCGGTGAAGTTGGCGATCTGGCTGCACTCAATCTGTCGTTGGAGATCAACGGCGAAGTACGCCAGCAGTCCCTGCTCGACCAGATGATCTGGAACGTGCCGGAGGTCCTGCACGAGCTGTCCAAGCTGTGGCAGCTACGTGCCGGCGACCTGGTGTTCATGGGTACGCCTTCCGGCGTGGCCGCGCTGAAGCCCGGCGACCGTTTCAGCGCACGCCTTGAGAACGTGGCCGAGCGCCACGGCGTGATCGCCGGCTGACATCACCTGCGCTACCCTGCGCGCTGTCCCCCCTCGCCCTCAGGAGAAAAACAACAATGGGAATGCTCACCGAGTTCAAGGAATTCGCGATGCGCGGCAACGTCATCGACCTCGCCGTCGGCGTGGTCATCGGCGCGGCCTTCGGCAAGATCGTCACCGCGCTGGTGGAGAAGATCATCATGCCGCCGCTGGGCATGCTGATCGGCAAGGTCGATTTCTCGCAGCTTGCGTGGACGCTGTCGCCGGCCAGCATCGGTGCCGATGGCAAGGAAATCCCGGCCGTGGTGATCGGCTACGGTGATTTCATCAACACGCTGATCCAGTTCGTGATCGTGGCCTTCGCCATCTTCCTGGTGATCAAGGTGATCAACCGCCTGTCGCGCAAGCAGGAAGCCGCACCGGCTGCACCGGCCGAGGAAGTTCTGCTGCTGCGCGAGATCCGCGACAACCTGAAGAAGTAACGGAACGGGCGCCTGCGGGCGCCCTTTCCATCTGCGTGTCTGCGACGCTGCCCATGCGGTGTTGCTGTTATCCTCCTGCGCCCGCGCAGTGCCCTCGCACCGCGCTGAAAGCGCGAAACCACCGCCCTTTGCGGTGGATGCCAGGAGGCACCGCTTGAACACCCCCACCCCGCGCATGCGCGCACTCGCCATCCCCCTGCTGCTGTCTGCCTGCATGTGCGTGGCCGGCACCGCGCAGGCGCGCGATGTCTCTGTCACCGATGGCAAGGGCCATTACCTGCCCTACAAGCCCGGGATGGCACTGCCCAATGGCGTAGCCGCACCGCTGGACGGCTACAGCCACGCCGACCTGCTGCTGGCGGCCGCGCAGCCGATCGAAGCGCAGATGAAAGCGCGCGGCCTCGATCCGACGCTGACGCGCGAGTCACTGTTCGCGATGGCCGGCGTGCTGAACGAGGCGCTGGAAGCCAAGAGTGCCGAGTACCAGATCGCCACCGATCTGCAGAAGGCCGGCGATTCGCCAAAGGCACGCCATGAAGCGGTGACTGCGCTGGCCAAGCGCTTCGGGCTACTGACGGTCGATGCCACCTACGATTCGCTGAAGGGTTCGCCTCTGCTGTCGCTCGACAAGCAGTTTCTGAACGACTACATCAACAACGCCGGCAACGGCGTGGCCAGCTACATCATGAAGCTGGATACCGCAGCCAAGTAATTGCCAGCGGCGCCCTCGGGCGCCATGGGAGCGTGCGAAAGCCCCGCTCCGGCGGGGCTTTCGCTTTGCTGCATCTGGCGGAAAACAGCATCCGCAGCGGCCATGACCTCCCGCCCATGCGCGGCGCTGAACGACTGTTAAGCTCCAAGGCTTACACCCTTCCCGGAGCTGTCCATGCGTCGCCGCGTCCTTGCCATCGCATCCTCCCTCGCCCTGCTGGCCGCGCCGGCCTTCGCGGCGCCGCATGCCACCACCCTGCCGCCGGCCTCGCTGGCCACTGCCGCGCAGCTGCGCGACCAGGCGCTGGCCGATGACACCGGCTGGAAGGTGGTCGAATCGCTGACCACCGAGATCGGCCCGCGCATCGCCGGCAGCGAAGCCGACGCCCGGGCCGTGGCCTGGGCCGAAGCCAAGTTCAAGGCACTGGGCTTTGACAAGGTGTGGAAGGAACCGGTGACATTCCCGAAGTGGGAGCGCCGCAGTGAACACGCCGCCGTGACCGGCAGGAACCCGCAGCCGCTGCAGATCACTGCGCTGGGTGGCAGCCCGGGCGGCACGGTGGAAGCCGAGGTGGTGCGCTTCGCCGATCTGGCCGCGCTGCAGGCCGCACCGGCCGGGTCGCTGAAGGGCAAGATCGCCTTCGTCGATTACCAGATGCTGCCGTTCCGCGATGGCCGCGACTATGGCCGCGGCGGCGCGATCCGCAGCAAGGGCCCGTCCGAGGCCATCCGCAAGGGCGCGGTCGGCTTCCTGATGCGTTCGGCTGGTACCGATTCGCACCGCGTACCGCACACCGGCATCACCCGCTTCGATGACGGCCTGACGCCGGTACCGTCGGCGGCGCTGTCGGTGCCCGACGCCGACCAGCTGGCACGCCTGCTCGCCCGTGGCGCGACCACGGTGAAGGTGGCGCTGGACTGCGGTTGGGATGGCACCGCGACCTCGTACAACGTGATCGGTGAGATCACCGGGCGCACGCTGCCGAAGGAAGTGGTCGTCATCGGCGGCCATCTGGATTCATGGGACCTGGGCACCGGCGCGGTCGATGACGGCGCGGGCGTGGGCATCACCATGGCCGCCGGCCATCTGATCGGCCAGCTGAAGCAGGCACCGAAGCGCACCATCCGCGTGGTCGCCTTCGCCAATGAAGAACAGGGTCTGTATGGCGGCAAGGCCTACGCCGAGGCACATGCCAAGGACGTGGCCCTGCACCAGCTGGCCGCCGAGAGCGATTTCGGTGCTGGTCGCATCTACGCCTTCAACACCGGTTCGCCGAACCCGGAGGGCTCGCGCGAGGCCACCAAGCAGATCGCCGAAGTGATGAAGCCGCTCGGCATCGAGTACGCCGCCGACAAGGGTGGTCCAGGGCCGGATGTCGGTCCGCTGGCCGCCAAGGGCGGTGCGTGGGCGTGGCTGGCGCAGGATGGCTCGGACTACTTCCACCTGCACCATACCGCCGACGACACGCTCGACAAGATCGACCCGAAGGCGCTGGCGCAGAACGTGGCGGCCTACACCGTGTTTGCGTATCTGGCCGCCGAAGCCGATGGCAGTTTCGGCAGTGAAGCGAAGGCCACCACGCCGCCGAACGAGTGAAGCCGCATCCACGCATGACGTGGATCAACGCTTGACCAGGTAGCGCCGGGCCATCCCGGCGCTACCTGCCTGGGCACTTACTCTGCCCACACGCTGGTATTGCGAACCCCCAGCAGCTTCGGATTGAACAACGGATCACGCCCGTGGCGCCGGTGGTTTTCGTAATCGCGCAGTGCTGCCAGCGCGGGCCTCTGCAGCAGCAGGATGGCGATGATGTTCAGCCAGCTCATCATGCCTACGCCGATATCGCCCAGCGCCCACGCGACTGTCGCACTCTTCATCGCCGAGTAGCCCGTAGCAGCCAGGAACAGCAGCTGGAAGGCGCCCATCACCCACTGTCGGGGACGATCGCGGCAGAGGTAACTGACGTTGGTCTCGGCCATGTAGTACAGGGCGAGGATGGTGGTGAAGGCGAAAGGCAGGATCGCCAGCGCGACGAATGACTTGCCAAAGCCGGGCAAGGCAGACTCCACCGCGTACTGCACGAAGCGCGGCCCCGCTTCCACGCCAGGAAGGTTGCCCAGCAGCAGTCGTGCCTCATCGGGCACACCGTTCACCGCCGGGTCGTAGACGTTGTAGAGCCCGGTGGAGAGAATCAGGAAGGCCGTCGCGCTGCACACGACCATGGTGTCGATGTACACCGAGAACGACTGCACCAGCCCCTGCTTCACCGGGTGCGACACTTCCGCTGCGGCGGCAGGATGCGCGCCGCTGCCCATGCCCGCTTCGTTGGACAGCACGCCACGACGCACCCCCCATTGGATCGCGGTGCCGATCATCGCGCCGAATGCAGCATCGACACCGAACGCGCTGCGCAGCACCAGGGCGATGACCTCAGGCACTTTCTCGACATTGAGGACCATCACCACCGCAGTGACCAGCAGATAGGCCACGGCCATCACCGGCACCACCCATTCGGCGACGCGCGCGATGCGACGCACGCCGCCAAGCAGGATCGCCGCCAACACCACCAGCAGCACACCGGTGGTGACCACTACCGGAACATCCCACGCTTCATTCACCGCACTGGTGATGGCGTTGGACTGCGTGCCCGCCAGCATCGCCCCCGCCAGCACCGTGACCAACGCGAACAGCACGGCGTACCAGCGCTGGCCCAACCCCTTTTCGATGTAGTACGCCGGACCACCGCGGTACTGCCCCTTGGCATCGCGATCCTTGTAGATCTGCGCCAGGGTGGACTCGATGAACGCGCTTGAGGCACCGAGGAAGGCGACCACCCACATCCAGAAGATCGCGCCGGGACCGCCGAAGGCAATGGCCATGGCGACACCGGCGATGTTGCCTACGCCCACCCGGCTGGACAGCGACAATGACAACGCCTGGAACGGCGAGACACCGGCATCGGAGCGTTCGTGGCGGAACATCAGGCGCAGCATGTCCGGCAGCGCGCGCAGCTGGATGAAGCGGGTACGCACGCTGAAGTACAGACCCGTCGCCAGGCACAGCACCACCAGGTACGGGCTCCAGACAACGGCAAGAACGGCATTGACGATCGATTCGACATTCATCGCAGGGCCCCCATCAGAAGAACATGCCCAGGGCGACCTGGGGACTGACGGTGCGGCCGGTATTGCGGCCGGCAACGGTGAATTCGACGCCGGCGATCAGCCCCAGCGACGGGCTGAAGTGGTACTCGACAGCGGGCGCGAAGGTCAGGTTGCGACTGGCCGGGCGGTGTTCGTTGATGGGCCGGACGCCACCTGCAGCGTCGGGCGCGAAACCGGTCAGGCGCTGGCCGGTCTCTCGGCTGGCGGCAACTTCCATCACGCCGACCCAGCGTTCGTTGAAGCTGTATTCGGCGCCCACGGAAAGACCCAGTACCGAGCCCCGCGCGATATGGCCCTGGAAGCCGTCCTCGGTGCCGTACACGCTGGTGCCGGAGATGGCCGTTCGCGAGGGCGCCGGCCCCGCGCTGAACTGCGCCCGCCAGCGCAGCGGCCGATCGTTGCCCAGCCACAGCACCTGCTGCACGGCCAACGCGGCGACGGTGCGCTGCACGCCATCACCCTGCGCATCGAGCGGATTGCCGGTGATGCGGTCGTGGCTGCCGGTGCTGAAGCGCTGTACCAGGGCAATCGACACCGCCGGCGTGGTGCCATCGGCGCTGGGGGCCTGCAACAGGTATTGCAGGCGTGCGGTGGTATCACCGGCGCGGAAGCCTCGGCTGCGTGCGTTGCCGGATTCGGCGCGTAATGCACTCAGGTTGACCTGGCCGGTCACCCGTTCGCTGAAGCCGTATGCGATGGGCACCACCATCGCCCACGCGCCGCTGCGTTCGCTGATGCGGTGGCGGTCGCCGTTGTGGTCGAAGGACGAGGAACTGTCGACCCGCACCAGATAGGGTTCGACGTACCAGTGACCCGCTGGCATGCCGGCAGGATTGGGCGTGATCAGCGGGCCGGTGAAGTTGACGCCGTCGAGCGTGCGCTCGTTGGCCTGCGCGGAAACGGCGGCAAGCGCACTGAGTGCCAGTACCAGGCAGACACGCACCGCACTGCGAGGAGGATGACGCATGGGAACCGCTCCTGTACGACGTTGGATGGACTTCCACCCTGCGTCGCCGGGAACGGCACACCAATAAGGAAACTTTCAATTCGTCATGCCTGCTTTGCGCATGGCACTGCCAGGAAAACCGCCAGACGTTGCCCGGCTGCCGGGAAGTCCCGTTCGACCTGGAACTGCGCTGTGCGGGCACCGGTTTGCGGTGCCCGCAGACACGCCCATCAGCCGCGCTGGCTGACCCACTGCGCCAGCAACACGGCCGTGGCGGAAGCGACATTCAGGCTTTCAACCGCGCCACTGCCGGGAATCGACAGCTGCTGGTCACACTGGCTGGCCAGGCCGCGATCCATGCCTTCACTTTCCGCGCCCATCACGTAGACCAGGCGGGCCGGCAACGACGCGCGGAACACGTCATCGCCACCCTCGACCAGGGTCGCGGCGAGGCCGAAACCGGCCGCGCGCAGCTGCGCCATCGCTTCTGCATCCTCAGGCAACTGCACCAGCGGCACCGACTCTGCGCCGCCCTCGGCCACGCGTGCGGCCGCGCCGGACAGCGCCAGCGTACTGCTGGCCGGCAGCAGCAGCGCCTTGGCCCCGAAATGCGCGGCAGAGCGCAGGATCGCACCGAAGTTGTGCGGATTACCGACGCCATCCAGCCACAGTGCCAGCGCCGGGCCTTCGCCCAGTTCGGCCAGCCACTGCGCCAGCGGCAACACCGGCGCACGCAGCACGTCGGCCACCAGGCCTTCGTGATGGGTGGTGGCGGCCAGCTTGTTGAGGTCGCCCTCCTCCACCACGCGATAGCCCACGCGGTTGGCCACGCACCACTTCAGCACCGGCTGCATGCGCGGAATCAGCGATTCCACCAGGTACAGCTTGCGCAGCGCCTGCGGACGCTTGGCGAACAGCGCCTGCACCGCGTTCCAGCCATACAGGCGCAGTTCGTCGTTGCCACGCCCCGGCGGTGGCGGGGTGCCGCCCTCACGCGGTGGCAGCGGGGTGGCCCGCGGCGGTCGCGACGACGGGCGGCGGGCATTCTTCCAGGGATCATTCACTACGGGACAACTCCAGCTTGCGTTGACGCCAGAAATCGGCGTTCTTGATGCCCAGGGCATCGGGGTCGAAGATCGGGTCGAGACCGAGCTTCTTCTGTCGTTCGTAATCGCGCAGGGCCAGCATGGCCGGCTTCTGCACGATGAGGATGGCGATGATGTTCAGCCAGGCCATCAGGCCCACGCCGATATCACCCAGCGCCCAGGCCAGGGTGGCGTTGTGGAAGGCACCGAACACCACCATGCCGATGATGCCCAGGCGCAGCAGCAGCACGGTGATCGGCCGGCGCTTGTTGTGGTTGACGTAGGTCAGGTTGGTTTCGGCCATGTAGTAATAGGCCATGATCGTGGTGAAGGCGAAGAAGAAGATCGCCACCGACACGAAGGCCGACCCCCAGCCCGGCAGCACTGCTTCCACACCCGCCTGCGCGTAGCCCGCACCTTCGGGAATGCCGGCCAGGCCCTGGAAGATCGGCTCAGCGCCGGCGACCGGCGAGTACACGTTGTAGGTGCCGCTGGCCAGGATCAGGAAGGCGGTGGCGGTGCACACCATCATGGTGTCGAAGTAGATGGCGAACGCCTGCACATAGCCCTGCTTGGCCGGGTGCGAGACCTCCGAGGCCGCCGCAGCGTGCGGACCCGAGCCCTGGCCGGCCTCGTTGGCGTAGATGCCGCGCTTGATGCCCCACTCCACCGCCAGGCCCATCATCGCGCCGAACGCGGCGTGGGTACCGAACGCGCTCTTGAAGATGATGCCGAACATTTCCGGCACGCGGTCGTAGTTGATGATCATGATGACGATGGCCATCAGGATGAAGCCGGCGGCCATGAACGGCACCACCACTTCGGCGAAGTTGGCGATGCGCTTGACGCCACCGAAGATCACCACGCCCAGCAGCAGGGCGACGACGATGCCGATGCCCAGCTTCAGCGCCTGCGCCGATTCCATGCCGAAGGCCTGGCCATCGAGCGGACCGCACAGCGCGGTGCCACGGCAGGCATTGATGACGCTGTCGGCGATCGCATTGGCCTGCACGCCCGGCATCAGGAAGCCGGCGGCGATGATCGTGGCGATGGCGAAGGCCATGGCATACCACTTCAGGCCCATCGCTTTTTCGATGTAGTAGGCCGGGCCACCGCGGTAGCGGCCTTCGGCATCCTTGGTCTTGTAGATCTGCGCCAGGGTGCATTCCACATACGAAGTGGAGGCGCCGAGGAAGCCCATCACCCACATCCAGAAGATCGCGCCGGGGCCGCCGAAGGCGATGGCGGTGGCCACGCCGGCGATGTTGCCGATGCCCATGCGGCCGGCCATCGACATGGCCAGGGCCTGGAACGAGGACACGCCGGCGTCGGATTTCTCACCGGACACGGTGAGGCGGCACATCTCGACGAAACCACGGATCTGCATGAAGCGGGTGCGCAGGCTGAAGAACAGGCCGGCGGCCAGGCACATGAAGATCAGCGCCTTGCTCCAGATGATGCTGTTGATGAAATGTACGGTAGCTTCCACGCGCGCTCTCTCCAGTCGGCGGGTTGTGAGGACGTCCCGTCGGCTGGAAGGGACCGGTCGATTCTCCCTGATCGAAGGTCGCTGCGATAGCGCCGGATGTAGGGGCATGTTCTCCGCCGGGCATGGCCCGGCGCTACCGGCAATGACCGTGCCCCCCGCGGTAGCGCCGGGCCGTGCCCGGCGGCCTGTTACGGAAGCTGCCTGCGTACCCGGGCGAAGCGGCGCAGGTCATGCAGGACGCCGCGCTTGTAGACGGCGCAGCGCTCCACGCCCTCCTCCTGGAAACCGTTCTTTTCCAGTACCCGGGCCGAGCCCAGGTTGAAGTCGACCACCGTGGCCTGCAGCCTGAACAGGCCAAGCTCATCCATCACCCAGGGCGCGAACAGGCCGACCACAGCGGTCATCAGGCCCTGTCCCCAGTGGGCCTGGCCGAGCCAGTAGCCCAGTTCCGCGGTATGCCCGCGCTCGGCCACGCCCTGCTGGGCGCCAACGCTGCCACAGGCCTGGCCCTCTATCTCGATGGCCAGGTTCAACGTGCCTGGGGCCAGTACGCGCCCGCCCAGGAAGGCTTCGCCATCCTCGCGGGTGTAGGGATACGGGAAGCGGTCACGCAGCCCACGCGAGACGTCCGCGTCGTTGGCGTGATGCAGCAGCGACTGCAGGTCATCACTGCGCCAGGGGCGCAGCAGGAAGCCTGCGCCGTGCAGGATCCGCGCCGGCTCAGGCATGACCACCCACCGACGGCGAGTCGGCCTCCTGCTTCTCCAGCTCGCGCTTCACCGCCTCTGGCGAGCGGGTATACGGGGCCAGCCGCGCGTAGAACGCCGGCACCACGAACAGCGACAGGAAGGTGGACAGGGTGACGCCGAAGATGATCACGATGCCGATGGTGCCACGGCTGGCCGAGCCCGGGCCACCGGCCACCACCAGCGGGATGGCGCCGACCACGGTGGCGATCGAAGTCATCAGGATCGGACGCAGGCGCACCATCGCCGATTCGATGATCGCTTCGCGCACGCTGCGGCCATCGTCGCGCAGCTGGTTGGCGAATTCGACGATCAAGATGCCGTTCTTGGCCGCCAGGCCTACCAGCATGACGATGCCGATCTGGCTGAACAGGTTCACCGTACCCCCACTCAGCCACAGGCCAACCAGCGCACCAAGCACGCCCAGCGGCACGGTCAGCATGATCGTCAGCGGGTGGATGAAGCTCTCGAACTGCGCGGCCAGTACCAGGTACACCACCAGCAGGGCCATGGCGAAGGTCAGCAGCACCGCACCGCCCGCACTCTGGTACTCGCGCGATTCGCCCTTCCAGTTCACCTGTGCGTACTGCGGCAGCTCTTCGCCGGTCACCTGCTGGGCCCAGGCGATGGCCTCGCCCAGCGGATAACCCGGTGCCAGGCCGGCACTGATGGTGATCGAGCGCAGGCGGTTGAAGCGGTTCAGGGTTCCGGCCTCGGCCACTTCGCTCAGCGTGACCAGGTTGGACAACGGCACCAGCTCGCCAGAGGTCGCACGCACGCGGATCGCAGCCAGATCGGCGGGGCTGGCGCGGCCATCACGGCCGGCCTGCACCAGCACGTCGTACTCCTCGCCGTTGTCGACGAAGGTGGTGACGCGGCGCGAGCCCATCATCGTTTCCAGCGCCGAACCGATCGCGGTGACAGGCACGCCGAGGTCGGCGGCACGCTGGCGGTCGATGTTCACCCGCATCTGCGGACGGGTTTCCTTGTAGTCCGAGTCCGGGCCGACCAGGCCGGGGTTGTCGGCCATGCGCAGCAGGATGCGATCCCGCCACTGTGCGATCTCGGCGTATTCCGGGCCGCCCAGCACGATCTGGAACGGCTGCCCGCCACTGCGTACCAGGCCGCCACCGACCTGGGTACGTACGCGCACGCCACGGATGGTGTCCAGTTCCTTCTGCAGTTCGTTGGCGACTTCCGGCGTGCCTTCGCTGCGCTGGCGCCACGGCTGCAGGAACACGCTGACGCGACCGGTGTGCATTTCCTCGCTTGCCCCGAAGCCGCCGGGCACGCGCGGGTTGGCGCGCACGATCGGCTTGTCCGCGCCCACGTGCGGTGCCAGCAGCGCTTCGACCTGCTGCACCTGCTGCACGGTGTAGTCGTAGCCGGCGCCTTCCGGGCCGTCGATCATGATCTGGAACGAACCACGGTCTTCGGCCGGGGCCAGTTCCGAAGGCAGCACTTTGATCAGCAGCCAGCTGGCCGCCAACGCAGCGGCCATCACCAGCAGGTAGATCCACGTGCGATCGACATGATGGTCGAGCACGCGGCCGTAGGCGCCGGCCAGGCGTTCCAGATTGCGGTTGATGAAGCCGTGCAGCCCGCGCGGTGCCTGCCCGGTATGCGGCTTGAGCAGCTTGGAGGCCATCATCGGCGTCAGCGTCAGCGCGACGAACGCCGACAGCGCGACAGCGGCGGCCAGGGCTACCGCCAGTTCACGGAACAGGCGCCCGGTATTGCCTTCCAGGAAGCCGACCGGCAGGAATACCGCCACCAGCACGGCGGTGGTGGCGATCACCGCGAACGCCACCTGCGCGGTACCACGCTTGGACGCCACCAGCGGCGGTTCGCCCAGGTCGATGCGGCGCTGCACGTTTTCCACCACCACGATCGCGTCATCCACCACCAGGCCGATGCACAGCACCAGCGCGAGCAGGGTCAGCAGGTTGATCGAGAAGTCGAACGCGTACAGCGCGATGAACGCCGCCACCAGGCATACCGGCACGGTCACCGCAGGAATCAACGCCGCGCGGAAGCTGCCGAGGAACAGCCAGATCACCGCCAGCACCAGGATCATCGCCTCCACCAAGGTGGCGTACACGCGGTCGACGGCAGCCTCGATGAAGGTGGTGTTGTCGAAGGCAACGAAGATCTGCGTGCCCTTGGGCAGGGTCAGCGCGACACGTTCGGCCTCGGCGCGCGCGGTGCGCGCCACGTCCAACGAATTGGCAGTGGAGGTCTTGACGATGCCCAGGCCGATGCCGGGCTCGCCGTTGCTGCGGTAGTAAGCGCGACGCTCGGCCGAGGCCAGCTCGATCTTCGCCACATCGCCCATGCGCACCACATAGCCATCACTGCCCTTGCCCAGCGGGATGGTCGCGAAGTCTTCCGGCTTGATGTAGTTGCGCTCCACGCGCAGGGTGAAATCGCGGTCGGTGGATTCGATGCGGCCGGCCGGCAGTTCCACGTTCTCGTTGCGCAGCGCGGTTTCCACATCGCCGGTAGTCAGCCCACGTGCGGCCAGCTGGTCACGGTCCAGCCAGATGCGCATCGCATAGCGCTGGCGGCCACCGATGCGGACCTGGGCCACGCCATCGAGGCTGGAGAAGCGGTCGACCACGTAGCGGTCGGCGTAGTCGCTCAGTTCCAGCGTGTCCATCGTCGAGGACACCATGTTGAACCAGATGATCGGATCAGCATCGCTCTCGACCTTGGCGATCTCAGGTGGCCGTGCTTCCTCGGGCATGCGGTCGGCCACGCGGCTGACCGCATCGCGCACATCGTTGGCCGCCGCTTCGATGTCACGGTTGGAGGTGAATTCGATGCTGACCTGCGAACGGCCGTTGGTGCTGCGCGCGTTGATCGTATCGATGCCTTCGATGCCGGCCAGCGCGTCTTCCAGCACCTGTGTGATCCGGCTCTCGATGACCGCTGCCGAGGCACCGGTGTAGTCCACCGAGACCGAAACGATCGGCGGGTCGATGGCCGGCAGTTCGCGCAGCGTCAACCGGGTGAAGGACATCACGCCCAGCACCAGCAGCAACAGGCTCATCACCACGGCAAACACCGGCCGCTGGATGGAGATGTCGGACAGCTTCATCCGCCGTGACCCTCGGCGGCTGCAGGTGCTTCAACCGTCGCCGGCTGCGCGCCGCTGGCGGGCGCGGCGTCGGAGGCTGCCACCTTCAGGCCCGCCCGCAGCTTGCCGGTGCCGTCCACCACGATGCGCTGGCCGGCCTGCAGGCCCTGCTTGATCTCGACCACGCCGGCGCGGCGTGCACCGGTGACCACGTCCACGCGTTCGACGGTGTCATCGGCCTTGATGCGGTACATGAAGCTGTCGCGACCGACCTGCACCACCGCGATTTCCGGCACCACCAGGGCCGGTCGATCAGGATGGAACAGGCGCACGTCGAGCAGCATGCCCGGCCGCAGCGCATGGTCGCCATTGGCGAAGTCGGCACGCACGGTCACCGCACGGGTGGCCGGATCGATGCGTGCATCGATGGTGCTGACCTCGCCCTCGAAGGTGCGGCCCGGCCAGGCCACGCTGGTGGCCTGCACCTTGTCGCCGGCGGTCAGCGACGCCAGTTCCACTTCCGGCACCTGGAAATCAACGTGCATGCGCTCGACGTCGTCGAGGGTGGCGATCACCGTGGTCGGCGTCAGCAAAGTGCCCGGGCTGATCTGGCGGATGCCGAGAACGCCGGCGAACGGCGCGCGCACGCGACGGTCGCCGATGTCCGACTGCATCTGTGCCACACGCGCTTCGGCCGCGTCGCGGATCGATTTCTGCGTGTCGAGGGTCGCGCTGGACACCAACCGCTGCGCCGCTAGTTCGCGCTGACGCTTGTACAACTGGTCGGCTTCGCGGAAGGTCGCCTGCGCCTGCACCAAGGCAGCCTCCTGGGCCTGCCCGCGCAGGGTCACCAGGGGCGCACCGGCGGCGACCTGCTGGCCACTTTCAAAGTGCACGCGTTCGACGATTTCGCTCACCTTGGCGGTCACGCTGATCGACTCCCGCGCCTTGGCCGTGCCCAGCGCCTGCAGCGTGTCGTTCCACTGCATCGCCTGCACGACCTGCGCGGTGACCGGCACGGCTTCGCCCTGCCGACGCGCGGCGGCCTCCTGTTTGCCTGCGCACCCGGCCAGCACGGCCAGGCTGAGGCCAAGGGCCAGGGTCGAAGCGATACGAGCCAACATGAAGCGTCCTGAGTGGTACACGGCCGCCGAGTGTAGGCAAGGCCCCGCAAAAGCGGTATGTGCCAAGCGTTTACCGACGTGGAACGAGGGCTGCGATAGCGCCATGTGCCCATTCCATGCAGGGGGCAGCGGCGCAGTGTCGGCATATGTCGGGATGTATCAGGTCACCCCGCTAGGGGCGATGCCGTCGTAGAGTCGAGGGGCCCGGCCGAGGGCGCCGGGCGGGGTCGGAACCTGGCGGGGATCCGACCCCGTTTTCTTTGGACACAGGCCTTCTTTGCCCGACGCATGGTTAGCGCCGGGCCATGCCCGGCGGATCAATACCGGTAGTTCACCTTCATCCACAGGCTGCGGCCGGGCTCGTTGATGCGCACCGGGTCAGCGGGGAAGCCGAAGTCGGCGCTGCCGGCCAGGTTCAGATGCTCGCTGTAGGCACGGTCGAACAGGTTGTCGACGCCGGCGCTGAGCTGCAGCTGCGAACTGAAACGATAGGCCGCGTTGAGCGCCAACGTGGCAAAGCCGCTGCTCGTCCCCAGGTCCTGCGCCACCACGTTGCCCTGCCCGTCCGCGACCCGATGCTGATGGGTGACCGCGCGCACCAGCGCACCGGCCCTCCAGCGCTGGCCTTCCCAGTCAGCGCTCAGGCGCGCTTCCAGCGGCGGCATCTGCGGCAACGGGCGATGCTGATCGCGGTTCTCGCCCCAGGCATAGGCCAGGGTGCCCCCCAGCTTCCATTGCTCGTCCAGCTGCAGCTGCAGGCCGGCCTCGGCACCGGCGATGCGTGCCTGCACATTGTCAGCCTGGCTCATGCCCATCATGCCGCTGCCGCGATAGGTGAACAGGATGTAGTCCTGGATCTGACCCGCATAGGCCGAGACCCAGGCCTGCACGCGCGGGCCCTTGTATTGCAGGCCGATGTCGAGCTGGGTGGTGCGCTCGGGCTGGATGCCAGCGAACGCGTTCACCGCACCTGCCGGCCCCTGATCGGGCGAGAACAGTTCCCAGTAGTCGGGCATGCGCTGGCTGTGGCCCAGCCCGGCATACCAGGTCAGGCCGTCGGCAAGGTCCTGTTCGTAGCGCAGGAAACCACTGCCCAGCCATTCCCTGCGGCGCTGGCCGGCGGTGGGATTGGGCATGGCCATCATCATGCCGCCGATGTCGGCACGCGCATCGCGCACGCTGGCGCGATCGATGCGCAGCCCGCCGATCCAACGCTGCCCGGTGTCCACGCCGAGGGTCAGTTCGGTGAATGCACCGTAGCGGCGGAAATCGGCGTCGGTGTTCCAGTCCGCCTGTTTATAGGTATCGCGCCCCATGCCCATGCGGCCGCGATGCCGGCTGTCTTCGCCGTCGATGCCGGCCACCAGCTGCACGTCCTGCCAGCGCCATTCGGCGCTGATGCGCCCGCCCTGCGTGCGGCGATCCACGTTCGACGCCATCGGCATCGGCATCATGCTGTGTGGGTTCGGCGTACGCAGCGTGTAGTTGTCCATCACGTGGTCGGCTTCGTTGTAGTACACGTTCGCCTGCAGCGTGTCCCACGCCCCGGGCAGATTGCGCTTCTCGAAGCGTGCGGCGTAACTGGTGCGTTCGAACGCGGCACCATCCATGCCCCGCCCCGCGTAGCGCGCGATCGCATCGCCGGCACCGGCGGAGACCTCCAGCAGGGTATCGGCGTCAGGCGTCCAGCCCACCGCTACGTCGCCATTCCACTTGCGCCATTTCGACGGAACCACATCACCGTTGCCGTCCTTGTAGTCATCGGCTTCGGAGCGATTGCCGCTGGCACGCACGTAGCCCGTTGGATTGCCCAGGGTCAGGTCCAGCACCTGGTCGTTGCGGTTGCGTGAGCCGACCAGTGCACTGGCATCGGCACGCAGCCCAGGCGCATCGAAACGCGGGGTATCACGCTCGAAACGCACGGTGCCCGCAGAGGCACCCGCGCCCCAGCGCACGCTCTGCGGGCCCTTGATGATGGTCAGCCGGTCAAAGCTCTCCGGCGATATGTAGGACAGCGGGTTGTCCATGCGCGAGGGACACGCGCCAATCAGATTGCCATCGTTGCTGAGGATGTTCAGGCGCGAACCGAACATGCCACGCAGCACCGGGTCGCCGTTGGTGCCGCCGTTGCGGATGGCGGAGAATCCGGGAACGGTCTTCAGGTAATCGGCGCCATCGCTGGCCGGTACCGGCTGCCGCGGCAGGCGCGGATCGGTCACCCAATGCAGCGGCGAGGACGGCGCGGCGGCGGTGACCACCAGCGTATCCAGCGTCCGCGCTTCTTCAGCGGGCGCGGCATGGGCGAAGGGGGCGGCCAGGGCAGCGCCAAGCGCAAACGGCAGGCGCGCACGGGCGCCCGCAGCGGGGAAAGTCATTTTCATGGAAACAGCTCCAAGGTACGCACGCGCGCACGACGCCCTTGCAGGCCTCGTGCGGCGGATTCGATAGGGAAATCAGCGGACGGTGGAGATCAGCGGCGGTCCACGCGCGGCATGTGCCGGCCAATGCAGCAGCGGCAGTCGCGGCTGCGACCATGGGAACATCGGCTTCGGCCGCCACAGCAAGGGCAGCAGAAGCACCAGCACGGCCAGCCACGGCAGCAGGCGCATGGCCAGCACGCAGTACTCGCAGGCCTCCCCGTGCATGGCGTGCGGATCGGCGGGCGGGCTGGGGGCTGCTGGCGCAGCAGCATGGTCATCGTGCCCGGCCATGGCCATCTCGTGCATGTCATGGCCCATGGCCGCGTGGTCCATGCCCGCCATCGCCGCATGGTCCATCGGCTGCTGCAGCGCACGGCTGACCAGCGGCGCAAGCACCATCAACAGCGTCGCGATGAAGGCGAGCTGGAGCAAGGTTCGACGCAGGCAGCCGGTACGGATCACCGCGCTAGTGTAGAGGTGCCTCCCGAAGGCACCGTGCGACGAACCGTCGCAGGAGGGGGTTTATCGGCAGGGCTGCGCCCTGCACCCGCAGAGGCTTCAAGCAACAGCAACAGCAGAAGCTGGCATTCCGTGGGATGGCGGGTCGGTGTCGGATTGCGGGGACGCCGTGAACCCATCCCTGGGGGCTTGGCCGCGGCATCCATGCCGCGGACACCCCGCAATCCGACACCGACCCACCTCTGACAATTTCCCGATGCCTGATGGATTCACTCCATGCGTGGATGAATCTCCAACGAAATCGAATATTCAGACAATTGATCGAAAAGCATCCAAGCATCGCGTGGATCTACCGTGTCGACCAAGGTCGACACCTGCCAACGGCCGCCGGAATCTGTCAGAGGCGGGGCGGTGTGGGTAGGCAGGACCGTTGGCGCCATGGATGGCGCCATCGAGCCCCCATGGATGGGTTTACGGCGTGTCCTGCCTACCCACACCGCCCCGCCATCCCACGGAATGCACGCTTCTGCTGTTGCTGTTGCTGCTGAGGTTGCCGGCCAGCGGCCGGCACTACCGCAGGTGCAGGGCGCAGCCCTGCTCGACCAACCTCACACCGTGATGGTCTGGGTCAGCGATTCCCAGGTCGGCGGCACCGGCCAGGACGCGGCCTGGTTGCCATCCAGCACCCGCCGCAGGTCGCGCGGATCAATCTGCGGGGCCAGCACATGCACCAGCTCCAGCGCGTAGTCGCGCAGCACCCGGTCGCGCGGCAGCACCGCCCAGGCGACGCACTCGGTGATCGGCGCCGGCGCCGGCCATACCCGCAGATCCTCGTCGTTGGCGCTGATCGCCATCTCGGCCAGCAGACCTACCCCCAGACCCGTACGCACATAGGTCTTGATCAGGTCCGCATCCAGCGCCGTCAGCGCCAGATCGGGTACCAGGCTCTGCGCGGCAAAAGCGCGCTGCAACGAGGAGTTGGGCCGGGTCGAGGATTCGTAGCTGATCAACGGCTGTCGTGACAATGCCGCCAGGTCCGGTGCGCGCCCGGCGCGATCCAGCGGATGGCCCTTGGGCACCACCACCAGCCGCCGCCAGCGGAACAGCGGCACGGCGATACCATCGCTGGGTTCACTACCGGCGGTACTGATGATCGCGATATCGGCATCGCCCTGGTTCAGCCGGTCCAGCGCATCGGCCTCACCGGCCTGCTGCAGGTGCACGCTGACCTGCGGATAGGCCTGCTTGATGCGCGCCACGGCCGGCGGCAGCACGAAGCGCGCCTGGGTGTGGGTGGTGGTCAGGATCAGTTGGCCCTGGCTCTCGCGGCGCTGGTTGGCCGCGTAGGTGCGGATGTTGTTGGCTTCGGAAAGCACTGCGCGGGCGCGGCTGATCACTTCGGTGCCGGCCGGGGTGACCGACTCCAGGCTGCGCCCCTTGCGTACGAACAGCAGGAAGCCCAGTTCGTCCTCCAGCTGCTTGAGCTGCTTGGACAGCCCAGGCTGGGTGGCGTGCACGCGCGAGGCGGCGAGCGTGATGTTCAGCTCGGCGTCGGCGATGGCAACCAGGTAGCGCAGCTGGGTCAGCGTCATGGCAGGCGGGCGATGTGGGGGGCGGAGGTCCACTCTAGGGTCAATTGCCGTCACCAGCTTATAACCAAAGGTTGTTTAAGAAAGGTATCTGGTCATTTCCGGGCGTCATATGCCGGCGCTACGGTCAGCCGGCAGCCGCTGGCCTGAACAGCCAGCCCACTTCCTTTCCGCCCGCCGAGCCCGGCGCGGCCTGTTCCTGGAGCGCTCCCATGGCCCTGTACGACTCCATCCTCGACACCATCGGCAACACCCCCATCGTCAAGCTGCAGCGACTGGCGCCGCAGGGCGTGACCCTGTACGCCAAGGTCGAGTCCTTCAATCCGGGCGGCTCGGTGAAGGATCGCCTGGCGCTGGCGATCATCCTCGATGCCGAACAGCGTGGCCTGCTCAAGCCGGGCGACACCATCGTCGAAGCCACCTCGGGCAACACCGGCGTCGCCCTGGCGATGGTGGCCGCCGCACGCGGTTACAAGTTCGTGGCGACGATGGTCGAGACCTTCTCGGTGGAACGCCGCAAGCTGATGCGTGCCTACGGTGCGAAGGTCATCCTGACCCCGGCCGCCGAGCGCGGCAGCGGCATGGTACGCAGGGCGCGCGAGCTGGCCGAGGAGCACGGTTGGTTCCTGGCCAGCCAGTTCGCCAACCCGGCCAACCCGGCCTACCACCGCAACACCACCGCCGCGGAAATCCTGCGTGATTTCGCCGGCAAGCGGCTGGACTACTTCGTCAGCGGCTGGGGCACCGGCGGAACGCTGACCGGCGTGGGCGAAGTACTGAAGGTCGCCCGCCCGGACACCCGCATCATCGCCACCGAGCCGGCCGGCGCCGCCTTGCTGAAGGGCGATGACTGGAAGCCGCACAAGATCCAGGGCTGGACCCCGGACTTCGTGCCCGATGTGCTCAATCGCAATGTGGTCGACGAACTGGTGACGGTGGAAGATGACCGCGCGATCGCCACCGCCCGCCGGCTGGCGGCGGAGGAAGGCATCTTCGTCGGCATCTCCGCCGGTGCCACGGTTGCCAGCGCACTGGACGTGGCAGATCGCGCCGAACCGGGCGCGGTGATCTTGGCGATGTTGCCGGACACCGGTGAACGCTACTTCTCCACGCCGCTGTTCGCCGACGTCAATGAAGGTTCGGACGACGACTGGTTGGCCGGTCTGCCCTGATCGCCGCGTTGTCGATGACAGCAGGATGACGCCCACCCTCGCGGTGGGCGTTTGCTATTTGGGTGATCCTGTCTGGGTATTGCCGACGAAAGCGGACAGCTTTCCCCAGAAATCATAAGAGATTCACCCCGAAAACTTTCGTTTTGCCCGCGTGCGGCGCTCGCTTCAGCCTGCGTGAAGGCGCCGCCGGCCATCGTGCATGAACAGCGCGGATCGCAGTGCATGAGACGGTCATGACGCAGCATCGATGCCCTGTCCCGCAAGATGCGGGTGCAGCCAGCGTGGGCACGGCGCGCAACAACTACAGGCAGGAGACGGACGCATGAAGATCGAAGTGTGGCAGGGCGACATCACGGCCCTGGCGGTGGATGCGATCGTCAACGCGGCCAATGAATCACTGCTCGGTGGCGGCGGTGTCGACGGCGCCATCCATCGTGCGGCCGGCCCTGGCCTGCTGGCCGAGTGCGAGCGTCTGCCGGAGCTGCGCCCCGGTGTGCGCTGCCCGACCGGTGAGGTGCGCGCAACCGATGCCTATGCGCTTCCGGCACGGCACGTACTGCATACGGTCGGTCCGGTCTGGCACGACGGCCAGCGCGACGAACCGGCATTGCTGGCGAACTGCTACTGGAAGTCGCTGCAGCTGGCCGAATCCCTGAACCTGCAGTCGATCGCATTCCCGGCCATCAGCTGCGGTGTGTATGGCTATCCGCTGTACCAGGCCGCACAGATCGCGGTCACCGAAACACTCGCTTGGCAGCGCAGCCACGCCCAGCCGATGCGGATCGTGCTGGTGGCGTTCAACACGGCGACTGCCAAGGCCTACCAGCAGGCACTGTCGGCCGCAGGCCAGGTCGCCGACAGTGGGCGCGGTTCGCTGCTGTCGCCCTTGGGCGATACCGGATTCGTGCCGGCGCATTGAAACAACGCCGTGTGTGGAAGGAAAAAAGGCCGGGCAATGCCCGGCCTTTTCGTTTGCATCCTCGTGGCGGCGTCAGTCCGTCGCTTCAGCGGCAGCGTCGGCGGCCGCCGTAGCAGCAGCTGATGCCGCGGCCGAAGCGGCGCCGTCGATCTGCACGCGCACTTCCACCATGCCCGCTTCATCGCTCAGGCTGGACACGTCCACGGTGTAGTGGCCGGCCGGCAGCGATTCTTCCACGCGTGCGTTGGTGCCGTTGCCACCATCGTCATTGACCAGCTCCACATCGCCGCCGACCACGCGCAGTACCGTATCCACCTGGCTGGAAATGGCGTCCAGGCGCACATCGGCCGCACGCGGCAGGCTCAGCAGGAAGCGGCGGCGGCCTTCGCCATCGAGCATGGCGAACACACTTCCGGTGTTCGGCAGGGAGGTGCCATCACGCATGACCATGTTGGCCGGCAGCTCGGTGCGCTTGGCCGTCAGTTTGAAAGCGCCGGTACTGTCTTCATCCAGGCTGCGCACGCGCAGGGTGTACTTGCCCGGTTCCAGCGGCATGCCGATGCGCGAATTGGTGTCATCACCGCCATCGTCGTTCTCCGACTGGACGCCGTTGCCATCCAGCTTCAGCACCGTATCGAACGCCTTCGATTCCAGGCGGATTTCGTACATGCCCGCCTTGTCCACCTGCAGGGTGTAATCCTGCGACTTGGAGACCAGCAGGTCGGCGATCTCACCTTCGGCCACCATCGGCTTGCCGTCATACGGCACCAGTTTTTCGGCGCGCAGGCGGTACGGACCGAAGGCGGAGGGGCCGTCGGCATTGATGGCCACCTGGTAGCTGCCAGTGCCGTTGGCGCGGAACGCCAGCGAGACGTCGTTGCCGCGCTCGTAGCCCGAGTTGCTGCTGGCCACCAGCACGCCATTGTTGAACACGGCGATCGAGCCGCGCAGCGCACCGGTCAACGTGATGCCGACCAGTTGCTTGTCTTCCAGCTTCAGCTGGTACAGCTGATGGTGGCTGCCATCGTTGAAATTGACGCCGCTGCGCGAGGTGATTTCGCCGGACACCGGCTTGTCGAACTCCAGCGAGGGGGCCTTGCCCACGTCCGTGCTGCCGCCCATCCGGTTGCAGCCGCCGACAGCCAGCACCGTGGCAACGGCCAGCGTGATTGCGGTGATACGCATGTTTTTTCTCCTTGGCCTTCCATGTATGCCCCACGCACTGGCCTGGCGTGCGGGAGGCGGCAACGATACCGGCAAAAGCAAACGCCGGCGTGATGCCGGCGCTGCCTTGTTCAGTTCATGCTGCGCAACGGCGGATCAGCCGTTCCACTTGCCCAGCGCGGCCTGGCCGTTTTCCTTGGCGCGCTCGTAGACGGTCTTCTGTGCTGCGGCGTAGTTGCCCTTCATGTCCTTGCCCCACAGCTTCAGCGCCGCCTGCTGCATGGCACGGCCATAAGAGAAGCTCAGCGGCCACGGCAGGTTGCCCATCTGGTTCATGGCGTTGAGGTGGGCGGTGGACTGCTCATCGCTCTGGCCACCGGACAGGAACACCACGCCCGGCAGGATCGCCGGCACGGTGCTCTTCAGGCACATCACGGTCGACTCGGCCACTTCCTCGACATCGGCCTGCTCGTCGCAGCCCTTGCCGGAGATGACCATCGAAGCCTTCAGGATGGTGCCTTCCAGCAGCACGTTCTGCTGGTACAGCGCGTCGAACAGCGAACGCAGGGTGGCTTCGGTGACTTCGTAGCAGGTCTCGATGTCGTGCTCGCCGTCCATGATCACTTCCGGCTCGACCATCGGCACCAGGCCGCATTCCTGGCACAGCGCGGCGTAGCGGGCCAGCGCATGCGCGTTGGACTCGATGCAGGTGCCCGACGGAATGCTCTCGCCGATGTTGATGACCGCACGCCACTTGGCGAAGCGTGCGCCCAGCTTGTAGTACTCCTGCAGGCGCTCACGCAGGCCGTCCAGGCCCTCGGTGACCAGCTCGCCCGGGCAGCCCGCCAGCGGGTGCGCACCCTTGTCCACCTTGATGCCCGGGATCATGCCGTGGTCGGACATGTACTTGGCGAACGGCACGCCGTCCTTGGTCGACTGGCGGATGGTCTCGTCGTACAGGATGGCGCCGGAAATGTGCTCGTTGAGCTTCGGCGTGGTCAGCAGCAGTTCGCGGTAGGCGCGACGGTTCTCTTCGGTGTTCTCGATGCCGACGCTGGCAAAGCGCTTGGCGATGGTACCGGTGGATTCGTCGATCGCGATGATGCCCTTGCCCGGGGCAACCATGGCCTGGGCGGTTTCAGCCAGCTGTTCGATGCTCATGTACTTCCTGTGGCGGGTGCGGGAAAAACGTAAGTATAGCCCCGCTATCCGTTGCCCCGACGTGGAGGCTCGGATGGAACCGGTTCCACTGTCTGTGCGGGACAGGAAATATCCTGCCGGATCGGGTCAGAGCCCCTTTCGGGGATCTGACCCCGGGTCGGACCCGCGCAGCGGCTCCGACCCGACGCGATGCGTCTTACAGGTCGCCGAGACCGCTGGCGCGGCCGTCTTCGCCCACTTCCAGCAGGCGCAGGGTATTGGTCGCGCCGTGGGTTTCCATGTGCTCACCGCTGGTGAACACCACACGGTCGCCGGCCTGCAGCATGCCGCCCTCCACCAGCAGGCGGATGCTGCCGCGTGCGGCTTCGCGCGGGGTGAAGCCCCGGCTGTCGAAGTTGATCGGGAACACATCGCGCATCAGCGCCATCTGCCGGCGGGCGCCGTCGTGGCGGGTGACCGCGAACACCGGTGCCGAGGCACGGAAACGCGACAGGTAGCGCGCGGTACCACCGGATTCGGTCATCGCCACGATCGCGCGCACGCCCACGTGCTGGGACAGGAACATGGTGGCCATGGCAATGGCCTGGTCGGCACGTTCCAGGTTGCGCGGCGAAGCGCCGAAGTCGGTCTCGGTCTGGAACTGGCGCTCGGCGCCCAGGCAGATGCGCGCCATCGCTTCGACCGCCTTGACCGGATACGCACCGGCGGCGGTTTCGGCCGACAGCATCACCGCATCGGTACCGTCGATGACCGAGTTGGCCACGTCCAGCACTTCGGCACGGGTCGGGATCGGGCTTTCGACCATCGACTGCAGCATCTGGGTGGCGGTGATCACCACCTTGTTCTGTGCCAGCGAGGCCTTGATGATCTTCTTCTGTAGGCCCGGCAGTTCGGCATCGCCGATTTCCACGCCCAGGTCGCCTCGCGCCACCATCACCACGTCACTGGCGTCGACGATCTCTTCCAGGTTCTCGATGGCTTCGGTGCGCTCGATCTTGGACACCAGCGCGGCGTAGCAGCCGTGCGATTCGGCGATCTCGCGCGCATCGTTCATGTCCTGCGCATTGCGGCAGAACGACACGGCGATGAAATCCACGCCGATCTTGGCGACGATGCCGATCAGTTCCTTGTCACGCTCGGTCAGCGCGCCCAGCGACAGGCCACCGCCCTGCTTGTTCAGGCCCTTGCGATCGGACAACGGACCGTCATTGAGCACGGTGTTGATGATGCGCTCGCCCTGCACTTCCACCACCTGCAGCTGCATCAGGCCATCGTCGAGCAGCAGCACGTCACCGGCGGTCACGTCCTGCGGCAGGCCGAGGTAGCTCACGCCCACCTGGGTGGCATCGCCGGGGCCGGCATCGGTGCTGGCGATCAGGTCGAAGCGGTCGCCGGCCTTGAGATGCACCTTGCCTTCGGCGAAGCGCTCGATGCGGATCTTCGGGCCCGGCAGGTCTGCCAGGATGCCCACTTCCACACCCACGCGCTGCGCGGCGGCGCGCACATCGGCGGCACGCTTGGCCTGGCCGGACGGGTCACCGTGGCTGAAGTTGAGGCGCACCACGTTGACGCCGGCGCGGAACAGATCCTCCAGCACGCCCGGCGGATCGGTAGCCGGACCGAGGGTGGCAAGGATCTTGGTGCGACGCTGACGCTCGAACATGATGGATGGGCCTCTCCCGTTAAAGGACGGAAATTAGCACATCCTTCACGTCCCATGTATACGGTTACAGCCTTGTGCTGTCTGACTCTGCGGGACATCGCACGGACATGTTCCGGACATACGCTGGTCGATGGCAGCGGAAACGCCGCCGGGCAAGGCCCGGCGCGCGGCATCGTCCAACTCAGGCAAGCAAGGCCAGCAGCTGCGCCGGATCACGGGCCAGCTGCCCGGCACCGGCCTCGGTCAGCTCCTGCTCGCCACCAAAGCCCCACAGCACGCCCACACTGCGCAGCCCATGATGACGGGCGCCCTCAATGTCCATGCGGCGGTCGCCGATCATCCAGCAGTGCTCCGGCGCCAGCTGCAAGCGATGCAGCGCCTCGCCCACCAGCTGCGACTTGCTGCTGCGCGAGCCATCCGGGGTTGAACCGATCACGTCCTCGAACAGGTCACCGAACGGCAGATGCTCGACGATGCGGCGGGCATGCGGCTCGTTCTTCGCGGTGACCACCGCAAGGCGATGGCCGCGTGCGTGCAGCGCGCGTACCACCACTTCGATGTCCGGATAGATCGTGTGCTCGCGCCAGCCTTCCACGTCGAAGCGCTCGCGATAGAAGGCCACGGCCTGCTCCACCCGCTCGGGCTCACCGAACAACGGCGCGAACGTGGTGCGCAGCGATGGGCCGATCCAGCCCAGCAACGTTTCCTGCGGCGGCACCGGGTGATCCATCTTCTGCAGCGCATAGGCGATGCAGGTGGTGATGCCCACTTCCGAATCGATCAGCGTGCCGTCCATGTCGAAGAAGAGCGTTGCACGCTCTTCTCCGTCCACCCGCGGATCGACGCTCATGCGCCGCGCGCGGCCAGGGCAGCCACCGCCGGCAGCGTCTTGCCTTCCAGGAATTCCAGGAACGCGCCGCCACCGGTGGAGATGTAGCTGACCTGCTGGGCGATATCGAACTTGTCGACCGCGGCCAGGGTATCGCCACCACCGGCGATGGAGAACGCCGGCGAGCTGGCGATGGCGCGGGCCAGCGCTTCGGTGCCCTTGCTGAAGGCTTCGAACTCGAACACGCCGACCGGGCCGTTCCAGACCACGGTGCCGGCCTTGGCGATCAGCTGTGCGTACTGCGCGGCCGTCTGCGGGCCGATATCCAGGATCAGGTCATCCTCGGCCACCGCATCGACGGCCTTCACTTCGGCAGCCGCGTCGGGCAGGAACTGCTTGGCGGTGATCACGTCCACCGGCAGCGGGATGTCCGCACCCCGCGCCTTGGCGTCGGCCACGATCTTCCGGGCGGTATCCAGCAGGTCCGGTTCGTACAGCGACTTGCCGACCTTGTAGCCGGCCGCCGCGATGAAGGTGTTGGCGATGCCACCACCAACGATCAGCTGGTCGACCTTGCCGACCAGGTTGGCCAGCAGCTCCAGCTTGGTGCTGACCTTGCTGCCGGCGACGATGGCCAGCAGCGGCTTGGCCGGCGCATCCAGCGCCAGTGCCAGTGCATCCAGCTCGGCCATCAGCAGCGGGCCACCGGCAGCGACCGGGGCGAAACGAATCACGCCATGGGTGGACGCCTGCGCACGGTGCGCGGTACCGAACGCATCCATCACGAACACATCGCAGAGGGCGGCGTACTTCTTCGACAGGGCTTCATCGTCCTTGCCCTCGCCAACGTTCATGCGGCAGTTTTCCAGCAGCACCAGCTGGCCCGGCTGCACGTCGACGCCGTCCACCCAGTCACGCACCAGCGGCACTTCGCGGCCCAACAGCACCGACAGGCGCTCGGCCACCGGCGCCAGCGAATCGGCTTCGCTCCACACGCCTTCCTTGGGGCGGCCCAGGTGCGAGGTGACCATCACCGCTGCGCCCTGCTCCAGCGCGCGCTTGAGCGTCGGCAGGGAAGCGGTGATGCGCTGTTCGGAGGTGATGCGGCCATTCTCGATCGGCACGTTCAGATCCTGGCGGATCAGCACGCGCTTGCCGGAGAGGTCGAGGTCGGTCATGCGGACGATGGACATGGGCAACTCTTTGGCTCTGGAGATGGGATGCCGGCGTGCGGCAGACGGTCATTGTATCGGGTGCGGCTGGCGGCCGCGCCGCTGCCTGCGGCAGGCTTCGAAGCAACGGCAACGGCAACGGCAACGGCAACAGCAACGGCCAGAGCGCTGGCGCTTCTTGGTGCTGTGGGTGGGCCGGGGTGGTGTGGGATCGCGGGGGACGCCGTGAATCCATCCCTGGAGGCTCGGGCGCGCCATCCATGGCGCTTACGCCCCCGCGAGCCCACACCACCCCGGCCTCGACAGGTTCATGAGGCGGAGCGGATGGCAAAGGCTGAAGCAAGAGCGTTTTCTGGTGTCGGATGAAGGAAGAAGGGGTCGGATCCGTTTTCCTGCGGAAAACGGATCCGACCCCGACGGCCGTCGAGCGAAGCGAGCGCTTCTGCTCTTGCTCTTCTTTTTTTCTCTTCCGTGGGTGGACGCACACGGAAACTGTCAGGGGCCGGGGGGGTGGGCTGGGCAGGGGTGTCAGCCGCATGGATGCGGCTGCCAAGCCTCCAGGGACGGATTCACGGCGTCCCCTGCCCAGCCCACCCGCCCGGCCAAGCGCTGCTTTTGCTCTACGCAACCAACCGACCACCCACGAGGGGCTGCGCCGTTCGCTGCAAACTACGCCGAAGGCGACGGCTTCTGCTTCAGCAGGCTCAACGCCAGTCCACCAACAACCAGCACGCCCAGCCCCAGCAACGCCCACAGCAACCACGCCTTCCAGTCGTGCTGCGGCTTCAGCGCTGCGTCACCGGCGAGCGTCTCCGGGCTACCCTCCAAGCGTGCCAGCGTCGGCTGCCACGACGGATCATTGCGCTGCCGCAGTTCCTCGATCAGCACCGTGATCGGCGCCTCCGCGCGGCGCGCGGTCGTACTGCCCACGGCCAGCGCGTAGGGCGCTGCGCCCTGGCTGAGGAACACCATCACTTCCGGTTGATAGCCCAGGCGCAGGGTCGGGGCGCTGGTGGTCTCCACCGGGCTCGCGACCAGCTTCCAGTAGCGGTCGCGGTACATGCCGCCCAACGGCTGTGCCGCCGATTGCTGGCGCTGGCCCGGGGCACCCTGCTGCAGCTGATAGGCGATCCAGGGCGCGCTGCGGCGCTGCCATTCGGCGCTTTCGTCGTCGCGGCTGAACAGGGTCCACTGCACCAGGCTGTTGTCGGTGCTGGCCACATCGGCCCGGGTCACCGGGAATCGCCCGTCCAGTTCAAAGGTGAATTCACCCTTGCCCTGCGCGGTCGGTGTCAGCGACAGCCACTCCCAGGGCACCGTTGCCGGTGCCGGCGGCAGCTCGGCCAATACACTGCGCAGCTCCGGCAGGCGCGCCTCGCCCTGCGGCAGGATCCGCAGGTAGCGCACATTGCTGTCGACCTGCAGGCGTCGCTGCAGCAGGCGCTTGCCCGCACGCTGCAGGTCCACCAGGGGCACATCACGGGCGATCGACTGCCAGCGCTGCAGATCGTCGCTGGCATCAAGCTGCACCTGCGCCTGCAGTGGCCGGCCACTTTCCGCCCAGTCCAGCACCAGCGCTGCCAGCGGCTGCTGGCCGAGCACGCTGGCATCGATCAACCAGCCGCCCTGCCCGTTCGCCACCGCACCACCACCAAGCCTGGCCTCGACCCGGCGCACACGGCCGTCGGTATCGCGCTCGGTCAGCAGCTGCAGGTCGTTGCGCTGGGCCTCGGCCAGCGGTGGCAGCGCGAACCACGGCAGTTCGCGCTGCACCGGCGGCTGCGCCAACGGCTGGTCCGGCGCCAGCAGCGCCGATGGCAATGCCTGGCCGGCAGCGTTGAACACCTGCAGATCGCCCAGATCAGCGGCGCCTGCGCGGCGGTAGATCGCCGGCTCCAGCACCACACGATAGGCACCGGACTGCGCGCTGGACAGGCTCAGCGGCCACTGTTCGGCGTACTGCGCGCGGTAGTCCGTGGCCTGCGCGGCAACCGCACCGGCCAGGCCTAACAAGACCGGCAGCAACGCTCGGCTCCACTTCCTCATTGGCTTTCCTCCACGGTCGGCGGCGCGCTCGGCGGCGCGGGCGCCAGGTAGCCCACGACGGTGCACAGCAGGCCGTAGGCAATGAACGATGCGATTCCCAGCAGGTTGCCCAGATGCTGGCGGTCGATCAGCACCAGCTTGGCCAGCACCACGGCCATCAACACGGCACCGACCATCCACAGCACACGCTGGCCGCGACGCGAGCCCCACACCCAGGCGATCACGCCGAGTACGCTCCACAACACGGTCAGGCTGGTCTGGGCCAGGCTGAAGCGGGCCATCGTCGGACCCCAGACCACACCGCCCCAATGATGCACGCCATGCAGCACCGTGCTGGTCAACGCGATGAAACCGGCCACGGCCAGCACCGGCACACGCAACCGCTGCAGCTGCGCCGGTCCCTGCGGGTCATACAGCCAGCGCGCGATCAGCAGCAGGCTGACCCACTGTGCCAGTTCGGCAGGATTGAGCAGCGGCAACCACGGCAACGGCGTGGCGTCGCCCGCCAGGGTCAGGCCGAACAACCAGGCCAGCGCCAGCACCGCGAAAATCACGCACTGCAGCGGCAGGCGCACCGGGTCAAACGCAGCACCCAGCGGCCAGCGCAGCACGTTCCAGCGCCACAGCGACAGCGCCGCCAGCAGCAGCCACGGCAACGTGACCAGCAATGCCGTCCAGCCCTGCGCCAGGCGCGCGTCGCCGCCGCCCCACAGGGCCAGCAGCGAAAGCAGCGACGGCCACAGCAGCCACCACAGGAACTGCGCGATACGGGCCACGCCGCCGCTGCCCTGGCGCAGGCACAGCAGGCTGCGCACGCCAAGCACGGCGAACACTGCCCATGCCAATGCGCCATAGCCGGCAAACGGCTGCTGGTGTGCATCGCTCTGCAGCAGGGCCAGCGGGAAGCCGGCGGCCAGCATCGCCAACGCGGTCACGCCCAGCGCACGCGCCGGCATGCGGCGCTGTACTTCCGACGCCAGCCAGGCGGTGACGGCGGCCAGCACCAACACCGCGTCGGCCTGCGCCGAATGCTGGAAGAAGCGGCCGATTTCATGCACCAGACCGCCCAACCACCACAGCAGGCCCCACAGGTAGTACGCCAGGGCTATGTCATGGCGCTGCCTGCGCTGGTAGCTCCACGCCGCCGCGAAACCCGCCACGGCCAGCAGCAGTGCGCCGATCGCGGTCGGATTGAGCAGGAAGCGCTGGTCCTGGTGCCAATGGTCGGCGCCCACCACGAATGCGAATGCGGCGGCGAGCTGCAGCAGCGCACCGGTCACCTGCGGCAACCAGCGCTTCTGGCGCAACCCCAGCCACGCCAGGCCGGCGCCTTCCAGCGCGAATACCGCACCGGTGGCCCGCGCCGAGAATGCCAGCGGCACCGCCAGCGTCGCAAAGCCCACCGCCAGTACTGCATGCGACTGCGCCAGCACCGTGTACGACGCGCGTGCGATCAGGGCCCGTGCCAGCAGCGCATAGATCGCTGCCAGGCCCAGCGCGCACAGGGCCAGCGTCATCGGTTGTTCGTGCAGCATGCCGGCCTGCAGCGAGAAGGCGATCAGCGGCGTGCCGAACACCAGGCTGCCGTCGACCAGATCGCGACGCCCGGCCGGCTGCCGGCGCGCATACAACAACGGAATCAGCAGATAGAAGACGAAGAACAGCAGCAGGAACGGTTCGGTACTGGCGAACTTGGCCGCGTCGTACTGCAGCACGCCCCAGAAGGTGCCGATGCCGAAGGTGAACGCGAAACCCAGCAGGTTCAGCACACGCCACGGGCGGTACCAGGCAATGGCGAAAATGCCCGCGTTGAGCACGGCGTAGTAGCTGAACAGCCCGACGTGGTTGCCACTGCCGGTGGACAGCCACAGCGGCGCCATGAAGCCGGCCAGGATGCCCAGCACTGCCAACGTCCTCGAGTTCTGCACGACCGCCAGCACGCACAGCCCCGCCACCAGCGCGATCGAGCTGGCAAAAGCGAAGCCGGGCGCGAGCAGATCGAAACGCTTGAAGGCAGCGAAGATGGTCAGCAGCAGTACGCCGATGGCGCCCCCCTGCAGGGCCAGCGCGAACATCCGCCGGCGCTCGCGCTGGTGCCAGCCGAAGGCCAGCAGGCCCAGCGCACCGACGGTGATGCCCGCCAGCCGCAGCTCGACCGGCACCACCAGCCAGCCCTGGTCGCTGACGTACTTGAGCAGCGCAGCAACGCCGGCCAACAGCACCAGCATGCCGATCTTCACCGGCACATTGCCCTGGGTGAACCAGTGTTTGACCGCACCGATCGCGCGCTCGACCAGGTTCGGCAGGGCCGGTTCCGCTGGCAAGGGCGGCAATGTGGGCTCAGGTGGCAACGGCGGTGGCGGCGACGGACGCGCGGGTTGGACCGGTGGCGGCAGCTCCTCGCGGGCGGCAACCGGAGGCGGGGCCGTGGCCGCCGTGGGCCGCAGGAACGAGGGCTCGCTGCCGGGTTCGCGCGATGCCGCAGGCGCGCGCGGCGGCGCGGCCACTGCCGTGGGCGCACGGCCAAGCGTCTCTGCCGAAGTGGGCGCGGCCTGCACGCTCTGTGCGGCCTCCAGCGCGGCGACCCGCCGGCGCAGGCCGGCAATCATCACCAGCGCCACCACCAGCAGCAGCGGTATCGCCAGCAGGACCAGTACTGCCAGGACCAAGAGTGCTTCCATTCCTCGCCTTCCAATGCGATCCCGCGCCACGATGGCGGCGGTCGACGGGCCCATGCTACGTCAGGCCGGGCCCCTTAAACGACGAACCCCGGCCAGGCCGGGGTTCGCGCGACGATCTTCGCAGGCCTTACTTGGCTGCGACGACCTTGGCCATTTCCAGGCACTTGTTGGAATAGCCCCACTCGTTGTCGTACCACGACACGAGCTTGACGAAGGTGCCGTCCAGGGCGATGCCGGCGTCGGCGTCGAACACCGAGGTGTGGGTTTCACCGCGGAAATCGGTGGCCACGACCTTGTCTTCGGTGTAACCGAGGATGCCCTTCAGCGCGCCTTCGCTCTGTGCCTTCACTTCGGCGCAGATCTCGGCGTAGGTGGCTTCCTTTTCCAGCTCGACGGTCAGGTCGACCACCGACACGTCCGAGGTCGGCACGCGGAAGCTCATGCCGGTCAGCTTCTTGTTCAGTTCCGGGATGACCACGCCGACGGCCTTGGCGGCACCGGTGGAGGACGGAATGATGTTCTCCAGGATGCCGCGGCCGCCGCGCCAGTCCTTGTTGGACGGGCCATCGACGGTCTTCTGCGTGGCGGTGGCCGCATGCACGGTGGTCATCAGGCCGCGCTTGATGCCCCACTTGTCATTGATGACCTTGGCCAGCGGCGCCAGGCAGTTGGTGGTGCACGAGGCGTTGGAGATGATCGCCTGGCCAGCGTAGGTCTTGTCGTTCACGCCGAACACGAACATCGGCGTGTCGTCCTTCGACGGTGCCGACAGGATGACCTTCTTGGCGCCGGCATCGATGTGCTTCTGCGCGCTGACCTTGTCCAGGAACAGGCCGGTGGCTTCGAGCACGACGTCGACGCCGACTTCGTCCCACTTCAGGTTGGACGGATCGCGTTCCTGGGTCAGGCGGATCTTCTTGCCGTTGACCAGCAGATCCTTGCCATCGACGGCTACGTCGGCCTTGAAACGGCCGTGCACGGAGTCGTACTTGAGCATGTAGGCCAGGTAATCCGGCTCCAGCAGATCGTTGATGGCCACGATTTCGATGTCGTCGCCGAAGTTCAGCACCGCCGAGCGCAGGACGTTACGCCCGATGCGACCGAAACCGTTGATACCAACCTTGATTGCCATGTTCTCAAGCTCCTGCAGCCGCGACAGGTGCGGCGGGGTGGATAGGGCCCACAAGTCTAGCAGGCCGGCCTTGACCACCGCCGGCCAAGCCCGCCGCCGGGACGGGGGCCGGACAGGATTTGATCCGGATCAAAGCGTTAGCGCGGCGTGAGGCCGAGACTGGCCACATCCACCCAGCAACGAGATCACCCCCATGCGCAAGACCTCCCCCCTGATCGTGGCCAGCCTGGCCGCCGCCCTGTCGTTGGCCGCTGCCCCGGCCATGGCCCAGTCCAAGGGCGACTGGACCCTTTCCGCTGGCGTGCACCAGGTCGCGCCGAAGTCGAACAACGGCTGGCTGGCCGGTGGCACCCTGAAGGTCGACGTCGACAACGACGTCAAGCCGACCATCACCGGTGAGTACTTCATCGCCGACAACCTGGGCATCGAAGTGCTGGCGGCGCTGCCGTTCAAGCACGACATCAACATCAACGGCCTCGGCCGCGTGGGCAGCACCAAGCAGCTGCCGCCGGTGGTCACCCTGCAGTACCACTTCAACAGCAAGGGCAAGGTGTCGCCGTTCGTGGGCGCCGGCCTGAACTACACGACGTTCTTCAGCGAAGACACCACCGGTGCGCTGGCCAACAGCAAGCTGAAGCTGCAGGATTCTTGGGGCCTGGCCGCGCATGCGGGCATCGACTTCGCGATTGGCGAGAAGGGCGCACTGCGCGTGGACATGCGCTGGATCGACATCGACAGCAAGGTGAAGCTGGACGGCGAGAAGATCGGCACGGTCAACATCGATCCGCTGGTCTACGGCGCGTCCTACGTCTTCAAGTTCTAAGGGGTTGTTTGGCGGGGGCTTCGCCCCCGCTCCCCCGCTACAGGCAAAACCCTCGCAGCATGTTGCCCCGGTATGTGTGTGCCGGGGCTTTTTTTATCTAAAGTTCCCTGCGATGGTAATGCCCTGTTAGAAACGCATGAATGCGCCAGGCGTCGAGAAGTTGCAGACCCACCCACCGGAAAGAAAAGGATCTCAGTAATGAAGGTGAATTGGATCGCTATCGCATTTCTCCTAGGAACACCAGCGGCACACGCTACCACCGTCGCAGATGGCACGTTCGCCATGATGTCCGGAGGATCCTGTGATGACCTTGCCCCAGACTGCTACCTCGACAATCCTGCGATGGCAGAAAAAGTAGTCGATCAGCTCGCCGAAATGGGTGTCACGCGTTTTCTCGTGCCGTCGGCAACCTTAAGCCAGTTGCGCACCATTGCTACCCCGATCAGTGCACGAGGGCTTGAGTTCTATACGTATGAGCGTTGGACGTTCGAGTCTGCAACCCAGGCCGGAAAATTCAACTGCCAGAAGTTCATCCAAGAGCGGGTTGACCCGGTTTTAGTCAAGCTCAGAGCAGAGTTTGGCAAGAGCTTCGTGGGCCTTCATTTTAAAGACGAGCCGCCAGAAGCAGACATTTCCCCGCTCGCAGACATGAACCGGTGCGTCAAAGCCGACCCTCGTCTCACCGGCATGAAGGTGTTCATCAATCTGTTCCCACTGCACGCCAACGCTGGCAGCTATGCAGGCTCTGAACATGCCGGCGCCATGCAGCCCACGGACTATGGATTAGATTGCACAGCAGGAAACATCCAGCATCCAGACAGGACCGCGCAGATGGTGGCTCACTACTCCACGTTCGCGCGCCGAATATCTGACGAAGTTCGTCCAGACTACCTTTCCTTTGACATCTACCCCTTCACTCCTTCATTCAGGAAGTGTCCGGCAGCGAGGGATCTCCTCTTGTCCGAGAACATGTCGATCATCTCGAATCTCGCCAGGTCCAGGGGGCAAACGCCTATTGCTTACCTTCAGAATGTGCAGTCCGCACATCCGTCACTGGCCCAAGACCCTTTCGAGTACGCCAACTTTCATGACCTGCGCTGGTTCGCCGGCTGGTCTTTCGCATTCGGCGTCACTGGCTTCTCGAACTTCATCACCCACGACGTCAGCAATGTCGCCAGTGTCTCGAATGGGAATGACATGTTTGGGCTGCTCGACAAACACAACAACCCGCGCAACCTTGCTTCGGATCAGCAAAGCACTTTTGGTGTGACCAGACAGGTTCAATCCGCTCTGAAGAACGTCAACTACCTGGGCTTCGTCGACAATAGTCTCGGCGTTCCATCCGCCCAGATCTCAGGCTGGCTGTCGAACTCATCGTTCCTTGTCGGCGAGTATGGCGACGATGATCTTTCCCCCGTCTATCTCGTCGTTGCTGCTCGCGCACCCCGACAGGCGGCATCCGGGGCCATTGGCCTCAACAAATGGTGGCGTGCAGTGGAGAAGCTCGACTTCGAAACCGGCAAATGGCGGCGCGTTGGCAGCGGAACCAATAGAGTCGACGTCGAAATAACCACGATACCTCTCGAGCTCTATCGGCTAAATCCCTGAAACCACAACGATGCTCTTCGCTTGGTCAACTCCACCACGCGGGGCACTCTCCCGGCTGCTTTTGTGATTGCAGTGCCCGGCTCTCATTCAACCAGAAAAGCCGACGAGGTCCCCACTGTCTATCCATGGGTGGTCATGCCAGCCCCGTCTTCTCCGCACCCCGCTAGAATGAGCGGATGAAAGCACTGCACTCCCTGTTCCTCGCCGCCGCCCTCGCGCCGGCCCTGCTGACCCTGTCCGCACCCGCCCATGCCTGGGGCGCGCAAGGCCACCGCCTGGTCGCCGAAGTCGCCGACAGCCGCCTCAACCCGGCCACGCGCGCCGAAGTCGACCGCCTGCTGGCCACCGAACCCGGCGCCACCCTTGCCAGCATCGCGCCCTGGGCCGACCAGCTGCGCGCCAAGGACCCGGGCCTGGGCCGTCGCTCGGCCGGTTGGCACTACGTCAACATCGCCGAAGATGGCTGCCACTACGAGGCGCCGAAGCACTGCAAGAGCGGCAACTGCATCGTCGAAGCGCTGAAGGCGCAAAGCGCGATCCTCGGCGACCGCAGCCTGACCGATGGCGAGCGCCTGCAGGCGCTGAAATTCGTCGTGCATCTGGTCGGTGACATCCACCAGCCGATGCACGCCGGCTACGGCCACGACAAGGGCGGCAACGATTTCCAGCTGCAGTTCGGCAACCGCGGTACCAACCTGCACTCGCTGTGGGACAGCGGCATGCTCAACACCCGCAAGGTCGACGATGCCGGTTACCTGCCGGTGCTGCGCGCACTGTCGGCGCCGAAGCTGGCACGCCAGTCCAACCCGCAGCGCGATCCGGTCAGCTGGGCTGAAGCCAGCTGCCGCATTTCGGTGCAACCTGGCGTTTACCCTGCCTCGCGTAAGATCGGCGACGACTACACCACGCGCTACCGGCCGGTGGCCGAAGCGCAGCTGCGACTGGCCGGTGAAAACCTGGCGCAGTTGCTGAACCGCGTGCTCGCCACACGCTGAGGAGTGCCCGATGTCGGTCCAGGTGCAATCGTTCTTCCACCGTGACAGCAACACCTTCAGCTACCTGGTCAGCGACCCGGCCAGCAGCGAGGCCGCGCTGATCGACCCGGTACTGGATTACGACCCGGATACCGACGCCAGCAGCGAATCGCCGGTGCGCGCGATGCTCGATGCCATCGCGCAACAGCAGCTGCACGTGCGCTGGCTGCTGGAAACCCACGCCCATGCCGACCACGTGTCGGCGGGGCGTCGACTGAAGCAACGGTTCCCGCAGGCGACGCTGGCCATCGGCGAAGGCATCCGTGCGGTGCAGGCCACGTTTGCACCGCGCTATGGCCTGCAGCTGCCCGAGGAACATGCCGTCTTCGATCACCTGTTCGCTGATGGCGAGACGTTCGCACTGGGTGAACTGCAGGGGCGCATCATCGCCGTACCCGGCCACACCAGCGACAGCATCGCCTACCTGATCGACGATGCGCTGTTCACCGGCGATTCGTTGTTCATGCCCGATGGCGGCACCGCACGCTGCGATTTCCCCGGCGGCGATGCCGCGCAGTTGTACCGCTCGATCCAGAAGCTGTTGTCCCTGCCCGATGCGACTCGCGTGTTTGTCTGCCACGACTATGGTCCCGGTGGTCGCGCGTTCGCCAACGAAACCACCATTGGTGAGCAGCGCGCGCACAACATCCACGTGCATGACGGCGTGGCCGAAGCCGAATTCGTCAGCGTGCGCCAGGCCCGTGACGCGACGCTGGCCGAACCGGCGCTGATGCAGCCGGCGGTGAAGGCGAACATCCAGGGCGGGGCGTGAGGAATGCCAACAAGACGCTCAGGAGGCGAGCTCTGCTTGCCTCCTGAGCGATCACACGCGACTACCGACACACAGTTCCTGGTGTTGCTTTGGCGCCAGAGGCATTCACTCCGCTGACGATACGCTCGATGACAATCGCGCGCTTCGCCTTCGCAAGCTTCGCAAGCGACAGGCATATGCCTGCCTTCTGCACCGAATAGACCTCCGCTGCGATCTCGCTCACCTCCTCACTCGCCAGACCGTCGGCCACCCAGAAAAATTCAGCCAACGCATCCAATTGAGCACCGGAGAGCTTGCCCGCGCCCCGATCAACAACGCTGTGGACAGCAGGAATCACCACATCCTCAATGAACTCACCGCTCGATTCATCCGAACGATGGTCCTTCCTGTTGTATTCGGCAATCAATCTAGTCCCGATGACCACCAGGTCGGCACCCGCATCACGTGGCTGCGCTAGAGCAGGACACGCGAGAGTTGCAACAAGCCCAAACAGCAGCAATTTCTCACCCATTATCATGGCTTGTACTCCACTTCCAGTTCGATTTGCCCCCCATTCCTAAGGAGACCATTCATCAATGAGTCATGAACTTGATTATGGTATCCGCATACAACACCTACACAACCTTCGGTTCCCGGAACATTTCCGTCCGGATGAATTCGCAATAACTTCCTCCCGTCCTTGTCATCCAGATCCAAACTCCAACCATTGCCATCTGGACAGGTCATTGCTTTTGTACCGGAACGGTTCCTCAAATTTCGACCACCGTACTTTCCTTCAGGCAGCTTTCCCTTGCCCCAAGGCCCGGAGACGGCAGGTACGCGTATCTCCTGCCTCCACTCCGGCAATCCAGAACCCTTCAGCGATGAATCGAGCGACGGAGGCGCATAGCGGTTGTAACCAACCAAACTCTCTCCGTCGAATACATAGCGATCAGCCAGACCCAATGGATCAACCAGATTGATGGGATCCCCGCGAACATAGGTATAGGGGTTGACACCGCCCCCCAACCCTATGGGATCACTCTGGAGATAGCGTCCTATGCCAGGGTCGTAGTCACGGAAGCCGTTGTACCAGAACCCCGTTTCGGCATCATAGTACTGTCCCGGGAATCCAAGGTTGAGTCCTCCCATCTGATCCAAGGTGACCGTTCTTCCATAGGCATAGTTGAAGGCGCGCCACACAACTTGACCAGACGCACCCGTTGCCAATGCGGGACGGCCAAGATGATCAGCATGGACCTGATAGGCTTGGTCTCCCTGCGTGACACCGACCACCACCTGGCCGAACCAGATATAGTTCTTCCACGCTCCAGTGCCGTCCTTCTCCGCAACAATCTGATTCTGCCCACCGTAAGCATAGGTGGCCATCCCCCCGGAACGCGACTTTCCGATACGCTGCCCTGTTCCGTTTATTGTGTAGCGCGTCTCCACGCCATTGACTTCAACGCGCTGCAGGCGATTGAATCCATCATAGTAGAAGACTCGCTGATCCCCGGCAGCGCTTTCTCCAACCCGGTTCCCCACTGAGTCGTAGATATAGTGGCGATCGACATCCCCTAGACGGCTGGTTACATAGCCCACCAGTTGATTGCTTGTTTCTGCGAACTGGTAAGTTCGCAATGATCCCGCGTCGGAATGACTCAACCAATTTCCGTTTCCATCATAGGTCATGGAATGGGAAACGCCGTTGCGCTGAAGGGTGCCAATTCGTCCGGCTGCATCGTAGGCGATTGACTGGCTCATTGCGCCATCGATGTTGTCAATGATGGAACTTATCCTTCCCGCGCCGTCGTAAGTATAGGAGATGTCATCAAGCACAGTCGTTTGGTTCGCGGAAAGCACCCTACGCCCATCCAACCTTCCTGCCGAATCATAATGTCGTCGATGTGCCACCCCGTTACCCATGATCCATCCAGTCAAACCACCGTTCGCCGCATAAGTCGCATCGGTGATGAACTCCTTGTTCCAGCCAGCACCACGCGCTGAGAGTGATCTGAGCCATGCGCCGTTGTATCCATACGTTACAACCATGCCGTCCGGGTAAACCATCTCAGACAACCTTCCCGCAGCATCGTAGGAGAAAGCCGTTCGCGCAACTGCCAAACCAGGAACCGCAGGCTGCTCTTCGCGATAGGCCATCTGTCCATCCTGAGCGTATCCAATTTTCAATGTAGAGTCGGCAACGGTGGCAGTGCATAGCCTGCCCACGCCATTCGGGCATGCATCGTAGTCCAGTATTCGTTCATCAGAACCAGACGAGATTGAACGAACACGGCCGAGCGCATCATAGATTGCACTGACGATCACTCCATCAGCCCGCGTGGTACTCATGACTCTCGACGGCGGAGTGTATGAAAGGGTGGTTACCCCAGTATCTGGACTCTCCTGCCGCCAGAGACGATCGAATCCATCGCGGACGTAATGCGTGATCAGGCCCTTGGCATCGGTGAGTGCGGTGATGCTGTCCAACGCATTGTACTGGTAGCGAATGATTGCTCCGGCACCGTTCCTCGAGCTCGCGCGCCGCCCGAGTGCATCGTAAGTGTAGACCTCGCTTTCACCCTTCCCGTTGATCCGCTCAACAACGTTACCGTTGCCATCAAATCGTTGACGGTAAATTGTTCCATCACCTTCAACACGCGCAATCATCCGGCCGAGCTCGTCGTAACTGTAGGTGATCCGCGAGAGCACCTCCCCTGGCTGGACACCGGCCACCGTCGACACGGCCGTCTCCGCGATATTCTCACCCCGACTCATCAGCCACAGGCGCATGCCGGCGGTAGTTACATTGGTCAGAGCGACACTGCCGCTCGGCCCAGACGCCAACTGAGTGCCCGCTCCATTGCCAACAGCCCCCCAAAGCTGCGCATCGCCTTCGGAGACGAGCCACTGGACCGTCGTGGAGCAGGTCGACTGTCCCCATGGAATCGTGCACGGACTCGGGCTCGCAGAGATGCTGCCTACCGGTGCCGGCTGGACGCGATACGTGCCAGACGAACCGATCAGGCTGTTCGCTCCTCCAACAGGCGAGATACCGTGGACATACAGCGGTTGCCCAACCTGCTCACGACGCTGGGCATAGTTCAGCGGAATGGTGAAGCGGTAATTTGTGCCGGACGCCTTGCATGCCGTGGCTACGGCGGGTTCACTGACCTGATCGGCGCGGGCACTGGCGAGAAATACTCCTCCCTGCCCTGCCGCACCACGGACATACAGATGAACGTCGATGGGATCATTGCGGCTTGTGCTGCAAGCCCAGCCACGCAATGACGTTCCATCACTTGAGAGTCCATCAATGTTGCCGGTGACGACCGAAGGAGGCGCTGTCACTGTGACAGCCACGTTGGTGGTGTAGACACCGAACCACTCC
The DNA here is from genome assembly GCF_056399165.1 of Stenotrophomonas sp. 01N47. NCBI lineage: Bacteria > Pseudomonadati > Pseudomonadota > Gammaproteobacteria > Lysobacterales > Lysobacteraceae > Stenotrophomonas > Stenotrophomonas sp. 01N47. The sequence goes on from NZ_JBFTQU010000008.1 coordinate 99,818, forward strand.
ACCCCGTCTTGCACCATCTGCCACTGGAAGTTGTACACGCCTGGCGTGGTTGGGGCACGCAGCTGGGCATTGATTACCGCCGTGGCGCCTGGACCAATGTCACCAGGTAACGCAAGGCGATGACTGCCCCATACGGTGCTATTGTTCAGCGCGCCCAGCGCGTAGCCCGCGGCCGGACTCCACGTAGTGTTTCCGGCATTGTTCATGCGCAGGGAGACGTTGTATGTCTTCCCTGCTTCCATCTGCGAAGGCACGTTCTGATCAATAAAATGCGCCTTGTTGATCGGACCATTCACCCACAGTGTCGCCAGACCTGACGAAGCACCGAAGCGCCCGACGCCGTTCCGCATCATCTGCAACTGGAATCCATATTCGCCAGGTGGGGGAGTGGTCACATTGATATTGAAAGTGACCGTCTGCCCTGGAGCGACCGGCTGCGGCACAGGAACATTGGAGAATGACCACGTGCTGGCGTAGCTGTCATGCGCTCCTCCCAGCTGATATTCATTGCCTGCCGGCCAAGTGGTATTTCCGCTGTTGCGCACCGTCGCGGTGAACGTATAGGGCGTGCGATGCTGCAGGGGACCAGGGATTGTCGAACCGACGAACTCGGCGCCGTCGAAAGGTGCCGGAGGTGCATTGACCGTAATTGGACCGACCGCCGATACCAACGACCGTCGAGTCTGATCGCCATCGGGAAGATTGCGCACCGCATCGGCACGCAGTTCGTAGTAATAGGTCCCCGGACTGAGACCTGCCTCGCGATATACACCACCCGCCTGGATGGTCACCACAATGCCATTGCGCAACAGCCTCAGCCCATCGATGTACTCCGCCTTGGGACCTGTGGTGGTGACTCCCCAATTCACCTTCAACTCGAAAACTGCGGGGGCCTGGTAGCTGTTGGTTGGAGGGCCGTCCAGCCTGATCCATCCCTCGGCGGAGGCACTTCCAACCGCTGCAATCAACAGCAGGGCTCCGAGAACAATGCGGAAAAGCGCGGTCATGGCTGAGTCCCTCGGCCCGGATCGGCGAACACCCGCTGTATGGTTTCGCTGACAGGAAGTGACAGTGCGTTATACGTGTACCGGGTCTCCGCAAAACTCCCGCCTGGCTCCGGCATTGACGTAGAGAGCAGGCGCCCGGCCACGTCGTAGAGATTGGAAATGCGGACACCATCCGGGCCAGTTACTGAGGCAAGCTTGCCAAAGGCATCGTACTCGTACCGGGTAGTCCGCGTTCCAGCGGCCAGTTCAAGCCGCACCTCGGCAGGTCGTCCTCGTGAGTCATAGGTGAAATTCGTACGCACGCCATTCTCGTCAATCGAATAGCCGGGATATCCGTAGCCCGTGTAGTCGCCCATGACGACGGCGTGCCCAAGGCTGTTCTCGATCCGCACCAGATCGCCCATGCTCGAATAGGTCGATATCACCGCATCACCTGCCCCTGGGCCCGGCCCATCCTCGACCATCCTGCTTACCAGGCCATTGGGATGCAGCTGATAGCTGAAGGTAGTTGTCTGAACCTCCCCCTGTGCATTGCCGGGTACCAGGTTCTTCTCAGACCTGGAGGTCAATCGATTATTGCCGTCATAGGCGTAACTGGTCTCCAGCACGCCCTGCAGAGTCTCGGAGGAGATCCGATTGCTCTGCTCGTCCCACTCGTAGATCGCTACACGCGCCACGGGAGTTCCACTCGCCTCCTCGCGACGAAGAAGGTGCCCATGGGCGTCATATTGGTAGCGGGTCAGGTTCCCTTCGAAATCGGACGTGAGCGATTTATTCCCATTGTCGTCGTAATGTGTCTCGCCAACCCCTGCGGCACAATTGGCCGACGGAAGTCCTTCGATGGCGACCAGTCTCCTGTCCTTGAAACGATAGCGGGCGACCTTTCCCAGCGGGTTGGTCTCCACGGTAACGCTCTCTCCATTGGCTCCCGGTTCATACGCGAAACCAAACCGCTCGACGCCCCCCGTATGCGCCGTCGAAGTCGCTCGGTTCTTCTCGTCGTACGTGAACATTGAGTAGCGGCGACCATTGATCGACTTCCCCGTGAGCAGCGGTAGTCCGTAGGTCTGCCCCAACTCCTTGTACAGGTAGTGATACTTGACCGTGGTGGCAGGAGTGCCGTTGTAGGTAACCGACTCCAGGAACCCGTACACGTCCTGGGTGTAGCCGTAATCAATGGTGTTTCCCTGCGGGTCCCGCACCTTGATCACACGCGGATCAACGCCAGTCTGCGCATTTTTCTGGATCCACGTGAACTCCATATAGCGGCCATTGCTATGGGTGACACGCTGCAGCTGGGCACCTTCAGGACCACCGTAACTCAAGGTCCAGCGCACTCCATTGGCGTTTCGGATCTCCACCATTCTGGTGCCTTCGTAGGTCTCCGTAGTCAGGTCGGGGCTCAGGTAGATCCACTTTCCGCCCGCAACTGACTTCAATTGCCCACTCTGCTGAGCACCATCCTCCCGGTAAATGCCGTCTCCCCCTCGCTTGAATACCAGATAGCGACCGTCGGGGCGGCGCATGCGCGCCTCGTTCGAGTCTGTGTAGACGACCAACTGCCGATCAAGGTTGCTGTACCACGTGTCGAAGATGTTGAAGCGATCCATCACAGCCGAGTTGAAGGTGCGCTCGAGCGTCAATGGCATCTCACCACCGCCGGTGAAATCCAGTTCGGTTTCCACCTTCGTACCGGTGCGAAGAACCACCGGGTTGCCACTCTTGGGGCACTCGTCGGCGGCATCCTTCCCCGACTGGTCCGGCTCTCCCTTACTGGGTTCGACGAAGTCATCCCATTGATTTGGCCTAGGGAAAAGATTTGAAGGAACGCCCCAGAGCGCCATGAACCCATCCAGTCGCCCAGGCACTACACCGTCGGGGACAGCATCCACACGGGGAAGGTTGGTGATGCCCTGTCCTGCGCCCGAGCCGGCACCACCCGCTCCCGGCTGATTCTGGATGATGCGCCCGTCAGCCTCAGCAGATGCCAAGCAGACAATGACGCTCAACAGTGCAGCGGAAAAAGGATAGAGTTCGCGACACATCCGCCACGTAGCGGCTCCCTGGGTGCGTCGAGTGGGCAGGAGGCAGGACATCAAGCGGAATGCCGAATCCATACGTATTCCCTCGCATGGATTCGCGCACGCGCCATCCATGACGTCGTCAACACGTTGATACTGCGATTGATCCGCCAAGCACTGGCGGCTCCCCTGGGTAGGGCGTTGCGCCCCCAAGCCCCAGCCGCCTAGATACGCCCGAAACCGGCCATTGTCAACAACCGTTACATCACCGTATCCGACAGCATGGCCTGCCGCTACCGCCCCTCCCTCCGCACCACATGCTGGCCCTTTACGATCTCGAAGGTGAAGGCGTACAGCAGGCTCACCGGCACCGGTTCGACTCGCTCGGCGCCTTGGCAGTCGCCACGGTCGCTCGGCACCTTGCCGGGGGCGAAGTGGCAGACCGCGGCGGGCGAATACTTCCACATCGCCACCGCCTCCTGCGCAGCCTGCAACAGCGGCGCATTCTCGCTCGCCGCGCCTGCAGCGCATTCGCTGCGGTCGACCAGCGCCAGGCTGCGCTCGACAGCACCTTCGGCATCGATCACCACCTGCAGGCAGATCGTGGTCGCCGCCATTTCGGTGCGCGGGTCACGATCACCAATCTGCGGATCCGGCGCCGCATACAGCTGCGGCATCCGATAGCCTTCGGTCGCTCCCAGCGTGTACGCCTGCACCTGGCCGCTGCCGCCTTTCCCTTCCGCATGCAGGCGCTGATGGCCGACACTCTCATTGCGGGTATCGACGGTGGTCAACCGTTCCTGGGTGGCGCAGCCTGCCAGCATCCCCGCTGCCAACAGCAGTGCGAAGCGCATCACCTGGCGGTCTCCGTCACCTCGTCGCTCTCATCCATGGCGAAGGTGATCGGAATGCGTACTGCGCCCGCCACCGGCTTGCCGTTCTTCAGCGCCGGGCGATAGGTCCAGCTTCGCGCTGCTGCAATCGATACCGCTTCGAACACGCCCGGATTGGTGGCGCTCACTACACGCACATCGCTGACAGCACCCTGCGCATCAACGTCGACGCGGAGCACCACCACGCCTGTCTGGCTCTGCTCGAACGCGCTCTTCGGGTAGCTCGGTGGTGGCATCTTGTCGACCCGGATCTCCCGATCCATGACGGCCACGGTTGGGCCGGCCGCCATTGCTCCACCCTGGCTGGCCCACGCCACCGCCCCCACGCCCAGGCACAACCCGACCACCAGCACCTGCCCCGACACCCACGGCAATGCCTTCCGCTTGGACTGCTTCAACATGGCGATACGCTCCTTCAACACGGGTTGGCTGCGCCAGTGGCATACCGCCGGCGCAACCGGATGGACCAGCTGCGCCTTCAGCAGCGTGCTGGCGTAGAGGCCGCGCAGCGCAGGCTGCGGGGCGATGGTGCGGGCGTCGCAGGCCAGTTCCTGGTCACGCAGGAAACGGCGTGCGGCCCATGGCAGCAGCGGATGGAACCAGAACACCGCGCGCATCAGCAGCAGTACGCCGTTGGCCCAGTGATCGCCATTGCGACGATGGCTGTGCTCGTGCTGCAGGATCAGTGCCTGCTCCTGTGCAGTGAACTGCTGGTCGAAATCGGGGCCGACCACGATGCGCGGCCGCCACAGGCCCACCAGCGCCGGCAGCCCGGGATCGCCACTGGCCTGCCAGCTGCCATCGGCGCGTGCCTGCAGGCCGCCCATGCCGCGTTCGAAGCGGCGCTGTGCGCGCAGGTCGCGCAACAGACAGAGGCTCGCGCCCAGCGCCCACACCAACAACAGAAGCAAGGGCCATTGCAGCGACGCCGTTGGCAGGCTGTCCACGGCTTCCGGCACGACCTTCAGCGGCAAGGTCGGCACATGCTGCAACAGCGCGACCTGTGGCAGGGGAATCAACAGCGTGGCCAACATCAGGGGCAGCAGCCACCAGCTACGGTAGGCCAGCCCGGCGCCGCCCAATCGCACCAGCGACGGCCGCGTCACCGCCAGCAGGATCACGCCCACCGCCAACCACAAGCTGGCCTGCCACAGTCCGTCGAGCAGCTCATTCATGGTCCAGCTCCTGGATCAGCTTCTTCAGTTCGGCGATGTCCCGTGCGCTGAGCTGGCCGCGTTCGCTGAAGTGCGCGACCAGCGGTGCCACGCGCCCTTCGAAGACACGGCCGATGAAGTCTTGGCTCTGCGCCTCCACCCAGGCCTGGCGCTGCAGCAGCGGCCGGTACAGGTAGCGCCGTCCATCGCGCTCGGCGGCGATCGCGCTCTTGGTCAGCAGGCGGTTGAGCAGGGTCTTGATGGTCGGCTCAGCCCAGTCGCGGTGCGCCAGTGCGGCCACCACCTCGTCGGCGCTGCGCGGTGCCTGCTGCCACAGCACCTCCATCACAACGGCTTCGGCTTCGCTGATCGGGGTCATGGTTTACATCCGTAATCGACGATTCGATTACGCGCGTAATCGAATCGACTGTCAACCCCTCGACCGGTAATTCATCACGCCTGCGCCAGCATGGGGGGCCTCCACCGCGGGTACCGGCATGAAGCCCTTGCGCAAACGTGACTTCCCGGTCGAGCAGGCCCGGCGCTTCCTCGAGCCCGGCCCCATCGTGCTGGTCAGCACCGCCTGGCAAGGCCAGCGCAACCTGATGACGATGGGCTGGCACATGGTGATGGGCTTCTCGCCCTCGCTGCTGGCCACCTACCTGTGGAACGAGAACCACAGCTTCAGCTTGGCCCGCAGCAGCGGCGAATGCGTGATCAACATCCCTGGCGTGGAGCTGCTGGACACCGTGGTGGACATCGGCAACTGCAGCGGCCGTGACGTGGACAAGTTCGAACGGTTCGGCCTGGATGCGATGCCAGCGCGGGAGGTGGGGGCACCGCTGGTGGGCCAGTGCCATTCCAGCTTCGAGTGCCGCCTGCATGACGACAGCCAGGTCGAATCGAGCAACCTGTTCATCTGGGAAATCGTGCGCGCCCATGTTGCGCCTCGCCCAAAGCTGCCACGCACGGTGCATTACCGGGGCGATGGGCAGTTCATGGTGTCCGGTGCCGAAGTCTCGCGTCGACGGCGGTTCAAGCCCGACATGCTGTAATGCCAGCACTCCCCCAAGCAGGACCGCCCCGGATGACCGAACACCTCACCGACCTCGACGCCGCCGTTGACTGGCTGTTCGCGCGCGTGGACGGGCCGCTGCGGATCGGTGCGCCGCTGGCGCTGGGCAAGCCCCACCGCCTGCTCAACGCCCTGTACGCGCGTGTCGAGCAGGACCCGTCGCGGCCGCTGCAGCTGTACACCGCGCTGTCGTTGAACCCGCCGCAGGCAAAGGGAGACGGCCTGGAGGCGCGCTTCATGGCGCCGTTCGCGGCCCGCCATTTCGGTGAAGACTTCCCGCGCCTGGCCTATGCCGATGCGATCGCCCGCGACGCGCTGCCGGCACACGTGCAGGTGGAAGAGTTCTACATGCAGTCCGGTGCCCTGCTCGGCTCGCGGCAGGCACAGTCCAGCTACACCAGCCTCAACTACACCCATGCTGCCGACGCCGTGGCCCAGCGCGCGCCGCAGGTGATCGTGCAGAAAGTAGCGATGCGCCCGGGCGACCGGCGCCTTTCGCTGTCCTGCAACAACGACATCACCCAGGACACGCTGGACGCGATGACCGCGCGCGGCCTGCCGCGCCCTCTGCTGGTCGCCGAGATCGATCCGCAGCTGCCGTATCTGGGCGGCACGGCCACGGTCGACGTGTCCTTCTTCGATCTGGTCATCACCCCGCCCCCGCCGTATCCGGCATTGTTCGGGTTGCCACGGCAACCGGTGGCCGACGCCGACTACGCCATCGGCCTGTATGCCAGTACTCTGGTGCGCGACGGCGGCACGCTGCAGATCGGCATCGGCACCCTGGCAGATGCACTCAGCCATGCACTGGTACTGCGCCACACCGACAACGCGCGCTACCGGCGCGTGCTGGACGCACTGGACCCGCAACTGGCCAGCCATCCGCTGGTACAGGAGGTCGGCGGGCTGGAGCCGTTCGAGATCGGCCTGTACGGCTGCAGCGAAATGCTCAACGAGGGCTTCCGCCGCCTGGTGCAGACCGGCGTGATAAAGCGCAAGGTGCATGATGACCTGGCGCTGATGCAGCGCATCGAGAACGGCAGCACGCTGTCCATCGACCACGCCACGTTGGAGGCGGAGGGCGAGTATCTGCACGGCGCGTTCTACCTGGGCTCATCCGAATTCTACGAATGGCTGCGCACCCTGCCCGAGGACGAATGCCGGGCGATCGGCATGCGCCGCATCAGCGAGATCAACCAGCTTTACGGTGGCAACGAAACACTGGAACGCCTGCAGCGCCGGCACGCCCGCTTCTTCAACTCCTGCATGATGGCCACCGCACTGGGCGCAGCGGTGTCTGATGCACTGGAAGACGGACGCGTGGTCTCCGGTGTGGGCGGCCAGTACAACTTCGTGGCGATGGCGCATGCGCTGCCGGAAGCCCGCAGCGTATTGATGTTCCGCGCCGCGCGCGATGACAAGGGCCAGCGCGACTCCAATGTGCGCTGGAACTACGGGCACACGACCATTCCGCGCCACCTGCGTGACATCTATCTCAACGAGTACGGCATCGCCGACGTGCGTGGCCTGACCGACGACGACTGTGCACACGCCATGGCGGCCATCACCGAAGCGCCGTTCCAGGGCGCGCTGCTGCAGCAGGCCTTCGCCGCGCGCAAGCTGGCCGCCACGGCGCAACCTGATGCGCAGCGGCAGCAGCGCAACACACCCCTGGCGCTGGCGGCGGCGCTGGCGCCGTTCCGCAACGATGGCACCCTGCCCGATTACCCGTTGGGCAGCGACTTCACCGAGATCGAACAGGTGCTGGTGAAGGCACTGGGCTGGTTGAAGGCCAATACACAGACGCGCGGCAGCAAGCTGCGTACCGTGTGGGACGCGCTGTGGCAGCCTGCAGGTGATGGTGACGCGGTGTATCTGCAGCGGATGGAACTGCAGTCGCCCAAGGACTTCGGCGAACGGCTCAATGCACGGTTGTTGAGGCTGGCCCTGGCGCGTACCGCGTGATCGCGCGGAGGGTAGCGCCGGGCCATGCCCGGCGGACAACGACCAGTGCCAACCAAGGTTGGCACCTACCGCAGTAGCGCAGCGCGCTATCCTGTACCGATGAACGACGATTCCTGTTTCCTGCATGACCTGCAACGCCGCCAGGCCGATGGCGAGCACCTGCGTTATCTGTGCTTCTGGGGCCATCAGCCGCCGCGCATGGGCGTGGCGGCGTCGTGTTTCAGCCAGTGGTACGACGCAGGTTTCAACATCGACGGCGTGCACTACCCCACTGCCGAGCACTTCATGATGGCCGGCAAAGCGCGACTGTTTGGTGCCACCGACATCCTCGAACAGGTTCTCGCCAGCCGCACGCCTGACAAGGTGAAAGCGCTGGGCCGGAAGATCGAGGCCTTCGACGAAGCTCTCTGGGCGCAGGCGCGCTATGCGCTGGTGGTCGAAGGCAATCGGGCCAAGTTCTCGCAGAATGCGGCGCTGGGCGATTTCCTGCGCGCCACGGAAGATCAGGTACTGGTCGAAGCCAGTCCGGTGGATTTTATCTGGGGAATCGGCCTGGCCAAGGATCACGCCGATGCGCACAACCCGGCGCGGTGGCGCGGATTGAATCTGCTGGGGTTTGCGCTGATGGAAGTGCGGGACACGATGTAACGCGCATCCACGCGTGGCGTGGATCTACGGGCACGGCGGGCGAAACGGATCGACCGGCAAAGAAAAGGCCGGCTTTCGCCGGCCTTTTCCCTATTTCCATTGCAGCGGGACTTACAGCGCCTTGGCTGCTTCCACCACGTGCGCGGTGGTGATGCCGAAGTGCTGGTACAGCTTGTCGGCCGGGGCCGAGGCACCGAAGGTGTCGATACCGATCACTGCACCGTCCAGGCCGACGAACTGGCGCCAGAAGCCGGTGACGCCAGCTTCGATGGCCACGCGCTTGCGCACGGCGTTCGGCAGAACCGATTCGCGGTAGGCCGCATCCTGGCGCAGGAACACATCGGTGGACGGCATCGAGACCACGCGGGTCTTCAGGCCGGCCGCATCCAGCTGCGCCTTCGCTTCGGTCGCCAGCGAGACTTCCGAACCGGTGGCGATCAGGATCACGTCCGGAGTGCCGGCAGCATCGGCCAGCACGTAACCACCGCGCTCGATCTGTGCGATCTGCTCAGCGTCGCGCGGCTGGTGCGGCAGGTTCTGGCGGCTGAACACCAGGCAGCTCGGGCCGTCCTGACGGGTGATCGCAGCCTTCCAGCTCACGGCCGACTCGACCGCATCGCACGGGCGCCACACGTCGTTGTTCGGGATGTAGCGCAGCGAGGCCAGATGCTCCACCGGCTGGTGGGTCGGGCCGTCTTCGCCCAGGCCGATCGAGTCGTGGGTGTAGACGTGGATGGCATGGGCCGGGATCAGCGCGCTCATGCGCACGGCATTGCGGGCGTAATCGCTGAACACCAGGAAGGTGGCGTCGAACGGGATGAAACCACCGTGCAGGGCCAGGCCATTGGCGATCGCGGTCATGCCGAACTCGCGCACACCGTAGTACACGTAGTTGGCATTGGCATCGTCGGTGGCGACGGACTTGCTGCCTTTCCACAGGGTCAGGTTGGAGTGCGCCAGATCGGCCGATCCGCCAACGATTTCCGGCAGCAGCGGCGCGAACGCCTCGATGGCCAGCTGCGACGCCTTGCGCGACGCAATGGTCTGGCCTTCGGCGGCAACCTGGGCGATGTAGGCGTCGGCCTTGGCAACGAAGTCGGCCGGCAGATCGCCATGCGAGCGACGGGTCAGTTCAGCGGCTTCGGCCGGGTACTGCGCAGCGTACTTGTCGAACTGCTGCTCCCACTCGGCCTGACGCAGGGTGCCGGTACCGCCGGCACGCCAGCCGGCGTAGATCTCTTCGGGAATCTCGAACGGGCCGTAGTTCCAGTCCAGCGCCTTGCGGGTGGCTTCCAGTTCGTCCTTGCCCAGCGGTGCGCCGTGGCTGGATTCCTTGCCGGACTTGTTCGGCGAGCCGAAACCGATCGTGGTGCGGCAGCAGATCAGGGTCGGCTTGCCGTCCTGCGACAGGGCCGCTTCGATACCGGCCTTGATGCTCTCCGGATCGTGGCCATCGACGCCACGGACCACGTTCCAGCCATAGGCCTCGAAACGCTCCGGGGTGTTGTCGGTGAACCAGCCTTCGGTGTTGCCGTCGATGGAGATGTGGTTGTCATCCCAGAAGCAGACCAGCTTGTGCAGGCCCCAGGTGCCGGCCAGCGAGGCGGCTTCGTGGGAAATGCCTTCCATCAGGCAGCCATCGCCCATGAACACCCAGGTGCGGTGATCGACGATTTCCAGCTCCGGGCGGTTGAAGCGCTGTGCCAGCAGCTTCTCGGCCAAGGCAAAACCGACGGCGTTGGCGAAACCCTGGCCCAGCGGACCGGTGGTGGTCTCCACGCCCGGGGTCTCGTGACGCTCCGGATGGCCAGCGGTGTGGCTGCCCAGCTGGCGGAATGCCTTCAGCTGCTCGATCGGCAGGTCATACCCGCTCAGGTGCAACAGCGCGTACTGCAGCATCGAGCCGTGGCCGTTGGACAGCACGAAGCGGTCGCGGTTGAACCACTGCGGATTGTTCGGATTGTGACGGTGGTAGTCGTTCCAGAGGACTTCGGCGATGTCGGCCATGCCCATGGGCATGCCGGGATGGCCGGACTTTGCGGTTTCAACCGCATCGGCGGCGAGGAAGCGGATGGCGTTGGCCAACTGGCGACGGGTAGGCTGCGTCATGGTTCTGTCGGAATCGGGAGGCGGCCGCGGAACTGCGGGCGGCCTATTGTCCCACAGACGCCCGGCAGGGTCAGGTCGACCAGAGCGTTAGTGCTGGCCGTTGGCCGGCAACGTCGAGATCTGCGCTGGATTCCGCATATGAAGAGGGGTCGGAGCCCCTTCCTGCGGAAAGGAATCCGACCCCGATCAGGTATTGCCTGGGTCAGTTGTCCAGACGGGCCGCGGCGGCCGCGGCCTCGGCCGGAGTGTCCGGCGCTTCGCCCTTGGCCACCAGGGTGGTCAGGGCCAGGTCACCGGTCACGTTCAGCGCGGTGCGGCACATGTCCAGGAAGTGGTTCACGCCCAGGATCAGGCCGATGCCCAGCGGATTGACGCCGACCATCGCACAGATCATCGCCACCACCGGCAGCGAGCCGGACGGCACACCGGCCGTACCGATACCACCAAGGATGCAGACCGCCATCACCATGACCTGCTGGCCGATGCTCAGGTCGACACCGAAGAACTGGGCCAGGAAGATCACCGTCACGCCCTCGAACAGCGCCGTGCCGTTCTGGTTGGCGGTGGCGCCCACGGTCAGCACGAAGCGCGACACGCGCTGCGGCAGGCCCATCTGGTCGGCCACGCGCAGCGCGGTCGGCAGGGTGGCGTTGCTGGAGGCGGTGGAGAAGGCCATCACCGTGGCCTCCTGGGTCTGGCGGAAGAACGCCAGCGGTGAACGGCCCGACAGCCAGACCGCAGTGCCGTAGGTCACCACCATGTGCAGGCCCAACGCCAGCACCACCACGCCCACGTAGGCACCCAAGCGGATGATCAGATCGAAACCGAACAGCGCGGCCAGGTTGAACATGAAGCAGGCCACTGCATACGGCGCCAGGCGGATGACCAGATTGATCAGGGTCATCGAGATCTCAAACACGCCTTCGATGGCGCGACGCAGCGGGGCGACCTTGGCCTCGTCGGTCAGCACCATGCCGATGCCGAACATCAGCGCGAAGAACATCAGCGACAGGATCGCGCCATTGTCGGACGCGGCCTGCAGCACGTTGCTCGGCACGATCGACAGCAGCATGTCCATGCCCTTCGGCGTGCCATGGATGCCAGCAACGATTTCCTTGCTGCGCTCTGCGTTCTCCGACAGCATCAGCGCGGCCACCTGCGGATCGACGCCGGCACCGGGCTTGAGCAGGTTGACCAGCACCAGGCCGATACCCACCGCGATGCCGGACAGCAGCACGGTGTAGGCCAGCGTCTTCCAGCCGATGCGGCCAAGGGCGCGGATGTCGCCCATCTCCGACACGCCCATGATCAGCGCCGAGAAGATCAGCGGCACGATCAGCATGAAGATCAGGTTGAGGAACAGGCCCGACGCCGGGGTGGTTACGTAGTCCATTACCCACTTGGCACCGGTCTGCAGGCCTTCGACGCTGCCGCCCAGGGCATGCACGATCAGTCCCAGGACCAGGCCGATCGCAAAGCCGATGCCCATCTTCCAATGCAGGGGCAACTTCTTCTTGTCGGCAGCAGCTGCTGTCATGCGCGGGATTCCTCGAAAAATGAATCTACTCTAACAAAGCGCGCAAGCCGCGCCGGTTCAGGGTTGCCGCGGCGGATACAGCGGCGGCAGCCCAGTGTCGACGGCGCCGGTGGCGGCCGACCAGTGCGGTCCGTCACGGAAGCTTTCGCGCAGGCGGGCCCGCAGCGCGCTGACATCACCCATCCCGCCCCAGCGCCCTTGCTGCAACGCCTGCAGGGTCTGCCGCTGGGCCGGATCGGCCAGGCGCTCGATCACCTGCTCCAGGCGTTCCACGCCGGCCATCGAACACAGCAGCGCCTCTACCTGGTCAAAGCCCTCGCCATCGATCGCCCGGCGCAGCTCGGCCACGCTGGCACGCGAGGACGTTGCAGGGGCACTGGCTCCTGGCCGGGGAACCGGGCGGGTGTGGGCGACGGCACGGCGGCCACGTCGCCATCCCCATGCCAGGGTCAACAGCCACAGCAGCGCCAGGCCTGCGGCGGCAGCCATCCACGGCCACGGCCGGGGACCTGCTGCGGTGGGTGCAAGAGAGGATGCAGCGGCGGGTGCGGCGTCTCCCGGCAACGCGGCATCGGTATCGATCGGTTGTGCGACCGGCGCGCCGGCCCGGCCTGCGGCCACGGCCAGTTCCAGATCCGGCAGGCTGGCCTGCTGGGCACTGCCACTGTCCACGTTCCACCAGGCCACGCGCGGCCCCGGCACACGCAGCGATCCAACCTGCCGCGGCACGATCGAGTAGCGACGGGTGATCTTCAGGCGTGGCGTGCTGCCGCTGAAGGTCTCCTCGTACTGGGCAGGTTCGGCGAACACCTGTGCGGCGTCGCCGAGGTCGGGTACGGGCAGATCGGTGAACTGGGCCCGGGTAGCGCCGTTGGCGATCGCTTCGACCATCACGGTGGCCGCTTCGCCCGTGCGCGCACTGCTGGGTGCGGCGGTGTAGCGCAATTGCAGGCTGTGCAGGGGCAGCCACGGCTGCACGGCCTGCGCCGGTTGCGCCTGCACCTGCAACGTGCGTTCGGCACCGACGGCATTCATGCGGCCATCGCCACCGCTCCCGAAGAAGTCATCGAAGAAGCCACCTGCACTGCGGCCGGTGAAGCGCGCACCCGGCAGGCGCAACGCCCCGCTGCGCTCGGGGATCAGCAGGAAGCGACGTTCGACCACGTTGTAGCGACGGCCGTTGACCTGGCGCACGTCGCTGCGATCCTCCCCCACCCGCTGCAGCGAAGCGCCACTGGGTGTGTCGAGCACCAGTTCGCCCGACGCCAGCTGCGAGGCGAAGTACAGCCTGACCACCACGCCCACGCTCTGCTGCACGTAGGGCGTCGGGTCATCCACCTCGGTTTCGATGAAGGCGGTGGCATTGCTCTGCGGGGTGGCCACCACGGCATCACTTACCTGCAGCACCAAGGGCACCGTGCGTGCTGCGCCTACCTGTAATGAAGGCACCTGCAGCGTACCGGTGCGGCGCGGCGTCAACGCAACCGTATAGAGGTTGCGCTGCTGGACGCCGCCATTGCTCCACTGCACCTGGCGGTTGCTGCTCTGCGCGCTGAGCACGAAATCGGCATTCAACGGTGCATAGTCCGGAGCGCCCTGATCGGTCTCGATGTGCAGGGTGACCGCATCACCGGCGGCAATGCTGTCCTGTTCCAGCCAGGCGCGCGTCTGCGCCATGGCCACCATCGGCAGCCACAGCAGCAGCATCGCCAGCACAGGCAAAGGCCACCGGATTTGCCTGCTCGCCATGCCTGTCATCGCCCTTCCCTCTTTCTACGTTCGTTTTCCAACTGGAACTTGGCCCGCAGCAGTGCCCCCGGATCATCCGGCACGCGCCGCATCCACGCCTCCACGGCCTGCTGCTCCTCGCGCTGTTGCGGCGTGCCGCCATCGCCGCGCACTGCCGTCTTGCCGGCTTCGCCGGCGCGTGCCTGCTGCAGGGCCTGCTGCATCCGCTGACGCTGCTGGGCATCGGCCTGCGCCTGGGCCTGCGCGTCGGCTGCCTGCGGTGGCTCCTGCTTCGCCCCCTGCTGGCCGGAACCTGCAGACGCCGGGTTCTGCTGGCCCTTCTGGTCCTGCGATTGCTGCTGGCCTTGCTGGCTTTGCTGGCCCTGCTGCGGCTGATTCTGCTGACCTTGCTGGCCCTGCTGCTGATTCTGCTGACCTTGTTGGCCTTGTTGGCCTTGCTGGCCCTGCTGGTTCTGCTGCTGTCCCTGCTGCTGTCCCTGCTGCGGCTTCTGCTGCCCCTTGCCCTGCCCCTGGCTGTTGTTCGACGACGACTTGCGCTTGCGCGCGGCGTCGACCACCGCACGGTTGGCGACGGCGTCGGCCATCTGCGGGTGGCGCGCCAAGGCCTTGTCGTAGGCGGCGATGGCACCGTCGTAGTCGCCCTGGCGGGCAAGCACGTTGCCGAGGTTGTACCAGCCCGCATCGCTGTCGATGCCTTCGAACTGCTTGCGGGCAGTGGCGAAATCACCTTGACGGTACGCCTGCACACCCTCGGCCAGGCGTGCATGCTCACGCTGGTCGGCACGTTCCCACATCGTGCCCGCTGTCGGCGCAGCCATGGGCGCGCGCGGCTGTGCCTGCAACTGCCCGCTCAAGGGCAGAAGACCCACGGCCAGCACCGCCGCCAGCACAGCGCGGCGGCGGAACGCCAGCAGTGCCAGCAGCATCACCGGCGGCAACAACCAATAGCCTTCGTCCTGCCACTGCCGGGCCTGCCCGGGCCGCTGCAGCGCACCGCCGTCGCTGGCATCAAGTACGTCCAATGCCTTCAGGTCGCGATCATCGCTGGCGATGCGCTGGTAACGCCCGCCGCCTGCGGTGGCGACGGCACGCAGACTGGTTTCATCCAGCACGGCCTGTGCGATCTGGCCTTGACCATCGCGATAAGCGGCGCCGGATGGTGTGCCCAGGCCCAGCACCGACGCCTGCAGGCCGAGGCCACGCGCCTGCGTTGCGGCAAGCGCCGCTTCGCTGTCAGCCTGGTCGCTGACCAGCAGAATCTGGCCGCGCAAGGCACCGGTCTGCCGCAGCAACCTGACCGCCCAGTCGATGCCACGGTCGGCGCGCTGTCCATCACGCGGCATCACCTCCGGCGACAGCGCGTCCAGGTACAGCGCCACGTTGGCAGCGTCGTCGGTCAACGGCGCCACGGTATAGGCATCTTCGGCATACACCACCAGACCCACCTGTCCGCCTTGACGGGCGCGCAGCAGAGCACCGATCTTTGCCCGCGCCTGCAGCAGGCGCGAGGGTGGCAGGTCGGTCGCGGTGATGCGGCTGGAGAGATCCAGCACCACCACCAACGGCGCACTGGCCTGATAGATCGGCTGCGCCTGCTGCCTCCAGCTGGGGCCAGCCATCGCCAGTGCCGCCAGGGTCCAGCCCAGCAGCAATGCCCATGGCAGGCGCGTGCGTCGCTTGCCCTCGCCCGCCAGGAGCTGCGACAGCAGATGGGCGTCGACCGCCTGCCGCCACGCGTCGCTGCGCCGTTGCCGGTAGATGGCCACGGCGACGATCAACGGCAGTGCCGCCAGCAGCCACAAGCCGTCCGGCCGCAGGAAATGCAATGCACTCCAATCGAACGCGCTCCAGTCGGGCATCTTCAGGAAAGTGGCGTTCATCGGCGACGTTCCGGCCAGGCCCACGCCAATGCGCCCAACAGCAAGGCGACGGCCAGTGGCCATGCATAGCGCTCGTTGCGCGGACGCAGTGCCGGTCCCTTCGCTGCGATTGGCTCCAGCCTGTCCAGTTCGGCATAGATGCCAGCCAGCTGGTCGGTATCACGCGCGCGGAAGAAGCGGCCGCCGGTCATCTCGGCGATCCTGCGCAGCGTTGCCTCATCCACCGGATCGCGGTCGGCAGCCACGGGAATGCCGAAGAACCGCGCACTACCGTCGCTGCCAAACGCCACGGTGTGCACGCGCACCCCTTCGGCACGCGCCAGCTCGGCTGCGCGCAGAGGTTCCAGCACACCGGCGTTGCTGACGCCGTCGGTCAGCAGGATCAGTACGCGCTGCCCTTCGGGCTGATTGCGCAGGCGTTTGACCGCCAGCGCGATGGCGTCACCAATGGCCGTCTCGCGCCCGGCAAGGCCAACCACGCTGTCGCGCAGTTGATCGCGCACGCTGGACAGATCCGCAGTCAACGGTGTGAGTGTGTAGGCACGATCACCGAACACCAGCAGGCCGACGCGATCGCCGGCACGACGGTCCAGGAAATCGGCCAGCACCGCCTTGGCTGCGGTCAAGCGCTCCACCGCCTGCGCACCGAGCACCATGTCCGGCTCGCTCATGCTGCCGGACACGTCCATTGCCAGCATCATCTGCCGGCCTTCCTGCGGCGGGGTAATCGCCTCACCCAGCTGCTGCGGACGCGCCATCGCCACGCACAGCGCCAGCCAGCCCAGCCACAGCAAGCCGCTGCGCAGCCAGGAAATGCCGACACGACCGCCGCCAGCCAGTGCTTCCAGTTCGGCAGCGGCGTAGGGCACGCGCAACGCAGCGCCCGGATCGGCCCGCCGCTTCCATGCAAGCATCAGGATCGGCAGCGGCAGTGCCAGCAGTGCCAGCGGCCAAGCCAGCTGCAGATCCGGCCAGGGCCAGTAAGCTGCAAGCGCGCTCATCGGCGGCGCTCCTGCAGCAAAGACAGGTAGCGCGCCCGCGCCCACGCGCGCACGTCAGCCACGGCAGCGGCATCCACGTGTGGACGATAGGCCCCCTCGGCCAGCAGGTTGCGCTGCGCAAGCGGCAGGGTGTCCTTGGGGTCTACGTACTGCCACCACGCGTCATCGCGTAGTGCCTCGCTACCCGGTCGCGCCTGACGCGCCGCACGCCGCAGCAGGCTGGCGATGGCTGCCAGTTCCGACGGCGCGCCGTTCACTGCCGCAATCTCCTGATCGAACACGCGCATCCACTGCTGGCGGCGGCGACGACGACGCCATGCCACCGCAGCAACGATGGCCAGCAACAGCAGAACCAATGCGATCAGCATCAGCCAGCCAGGTGCGGGGGGCCACCACGCTGGCGAGGGCGGCAACTGCACGTCGCGCAGTGGCAGGGAGGCACTCATGCCGGCACCTCCGTCGGTGCCGGCGCCAGCCAGGCATCGCTTGCCGCATCGGTGGACAGCACCTGCACATCGACGCGACGCGCGGCAAGCTGGCTGCGCAGCTGCTGCAGGGGTTCAACGAAATGCGCCTGCCAGTGCGCCTGCACATCGCTGCGGCGCAGGTCCAGGCCGATGCGCTGCTGCGCGGCGAGAAACTGCAGGGGCGCCGTTGGCGGCTGCAACTCAAGCGGATCGACCAGCAGCAGCAGACTCAGGTCATGGTGCTGGGCCAACGCGCTCCAGCGCGCCGGCGGAATGCGGATCGCCTGCTGCGGATCGGCCAGTACCAGCATCCGGGCGCCGGGGCGCAGCACCCGACCGGCATGGTCCAGCGCGCGTTCCAGGCCAAGGTCATCGGCAGGTGGCTGCGCGTACCAGCGCGTGAGTGCATCGAGTACGCGCAGTACGCCGCGGGCACCGCCGGCCGGCGCGATCGGCGCCTCGCGATCACTACCGCGCAATGCACCGATGCGGTCGCCGCGGCGCTGTGCAGACCATGCCGCGACGGCACCCGCGCGCGCCGCCTGCACGGACTTGAAGCGCACGCGGGTACCGAAGTACAGCGCAGGCGAAGTATCGGCAACGATCAGGGTGACCCGCTCGCGTTCTGCCTGGAACAGCTTGGTGTGCGTGCGGCCGGTGCGCGCGGTGACGCGCCAGTCGATGTGACGCGCGTCGTCGCCCGCCACGTACTCGCGTGATTCGGCATATTCCATGCCGCGCCCGCGCAGTGGTGAAGGTGCTTGCCCGGCGCTGCCCGCCCGCCCACGACGAGGCGGCGGCGGGCGCTGTGCCAGGCGGCGCAATGCCACCAGCTCGGCCAGTTGCGGTCGCAGGCCATCGCCTTCGCTGGTAACCGGAGCAGGTCCGTTGGTCGTGCCGGTCATGCGCGCGCTCAGGGCGCCGGTACCCGGGCAAGCAGTTCCTGCACCAGGCGCTCACCATCCCAGCCTTCGGCGATGGCTTCATAACTGGGCAGAACCCGGTGGCGCAGCACATCGTCGGCCACGGCACGCACGTCGTCGGGGGTGACGAAGTCACGCCCTGCCAACCACGCCCGCGCCCGTGCGCACCGCTCCAGTGCGATGGAGCCACGCGGGCTGGCGCCCCACGCGATGCGGCGCGCCAGCGAGGTGTCGTAGCGCGAAGGGTCGCGTGAGGCCAGTACCAGCTCGATCAGATAGCGCTCCAGCGCGGGGGCCATGTGCAGCTCCAGCACCTCGCGGCGCGCATCGAAGACATCCTGCATCGGCAGCTTTTCCGGCGCCGCTGCGGCCTCGCCAAGCGCGCCGCGGGCACGCTCGCGGGCCAGCCGCAGGATCTCCGACTCGGCCGTCTGGTCTGGATAACCAATGCGTACATGCATCAGGAAACGATCCAGCTGCGCTTCCGGCAGCGGGAAGGTGCCTTCCTGCTCGATCGGGTTCTGCGTGGCCATCACCAGGAACAGCGAGGGCAGTGCGTAGGTGTGGCGGCCAACGGTCACTTGGCGTTCGCCCATCGCTTCCAGCAGCGCGGACTGCACTTTGGCCGGCGCACGGTTGATCTCGTCAGCCAGCAGGATCGGGTGGAAGATCGGCCCCGGTACGAACTCGAAACGACCTTCCTGAGGGCGCCAGATCTCGGTGCCGGTCAGGTCCGAAGGCAGCAGGTCCGGCGTGAACTGCACACGTGCGAAGTCTGCTTCCAGCCGTGCCGCCAAGGCCCGGATGGCCGTGGTCTTGGCCAGGCCCGGCGCACCTTCCACCAGCAGGTGGCCATCGGCCAGCAAGGCGATCAGCAGGCGTTCGACCAGCGCCGCCTGGCCGACGATCTCAGCCGACAGTGCATCGCGCAGGTCGCTGAAGGCCGCATGCAGGCGCGAGGTGACGGGGGCAGGCGGTGGAGAAATGGATTCGGGCATCGGCGGAGGCAGGTTCATGGGGGCCTTTGACCGGCGCGGGATGGCTCGGGTTCCCCACATCATCGCAGGCCGCCCGGCTGCTGGCATCAAGAACGGCTGAACAGCCTCCACGCATGGCGTGGATCTACTCGGAGAGGCATGTCGTGGATCTAGCTGCGATGGCGCAAACGACGCGGGGCCGCACGTGGCGGCCCCGGTCGGATACAACAGATGTGATGCCTCAGTTCTGGCGGGCCACTCGCAGGACCTTCGGGGTCACGAAGACCAGCAGTTCAGCCTTGTCCTTGTTGCGCCCACGCTTCTTGAACAGGTTGCCGAGGAACGGCACATCGCCCAGGAACGGCACCTTGCTGACACTGTTGCGGTCGGTGAACTCATACACGCCACCGATCACCACGGTCTGGCCATCTTCCACCAGCACGGCGGTGTTGACCTCGCGGCGGTTGATGGACGGCACGGTGCCATAGCCCTGCAACTGGATCAGCTGATCAACCTCGTCCTTCTTCACCGCCATGTTGAGGAACACGCGGTTGTCGTTGGTGATCGTCGGCGTGACCTTCAGCTCCAGCACTACTTCCTTGAACTGCACGTTCGGGGTCTGTGCGCCGCCAGTACCGCCGCCACTGATGGTCACATAGCCGATTTCCTTGCCCTGCTTGATCAGCGCCTCGCGCTGGTTGGTGGTCACCACGCGCGGGTTGGAAATCACTTCACCACGCGACTCTTCCTGCATGGCCGACAATTCCACATCAAGCAGATAGCCCGCGTTGAGGATCGACAGTGCCAGCGAACCCGGGTTGCTGGCCGCTGCCACCGGCAGGTTCCAGTTCAGGCCACGGGTGATCGTAGGACCCACCGGCACCGGTGCCGGCCCGGTCCTGCCACCGGCCACCCATTGATTGAACGCGGTCTGGTTGGCAATGGACGTAGCCACTTCCGACTCGCGGTTCTTCGCATTGGATGCGAGGTCACCGCTGAAGTAGACGTTGTCACGGCTGCCGCTGATGCCGAACTTGGCGCCCAGTTCGCGCGCGAACGTGTCAGTAGCGATGACGATGCGTGCTTCGATCAGTACCTGGTCGACCGGGCGGTCGATGACACTGATCAACTCGCGCATGCGCGCGATCTTCTTCGGAATGTCGCTGATCATCAGCGTGTTGGTGCGCTCGTCGGCGACAATGCGGCCGCGCGCCGACAGGAAGCCACTTTCTTCCTGCGAACTGCCACCACCACCGCCACCGCCACCGCCGCCACCACCGCCGATGCCCTTGGCCTCGGTCAGCGCTTTGAAGATCTGCGTGGCGCTGTGGTAGTTGATCTGGACATAGTCGGTCATCAGGTCTTCGCGGTTCTCGATCGCGATGCGCGCGTCTTCCTTCTCCTGCTCGAACTTGGCCAGCTCGGACTGCGGCGCAACCCACACGACGCTGCCGTCACGACGCTTGTCCAGACCCTTGGCACGCAGCACGATATCCAGCGCCTGGTCCCACGGCACGTTGACCAGACGCAGGGTCACATTGCCCTGCACCGAATCAGAGGCCACCACGTTCAGATTCGACTCTTCGGCGATCAGCTGCAGCACGGTGCGCACGGGCACGTCCTGGAAGTTGAAAGTCACCGGTTTGCCGGTGAAGCCGCGCTGCGGGACGCCCTTGGCAGCCTGGGTCACGCTGCCGGCAGTGACTGCGCCAACGGCGGCCTGCACCTGCCGCGGGCTGATCTCCACCACATACTCGTTGCCACTCTGGTAGGCCAGCGACTCGACCGGACCGCCCGTGCTCAGCACCAGCTGGGTGCCGGCCCCGGACGGCTTGGCGTCGATGCGCTGCACCGGGGTGGCGAAGTCGGTGACGTTCATCGGCTTCTGCAGGTTGGCCGGCAGGCGCGCGTTGCCGACATCGACCACCACGCTGTTGCCCTGGCTGCGCAGGTCGGGCATGGCGCCCTGGCCGTCGAACTGCAGGATCAGGCGGCCTGCGCCGTCATCGCCACGCTTGAAGTCGATACGCTGCACCGACAGGCTTGCCGGTGCAGTGGCCGACGTCGCAGCCAGCGCCGTGCCGGCCGGTTTTTCCGACGGTGCGGCAGCCAGCGCCGGAGCGCAGGCCAACATCAACGCGACTCCCAGCGCGCTGATGCGGTTCAAGGTAGAGCGCCGGATGGGACGCAGCCCCTTGGCTTGGTGAAAGGTCATCGTGCTATCCCCAGTAAACGATCATTGATCTTCAAGCGCGAGCGTTGCTGGACGTTCCAGCCAGCCACCCGCGCCATCCGGCACCAGTTCGATCAGCTCCACGCGGTCTTCGAAGACCGCGGTGACCCGCCCGTCGCTCTGCCCCAGGTACCCGCCGGGACGCACCCGATAGGTCACCTTGTCCGGCCCCATCACCAGCGCCACGGTGCCGGCGCCTGTTCCGATGGTGCCGACCATGTCCAGCGCGTCCAGCGGGAAGCCTTCCATCGGCTCCTTGCGCCGGTTCGGATCTGGCCGCAGTCCCCCATTCCCCTGCTGCGGGTTGGTCCAGGCATCGGTGAACGGATCGCGCATGCCCTGCGCGGAGTATTCGAAGGTCTCGAACTGCTGCATCACCGGCAGGGCCTCAATCGACTCCGCCGGTCGTGCGCGCTCGCTCTCGACCCATTTTTCCAGGTTGGGTGCATCACCCGGCGTGCTGGTCACGCCGCGACCGCAGGCGGCCAGCAGCAACACCGTCAATACCATCCCACCGCGTGCAATGAAGGAACCGGTCACTTCTTCTCCTCCTTGCCCGCTTCAGCCTTCTGCTGTTCCTCGACCTCGGCCTCATCCAGGTAGCGGTAGGTCTTGACCGTACCGGACAACTCCAGCGCACCGGCGCGGACATTGCCACTGGTCTTGTCCTTCGGCTTGAGGTTGATGTCGTGCATGGTCAGGATCACCACCCGCGGCAACGAGGCCACGCCACTGACGAAGGCGCCGAACTGGTGGTAACTGCCCACCATCCGCAGCTTGATCGGCTTCTCGGCGTAGAACTCCTTGATCTGCTCCTGCTCCGGCTCGAACAACTCGTTGGACAGGCCGCTGGACAACGCGGTCTGCGAGATGTCGATGATCAGGTCGGGCATTTCGGTCTTGCTGGGCAGCTGCCGCAGCATCTGCTGCAGTACCTGCTCCATCTGTGCCAGCTGCTGTTTCAGCGGCTCCAGGTTGACCGCGCGCTTCTGTTCCTTGGTGAACTCCTCGCGCAGCGCGGTTTCCTGCGACTCCAGACTGGCCAGTTCATCGCGCTTGCCACTGATCAGCAGCATCCACGCCACGAACATGATCACCACCGCCAGCAATGCGCAGAAAACGATCTTGGCCTTCTGTGGCCAGTTGCCGATGTCGTTGAAATCGAGGTTCTTGATGTCGACTTTCTTGCTCATGCGCGATCCCCCTGCAGCGGGGCGTGGAAGGCCTGCGGCGGCTGCGCCAGGCGGCTGCCCTCAGGCTTGGTTGCCGGTGCGGCCTGCGCGGGCTTGGCCGGCGCAGGCGTTGCCGCCGGTGCAGGAGTCGTTGCAGGCGTGGCAGCAGGTGCCGGTGCCGTCCCCGACTGCGGTACGGCAGCGGCAGGCGCTGCGGCATCGGGCCCGGCACTGAGCGGTGCGACCGTCGGTGCCATCGGCGCCGTGCCCGCCACACTGCCATCAGGGTTCAGGCCCGGCGTGGCGCCTGCTTCCTCGCTCTGCGCAGGCAGCTTGACCTTGACCTTGAACACGTACGGCAATGCCTTGATGTCAGCCACCGGGCCGGTCGCGCGCCCTTCCTTGTCCTTTTCCGGCTCACGCGCCTCGATGATCGCCAGCTCCGGATTGGTCATCCAGCCGGAAACTTCGAGGTTGCGCATGTATGCCGAGACACGGGCGTTGGACTGGGTCCGGCCCTCCAGGGTCAACACGTCGCCTTCCTGCTGCAGAGCGGTCAGCACCACACCATCGGGAATGGTGCGGACCAGCGCATCGAACAGGTGCACCATCTGCGAACGCTTGGCCTGCAGCTGTTCGATCACGGCCTTGCGGGCCAGCAATCGATTCTTCTGCTCGTCGAGGCGATCAATTTCCTTGTTCTGCTCCTTGACCTTGTCGATCTCGGTCTGCAGGTAGGCGTTGCGATCGCTCTGCCCGCTGACCTGCATGTCGTAGTAGAACCAGATCAACAGCGACAGAAGCAGGCCACCCAGGGCGGCCATGCCCAGCATGATGCCGAACTCGCGCTGGCGTTGCTTGCGCCGTTCGGCGCGCCAGGGCAATAGATTGATGCGTGCCATCAGTCAAAGCTCCTCAGCGCCAGACCGGTCGCGATCATCAGCGCGGGGGCATCCTGGGCCAGCGCGTGCGCCTGTACCTTCGGCCCCAGGGTCATCTGTGCCAGCGGGTTGGCGACCACGGTCGGCACGCCCAGCTGTTCCTCGACCATCTCCGGCAGGCCTGCAAGGGCGGCACAGCCGCCGGCCAGCACGATGTGATCGACGCGGTTGAACTCGCTGCCGGCGTAGAAGAACTGCAGCAGGCGGCTGATCTGCTGGACCGTGGCTTCCTTGAACGGCTCCAGCACTTCCATCTCGTAGCTTTCCGGCAACCCGCCCTGCCGCTTGGCCAGACCGGCTTCCTCGTAGCTCAGGCCATAACGGCGCATGATCTCGTCGGTCAGCTGCTTGCCACCGAACACCTGTTCGCGGCTGTACAAGCTACGGCCACCGCGCAGTACGTTGAGGGTGGTCATGGTGGCGCCGATATCGACCAGCGCAACCACGCCCTCGGCCGACACCGGCAGCTCGCTTGCCACCAGGGCGAAGGCGTTCTCGACCGCGAAGGCCTCCACGTCCATCACCTTGGCCTGCAGGCCACCCAGTTCCAGTGCGGACTGGCGCAGCTCGACGTTTTCCGAACGCGAGGCCGCCAGCAGCACCTGGACCATTTCCGGGTTGTTCGGGATCGCCCCGATCACCTCGAAGTCCAGGTTCACTTCCTCGATCGGATACGGAATGTAGTTGACCGCTTCCAGCTCGATCTGGGCTTCCATGTCGTTCTCGTCCAGGTCGGCCGGCATCGGGATCACCTTGGTGATCACCGCCGAACCGGCCACGGCCGCAGCGGCCAGCTTGGCCTTGCTGCCGGAACGGTTCATCGCCCGGCGGATGGCCTCTCCCACGGCCTCCACTTCAACGATGTTCTTCTCCACCACCGCATTCGGCGGCAGCGGTTCCACGGCATAATGTTCCACACGGAAACGGTTGCCGCTGCGGGAAAGCTGCAACAGCTTTACCGCAGTCGAACTGATGTCGACGCCAATGAGCGGCGACTGACTTTTTGGGATGAGCCCCACGGTTTCTCCCCTGCCGACGGGCACTTGGACGCAAGAGCTGCGTCCGCGCATTAATAACGTATTCTTAGCAAATGGCAACCGCCCTGCTGTGACATCCCTCACAGGATGAACACGCAGCCCCTGGCGTCCCCTTGCACTCCCCAGTGCCGGCCCCAGCCGCCACCTTGCGTAATCTATACTCTGCGACCACGAAATTCGCAATCGGAATCTGACACAGATGACCCGTCTCCGCCGCTGGCTGCGCTGGATCTTTCTTGTTGTCCTGGTCCTGGCGCTGGTCGGAGCGGCCGCCGTTGGCGGCCTGTACTACGCCGTTTCTTCCAAGCTTCCCGACGTGCAGACCCTGCGCGACGTGGAAATGCAGGAGCCGATGTACGTCTACGCTGCCGACGGCAAGCTGATGGCGGTATTCGGTGAGACCCGGCGTACCCCCATCACCATGAAGGACGTCCCGGAGAAGCTGAAGCAGGCGTTCCTGGCCACCGAGGATGCCCGCTTCTACGAGCACGGCGGCGTGGACTACAAGGGCATCGGTCGCGCGGTGTGGCTGCTGGCCACCACCAACGACAAGCGCGTGCCCGGCGGCTCCACCATCACCCAGCAGGTGGCCCGCCAGTTCTTCCTCAGCTCCGAGTACAGCTATACCCGCAAGCTGGCCGAGATCCTGCTGGCGCGCAAGATCGAGTCCGAGCTGAGCAAGGACGAGATCTTCGAGCTGTACCTGAACAAGAGTTTCTTCGGCAACCGCGCCTACGGCGTGGCCGCCGCCGCCGAGTTCTACTACGGCAAGAAGCTGGGCGAGCTGGACCTGGACGAGATGGCCTCGCTGGCCGGCATCCCCAAGTTCCCGTCCTCGGGCAACCCGATCTCCAACCCGGAGCGCGCCCGCCAGCGTCGTGACAACTATGTGCTGCAGCGCATGGCCGACCTGAAGTTCGTCAGCCAGGCCGAGGCCGACGCGGCCAAGGCCGTGCCGATGCATGCCACTGCGCATGAGCCACCGGTGCAGGTCGATGCGCCCTACGTGGCCGAGCTGGTGCGCCAGGAAATGATCGCCCGCTTCGGCGGCGACGTGGTCAACAAGGGCTACCACGTCACCACCACCATCGATTCGACCCTGCAGACCGCCGCCAACCTGTCGGTGCGCGACGGCCTGCTGCTGTACGACCATCGCCACGGCTGGCACGGCGTAGAGAAGCAGGTGCAGCTGGGCGCCGGCGATGATGCCGCTGCACTGGCCGAGCACCTGCGCGGCATGTTCGGCCAGGCCGGCCTGCTGCCGGCCATCGTCGCCAGCACCGGCGCCGACGGCAGCGCCACTGTGGTGCTGGCCAACCGCAGCGAGATCGTGCTGCCGGCCGGTGCCGCCAAGTGGACCAACAAGAGCCCGGCCAAGCTGGTGCAGCGTGGCGACATCGTGCGCGTGCGCGCCGGCGCCAAGGAGGGCGAGTGGCTGCTCGACCAGCTCCCGCGCGGGCAGTCCGCGCTGGTTTCGCTGGACGCCCACAGCGGCGCCCTGAAGGCGCTGGTCGGCGGCTTCAGCTTCTCCGGCAACAAGTTCAACCGTGCCACCCAGGCCCGTCGCCAGCCCGGTTCGAGCTTCAAGCCGTTCGTCTATGCGGCCGCCTTCGACAAGGGCTACAACCCGGCCTCGATCGTGCTCGACGCCCCGGTCGTGTTCCGCGACCGCCGCGGCAAGACCTGGGCGCCGCAGAACGACGGCGGCGGCTTCCGTGGCCCGATGCGCCTGCGTGAAGCGCTGGTGCAGTCACGCAATCTGGTCTCGGTGCGCCTGCTTGATGGCATGGGCGTGGACTACGCGCGCAAGTACATCAGCCAGTTCGGCTTTGCCGAATCCGAGCTGCCGCCGAACCTGTCGATGTCGCTGGGTACCGCCTCGCTGACGCCGCTGTCGGTGGCCCGCGGCTATGCCGTGTTCGCCAATGGCGGCTCGCGCGTGGATACCTGGCTGATCGACCAGGTCAACGATCGCGATGGCAACCTGGTGTTCAAGGAAAACCCGGCGATGGCCTGCCGCGACTGCGCCGGCAGCAGCGACCAGCCGGTGAACCAGGTCGTGGACGGCTTCAACTTCGGCGCCCCGGCACCCAAGGTCGATGCCACCGCCGCTGCCAAGCCGGAAGCCAAGACCGAAACGCCGGCCGCACCGGTCAACCCGGATGCACGTACCGCACCGCGTGCGATCGACGCCCGTACCGCCTACCAGCTGGTGTCGATGATGCGCGACGTGGTCCAGCGCGGCACCGGCGCGCAGGCCAAGGTGCTCGGCCGCGAAGACGTGGGCGGCAAGACCGGCTCCACCAATGATCACCGTGACGCCTGGTTCTCCGGCTTCGGCGGCCCGTACGTGACCACCGTGTGGGTGGGCCGCGACGACTTCCGCTCGCTGGGCTACCGCGAATACGGTGGCAAGGCCGCCCTGCCGATCTGGATCGACTACATGCGCACCGCGCTGAAGGACACCCCGATCGCACAGAACGAACCGCCGAGCGGCATGGTCCAGGCCACCCTCAACGGTGCGGTGGAGTGGGTGAAGGTGGAAGACATGGACCGCCTGACCGACTATGACCTCAACCTGCAGAGCACCCCGCAGGCTGACGCGGCCGCGTTCGATATCTTCTGAAGCCAGGCTGGGTGGGTGCCAACCGTTGGTTGGCACGATGGCCCGACGTTGCCTTGGTAGTCGCCAACCTTGGTTGGCGCCGATGCATCCGCCGGGCATGGCCCGGCGCTACCATGCCGCACCCGTCGGGCGCCCTTTCCCGGTAGCGCCGGGCCATGCCCGGCGAGCGTAGCGGCGCCGTTGCCTTCGCCCACGCAGATGTCACACGCCTGCGCTAGTCTGTAGCCAGGTCGCAACAGGGAGTCATCGCATGCACCGCGCTCACCAGCATGCTGTCAGCCAGACCCGCGAACGGCGTCATCGTCTCGCCCACGAAGCCGCCCGGCTGATGGCCGAAGGCGGAATCCGCGACTTCCACCAGGCCAAACTCAAGGCTGCCAGCCGCCTTGGCATCCACGACGATGCCTCCCTGCCCCGCAACGTCGAGATCGAACAGGCGCTGCGCGAGTACCAACGGCTGTTCTCCGGCCCGCAGCACGGCAGCGAACTACAGCGGCGGCGCGAGTCCGCGTTGCGGGCGCTGGAGTTCCTGCACGGGTTTTCGCCGCGCCTGGCCGGACCGGTGCTGGACGGCACCGCCGATGCCAACAGCCCCGTGCAATTGCACCTGCACAGTGACGACCCGGAGGCCGTGCATCGCTTCCTGGACGAACATCGCATCCCTGCGGAATCGCGTACGCGGCGCCTGCGGATGGACCGTGAGCGCAATCTGGATGTACCGGTGTGGGTGTTCAGTGCCGAAGACCTGACCTTCGACCTGGCCGTCCTGCCCTACGATGCGTTGCGCCAGGCCCCGCTGTCGCCGGTGGATGAGAAACCCATGCGGCGGGCGTCGGCCACGCAGTTGCGGCAGCTTCTGGCCGAGATGGAAATCACCGCCTACATCGGCGGTTGATCATGGCAGAGCCGGGCCTGTGCCCGGCTCTGCGCCAAGAGCGGCCGAGCATGGCCCGGCGCTACGGGAAGATCAGCTGTTCCTGGGCAGGGGTTGCCAATCGTGCCAGCCACGGCACCGCCGCACGGTACGGGTACTCGGCCATCATGCGCGCATGCATCTTCTGCAGGTCATCCAGGTTCCAGGCGTGCGAATACACATCCTGGAAGTCATCGGCCCAGCCACTGCGCACGCGCGTGCGTTCGCCATCAAGGTTCGGCACCAGGTACCACGGCACCTGCAGGATCTCGGCGAGCGCCTTGTTGCGTACCGCACTCTCATGCCCCGACCGCTGCAGCTGTTCGATGCGGAAACTCACGCGACGGCAGGGAAAGGGCATGCAGGCACCGGTAGCGTTGATGTAGTCGGCGATGTCGGCGTACATGTCCGCCTGCAGCTTCATCGCCACCGGGTCCTGCAGGGTCTGCCGGACCCGCAGCGTGCGCTGGGTGCTGCCGCGGATCTCCGCAGCACTGTAGAAGGGATCACCCGGCGTGGTGCCGCCGTGGCGTACCAGCACGATGCGATGGATCGCTTCGTCGGTCAGCACTTCCACCCGCACGGCGGCGGCCTCCGGATGGATGCGCGGCTGCGGCACGTTCAGCACGCGCCAGAACCCCCACACCATCAGCCCCATGCAGATCATCAGCACCAGGCACGCCAGCGTCCACGTATCCATGTCGTGGGTGACGTAGCGGATGCGGGCGCGCCAGACGTAGTAGCGCCGGTAGGTCATGAAGCGGCTCATGAAGCTGTACATCGCAATTTCCTCTGCAATGGCCCCGGCGCGGCGGGGCTCGTTACGCGCACCACACCGGGGCGCCATGGCTTACCAGCCGATGCCCACACCCACGCCCATGCTGCGCTCACCGCTGTTGGTGAACGCGCCATTGAGGCTGAAGGTGGCTGAGCCCTTGTCGTTGAGTACGCGCTGGTAACCCACCGCCATGGCCGACTCGCCCTCGGCGTAGCCCACGCCCGCACCGAGGCGGTTGTAGGTGGCCAGGCCAGCGGTGTTCATGGCCATCGCCGTCTGCGCACTGCTCATTGCGGCCATGCGGTTGAAGCGCTTGTCCATCTTGTCCAAGCGGCGTTCGACGTTGCTGATGGCGCCATCGGTGTACTCGTTGGCGCGAGCCAGCATCTTCTCCAGCTCGGCGGTATCGACCTGCGGCGTGGGCGACGGGGTGTCGTCCTTCTTCGACTTCGGCTGTGGCGCGGGTGAGGCCCCCTCGCCTGCCGAGGCCACCTGCGGCGAATCGCTGGCTTCCGGCGTTGGCGTGACCTGTTCGGTGGGCGCGACCGACGCCGTAGACAGCGCACGCGACTGCGGCTGGCCATCCACGCGCTGCTCCAGCCCGTCCATGCGGCCATTGAGTTGCTGCTGCACGGCGTGCAGCTGGCCACCGTTGACCGCCTCGCGGCTGCCGGCAGCGACCAGGCCGTTGGCCACGTTGGAGATGACCATGCCGTTGGCGCCCACCAGGGTGAGCTGGGCGGTGCCATCGCTGCGGGTGGAGGGCGTTTCCTGGAAGACCGAGCGGAGCTGGGTTTCGACGCGGTCCATGCGGGAGCCGGTGGTGACTACGGCGGAGTCCAGCGTGGCGAGGGCATCGTTGACGGTGCTCTGGTGCTGGCCCTGGACGTTGAAGCCGGGGGTGGTGACGTTGCCGTTGGCGTCGATGTTGCCGCCGAGGGCGGAAAGCGCGCCGCGCAGCTGGGCGATGGTGGCTGCGTCGTTGGCGTTGCGGCCGTTGGCTACGTTGACGAGGCGGCGCTGGTATCGGCTGTTTCCGAAGGACGCCGTGTCAGCTTCCGTGGCGATCGCACCCATGCCAATAGCGACAGACCTGACCGCACCGACTTCTGTTCTGCTAACTAAGCCTAGCGCCACGCTATCAGCCCCTGCTGCACGTGACCCAGCACCGAGAGCGAATGCACCTTCTGCCCCCTCCTCAACCAGGGCACCTCTACCCAGCGCAACCGAATTCTTGCCCCAAGCAATCGCATAAGCGCCAAGGGCTGTTCCACCCTCGTTTCCATCCTGCGGTGTCGCCTGCGCGGATTCACCAATCGCAACACCAAACGATCCAGCCTTGGCGTCCTCACTCAGATCATCCCGACCGATCTTAAAGAATCGATGAGTCGATTCCACGCTCGCGATTCGTTCATTGGTCGCATAAAGCTGACCACCGTTAACTGCATCAGTACTGAAGGCAGATGAGATGTCACCCGAATCAATCCCAGTCAATCGCGATCCAGCGAAATCGATCGGTCCACCGCGCAGATCAAGTACTTCCTGGAGGGCATGCTTCACACCTCCTTCTGACATGCTCTTCATACGCTCGATTTCATCTCCATTCCTGGCGATTTCCTGCTTGGCTGCGTACAGCTGACTACCCGTAACTGCATCACGGCTACCTGCAGCAATACGCCCATCGGCCAGATTCGACAGAACCATGCCTTGCGCACCTGCCAGATTCAGCTGACCAACTCCATCCGCCCGGGTCGAGGTTGATTGTTGGAATGTCGCACGCAGCTGGCCTTCGAGGCCATCTACGCGACTGTCAGCCCTTACCACCGCGCCATCCAGCGCAACTAAAGCGTCTTCAACGTTCTTCTGTGTTCCCCCCTGGAGGTTGTAGGTCGGAGAAACGACATCGCCATTTCGATCCAGACCTGCGCCCCCGCCAAGAGCAGCCAAGGCTTCGCTCAGTTGCCCAACAGTAGTTGCATCACTGGAGTTCACCCCTCGCCCCACATTGACGATCCGCCGCATAAGCCGAGAGTTCCCAACGGACACAACGTTTGCGTCCTCGGCTACGGAACCGGTGCCTAGCGCAACTGAGTTTTCCGCTCCTGATTCAATCTGACTGAAGGAACCCAGTGCTGCCCCTCCCGATGCGTAGACATTAGAACCCGTCCCAAGTGCAAATCCACTCTTTGCTGCGGCGTCGACAAGCGCCCCCCTGCCAAGAGCCACGGAGCCCTGCCCACGAGCGCGCGCGAATGAACCAACTGCGGTAGCCCCATCAGAGTGAATGGCTGCCTCTGCCGAATCTCCGATCGCCACACCCATCAATCCCGCCTGCGCGTAATTGCTCTCATCATCCACTCCAACTCTCAGGTAGCCATTTGATTTTTCGATCTTCTCTACCCGATCGTTAGTCGCAAACAACTGCCCGCCATTCACCGCATCCGTGCTGGTCGCAGAACTGATATCCCCCGCTGTCACGCCCGATATGCGGGCACCCTCCATATCCACCAGGCGACGATCAGCACTGAACTTAACCACGCCATCCAGATCCGGATCGAAGTTATCGAAGTCCGCACGCAGCACATCCAGCTCGATCCGGTTGTCGGCGATACGCCCGTCCTGATCCGTCAGCTGCTGCGCGTGCCCAGCCAAAGCCTGTCGCTGAGTCTCCACCGTGGTATTGGTCGCAAACAGCTGCTGCCCGGTCACCGCATCCGTGCTGCCCGTACTCAGCGTGCCGTTGGCGATGTTGTAGATGCGCCGCTTGCCACCGCTCTTGTTTGCCACATCCACAATCGTGCCGGTGTTCTCTGCACCCAGACGGACGTTGCCGCTGGCAGAGACCTGGCCCACCAGTCCGCCCAAGGCATCAGCTTTCAGCACAGCGCCATCGGCTACGCCACGGGCAGCGTCGGCCGCCGTCTTCGCCGCGGTTGCCGCCGTGCGCACGCTAGTCACTTCGCTATTGGTGGCATTGAGCTGCTGCCCAGTCACTGCATCCGTGCTGGACGTACTGAGCACGCCATTGGCCAGATTCTGCAGCTTGCGCTTGGCACCGGCCTTGTTGGCAACGTCGACGACGGTGCCGGTGTTGTCTGCACCCAGGCGTACGTTTCCACTTGCCGATACCTGCCCCACCAGGCCATCCAGTACCGCCACTCGCGCCTGCGCAACGTCCGCGGTCGCCTTCACAGCAGCCACGCTGGTGTTGGTGGCATGCAGCTGCTTGCCAGTCACCGCTTCACTGCTGGACGTACTCAAGGCGCCATCGGCCACGTTGACCACTTTGCGCTTCAACGAGCCGTTGCCCACCGAGACCTGATTGGTTGCAGTCGTGGCTGAGCCATTGCCGAGCGCAACCGCGCCCGCATGTGTCGCACTGGCGCGATCACCGAGGGCCAACGCGCTCTGTGCCGTGGCGTTCGCTTGGTTGCCCACCGCCGAGGCATACAGGCTGCTGGCAACGGCCCCGCGCCCGACCGCCGTGGCCTGGTTGGCCGACGCGTTGCTCTGGAAGCCCAGTGCCGTTGCGTGCGTGCCTTTTCCGGATGCCTCATGCCCGACCGCAATACCACGATCACCCGTTGCGAGGGCATCCAGCCCAAGCGCCACCGCGCCGTTGCCGCTG
This sequence comes from Stenotrophomonas sp. 01N47, assembly GCF_056399165.1. NCBI lineage: Bacteria > Pseudomonadati > Pseudomonadota > Gammaproteobacteria > Lysobacterales > Lysobacteraceae > Stenotrophomonas > Stenotrophomonas sp. 01N47. The sequence continues at coordinate 132,552 of NZ_JBFTQU010000008.1, forward strand.
CGGGTGCCAGCCCCGATGGAGACCCCTCCGTTACCATTGACCTTGTTGCCCGCGTCATCCACCGTCGCGCGAGCGTCCGCGCCCATGGCGACGCTCTTGCCGTTGTAGGCTTTGGCGTTGTTGCCCAGCGCCGTACTGATGCCGTAGCTGGCCTGCTCCGCGACAGCTCCCGCGCCCAGTGCCACGGCACTGGCATTCAGCCGCGCAGCCGCTGCATCGGCAGCAGCCTGCGCCTTGCTGACATTCGCATTAGTGGCGTTGAGCTGCTTACCCGTCACCGCCTCGGTGCTGGTCGTGCTCAGCGCTCCATCCTTCAGGCCCGTGATGCTGCGCACCGCATTGGACTTGTTGCGGGCATCCAGCACAGTGCCAGTGTTCTCACCACCCAAACGCACATTGCCAGTGGCCGATACCTGACTGACCAGGCCACTGACCGTATTGGCCTTGGCTAATGCAGTGTTGGCATTGGTGTTGGCCGTAGTGGCCGTTGACTGTGCTGCTGCAGCCGTCGTCTTCGCTGCATCGGCTGCAGTTTTGGCACTGGTCACATTCGTGTTGGTTGCATTGAGCTGCTTGCCCGTCACAGCTTCCGTGCTGGATGTGGAAAGCGCCCCATCCTTCAGGCCGGTGATGCTTCGAACAGCATTGGACTTGTTGCGCACATCCAGCACGGTGCCGGTGTTCTCACCACCCAGCCTTACGTTGCCAGCGGCCGATACTTGGCTCACCAGGCCACTGACCGCATTGGCCTTCGCCAGCGCCGAGTTGGCATTGCTGTTGGCCGTGTTGGCGGTGGACTGCGCTGCCGTAGCTGTCGTCTTCGCTCCATCGGCCGCCGTCTGGGCCTTGGTGACGTTGGAGTTGGTGGCATACAGCTGCTTACCAGTGACCGCATCACTGCTGGTCGAGTTCAGCCGCGCATCGGCCACATTGACCACCCGCCTTTTCACGCTGGCACTACCGACCGAAACGGTGTTGGCCTCTGTGGCAAGCGATCCACGACCAAGTGCCACAGTGCCATTTGCCGATGTCTTTGCACCATAACCAACAGCCACACCGTCGTACTCTGCGCGCGATTCCCCACCCAATGCGATCGCCCCCGTCCAGCCACTACTGCCCGCGTACGCATCACCACCAATGGCAATCCTGGAAATGCCGGCGCCATCATTGGTCCTGGAGCCACTGCCTACAGCAATCGAATTGTCTGCGTACGCCTTAGCATTGTTACCGAAGGCCGTCGCACCGACTCCGTCGGTATAAGATTCAGCGCCAACTGCGGTGCTATACCCCTGTCGCACTCTGACGCCATAGCCAACGGCTACGTTGTTGGTTCCACTCGCGGTCAACAGGCTTCCGTAACCAACCGACTTACTGCCCGTCAGACTGGAGCGTGAGCCGAGAATCATCTGCAGGTCACCTGAGACTGTCGAGTCCCGGTAAAAATTATCCGTAGTCAGCGCGACCTGTGTGTGCAGCGAGTTTATCGAACCTGCAGTAGCAGCTGCCTGAAGCGGAAGATTACCGAACATGCTCCGCAACGCAGGGTCCGCAACAGATGGAGTCGCCGGATAGTCTTCGACCAGGCTTTGTTCATCGAAATCACCCGGCTCGACCTCCGGCTCAGCGGCCTGCGCGACCGTCGCAAGCATGACCAGTCCAACCGTACCAGCCGCAAGAACGGTACTGGTGCGCTTTCCGCGAGGAGATGCAAGCTCGCTGGCGACAATCCAGCACTGCCGAGCCGTTGACCAGAGACGACGATAGATTTTGTTCATGGCATTTCCTTAACAATGGAATCGAATGTGAGCGTCGCTGCGGAACAGTTCCGCTGCGACGGGATGTCAGAGGTCGTGTGTCTGTATGTGCTCGCGATAGCCATCGCGGGTCAGGCGGTAACGCATCTGCAGCGTGTGTCCCGGCTGCACGGTGAAAGGCAGCTCCAACGCACTACCCGGATACAGGCTTCGCGACACGTCGTGTGCCGTGCAGCGCGCGCCATCGCAGTCGGCAATGCTGGTGATGCCCACGCGCACCGTGCCGGTGTTACGCAGACGATTGCCTTCCACCTGTACCGCCATCGCGGGCTGCGCAGGCAGCACATTGACCAACGCGCCCCAGACCAGGCTGACGCCGATGTTGGCCTGTGCGCGCTCGCCCTCGCCTGCGCGTTCAGCCCCTTCAGGGCCACGCACGCCTTCGAAGTACACGCGGTAGGCGGTTTCCTTCTCGACCGGCTGCAGCGGAATCACACGGATCAGACGATTGCCACCACCGGCAAGCGCGAACTTGCCGGGGGTGATGGCAATGGCCGCTTCGCCGGGCTCGACCTCGACCTCCTGTTCGTCTGCACCGGCGGGATTGACGATGCGCTTGATGGAGACCTGCACGTACTGCGGCAGGGTGGACTGCGAATAGATTCGGATCTGTGCACCCTTCTTCACGTCCACCGAAGTGCGCATGGGGTGCACGGTGAGGTTGGCGTGGGCAGGCATCGCCATCAGCAGCGACAAGGGAAGCAGGCAGCGAATGAGAGGCTTCATCGGGGGCTCCATGGGAATCAGGGCGTGACAGTGGGAACGCGCAGTTCCACCTTGAGATCGCCGTCGTAGTAGCCGGGGCGTTTGCTGCTGACCGGCACGCGGGGGGTATCCAGCGTCAATGGCGTGGGCACGCAGAACACCGGCTGGGTCATGCCGGGCAGCAGCACCAGGCGCAGCTTTGCGGTGTCGATGCCGTGCAGCAGCTGCTCCACACCGTTGCGCATGGGCAGAGCGCTGCCGTTGTGATCGAGGGTGACGGTGTAGTCCACGCGCTGCGTGGCGTCGCTGCCGCCGTCGGTATGCCAGACCGAGTAGCCTGAAGGCCCCGGAAGACGCGGCCCGCTATCGCGCACGGTGACGCCCAGGTACTGGCTCTGCGAACCCAGTCCGTCGTACAGGCACATGTCGAGTTGGGCCCGACCGCCGACGGTCTGTGCGATCGGGTCATACTGCAGATTCAGGCCGACGTGTGGCGTGACCTGGTCGAATAGCGGGAAGTAGATGGAGACCGCGTTGTAGTCGGTGATGGTGAATGCAAGATTGAAAGTGTTCACAGCAAGAACGGAGCCTGCTGGATCAGTCCTCAAGTTCAAGATCAGCTTCCCGTGCCAACGACCAGCGACAAGCTGATTAAGTTCGCTCTCCGGAAGAAGCAGTTCAACAGAGGTCCCTATTGCTTTCTCGCCGCCACACTCCTCTTGGCGCGAGGTCCAGATCGGTCGCTTCCAGCCAAGCCAGAACTCTGGACCACATGCACGTTCGCCAATCGCTCGACTTAGAGCCGCCATGACGCGAAGGTCTGCAGTCAGACCGCTGCGCTCCTCCACCATCCGCGTCAGAATGGGCGCCGGCCCGCTTTCGAGGCTCTCTAGTCCACTAGTCGGGCACAAGCCTGTACTCGTGGTCGAGTTCGATTCGCATGTCAGATGGATTCGACCGTACTGCAGATTGTGATCCCTGCTGTAGCCCATAACCGTCCTCGGCGCCCACAACTCGATATCCCCAGGCATCGCAGAGCGATCCCAGCTCATCACGATGTCGCGATGCTCACTGGTCGGATGCGTTTCCGGCGGCCGCTGCGCCATCGCCCGCGGCGCCAACACCACCAACGCACACAACACTGCCATCACCCACCACACCCGGCGGTTCACAGCGCACCTCCCGCGGCCGCGGTCTGCGGCGTGGCGGCAATCAACGCCTGCTCCTGCAGCAGTCGCGTCACCCGTGCCTGATGGCGGATGTCGGCGGGCAACTGCGCCACGGCCAGGGGCTCGCACTGCACGGTGCCCACCAGCATCACCACGCTGCGGCGCTCGCGCACCTGCAGCGGGCAGTGCAGCAGCCGGTCGTCCTGCAGCAGGTACAGGGTCGTTTCGCGTCGTGGGAAGTCGGCCACGAAGCCTCCATTGCTGCCGGTGCCGGGCACCGGCGCGTTGAGAATGCGGGCGCCGCGCAGCGGTGCACCGGCGATGTCGTGGGCGTTGCCGATGAAGGTGTAGGTCACTTCAATCGGCACCGGCATGCGCACCAGCCGCCCGGGCGACAGGAACAGCGGGCGCGCGCCGCCGACGCCGCTCACCCGCACGGCCGCGATGCTGTCCAGAGCGCTGGCGTCCTGCACTTCGGCGCGGTGCGATTGGTAGGCGGACACCGGCAGCAGGCGGCGTTCGCCCAGCTTCAGCCGCTGCCGGCGCAGTCCGCCTACCTGCAGTTCGGCGGCAACGCCGGTCAGGTCCAGATCGTCAGTGCCGTCCACCTGCACCGCCAGCCCGGCATCGGCGCCCACGCCTGCGCCCCAGTACAGCCCGCGCGAGCCGATGGCCAGGCCGGAACTGTGTGTGGCGCTGTACGCCACCTCGTTGCCGCCCTGGTGCTGGTAGCGCGATACCGTGGCACCGGTCTGGCCGATGCGGTTCTGCAGCTGCCCGCTCAGCGTGGCGCTGTACCGTTCGTTGTTGTTGCCGCGTAGTTCGCCGGACACTTCGCGGTACTGGTCTTCGTACTCCTGGCGCAGGGTCTGGCCGGCGCTGTAGTTGACGTCCGGTCGTGCGTGATGCGGCTGGCGCACATCCAGGCCGTAGCGACGCTGCGAGCTGCCGTGGTCGCCGCGCTGCAGGCGGTTGAGGCTGAAGTTGAAATAGATGCCGCGGTCACGCCCGTCGCGCAGGCCGCCGCCGCTGGTCTGCTGCCATACGCCGATGCGGCTGGAGACACTGAACTCGCCCCAGCGCTGGCTGCGGCTGTAGCTGGCCTGCCAGGTGCGGCTGAGCTGCGGCACGCGCGTGGGCTGTGGAATCCACGGCGGCAACAGCGGGTCCAGCCCCGCCAGCGGATCATCCCCCAGCCCCGGCTGCACGGTGCCTGCGCGCCAGGTCTGGCGACGGGTGTAGGCCAGATAGGCATTGCCGCCAGCCACCGGCAGCGCCATCGAGGCGCTGAGCGAATCAGCACAACCGAGCCGGTCGCGCGCATCGTCCTCGAACTGGCAGGCGCGGCCACGCATGCGCTGGTGGTACACATTCCACGAGGCGCGGAGACGATACGAAAGCTGATGCTGCTGGCCACGGCTGCCATCGCTGCCGTGCATGCCGCTGAAGGTGGCGCGGATCTCCTGGGTGGCGAAGACGTGGCGCAGGTCCAGCCGCAGTTCGCCATAGCTGAAACCGCCCAGATCGGCGAGGCCGGCCGTCATCGCCACGTTGCGCGACATCGGCACGCGCACGCCGCCCATCGCCGCCAGCTCATCATCGAAACGATCACTGCGGCGTTCGTTGCGGCGCCCGCCCTGCAGGAACCACTGCACGCTGCTGTCGGTCCAGTCGCCGCCCTTGTCGAACGGCGCGTCCTCGCTGCGCACCAGCACGCCGTCTTCGTAGATGCGCAGGGTGATGGTGTAGTTGCCCAGCGGGAACCGGCGCGTATCGAGCTGGTTGATGCCGGCCTGCAGGTAGAAGGTCTGCAGCAGGCGCTCGCCGTCGAAGGCATCCACCCGCGCATCACGTGCCAGCAGCACGGTGAGCGGCGTGGCCTGCACGGCGGCGGCGGCATCCACGTAGGCCTGCGTGGTACCCAGGCGCAGGCCCTGGAAGCGATCCATCGGCAGCATGCTGAAACTGAAGGTGCCGCCCTGCGGACTGCTCAGGTTGCGGCGATCCATGCGCCCGGCCTGCAGGTAGTGCTGCTGCCCCAGGTCATGGCGGTAATAGGCGTTGTCCAGCTGGAAGTCGCGGTTGGCGCGGCCACCGCGGTAATGCTGCTGGCTGAAGGTCCAGTCGGCGGACAGGTGCCCGCGCTGGAACACGCCCAGCGCACCCATGCCCTGCGCGGCCAGCGACTGGTAGCCGCGGCCGCCACTGACATTGAGCGTGTGCTGGTGCAGGAAGGCGTTTTCGGCATTGGCGCTGACCTGGTGGTAGCGCTCGGCGGCCGGCTCGCCGGGAATCCATTGGCGGGCGACGAACAGGCGCACGGCGCCCTCGCCTTCGTCATACAGCGCGCGCACGGCGGTGGGCTCCTCGGGGGGATCGATGTAACCGCAACCGGCACTGGCGCCGCCATAACGGCAGGCCAGATGGCTGTTGCGCGGCAGCGGCTGCGACAGCGCCGGCAACAACGCGGCCTGTGCCTCGGCCGGCAGCTGCAATGCCTGCAGCGCCTCGGCCGGGGCCTCCAGCTGCACGTGTTCCAAGGTCACGCGCACCGGCACCAGCCCGGTCGAACGACCGAACAGGCGTACCTCGAGTTGTTCGGTCTGGCCTTCGACCAGATCCTCGAAACCGGCGGGAACGCCGCGCGCCGCGACCAAGGGCGTGGCCAACGACAGGGCGAGCGCGACCGCCAGCCGGGTGACGGCGGGTGCGGGAGATTTCATGGGGGTGTTACCGGAAGCGGCCGGCCCGGGGAGCGGGCCGGCGCGGGCGCCTTACGGGCTGGTGGTCTTCTGCTGCATGGCGATGGTGACGATGCCCTCGTAGGTGCCGCCCTTGGCGATCGGCGCCTGGTTGGTCTGCGCGATACGCAGCGGCATCGGGATCGATGCGCCCGGCAGCGCGCCGTCGAACAGGTCGGAGGCGGCGAAGTCCTGCGCGGCCACGGTCAGCGCCTTGCCGTTGAGGCTGACGGTCAGCGGCACCGGGGCGCCGCTGCCATCGGTGTTGAGCAGCTGCGGCGTGCTGCCGACGCGCACTTCGATGTCCTTGTCTTCATCGTTGGAGTAGACGCGCACCTGCTGCGACCACGGCACCAGACCAGTGACCGGGTTGTGGACCATGTTGACGACCGAATCCAGCGCGGTGCCATCGGCCTTGAGCAGGGCCAGGGTCGGGTCGACATTGGCCCAGACCTTGATGTCGGCGTCGAAAGCATTGGCGGACAGCGAAACGGTGGCCAGCGCTGCAGCGAGCGTGGCCTTCTTCAGAATGGCGTGCATGGTTGTCTCTCTCGGACAGGGGGATATGAAAGCTCCCCTCCCCAAGGAGAAAGGGAGGGAAGCGCCGTCCGCAGAGGTGGGTGCGGCCGACGAGAGAATGTTAGGTACGCCTACCCCTCGCCGGCCATTCAAGCATTCCTAAATAGCTGAACGTTAAGGAGATTCCTTGAAGGCGTTCAATGTTTGAGGGTTATGCAAACTTCCTCATTCGGTCTTTGCAACAAGCCTCATTGCGCGGCATGCACTTTGCAGAGTCGAGCCATGCTCGACGTACGGGTGCAATGCCGCCGTCTCAACGCGTGCCGACGATCCGCACATGATCCACGTCGATGTCGGTGGGCTTGAAGCGATGCGTATCCACTTCACCGTGCAGCTCCACCACGGTGGTCGCGCTGACGGCCTGGTGGCTGGGCAGATCCTTGTCGTCGATTTCCACATCGATCTCGCCGGTGGCGTCCTTGAAGCGGTAGCGCTCGTGGCCGATCTTGGCCACCAGCGTGCCCTGCAGCACCACCGGCTGATCGTCACGCTGGTCGCGCGCCTCGGCGACCGTGGTGACGGCACTGGTGGCGCCCGGGCCGGTGTACTGGGCAAAGGCCCCAGCGCTGAACAGGCTCAAGGAGGTAGCAAAGAGCGCGAGGGTGAGTCGTCGGTTCATGGTGTTCTCCATGCAGGGATAAGTACCCTCAGGTTCTATCGCCTCGAATGTGATGCCCATGCAATAGATCCGAAAAGATGTGAAAACGACATCCCATGTCAGAAATCATTCATTCCGGACCCGACGCGTCTTTCAGGAACGATTCCATGGCCGCCACCAGGGCCAGCGGCGTCTCGTTCATCGGGTAATGCCCGGCATCCTGCAGGACCTCCATCGTGGCCTGCCGGTAGCGGCGCAGATAGGTGCGCTCCATCAGTGCACGGTTGAAGGTGGGATCGTGACCACCCACCAGCACCTTCAACCGATGATTGCCGACGATCTCATTGCTGAAATCGGTATCCGCCCAGGCTGGAAGATAGGCAGCAAATGCTGCAGGTGAAGCATGTGCCGCCGAGTACGCGGCCTTCCAGTCGAGCCATTGCGCAGGCAGCCGTCCGCCGGTACTGCGATCGATGATGGTCCGACGGATGCCGACGTCCCCGGCTGCCGCTTCAAGCAGGCTTCGCGTCGCGGCGTCGTAGGCAATACCACCGCAGGGCACCGGCGCGATGGCCACCATGCCGCGCACCCGTTCCGGCGCAAGCACCGCCATGCGTTCTATGGCCATGCCGCCCATCGAATGACCGGCGACGCTGAAACGCTCGTGGCCGAGGGCGGTCATCAGATCCAATGCATCGGATGCAATCTCGTCGATGGTGTACGCGCCGGGCGCGTCACGCATGCCGCCGTAGCCCCGGCAGTCCATGAAGAGGTAGCTGAAGTCGTCGCGCGACAGCCAGGGCTCGATCAGCTCGAACGCATGCGCGTCGCCGAACCAGCCATGCAGCACCAGGACAGGGTGTGATCCGTGCCCCACGCGATGAAAGGTATTGGCCATGGGATTCCAGTGCAGTTGGGGGAATCCCCGATGCTAGGCAGCGCGCCTCAGTGGCGCCGTCGATGACGGGTCAATCGCTATAGAATCCGGGCCATGCGCAATTCGCTGCTTGATCCCTACGAAGACCTGCCACGCGATGTCGTGGTCACCTCGAACGACTACGCAGCGGAATCGACCTTTCCCCGCCATGCCCACCGGCGCGGGCAGTTCGCGTTCGCTGCGCGCGGCACCATCAGTGTCGCCACGCCGCAGGGGCGCTGGCTGGTTCCCCCACGGCGCGCCTGCTGGGTGCCTGCAGGCCTGGCGCATGAGATGACCATGCGGGGGCCGGTGACGATGCTCAACGCCTTCCTGTCTGCCGGGACGGCGACGGCGGTGGCGTTGCCAATGCAGTGCCGCGTGTATGCGGTATCGCCGTTGTTGCGGCAGTTGCTGGAGGCCGCAGTGGATCTGCCTGCGCTGTACGACGAGAACGGGCGTGAGGGCAAGCTGATGCAGTTGCTGGCTGCGGAAATCGCATCGATGCCGATGCTTTCCCTGCATGCACCGCTGCCTGTCGATGCGCGCCTTGCACGTGTCTGCCGCGCCCTGTTCGATACTCCCTCGCTGGCAGCGCGCCTCGATGATGTTGCCGCCGACGCAGGCATGAGCCGGCGCACGTTCACGCGCATGTTCCGCGCAGATACCGGGGTGGGTTTTGCCGAGTGGCGGCAGCAGGTGTGCCTGCTGTCGGCCATCGAGCGTTTGGCACAGGGACAGGCCGTGACCCGTATCGCCATGGACCTGGGGTATGCCAGCCCGAGTGCGTTTTCTGCGGCCTTCCGGCGTGTACTAGGGTGTTCGCCGAGCCGGTACGCGGAGGCGTAGTACCGGGCCCGCGTCTGGCTGCCGTGCGTGCTGTGCACGTGAGTCAAGCGTGGCTCGACGCTACAGATGCTCATGCGCACCTGGATGACATCAGGCCGCCTTGCGGCGGCCTGATGGGTCTCACTCAACAACACGTTCTCAGAAGAAGATCGCGTACAGGATCAGCAGCGGAATCGGTACGCCCAGGAACCAGAGCAGAAGTGTCTTCATGGCAGGTCTCCTTGCATCAGATGCGGATTACAGGTCACGGCGACGGCCGCCCCAGGTGGCGCTGAGGCTGGCGAAGAACGCGCCGATCAGCAGGGTGATGAACAGCCATAGCGCGGCATAGGCCGTGGCCTTGCGGGCATCGTCGGCAGCCTGCTTGGCGGTGGTCTTGGCCTTTTCCAGTGCAGCACGCATGCGGGTCTGCACGTCAGTCACACGGGCCTGCGCTTCGGCCGGGCTCATGCCCGTCTCGCGCGCGATCAGCTGCGACAGGTACTGGGTATCGGCCGGGTCCAGGCCATCCCCCTGCAGACTGTTGACGATGATGCGGTTCACTTCGGCACGGACTTCGCGGCGGTCACCCATCGGGCCATTGCCCGGCATCGGGCGCGGCGGCGGCGGGGCCGTGCGCGCGTCACGTGGGCCAACGCTGGCGGCAGGCGGCGGCGGTGCGGCAGGGTCCATCGGGCCGTTGCCCGGTGCTGCGCCCGCTGCCGGCGGAACTGGAGGTGCACCGGCTGCGTCCGGGCCCGGAGTGGTGGCATTGCGGAACAGCGAATCCACCCAGTAGTTGAGGTCGCCTTCCTGACCGCCGGCAGCCGCGGTGCCGACACCGGCAGCAGCAACACCTGCGGTGGAGACTGCGGCGCCTGCGGTGGCCCCAGCCACCTTTGCGCCGGCGCCCAGCACGCCGCCGATGGCCGAGGTCAGCAGACCGGCAGTGAGCAGCGTGGCCACGGCCCACGACACAAAGCCGTGCGCGGTGTCGCGGAAGTAGGTTTCATCGCCGTGCAGCTGCGTCCATTTGGTGCGCAGGCGACCGGCCAGATAGCCGCCAAGACCGGAAGCGGCCAGCGCGGTGAAGGTGAGCCACACGACGCTGGTCCAGCCGAAGGTTTCCTTGGAAACGCCCTCGAACGACCACGGCGAGACCGAGGACAGACCCAGGCCGACCCCCAGGATGAGCAGGATGAGAGACAGTGCGGCGGCGGCAACGGCGCCGGCCAGGATCGCGCCCCAGGACACGGCGCTTTCGCTGGTGGGCGGCACGATGGGAGGGGTGACGACAGTGACGACGTCGGGACCAAGCGGGCCGCGCTCAGGCGGGTCGAATCGGGTACTCATGGGGTCGAACGCTCCGTATCAGGTGCTGCGGGTGCAGCTGGCGTCCTGAGGCTGAGCGAGCGCTTGTGAAGCTGGTGAGACCCTTGAATCACGCGGTCTTGGCGCGGCGAACAGCGTGCTAACCAAAACAGAGGGCCGCAGTAGATCCAGGCCATGCGTGGATGTTTTTTTGGCGGATGCCGAAGCGTGCCAACCAAGGTTGGCATCTACCGAAGCGAAGCAAAAAAAAACGCCCCGCGGATGCGGGGCGCCTTCAGCACAAACTACGCAGAGCGATCAGCCCTGGTAGTCGCGCACGTCGTGACCGGTGTAGACCTGGCGCGGACGGCCGATCTTCATTTCCGGGTCGACCTGCTGTTCCAGCCAATGCGACACCCAGCCGGAGGTACGGCCCAGGGCGAACATGACGGTGAACATCTCGGTCGGGATCTGCAGCGCCTTGTAGATGATGCCGCTGTAGAAATCGACGTTCGGGTACAGCTTGCGGGCCACGAAGTACTCGTCCTGCAGCGCGGCCTGTTCCAGCTTCACGGCCACGTCCAGCAGCGGATCCTGCACGCCCAGCTGCTTGAGCACCTTGCCGGTCATCTCACCGATGACCTTGGCGCGCGGGTCGAAGTTCTTGTACACGCGGTGGCCGAAGCCCATCAGGCGGAAGCCGGAGGTCTTGTCCTTGGCCTTGAGCACGGCCGACTCGACGTTGTCGGCGGTGCCGATCTCTTCCAGCATCTTCAGCACGGCTTCGTTGGCACCGCCGTGGGCCGGACCCCACAGCGCGGTGACGCCAGCGGCGACCGACGCGTACGGGTTGGCACCGGTCGAACCGACCAGACGCACGGTCGAGGTCGAGGCGTTCTGCTCGTGGTCGGCGTGCAGGATGAACAGCAGGTCCAGTGCCTTGACCACATCCGGGTTCAGATCGTACTGGCCGTCAGCCGACTCGAAAGTCTGCTTCAGGAAGCGGCTGACATAGTCCAACGAGGTGTCCGGCTTGTTGGCCGGCAAGCCCTTGCCGTGGCGGTAGATCAGCGCCGACAGGGTCGGCACCTTGGCGATCAGGCGCACAGCAGCCTGGCGGCGCTGTTCGGCGTCGGACAGGTCCAGCGAGGCGTGGTAGATGCCCGACAGCTGCGCGATGGCGGCGGTCAGGATGGCCATCGGATGGGCATCCTTGGCGAAGCTGCCGATCAGGGTGTTGATCGACGCATCGACGTTGGCTTCGGCTGCCAGCTCGTCGGTGAAGGCCTTCAGCTGCTCGGCGCTCGGGCGCTCGCCGTTGATCAGCAGGTAGGCCACTTCGACGTAGCTCGACTTCTCCGACAGCTGCTCGATCGGGTAGCCGCGATACAGCAGCACGCCCTTGTCGCCGTCGATGTAGGTGATGGCGGACTTGCAGCTGGCCGTCGCGGTGAAACCGGAATCGTAGGTGAAATACCCCGTTTCCTTGGTCAGCTTCGCGATGTCGACGCAGTCGTTGCCGAGGGTGGGTTTGATGACGGGCAGAACGACCGACTTATCGCCGGCGTTGAGCGTGACCTGATCAAGATCGGACACTGTGTGCGCTCCTTCATGGGAAGGCGCCTGCCCAAGCGCATTGGTCAGGCACGTGAATGACGTCCTCGGCCTGTGCCGGGGATCAGGTCATTATCGCACAGCAGCATTTGCCGGGCGCTAGACAGAAGTCGTAGACGACAGGCAGCCGGCACCCTGCCAGCGAGCGGCCGGGATCGGCAAACGCGTTGTCACAAGGACGCAGTGTTCCGTCCATCCAAACGCCCGTTGGGTAGGCGCTGGACAAAAACAAACGGCCGCGCAGAGCGCGGCCGTCGGTTCGAACCGGGTACGACGTATCAGCGCGCGTAGCGCTTCTGGAACTTGTCGATACGGCCCGAGGTGTCGATGACCTTGTGCTTGCCCGTGTAGAACGGATGCGAAGCCGAGGAAATTTCAACCTTCACCAGCGGGTAGTCGTTGCCGTCTTCCCACTTGATGGTTTCCTTCGTGCTCATGGTCGAGCGGGTCAGGATCTTGAAATCGGAGGTGACGTCATGGAAGACGACGTCGCGGTAGTTCGGATGGATATCGGCCTTCATGGGCTCACACCGTAAATGGGCTGGTGGTCAAGAGCGGCATTATAAGCACTGGTTGCCGCCCGGGGCAACCAGTGCGGGGGTCGAACTTCAGTCCGCGCCCAGGGCCTGTCTTACCAGGGCCTCGAAACGCCCCTGGTCGTAGGCCATCAGCAGATCACAGTTGTCCGGCTGGCCGGTCTGCCGGTTCCAGTCGACAATGGTCGCGCCGCGGCTGAACGTGCCGTTCAGCTCTACATTCAGCGGTCGCGACTCGACCTGCAGCTGCCCTTCCGGGTTCAGTGCCCAGGCCATGGCCAGCGCATCGGCGGTGTACCAGCGCCCGCCCTTGCTGTCTTCGGACAGGCCACGGGTCTTGCGCGAGATCAGCTCATAGAAGCGTGCGCGATCGGAATCGGCGCCCAGCCACTGCTCGGCTTCGGTCAACGGCAGGCCATGGGCAACGGTAGCTTCCCAGTCCGACACCAGCAGGTGGGGGAACGAGGTGAACACAACGTGCGCCGCTTCCGGATCGAAGGCGATGTTGAATTCTGCGGCCGGGGTGATATTGCCGTGGCAGGTGACTGCACCGCCCATCACCACGATGCGCTTGATGCGCTGGGGCAGCGTCGGGTCGAGCTTCAGGGCCAGCGCCAGGTTGGTCAGCGGGCCGAGCATCACCAGCATCAGTTCGCCGGCATGTTCGTGCGACAAACGCAGGATCGCCAATGCGGCATGTTCGGCGTCGGCCTGGCGGCTGGGCGGCGGCAGATCGACGTCGCCGTAGCCGTCGCGGCCATGCACGTGGGCGGCGTCAACGGACGGATGCAGCAGCGGATCGGGGCTGCCGGCGAACACCGGCACGTCGGCGCGGCCGACGATGTCGCAGAGCTTGAGGGCGTTGCGGACGGTGTACTGAAGGCCTACGTTGCCGGCGGCGATGGTCAGGGCGACCACGTCATGCCGTTCATCGGCGAAGGCCATCAGCAGGGCCAGTGCGTCGTCGACACCGGGGTCGGTATCGATCAACAGCGGGATCTTCTTGGTCATCGTTGCCGTCTTCAGATCGGCAACGAAGTGTGGACCGGGAAGATGACCGTTGCAAGTATGGGGGTTCGGCAGGGCTGCGCCCTGCACCCGCAGAGGCCGGAGCAACGGCAACAGCAACGTCAAGGGCTGGCATTCCGGGAGATGGCGGGGTGGGTCCGGTGGCGGGGGACGCTGCAAGTACGTCCATGTAAGCTCGGTCGCGCCATCCATGGCGCTCACGCCCCCGCCACCGGACCCACCCCGCCTTCGACAGTTCTCCGCGATCTGTCGGAATGGCATGGCCTGCTCTTGATGGGTGTCGACCCTGCTGCTGTTGGTGGGTGTCGACCTCGGTCGACACGGTAGATCCACGCCATGCGTGGATGGATGTCGGAGGGATCGGGAAAGATGACGTAATCGGCCTGCGCTTGCAGGGCCACGCTGCAATTGCATGGTTTTCGACTTTTCCAATGATTCTCATTGAAGCGACGAGGGCTGTCGTGGACATCATGATGGGCCATCGACAACGGATGGCACGGGCTTGCAATCCCGTTTGACTGCCTTGTTGTTTACGCTTGCCTGCCGGCGTTGCGCGCGTGTTCCTGCGTGGCGTCCGGCAGGCAATCCGTCCGTGCGTTTTATGGCGGGCGGTGCGTGGGGGCTTCGCGCCCGCCGGCGTTCTTGAGGCAGTCACCGGTATTGCAACCACTCACCGCCCGCCACCCTCGCCTTCGCGTGGGTGGCCTCTTGCCTTGCGCACAAGGACTGCCGACATGACCGCATCCCGCTATCCCTTCCTGTTCGCCACTCTGGGCGGTGCCGCCACCAGCATCCCCGATGAGCTGGCGCAGGCGCTGGAAACCACCCTCGCCGCCCCTGCGACCGGCCCTACGGACGACGGCTTCACCCTGCTGGGTTGCCTCAAGCGCATCCGCCAGGGCGAAGGTGCCGATGGTCAGCTGTGGCCGAGCCGCTGGCATACACCTGGGCAACGTGTGGCGCTGGCCCGCATCGACCGCGCCAATGCCGGGCTGATCCTGCTGCTGGAGATGCTGCACGCCAGTGAGCGCGTGCGCGTGGACGGCGAAGATGTGCAGCAGATAGGCGATGACATCCGCGAAGGACTGCTGCTGGCCTGCCGAGGTTTGTCCGAATACATGGGTACGCAGTTGCCGGCCGTCTAGCAAATGCCAGTAGATCCACGCCATGCGTGGATAGGCTTTTGTAGAGTCGAGCCATGCTCGACTCACGCGCGCAGCGCGAACAGCAGCCGAGCATGGGCTCGACTCTACCAGTCCGCGGCGGACGTCATGGCCCTTGCGGGGTCAGAGCCCTTTGCTCGGCAAAGGGATCCTACCCCAACCGGTCAGTCAGGCCGAGGCGTACCGCACGGCGGTGCCGATCCAGCGCTGCACCACGCGATCTGCAAGCGCGGGCTGCTGCGCCAGCAGGCGTTCTGCCAGCGCATGCACGCCCGGCAGCAGGCCGGCATCGCGGGCCAGATCGGCAATGCGGAAACCGGCCAGGCCGGTCTGCCGGGTGCCCAGCAGTTCGCCGGGCCCGCGCAGTTCCAGATCCTTCTCGGCGATGACGAAACCGTCGTTGGTTTCGCGCATGGTCTGTAGGCGCTCGCGCGCCATCTGCGAAAGCGGTGCTTGGTACAGCAGCACGCAGCGCGACACCGCCGAACCACGGCCGACGCGGCCACGCAGCTGGTGCAGCTGGGCCAGGCCCAGGCGCTCGGCGTTCTCGATCACCATCAGCGAGGCATTGGGCACGTCCACGCCGACCTCGATCACGGTGGTGGCCACCAGCAGGTCGATGTCGCCGGCCTTGAACGCGACCATCGTCGCCAGCTTCTCGGCCGCTTTCAGCCGGCCATGCACCAGCCCCACGCGCACGCCGGGCAGCAGCGCCTGCAGCGATTCGTAGGTGGCCTGGGCCGGGGTGGCATCCAGTTCTTCGCTTTCTTCGATGAGCGTGCACACCCAGTACACCTGCCGCCCTTCGCGGCAGGCCAGGGCGATGCGCTCGATCAGCTCGGGGCGACGATCGTTGTTCAGTGCCACGGTCTGCACCGGCGTGCGGCCCGGCGGCAGTTCGTCGATGGCCGATACATCCAGGTCGGCGTATTCGGACATCGCCAGCGTGCGCGGAATCGGCGTGGCGGTCATCACCAGCTGGTGCGGCACGTTGTTGCCGCCCTTGCCCTTGTCGCGCAGCGCCAGGCGCTGGTGCACGCCGAAGCGGTGCTGCTCATCGACGATGGCCAGCGCCAGATCGTGGAATACCACCGCCTCCTGCATCAGCGCGTGGGTACCCACGACCACCTGCGCTTCGCCGTTGGCGACCTGTTCCATCACCTTTGCGCGCGCCTTGCCGGTGACCTTGCCGGCCAGCCAGGCGATGCGCACGCCCAACGGCTCCAGCCAGCCGCGCAGGTTGTTGAGATGCTGTTCGGCCAGCAGCTCGGTGGGGGCGGCCAGTGCGACCTGCTTGCCCTGCTCCACCGCCAGCATCGCTGCCAATGCCGCCACCACGGTCTTGCCCGAGCCGACATCGCCCTGCACCAGCCGCAGCATCGGGCTGGGGCGCGCAAGGTCTTCGCGGATCTGCTTGAACACACGTGCCTGCGCGCCGGTCAAGGCGAACGGCAGCTGCTTCAACAACGCCTTGGCCAGCTTGCCGGGACCGGCCAGCGGCGGCGCGTGATGCGCCTGCAACGCAATGCGCTGGCGACGCAGGCTGAGGTGGTGCGCCAGCAGTTCTTCCATTGCCAGCCGGCGCTGCGCTGGATGGGTACCGGCGGCAAGTGCGGCCAGGTCTGCATCCGGCGGTGGTTGATGCACGGTCAGCAGCGCACTGCGCAGCGATGGCAGGCCGAGGCCCTCGAGCCAGCCGGTCGGCAGCAGTTCCAGCGTGCTTTCTTCCGGCAGGCGATCAAGCGCCTGGCCGATCAGCTTGCGCATCGTCATCGGGCCGACACCTTCGACGGTGGGATACACCGGGTCGAGGCGGTCGCCGAGATCGGGATCGTCGTTGCGGCCCAGTACCTGGTAGCTGGGATGGACAATCTCCAACCCGAGGTGCCCCGGTTTGGGCGTACCAAAGCAGCGCAGGCGGTTGCCGACCGCGAACTGGCCGACCTGCTGCTGGCGGAAATGGAAGAAGCGCAGCACCAGCGTGCCCTGCCCTTCATCCTCCACCGCTACTTTCAGCATCGGCCGGTAGCGCATGCCGCGCTCGACGGCGACCACCCGCACTTCCACCTGCGCCGGAATGCCGTTGCGCAGGTCTTCGATGCGGGTCAGCCGGGTACGGTCTTCATAGCGCAGCGGCAGGTGCAGCCAGAGATCCTGCAGGGTGGCCAGGCCACGCGCCTGCAGCTTGGCGGCCACGGCCGGCCCGACGCCGGCGAGCATCGCAAGCGATGCTTCACCGGACGGTGCCAGTGCCGGGGTGACCGCCGCCTTGCGTGCCACGTGGGGTCAGTCGATGACCATCACTGCGTCGACCTCGAAGTTGGCGCCCTTCGGCAGGCCGGAGACTTCGATGGTGGAACGGGCCGGGAACGGGGCCTGGAAGTAGTCCTGCATGACAGCGTTGACCTTGGCGAATTCAGCCAGGTCGGTCAGGTACAGGCCGAGGCGCACGACCTTGTCCAGCGAACCGCCCGCGGCTTCGGCCACGGCCTTGAGGTTGTCGAAGGCGCGACGGGCCTGTGCTTCGACGTCACCCACGCCGACGATGTCGCCGGTGGCCGGGTCGAGCGGAATCTGGCCGGAGAAATACACGGTGTTGCCGGCGCGCACGGCCTGCGAGTACGGGCCGATGGCGGCCGGGGCCTTTTCGGTGTTGATGATCTGGCGGGACATGGGTCGCTCCGGTGCGTTGGGGGAAAACAGAGCGGTGATTGTACCGGGTGGGGGTGTATCCACGCATGGCGTGGATCTACCGCGCCGCATGAACCGCGCTGCGGGCCGGGTAGTGCCGGCCGCTGGCCGGCAACCTCATGGATTTCGGAAGCATCGCGGGGTTGCCGGCCAGCGGCCGGCACTACCGGGTACGCGCAGGATCTACTGGCGGCGAACCGCCTGCACGACCGACAGGCGGCGCAGGCGACGCATCACTTCGGCCAGGTGGTTGCGGTCGCGTACCTGGATGTTGAACGCCAGCACTGCGGCGTTGAAATCGCGGTCCAGGTAATCCACGCGCTCGATGTTGGAATGGCTCTGCGCGATTGCCGCAGCCAGCTGTGCGAGCACGCCGGTACCGTTCTCCACTTCCACCACCAGCGAGGTGTCGTAGTCGCCGGACACCGTAGTGTCCCACCCGATCAGCACCCAACGCTCGGGCGACTTGCGCAGTTCGGCCAGGTTCGGGCAATCCATGCGGTGCACCACGATGCCCTTGCCGGCCGTGTGGTAGCCCATGATGTCGTCGCCCGGAATGGGCTGGCAGCAGCCGGCGAAGGTGACCACGCCACGCTCGCTGCCGTTGATCAGGATCTTTTCCTGCGAACTGTGGCGCGAATGCACGCCGCCGCGCAGTTCGGCGTAGGCCATCAGTGCCTGCGCGGCCTGGGTCGGCATCCAGTTGCCCAGCGCGACTTCAGCCAGCAGGGCTTCCAGACGCGGGAACCGGTGCTCGGCCAGGAAGGCATCCAGGCGGCCCTTGGGCAGGCGTTCCAGCGAGCTGTCCATCGCTTCCAGCGCGCGGTCGAGCATGCGGTGGCCCAGCTGCACGGCGTCTTCGTGCTCCAGCTGCTTGAGCTGGTGACGGATGGCGGTGCGCGCCTTGCTGGTCACCACGAATTCGAGCCACTGCGGCTTGGGCGTGGCCGAGCGCGCGGTGATGATCTCCACCGACTGCCCCGACACCAGCTTGGTACGCAGCGGCACCAGTTTCTTGTCCACGCGCGAGGCCACGGCCATGTTGCCGACATCGGTATGCACGGCATAGGCGAAGTCGAGCGCGGTGGAATTGCGCGGCAGGGCCAGGATCTTGCCCTTGGGGGTGAACAGGTAGACCTCGTCCGGGAACAGGTCGACCTTGACGTTGTCGAGGAACTCCAGCGACGAACCGGCGGCACGCTGCGAATCGATCAGTTCGACGATCCATGCGTGGGCGCGGCTCTGCGCGCTGTTGGGCGAATCACCGCCGAACTTGTAGGTCCAGTGCGCAGCCACGCCACGCTCGGCGATCAGGTCCATTTCCTCGGTGCGGATCTGCACCTCGATCGGCGAACCATACGGGCCGAACAGCACCGTGTGCAGCGACTGGTAGCCGTTGGCCTTGGGAATGGCGATGAAATCGCGGAAGCGCCCATCCAGCGGCTTGAACGCGGCATGCACCGCGCCCAGCGAGTGGTAGCACTGCGGTACGCCGCGCACCACCAGGCGGAAGCCGAACACATCCATCACCTGGTCGAAGGATTTGTTCTCGTCGCGCATCTTGTTGTAGATGCTCCACGGGGTCTTGATGCGGCTGACCAGGCGGTGCTCGATGCCCTCCTTGGCCAAGCGCTGCGACAGCTGCACTTCCACCTGCGCCAGCGCCTCGCGGCGCACGACCGGCTGGCTGCGGATGTGCTTTTCCAGGATCGCGTGGCGCCACGGGTACAGCGCCTTGAAGCCGAGGTTCTGCAGTTCGCTCTTGACCAAGCTCATGCCCAGCCGCTGCGCGATCGGGGCGTAGATCTCCAACGTCTCGCGGGCGATGCGGCCACGCGCTTCGCGGCTCTGCGCGCCCAGCGTGCGCATGTTGTGCAGGCGGTCGGCCAGCTTGATCATGATCACGCGCAGGTCGCGCGACATCGCCAGCAGCATCTTGCGGAAGCTTTCGGCGGCCGCTTCCTGGCGGTCGCGGAACTTCAGCTTGTCCAGCTTGGTGACGCCGTCCACCAGTTCGGCCACGGCTTCGCCGAACTCGGCCGACAGGGCCTCGCGGGTCAGCGGGGTGTCTTCGATGGTGTCGTGCAGGATCGCGGCGATCAGCGCTTCCACGTCCAGGCCGAGCTCGGCCAGCACCTGGGCCACGGCCACCGGATGGGTGATGTAGGGCTCGCCCGACTTGCGCGTCTGCCCAGCGTGCGCGGAGGCACCGACTTCCCACGCACGGCGCAGCAGCGGCAGCTGCTCGGGCGGCAGGTAGTGGGCGGCGCGTTCGAGCTGGAGGACGTAATCGGGTACGGCGGCAGCGGGGACTGCGGCGACCTTGGCAGTGGGGCCTGGGTTCATGGCCAAAGCCTATGCCAGCGCGACGTTTACGGCAAACCCTGAATGCGAAACAGCCCGCACGGGGCGGGCTGTTCGGCGTATCCAGCAATGACGTTGATCGATGCGATCAATCGTCGTTCTTGGACATGTCTTCGTCGGCGACCACTTCGGCGGCGGCCCACTCCAGCGCTTCGCGCTCGGCGCGCTCACGCTCGGCCTTCTCGACTTCGTCGATCAGCGCGTTGTCGATCTTGCGGGCAGCGATCTCGCGCAGCGCCAGCACGGTCGGCTTGTCCTCGGTCTCGCTGTTGTCCAGCGTGGCCTGCACGCCATTGGCGAGCTGGCGGGCGCGCTTGGAGGCCATCATCACCAGCTCGAAACGGTTGTTAACGACTTCCAGGCAATCTTCTACGGTAATGCGGGCCATACGGGCTCCCGGCGACCGGTCGGCCGCTCAGTCGAATGAGGGAAAGGGGACGGAGTGTACTGGCAGGGGCTGGACAAAATCAAGCCAACCCCCACCGGACCCTTTAGGAATCAATCAGTTGAACTCGCATCCGGGGTCAATAGCGCCTGGATCAGGCCGGCGTGCCGGACCTTCTGGGCGTCCCGGCGCAGGCGGCTGGCGGTGAAGATCGCGCACAGTTCGTCCACGGCGGTGTCGAACACTTCATTGACGATGACGTAGTCGAATTCGTTGAAGTGCAGCATTTCATCGCGGGCGGCGCCCAGGCGCTGGGCGATGACCGCCTCGCTGTCCTGGCCGCGCTTGCGCATGCGGTCCTGCAGGGCCTGCTTGGACGGCGGCAGGATGAACACCGTCACCGTGCCCGGCACCAGCTGGCGCACCTGCTGCGCGCCCTGCCAGTCGATCTCCAGCAGCACGTCCTGGCCGGCGTTCAGCTGCGGCTCCACCGACTGCCGGGCGGTGCCCTTCCAGTCGCCGTGCACCCAGGCGTGTTCGAAGAAGTCGCCGGCGGCGATCATCTCCTCGAACTTCTCCGCGCTGACGAAGTGGTAGTGCTGGCCGTTCACTTCACCCGGGCGCATGGCCCGCGAGGTGAACGAGATCGACAGGGCGATCTGCGGGTCGCGCGCCAGGGTGGCGTTGACGATGCTGCTCTTGCCGGCGCCGGAGGGCGCGGCAACGATGTACAGCGTGCCGCGTGCGATCGCGGCCGGGGGCGTGGAAATGCTCATTCGATGTTCTGCACCTGCTCGCGGATCTGGTCGATCAGCACCTTCAGCTCGACGGCGGCGTTGGACGTGCGGCTGTCCACCGACTTGGAGCCCAGCGTGTTGGCCTCGCGGTTGAACTCCTGCAGCAGGAAGTCCAGGCGGCGGCCGACCGGTTCACGCTGCTTGAGCACGCGGCGGATCTCGACGATATGGCTGGACAGGCGGTCCAGCTCCTCGTCCACGTCCAGCTTCTGCAGCCACATCACCAGTTCCTGCTCGGCGCGGCCCGGATCAACCGGATGCGGCAGGTCGGCCAGGCGGGCGGCGAGCTTGGTGCGCTGGCCGTCGCGAATGGCCGGAATCAGCGTGCGCACCTCGGCGGCGATGCGCTCGATGGCATCCACGCGCTCGGCGATGGCGGTAGCCAACGTACTGCCTTCACGCTCGCGGGCGGCGACGAAGCCGTCCAGTACCTGGTCCAGCAGCGCCAGTGCTTCAACCTGCAGGGCCGCGGCATCGGTGGCCTCGCCCTGGGTGACGCCCGGCAGCTGCAGCAGATCGGTGAAGCTGACCTGCAGGTTGGGGAAATCGGAGGTCAGGCGGTGCGCCAGCTGGCCCAGCTGGCCCAGCAGCACCTCGTTGATCTGCAGGCTGGCGGCCGACTCCGGCGCGCGCAGGCGCATCACCAGATCCAGCTTGCCACGGCTCAGGCGCGCGGAAATGCGCTCGCGCAGCTGCGGCTCCAATGCGCGCAGTTCCTCGGGCAGGCGGGTGCCCACTTCCAGGAACCGGTGGTTGACCGAGCGCAGCTCGCAGCCCAGCGTTCCCCACGGGGTGGAGCGCTCGCCGCCGGCATAGGCCGTCATGCTTCGAATCATGGATGTATCCGGTGCTTGCAAAGGGGGAATGGTACCCTAGCGGTCTCTTTTGAGCCCCTTTCCCCGCCCCGTGAAGGTCGCGGGGATGGTGGCGTACACCCTTTCCCTACGGAACCTGCCCCATGTCCGATTTCCGCCCCAGTGGCCGTCAGCCCGATCAGCTGCGCCCGGTCGTCATCCAGCGCGGTTTCACCCGCCACGCCGAAGGTTCGGTGCTGGTCTGCTTCGGTGAAACCCGCGTGCTGTGCACGGCCAGCATCGAGAACCGGGTGCCGGGCTTCCTGCGCGGCAAGGGCGAAGGCTGGGTGACCGCCGAGTACGGCATGCTGCCGCGCGCCACCCACACCCGCAGCGACCGTGAAGCCGCACGTGGCAAGCAGGGCGGCCGCACGCTGGAGATCCAGCGCCTGATCGGTCGCAGCCTGCGCGCCTGCGTGGACCGCAACGCACTGGGCGAACGCACCATCACCCTCGACTGCGACGTGCTGCAGGCCGACGGCGGCACCCGTACCGCGGCCATCACCGGCGCCTATGTGGCCCTGGTCGATGCAGTGAACGTGCTGATGAAGCGCGGCGACATCAAGCGCAACCCGATCCTCGGCGCGGTGGCAGCAGTCTCGGTCGGCGTCTACCGCGGCACCCCCGTGCTGGACCTGGATTACGCCGAAGACAGCGACTGCGACACCGACATGAACGTGGTGATGAACGACGGTGGCGGCTTCATCGAACTGCAGGGCACCGCTGAAGGCCATGCCTTCCGTCGTGACGAACTGGATGCGCTGCTGGGCCTGGCCGAGAAGGGCGTGACCGAGCTGCTGGCCGCGCAGCAGGCAGCGCTGTCGGCATGAACCGGCGCATCGCCCTGACCACCCTGGTGGTGGCCGACTACGACGAAGCCATTGCCTGGTACACCGGCAAGCTCGGCTTCCAGCTGCTGGACGACATCGACCAGGGCAGCAAGCGCTGGGTAGTGGTCGGCCCGACCGATGGCAGCGCCGCCGCCCTGCTGCTGGCCCGCGCCAGCGACGACGAGCAGCGCAGCCGTATCGGCAACCAGACGGGTGGTCGTGTCGGCTTCTTCCTCAACACCGATGACTTCCGCCGCGACCACGCGGCGATGCTGGCTGCCGGTGTCCAGTTTCTGGAAGAACCGCGCGAAGAACCCTACGCCACGGTCGCGGTGTTCCGCGACCTGTACGGCAATACCTGGGACCTGTTGGAGCCCCGCTGATGAAGAAGCTTGTCCTGGCCAGCCACAACGCTGGCAAGCTGGTGGAAATGCAGGAAATCCTCGCCGACCTGCCGCTGCAGATCACCTCGGCCGCCGAACTGGGCCTGGGCGATGTGGAAGAGACCGGCTTGACCTTCGTCGAGAACGCGCTGCTGAAGGCACGCGCCGCCTGCGAAGCAACCGGCCTGCCGGCGCTGGCCGATGATTCGGGCCTGATCGTCGATGCCCTCGGCGGTGCACCGGGCCTGTACAGCGCGCGCTATGCCGGTCACCCGACCAATGCGGCGGCCAACAATGCCAAGCTGCTGGAAGCGATGGCCGACATCGCCGATGGCCAGCGCAGCGCCCGCTTCTATGCGGTGATCGTGCTGCTGCGCCATGCCACCGACCCGCAGCCGCTGATCTGCGAAGGCCGCTGGGAAGGACAGATCATCCGCGAACTGCGCGGCAGCAACGGCTTCGGCTACAACCCGGTTTTCCTGGACACCACCCACGGCCTGACCGCTGCGGAAATGGAACCGGCGTTGAAGAACGCCATCAGCCATCGCGCCATCGCCCTGCAGCAGCTCAAGCAGCAGCTCAAGCAGCAGTTCGCGGACTGAACCAACATTCGACAGGAGACTCAAGGATGACCGTGAAGCGCTACCGCACCGGAATGGAACTGGTGCAATTGCTTGCCGTACTGGGGCTGATCAGTGGTGCGATCCTTGGCGGCATGTTGGCGTGGGCAGGGAAGGAATCCTGGTGGGCGGTGCCGGTGGTTGCGCTGGTCGGCATGACCGTCATCACGCTCATCGGCGCGCCCATCATGTGGCAGCGCGTCGAACTGGACGGCGCTGCCGGCCACCTGCGCTATCACAACATCGGCAGCCTGCATCGGTGGCGCCATGTGGCATTGGTGGACGTGCTGGAAGTACGGCTTGACAGTTTTGCCGACAAGCGCAAGGCCATGGTTTCCGGTCTCCATCTGTGCATGCGCAATGGCTGCAGTCCGGCGCGCCACCGTTTGATGGACAACGCTATAGGCAGCTACAAAGGGCCCTCGCCCTTCTTCCGCCAGATTGCCGCTGCCGTGCTTCGCGCGCAACCGCGCTCCCTGGTCGACCCCCTTCTGCGGGCGGCGGACTGATCTGCCGCTCCCCCCACATCTGCATCACGCCAGCCATGCCGCACGCCCACAACCACGACCACTGCAACCACCTGCCCGGCGAGTCCTGCGACCACGACACCCCGCCACGCCTGGTGCCGCCGCCGCTGGCGCTGTACGTGCATCTGCCGTGGTGCGTGCGCAAGTGCCCGTACTGCGATTTCAACTCGCACCAGGCCAAGGGCGAACTGCCCTTCGATGCCTACATCGATGCACTGGTGCGCGACCTCGACCAGGACCTGCCGCTGGTCTGGGGCCGGGTGGTCAGCAGCGTGTTCTTCGGTGGCGGCACGCCCAGCCTGTTCCCGCCCGAGGCGATCGACCGCTTCCTGCAGCAGGCCAGCGCCCGCCTGCGCTTCGCGCCGAATGCGGAGATCACCCTGGAAACCAACCCAGGCACCGCCGAGCACGGTCGCTTTGATCGTTACCGCGCGGCCGGGGTCAACCGCCTCAGCTTCGGCATCCAGAGTTTTGATGATGCCGCGCTGAAAAGACTGGGCCGCATCCACGACAGTGGCGAGGCCGAGCGCGCGGTGAAGATGGCGCAGGACGCGGGCTACGACAATTTCAACATCGACCTGATGTACGCACTGCCGGAACAGACCCTGGCCGGTGCCGAGGCCGATCTGGAGCGCGCGTTCGCGTTGCAGCCGACCCACATCTCGCACTACCAGCTGACCCTGGAACCGAACACCGTGTTCTTCGCGCGGCCGCCGCAGGGCATCCCCGATGAAGACCACGCCTGGGACATGCAGGAACACTGCCAGGCGCTGCTGGCGCAGGCCGGTTTCGGCCAGTACGAGGTGAGCGCCTACGCCCGCCCCGGCCGGCAGAGTGCGCACAACCTGAATTACTGGCGTTTCGGTGACTACCTGGGCATCGGCGCCGGCGCACACGGCAAGATCAGTTCCGGCGCCGAAGAACATGTGCTGCGACGCTGGAAGCACAAGCACCCGCAGACGTTCATGGATACCGCCGGCACGGCCGCATCGTTCGGTGGCGATGAGGTGATTGCCGCCGAGCGCCTGCCGTTCGAGTACATGCTCAACCTGCTGCGCCTGCACGAAGGTTTCAGCCTGCGCGACTTCGAATCGCGGACCGGCCTGGCCCGCAACGTGCTGGATGTCCCATTGGCCGAAGCAGTGCAGCGCGGCTGGCTGGTCGTGGCGGACGGGTACGTGCAGCCGACCGAGCTCGGCCGGCGCTTCACCAATGATGTGGTCAGCCTGTTCCTGGAAGAATGATCCGCCTGCGGCGCAGCCATGGAAGGCTGCCCTGAATGAATCCATCGCTAAAGTAGCGCCTTCACCGGCCGACACGGTAGATTCCAAGATCGATCCGCGGGAATCCGGACCCCCTCGCCGATGTCAGCTGTCTTCTCTCTTTCCAGTGCCGACACTGCCCGCCTGGCCGCGGCCGACCTGCCGCCGCGTGTGCGCGAGTTGCTGGGCGCGTTGATCGGCCTGTGCCGCCAGGCCCTGACGGCGCCGTTGATCCTGACCGTGGAAGCGCTGGAGCAGACCCTGCTGCATGACGCCGACCATGCCCGCAACCCGCAACAGCAAGCCGATCTGCTGGGCCAGCGCGGCCAGCTGCATGCGTTCGCCGGCCACTTCAGCGATCGTATGCTCGATGCGCTGGCCGATGCGCTTGCGCGGCTGCGTGAACCGATCACCCCGGTCGTGGCTGCCGCCACACCACCGCCCTTGCCCGGCATGCTGGGGTTGACCCTGGTGGCCGAGCATGAAGTCGACCGCGACCTGCTGCTGACCGAAATGGTGCGCCGGGAAACCCTGCGCTCGGCCAATGCCTTGAACCTGCTGGGCCAGCGTCTGGGTGTTGTTGCCGGCGCACCAGCCTTTGAAGCCGACACCCTGCCCTTGGCACCGCAGGCCTTGTGCGCGATGGTGCGCAAGCTGGCCGAACAGGATGCCCTCAGCGCCGACGTGCAGATGGCGCTGTACCGCAGCTTCGAGCGGCAGGTGCTGGAGCGGCTGGGCGATGTGCTCGACCGTGCCAATGCGCTGCTGGCGCAGCACGGGATCCTGCCAGGCCTGGTCTACACCCCGTACCTGGCCCGTTCTTCAAGCACCCGCCGGATCATCACCCAGTCGGTCGGCAGCGGCCGCAGTGGACGCCCGTCACCGCGCGTGCCCACCCCGATGACCGGCTGGGGTGGGTCGGCACCGGCCGGCTCATGGTCGACGTTGATGCAGGACGCCTTCGCCGATGCGGATGCGCCCGGTGCGTCGGCCGGCATGACGGTACCGGCCAGCAGCGTGCTGCACGAGATGCTGCAACAGGCGCGGCAGACCCCGCAGCCAGCGGCGAATCCGGCGGCCCTGCCCAGTGCAGCGGTTGATGCCGTGCTGGCACGCCTGCAGGGGCAGGCCAGCGCCGCCAGCGCCATGACCGATCTGCAGGCCGCCGTGGTGGCCCAGCTGCGCAGCGAACATGGCGCGCAGGCAAGCCTTGGCAGCCACGACCGCGACAATCTCGATCTGCTGCGCCTGCTGCTGCAGCAGGTGCAGCAGCAGCAACGGCCGGACCCGGTGCCGGCCGCCCTGCTCGCGCGCCTGCAGGTTCCTCTGGCGCGCGCAGCGATGGCTGACCCGGGGTTTTTCGTGCGCGACGAACACCCGGCGCGCGAACTGCTCAACCATGTCGCTGAAGCCGGCGCCAGCTGGCTCGGCGATGACGACGTCGATCCGCAGCTGCTGCAACGGCTGGCGCAAAGCGTGCAGGGCCTGCTGGGCAAGGACGCGCGCACGCCCGAAGCCTTTGCCACCGCCAACGAAGAGATACAGCAGCATCAGCGTGCCGCCGCGCACCGCGCTGAACTGGCAGAGCGCCGTCACGTGGAAGCAGCACGCGGCAAGGAACGGCTGGAGCTTGCGCGCCGCCAGGCCAATGCGCAGATCGACCAGTGCTGCGACACGCAGGAACCGCCACGCTTCGTGCAGACACTGCTGCGCCAGGCCTGGGCGGACGCATTGACGCTGACCCGTCTGCGCCACGGTGATGATTCGCCGCAATGGCAGGAGCGCCTGCAGCAGACCGAACGCATCGCGACGATCACTGCCGAGGCTGCCAGCGAAAGCAGCGCGACCGACGCTCCGCTGGCCGCCGAGGTTGAATCGGCCCTGCTGCAGGTCGGCTACCACGCAGAGGAAGCCGCAGCGGTCGCGCGCCGCCTGTCCACGCCGGGTGGCGAAGACGAAAGCACCTCGCGCACCGAACTCAGTGCGCGCCTGAAGGCCCATGCGCGGCTGGGCGAACACGCAGGCGCGCAGACCCAGGCAAATGAGGCCGCGCCGCGCAGCGAGGCCGAGGAGGCCAGCTATCAGCAACTATGCACGCTGCCCTTCGGCAGCTGGTTCGATATCGACGATGGCGAGGGCACACTGCGCCGCCAGCGCCTGTCCTGGTACAGCCTGCTGACCGGCCATGTGCTGTTCGTCAACGCGCGTGGGCAGAAGATCGGCGAAACCACCCTGGATACGCTGGCCCGGCAGATGAGTGCCGGACGCGCGCAACTGGTCACCGAAGAAAAGGGCCGGCTGGTCGACCGCGCCTGGCAGGCGAGCCTGAGCGCACTGCGCGCGCTCGCCGGACGTCGACCGCAGGAGCCCAACGCATGAGCACGCAACCGCCCGTTGATACCCGCCGCGCGCCGCGCCGACAGGTCTCCGATCTGGTACCGGTGACCGACCAGATGCGCGACAGCGTGGTCGGCCGGCTTGGCAATGTGTCCGAGACCGGCATGCTGATGCTGGCCAGCGCCGCGCTGCGCGACGATGCGCTGTATCAGTTGCGCTTCCCGCTGCCATTGGCCGATGGCAGCAGCGAGTGGATCGACGTCGGCGTACACCTGCTGTGGAGCGAACCGGCGCATGCACCCGGCCAGAGCTGGGCGGGCTTCCGCTTCCTGACCCTGTCACGCGAGCATCGGCAGCTGCTGCGCCGGTGGATCGGCGAAGACAACGACGAGACACCGGTTTCGACGGGCTGAGTGCCGGTTCCGGCACAGCGGATTGCGTCGGTATCCGGCAGAATCTAGGGCCGTTTTCCGTGTCGAGCCACCGCAATGATCCAGCAAGACCCCGGCGCCCTGTATCCCGACCACCTGGCCGTGCTGTGCCGACGCGCCGAGCAGGCGCTGGCACGCGGCGGCTTCGACCACCTGGTGGTGCCCAGCGGCACCCTGCACTACCAGGTCTTCGACGACCGTGACTACCCGTATGCGGTCAACCCGCAGTTCAAGGCCTGGCTGCCGCTGACCCGTGTACCCAACAGCTGGATCGTGTTCACCCCGGGCAAGCGTCCGGCGGTGATCTTCCACCAGCCGTTCGACTACTGGCATGTGGTGCCGGATGCACCGAGCGGCTGGTGGGTCGAGCACTTCGACATCCACATCATTCGCACGCCGGACGAAGCGCTGGCACTGCTGCCGCCCGACCCGGCGCGCTGCGCGATCCTGGGTGAACCGCAGAGCGCGCTGGGCGCGTATGTGCCGAATAACCCGGCGCCGGTGGTGAACTACCTGGAATGGCATCGTGGCAGCAAGACGCCGTATGAAATCGCCCTGATGCGCCAGGCGCAGGTGCTGGGTGTGCGCGGCCATCGGGCAGCCGAAGCGGCGTTCCGCAACGGCGCCGACGAGTTCAGCATCCACATGGCGTACTGCCAGGCAGTGGGCCAGGACACCACTGAACTGCCGTACGGCAACATCGTGGCCCTGAATGAACATGCGGCGGTGCTGCACTACACCGAACTGGGCCGCAAGGCCCCGCAGCCGCTGCGCAGCTTCCTGATCGACGCCGGCGCCAGCGCGTATGGTTATGCCAGCGACATCACCCGCACCTACGCCGCCGCCGGCCATGATGAGTTCGCGGCGATGATCGAAGCCGTTGATGCCGCCCAGCAGCAGATGTGCGCAGCGGTGCGTCCGGGCTTTGACTACAAGCAGCTGCATGTTGACGCGCATCTGTCGCTGATGGGCGTGCTGAAGGACTTCGGCGTAATCAAGGTGTCGCCGCAGACCGCGCTGGAAACCGGCGTCAGCGCCGCGTTCTTCCCGCATGGCATCGGCCACCTGATCGGCCTGCAGGTGCATGACGTGGCCGGTTTCGCGGCCAGCGATGAAGGCGGCCGCATCGAGCGTCCGACGGGCCATCCGTACCTGCGCCTGACCCGCGTGCTGGAGCCGGGCATGGTGGTGACGATCGAGCCGGGCCTGTACTTCATCGACATGCTGTTGAACGAAGTGAAGGCCGCCGGTCATGGCGATGCAATCAACTGGGAGCGGGTGGACTTCTTCCGTCCGTACGGCGGCATCCGCATTGAAGACGAAGTGCTGTGCACTGATGGCGAGGCGGACAACCTGACGCGGCCGGTGTTTGCGGCGGCGAACGGCTGAGCCCCTCGTGGCTGGTCGCTTGGAGCAAAAGCCGCGCTTGGCGGGGCGGGGTGGGTTGGCGGGGGACGCCGTGAACCCATCCCTGGGGGCTTGGCCGCGGCATCCATGCCGCGGACACCCCGCAAACCCACAGTACCCCGCCTTCGACAGTTTCCCGCGGCTGTTGGTAACGGCGGTTGTCGGCACGCGGGACTATTGGTAGGTGTCGACCTTGGTCGACACGGAGCGAGCGCAGCGAGCGACC